>JAFTUC010000030.1 GCA_017466445.1 Clostridia bacterium
CATCGTTGTCTTGAAGCAGTTGAAGCCCGAACATATCACGATAGAACTTTAACGCACGGTTACAATCTTTAACAACAATAAGAGTTCCTTTGTATTTCATATGTGTTCTCCTCCACAAGTTTTTATTTTCCTAATTGTTCAACTTATTGAAATTTAGCGAAAAAATATAATCACGGTCTTTAATAATTCTCAGGATACGGTTCGATTCCCAAAGAATATTTTACCTCTTTCAGTAATTCATCCTCTGTCAAATCATATGGGAAAGGGTCAGCTTCATCCATAACATTATTGATAAGTTCCTCATACGTTCCATATTCTATGACAATAAATGGCTTACCTGGAAAACAAACTTCATCCACTCGGTAATACTCGCCTTTATATTCAAAGACTGGCCTTGTAGAAATGTTTTCTACAAAATCATTTCCTACATACGAACGTGTTCTTTGTTCATAAGGCAATTCAATAGATACTTTATTTCCGCCAAGCATTACTATATATGTTTCTACAACATCTTTAATTGATTCAAATTCTTGTCTTGTGACACTTTCATATGGCCACATATCTCTTACACCTCTCTGTCAAATCTTATTTATCAGCGAGTTTATTATATCATATTTCTATGCACTTTTCAATCGTCTTCGATGGTATTTGCCATTTTTGACACAAATTTTGAGGGCGCCTATAAGCGAGTTGCACCTTCTGAATGGAACTTGCAAGCTCTACACCTACGCCGATAACAGCGACCAGTTGATGTCCTACGATGGCGAAGCGTTTGTGTATGATGTAATTGGCAACCCGACGACTTACAGAGGCAAGGCGGCTACTTGGGAATATGGCAGACAGTTGACTGCATTCGACGGCAACACCTTTAGCTATGATGCAAGAGGTCGCAGAACGGCAAAGAATAGCATCACATTTACTTACGATTTCAACGGCAATCTCATCAAGCAAAGCAACGGCTTGGAGTTCTTGTATGACCATACTGGATTGTTCGCAGTAAAGCATGGCACACAAACATATTTTTATCGCAAGGATGCACAGGCAAATATTGTCGCTCTACTTGACAATACCGGAGCAGTTGTGGTAAAATATAAGTACGATGCTTGGGGCAAGTGTAAGCTTCTCAATGCAGATGGTTCCGAGATTACGGACAGCAACCACATTGGTATTCTCAACCCCTTCAGATACCGTTCTTACTACTTTGATACCGAAACTGGATTCTATTTCCTCAAGACAAGATATTACGATCCCGAAACCGGTCGCTTCATGACCATTGACGATCTTTCGTACCTTGATCCTGATTCCATTAACGGATTGAATCTGTATGCGTATTGTAGGAATAATCCTGTAAATCGAGTAGACAGCGAAGGAAACTTTGCAATTTCAACAATCCTTATCGGATGCTTAATTGCATTTGCCGTTGGTGCAACAGTCAGTACAGTATCTCAAGGATTGCAGTATGGATGGAACAATATTAGCGTCGGTCAGGTTTTAGTTGACGGACTATTCGCGGCTGCATCTGTTGCGTTGGCTGCGACAGGAATACCCTTTATTACCTCTGTCGGAATCGGAACAGCTATGGGTCTTGGTCAATATGCTATTGATTCAGCGTTCCACGGAGAAGCAATGACTTGGCAAGGTGCTATCATTGCAACAGTAATGGGTGGAATTGGCGGCGCCATTAGTGGTGCAGGAGCAAAAAACCTAAAATCCATCGCATCGATTTACGACAACATGACGGGGCGAGCTGCACAAGGCTTCAAAGCTTTGATTACGACTGCACAAAAATATGGATTAGGAAGCAAGCAAATCACACTTGTTAATAATCTATATGGAGAAGCTATCCAAACAGCAGTTAACCAAGGCATCAAAAAAGCTTTTATTCAAGGTGCTGTTAAGATAAACATTTCCACACTCGGTATAGCACTCCTGACACCATTGGTTAATAGCGGCGTGAACAAGGTAAGAGAGCTGTATTTTTAACGAAAGGAACTTCGCATATGAGCAAATATTATTTACTTTTGGTAGTAATTTTAACATTATTACTTACACGAATTTTTGCAACTCAAATCCAAGGTGGATTGCACTTTTCTGGGAACGAAAAGCTCATTGTAAAAGACAATTCTATATTCAGGAAAATTCTGTTAAGGAAAAATAACAGAGATTATCCACTAAAAATTTACAAGGTTGTCCCCTTTGCGATTAATCTTGTGTTAATTTACATTGTTTTGTTGCTTTATGTATTATATTGGTGCTTCAATTCATATCAAATTGGGATTGCAATAGGTGGACTATTAGAAAGTGAATTTGCACATTTGTTCAGTATTATTTGGTTTTTACTTACAGGTTTGTATATTGGAATAATTCAGGCCTTGTAATATTACCAAGCAAATTTTCTCTCCGCACTTGAAAGAATTCCTCGGAATTCCGCCAAGTGCGGTGTTTTTTTCGAAAAGGTAACCGCAACCATGGCAGATGGAACGATTGCAACGAGCATTAAGAATGCACACGGCAATGTGACCAAGAACACGATTGGAAACAAGACAGTAACCAACACTTACGATGCCGATCGGCAGCTTACCAAGACGGTTGATAGCGTCAGCGGAGAAACTACGCTTACCTACGACGACAAGGGCAAGGTAACCTCTGTTACTGCACCCGATCATAGCGAAGCTTTCACTTACGATGAACAGGACAACACTCTGGACAGCAAGACGATCACGGTTAACGGTATTACACACACCTACGAATACGGCTACAAGCCGACAGCGGACAAGTCTCTTGACAGCATTTCTGTTGACGATACAGTTGTAAGACCTCAGAGCGACGCGCTCGGTAGAAACACGGGTATTCGGCGCCCTCTTTTAGTTTCGCTTTTTCCTCTGCAATCTCCGCTTTCTTTTGGGCGATCATTTCGGCGAGCTTGGCTTCGCATTGGTCTCGGGATTCGGCGTAGACGTTGAACTTCTTGCGCTTGCCGCTTGGCAGTCTTGGATAGAAGCTGCCTTCCCAAAGGTGATCGTTAATTTGATAGATGCATCCGGTGCCCGATTTGCGGATCTTTCTCTTTAATGGGAATGAATGACCGTCATTTGAAAAAGCCTTGCAGATTTATTTTTGATTTATGACGGATTTATCCGTTCATTTTCAAATGATGCCGGAACCTCGTTTTCGGTATGGCGGGTTAACCTTCCTTTCGGAATGACAGGGATAGCATTGCTCTATGATTGTCCCACTTCCTCATTTCGGAAGTAGGGGGATCTACCCCTTATCATAACGAAAAAGAGTATCATCTTTTTTATCATTCTAAAAAGGGGGAAAAAGAGGGGGAATTGAGAAATTCCAATTTTCCCATTGTTTTCGGGCTGTCAGAGGTGTCGTATCTACTGTCGTACCGCGAAAAATTGACCGCCGATAGCTCGGCGGTCGGGAAAGTACTGTAGTGGGATCGCAGTTTTTAGACTATCAACGGTAAAAATACAACCGACAGCTCGCTTGAGTTTTTCTTTGATACGATGATTTCCACAGGATTATTCGCTGCCCATTCGGGATCGGCATCTGCTTTTATCTTCCATCGCTCATAATGTGCTGCAGCTCCGTCAAAGAGCAGTTCCTCGGCTTCTTTCCGAGCTTCGGCTGCTTCCTCAATATTGTCATATACGCCGAGATAGTATGCTTTTTTCTGAAACACGATCTTTGCTACATACTTGCCCTTAATAAGGTACACGCCACGATAGCCGGTGGTATTATCATTGGGGACTTTTTTGCTGCGAATCATATCCAGTGATGTGCCGTTTACGTGGGTTAAGTAAGTAGATAGGCTTTGTTCATGCTCACGGCGCTGACACCCGCAGCTCTGCATTCCGCTATACATCAGCCAGTTATATGGGATGTTCACCTCGTTTCCGCACTCGCACTTGCAATGCCAAACGACACTTCCCTTGCGATCACGGTCTTTAAGAGGATATTTTGCTGTTAAGTGTCCGAACTGTCGGTCGGTAATATCTACAGAGTAATACTGAGGGTCTGCCTTGCAGCCACAATGCGCTTTTCTGCCTGTCACAAGCAGCGAGGCAAGCACATCTATCTCATTCCCGCAGGAGCATCTGCAATGCCACCATACACCGCCACGAGCGTCCTTTGGATGATCCTTGGCTATATTCAGCACTTCAAGCTCACCGAAGGTCTTGCCGTGCAGATCGTATGCACTAGCTTTAGCGCTGTTTATCCGTGCCAAGCATCCACAGCTCTTGGTTCCACCGTAAAGCAAGCTGCGCTCCAATATGTATTTCTCTGTACCGCAATCACAGAGACACAACCACTTGCGTTCCTGACGGTTGCGGGTATTGTTTATCGTGATATAATCTCCGATCACAGTCAACTGCCCGAAGCGTTGATTTTTCAGATCTTTAACCTTGTTCATTTGCGGCTCCGACCTTTTCAAGGAACGCTCCATACAGATCTTCCTCTGCACGTTGTCGTGCTTTAATAGCATCTTCTATATTCTTGTACGTTCCCAAATAATATCTCTTTCTTTGGAAGATGATCTGCGCCCTGTATCGGTCGAACTTGGATTCATAATAGATTCCACGGTATCCGCTTGTATTGGCGGCACCGGGAGTCATATCCCTGATCTTGGAGAGCTGCGTTCCCTCTACGAAGCCTGCGGACTTCCTTGCGATTTCCGCTGCAAATTTGCCTTGGCAATCCTGGCACATACTTTCGTCGGGACTAGTAAGAGTATCGGTTGCTTTATAAGTAATATTGCCGCACTCGCAACGACACTCCCACATGGGCGTTGTTCGAGCACCACGAGGGTTTCTTTTGTCGGAGCGTCCGATCACAGTGAGCCGACCGAATACTTTTCCCGTCAGATCGGGAGATTTCTTACAACCGCAATTCGTTGAATGACCGCTGTTAAGATTTCCGCTTGTGGCGATATGCTCACCGCCGCAGTCGCATTTGCAAAGCCATCTGCGCTGGCCACATGCGGTAGATGGTAGTTGTTCTACAACCGTTAATTTTCCAAATCGTTTCCCGATAAGTGATGGAAATTCTCTCATTTTTATCAGTCCTTTGTAAAAAACCATTCCGACACATACGGCGACGGAATGGCTTTTTCGATCACCGATTGACGGTATCGTCTATTTCTTATTGCTTTCTTTACGGCTGAGTTCTACGGCACGAAGAATTTTGGCATTGGATAAGGTTTCCCGTTCCGAATGGTAAATATTCCGTTTTTCTTATCTTTTTAGCCATATATGCTCGCTATTTTCTGATTATGCTGTTTTGTAAATGACAGCCCACCCAACAGGGGATGGGCTGTCTTAACGTTAAATTCTGCTGCGTTTTCTGTCGTAAACCACAAGGGCTACAAATGAAGAGCTACTGACGATCATCAAAATGAACCACAGCGTGAGGTTGGAGTTATCTCCGGTTGGAGGTGTCACGGGTGTGCCTGCATCGTAGGTGTTCTCAAACGTTGCATTCAAAGCATCCACGCTCTTGCCATCCATTGTGAGAGCTGCGACCAATTCATTGTTTTCGCTTAGAGATACTGTGACGGTGATCTCATGAACGTCCGTATCGTAGGTCATTCCCGCAAAGCCCTGGTTTGTTTCGGAGAGCTTAAAGGTATAGGTCTTGCCGATGTCTGCCTTTGTATATGTCAGCGAGAAGGCTGCCTTACCGTTATCGTCAGAGGTTGCGCCCAAGCTTTCGGAGGTAGCAACGTTTTTCAGAACGAATTGGAAGCCGCCTTTTCCGTGAGTAGCTTCGCCGACGTTACTTATGATCTTATCAATGCCGATCTGCACGGTGATGGGATCGGGATCGGGGACAACGGGAGGCACAAAGGTATTGTTGAACGTCACGGAAACTGCGTAGCCATCGTTTGTTTTGGTCACGGCTGCATTCTCGGTGCCGGAGGCGGTATTGATCTCCAGCTTGCCGTCCATGTCCACGTCGGTCACCTTAACGGTAAAGTGGTTGACGGTCTTGTCGTAGTCCACGTTTTCCAGTGTTCCCACAATCTCGCTCATGCGAAAGGTGTATGTACCGACCTTATCAAAGGTCAGAGCCCTGAATACATCGCTGAAATCAAACTTGCTGAAATCGTCGTTTTCTGCATCGTAGGTTACGGTCTGCTCGCCGAGCTTGGTCCAGTTCTCTCCGGCTTTCTGTTCAAGCACGAAGGAGAAGCTGTCACCGACCTGCCACCGGCGGCCTTCCAAGACCTTGACACCGCCGACGGTGACATTGCTCGGCTTCACTGCATCGGGAGTGTAGGTGTTTACGAAGCTGATGCTTGCCGTGCCGTTTGCACCTACGGTTACCGTCTTGGTCGCATCGCCCTTCACCGCGAAGCCATCAAGGGATGTCATTTTCTCGGTTACCTTTACAACCGTTCCTTCTTCAAGACCTTCAATGCCAAAGGTTGCACCGGGCTTGATGGTAACACTCAGAGTGCCGCTTGCGTCGACGGTCATTTCTCCGGCGGAAGTATTCAGTTTTGCGCCTGCATAATAGGCACCAAGTTCGACGTTGAAGTCGAAGCGGATATTGTCGGGGATGGCATAATCATCACCCAGGGGATGCTCCACTGTTTTGCTGATCGCCAGAGTGCTTACGCCTGTCGCGCCGGGGACGAATACGTTGGTGATCGGGTCTGTTTTCGTCACGATATAACAGTATGTGGTGCCAATCGTCGAGGTGATCAGCATCACAAGCGACAGAAGCATCGCTATTCTTCTTAATATTTTGCCTGTTCTCAAATTTATCTGCCTCCTGCGTTATGGAACTATATATCAATCATCCATTGTCGGTAATCAAAAGACACAAACGCATTTGTATCCTTTGATTGCCGCCCATCCCCCGAAGGGGATGGGTGGACTTAATGAAGACAAGACGAAATCAAATTATTCAGCAACAACGGTGTACCAAGTCATGCCGTCAACCACGTTGGAAACAACCTTATAGCCATCAGCCAAAAGATTTCCGTCGGGAGAAGATGCAGGATTCCAATTCTTAAAGGAACCGCCGGAAACATCGACAAGCGAGATATTTCCTTGTCCATAAATATTAATAAGGTTCCAATAAGCAGTTTCATAAGTACCGCCGCTTACATTGAGTTTGCCCCAAATTGCATACAACATATCGTTGTTTGTGGTGCACTTATAATGGCCACCTTCGATATTGATTGTAGTAGCCGCATCATACGCAACAAAAATACCGCAATCACCAGTCACAGTACCATTTCCCTTGACGGTAAAGTTGTGACCACCGTTCACGAAAAATACGTCAGAAGCATAGCTCGGAGCATCCACGGTAATGTTATGACCATTCAGATCCAGTACCATATCAGCCTTGATCAGAAATGCGGAGCCATCGCTGTGACCGCCATCGGCTTTGTAAAGTAACTCGGTAGAGCTTACATTGATATCAGCGGCAAGCTTGTATTCGCCGCCGGTTGCCATAGCCTCACGGAGTTCCGCAAGAGTCTTAACACTGGGAACGATCACGCCGTCAAACCACTCAGCAGCCTTTTCAGAGGACTTACCGAAGCCGGCATCAAGAGCAGTCTTTGCATCAGCAAAGCCGTCAGCCTGAACAGCCTGAGAGAGAACGAGGATTTCATATTTGCCGTTCTTGTTGCCGTCGATCTTCTCAACATCCTCGTTGGTAGCGGTGGAGCGCATATAAACCTGACCCAAACTGCACTGGGTAACTTCACCTGCGGGAAGAATACCGTTTTCATGGAAGCCCTTGTCGGGTCTGCCATTATAGGTATACTCCAGCACTACGTAGTTGTTGTTTTCTACGGTAATGGAGCCGATTACAACAGGTTTTCCCCACGAAAAATGGTAAGAAGTGCTAACTACTTTGCCCCATTCTTCAGTACTAAGAGAACCAGACTCGAAAGCAATAAGGGTACGGACATAGGCATCGGTCTTGCCGGTGTTCTCAACAAAGACGAACTTGTCGACTGCGTTGGGCTCAACAAACACATTCATTCCGCCGCCGTTTGCGCCGACCTGCTCGAACATTGCGTTGGTGCTTTCATAAGTCCACTCAGCGGAGTTTGTCGGAATAGTAGCAGGATACAAGGGCTTATCCTGAGTAAAGGGCTGGAGCTTATAGCCTCCTACGCTGCTATCCACAACATAGTCGCCATTGGCATCCACAGCACGCTCATACTCATGCTGAGCAATGGACACATTGCCGAGTGTCATTACGTTTACGTCGCTATCGTCATCCTGTAAGTATGCAATAGTGCCGCCGATAGCAAGTGCGGCAACAAGCACGTATGCGGTACACATCAAGAGTACCTTTTTGAGTTTTGACATATATGTATGCCTCCTTTTGATATTTGCCTGCATTTAAGTCTTAACTTTCCTTCGATAATGCAGGCTTTATATCGAAGAAAGCGTTTTGCCTTTCGGCAATCAAAAGGTACAAGACTCGCTTATGCCCTTTGATTACCGCCCATCGAAAGCCGATGGGTAGCTGCTTGTTACTGCATTCCCCAAGGTTTGCTCACTTGACTCCAAGCGCCGTCATCGCTGACTACCTGACTGTAGGCACGAACCTCGTACTTGCCGTCGTGGTTTCCATCGAGCCTGTTGGCGGTGTCATTTGCCACATCGCTCTTGAGCAGAATTTGCAGGAGACTGGGAGCTGTGGTCGCTCCAACATCAAGTGCGTTTTTATACTCAGCACAGACTACTGCGTAACGTTCACCGTCGATCTGAACACCGTAGGTAAATTCTCCCCAAGTCCACCGGGTGGAGTTTTGGTTAAGAAGCACGGAGGCTTTGAATTCATCCTCGGTCAGATCGCCCATCTCAAAAGCAAACCAGGTGCGAACGTAGCCGACGTGATTGCCGGTGTTGGTGATCACCACAATGTGATCCAGCACGTTCTCGGCGGTATACATATCCGCATTGACCGACAGATCTACGTTTACTGTGTTATTCTTTTTGTCAGTCACAGAAAACTGTTCGTTGAGCTGCACAGATTGCTTTGTCAGTTCCGCGTCGGTTACGAGCAACAGCTCCCGATCATCGGCTACCTCTGTCAGACCGGAGCCGCTTCGCTCTAGCTCCGACTGCACGATGCACAAATACTTTTCGTCGGAGCTTTCGTCACCGAGGGAGCCGTTGATAGCAACGACGGTCAGCATTGCCAAAAGCGCGGTTATTCCTATCCATTTAAGGGTTTTCAAAATTTCATCTCCAATTTTAACCCGAATATTTCAGGATCATTTGCCTGTACCGGCAATCAAAAGGCACAAACACGAGACTTATGCCCTTTGATTGCCGCCTATCCCACGAGGGGATAGGACGGGCTGTAAAATAACAATTATTAAGCGTTCTGCCAATCAGTGATGGTTGCATACTCAACGCCGTTAGCAATGATCTTGCCAACAGTTGCGCCATCTTCGATGGTAATGTTGATCTTTGTCTTGTTGGCAATAGCGGAAAGATCAATCGCACCAACGGTAGCACCGGCCTCGATAGTAAGGCCATACTTGGAGGTATTCATATTTCCGCGAACAATGACAGTTTCAACATCGGAACCGTCAGCAACAGTAACCTTTGCCTGATTCCACATGTAGAGGGATCCGATATTGCTGTTATTTACGGTAAGATCCGAATAGTTAACAGCAGCAATGTCATATACGGGCCACATGGGATCGGTATCAAGTTCAGAGAGAGTCGTGCCGTAAACGTTGCAGTTGTTAAGAACCGCGGTACCATAGACACAAGCGGCGGGAGAAATACCGGCAGAGAAAGAAACAACTTCAGTATTGACGATATCAACGTTATTGAATTCGGTGTTATACCAATTGGAGCTACTGTTAACATAATGTCCAAGAGAAACAGCAGACATGGTACCAGTGAAGGTCAAATCGTTTACAGTAACCTTGCTGCCGTCAGCAGACGAGAAAATAGCAGACATTGCGGGAATTGTGCCGCCTTCCCACTGGAATGCATCTACAGAGGTAGCAACACCTTCTACAGTAGCACCGTTGCCGTTAATAGTAACAGGAGCGGTAACCTTCTGAGTGTGGAAGTATGCAGAGTCGATGGTGTATACGTCACCGTTGAGATCGTAAGTACCAGCTTCGGTAATGCCAACTTCATCAGCCACGATGGTATTTGCCCAAGGATGATTGGTAGCGGTGATGTCACCGAAGCCTGCGTTCAGAGCGGTCTCGGCGTCAGCAAAACCGTCAACCTGAACAGCCTGAGAGAGAACGAGGATATCGAGGGTGCCGTTGCCGTTGCCGTCGATAGCAACCATATCCTCGTTAGTAGCATTGTGCTTCAGATAAACCTGGCAAAGGTTGGGATAAGTAGTATCGCCTGCGGGGAGAATACCGTTTACGTGACGGTTAACGTCGCTTGCTCCACGGTATACGTACTCGAAGAGGAGGTAGGTGTTGTTGTCAATTACGATCTTACCGATCTCGTACTCGATCCAAGGCATGGTGCTGCTTGCTGCTTGATCAGCGGCAACACAACGGTCACCGGTTCCGATAAGCGCGGGATTGCCGGTTCCACACTCAATTGCAACGAGAGTACGGATATAAGCGTCGTTCTTGCCGGTGTTCTCAACGGTCACAAACTTATCCTGCGCATTCTTGCCTGCAAACACTTGCATACCGCCGTAGGAATCGACCTGAGTCATACGGACAATAGTGTTGTCGAAGCCGGCATAAGCGGGGCTGTTGCCGGGCTCGTTAGGATCACCAACGATAGGCAGCAGGGGCTTGCCCTGTGTGAAGTCCTTCAGAACATAGCTTGTTACACCGTCGATGGTATCGGTCTTGTAGGAGCCGTCTGCGTTGGTTGCACGCTCATACTCATGCTGAGCAATGGACACATTGCCGAGGGTCATTACGTTTACGTCGCTATCGTCATCCTGTAAGTATGCAATGGTGCCGCCGATAGCAAGCGCGGCAACAAGCACGTATGCGGTACACATCAAGAGTACCTTTTTGAGTTTTGACATATATGTATGCCTCCTTTTAGTATTTGCCGTCTATCCCCCGAAGGGGATAGGACGGCGTGGATTAATACGGGTCAATTATTTGATAGTAACTACAGGAATGTTGCCGCCGCGGATGATGCCGTCGGTGTTGTCAACATAGTAGACAGGAGTACCACCATTCATAGTACAGGAGTCGAAAGTGACGGACAGGCCGTTGGAGCCAGCCACAACAACACGGTTGTTGAATTCGCAGTTGTTGAACTCAGCGGGGCTGTACACACGGATGCCCTTCTCAGACCAAATGGAGGTGGAGGTGGTCTCTTCGAACACGCAGTCGTTGAAGGTTACAGTAGCGGTCATATCCTTGTTTGTACCGATCTGAATCTTGCCGGACTTGAAGGTGCAGTTATTGAATACCAGGTCGCCGAACAGCTCGTCATAGTGGACAGCGGCGTTATCTGCTCCACAATCAAAGGTACAATTGGTGAAGGTCGCATCGTTGATGTACATATAGTTCATGTGAGCGGTGAAGGTGCAGTCAACGAAGTCAACGTTGCGATCCTTATAGTAACGACCATTGAATTTGTTCTCATCAATGGTAGCGCCAACGACAACGAGATCCTTCTCACCGGCATCCAGAGCAGCATACATATCATCAGCGGAGGAAACGGTCACGGGAACCTTCACACCATCAGTCCAAGGATGGTTGGTAGTGGTGATATCACCGAAGCCAGCGTTCAGAGCGGTCTCGGCGTCAGCAAAGCCGTCAACCTGAACAGCCTGCGAGAATACGAGTATCTCGTAAGTGCCGTTCTTGTTGCCGTCGATCTTCTCAACATCCTCGTTGGTTGCAGTAGCCTTCATATAGACCTGAGCAAGGCTGGGATAAGTAGTGTCGCCTGCGGGAAGAACGCCGTTCTCGTGAACGCCGCCCAGATCCTTCGCGCCTTCGTAGATGTACTCGGAAACATAGTAATTGTTGCCGTCAATCTCAACAACGCCGATATCGGTTACTTTCCAAACGCCCTGGGCAGTCATGAAGCTGCTCGTACTGATAACTTCATCAAATCTGGCCTCAGTCAAAGAACCGATTTCCATAGCGATAATCGTACGAACGTAAGCGTCGGTCTTACCGGTGTTCTCAACGGTTACGAACTTGTCGATAGCGTTCTCATTTACGAACACGTCCATAGAGCCGTGGGAGCCAACCTGAGACATTTTTACACGGGTGGGGCCGTAATCACCTGCACCGTAGTTGTAGGGGTTGCCGTTAGCATCGAGCTCAGTTGCGGGGTAAAGGGGCTTTGCCTGTGTGAAGTCCTTAAGGACATAGCCGTAAGTGGCATCAGTCTTGTAGGAGCCGTCTGCGTTGGTGGCACGCTCATACTCATGCTGAGCAATGGACACGTTTCCAAGGGTCATGACGTTTACGTCGCTATCGGAATCCTGTAAGTATGCAATGGTGCCGCCGATAGCGAGAGCCGCAACGAGGGCGAGGCTGAGACCTGACAAAAGAATGTTTTTCAGTTTCATTGGTCATCTTTCCTTTCAAAAATAGTATAAAATTTGGTTATGTAACGGGTCGCCCCTTTACATCATGGATTTGTTCAGACATCCGTCTGCGGGATCAGTTGCTGCTTTGGCCGATAAGCGCCCAAGCTTCTGCGGCGGAGTCGATGGCATCGATGCTCATGTCACGCTGAACAGCATAACCGGTGAAGGTCATTTTGGGATAGTTGGAGCTATTGAGCGCCTGGAGCATTGCCTGTGTTACACTGCCCTTAACAGTGACCTGATCGTCCTTCAGTACAGAGAATGTCTGTTCCGCAGAACTGTTGTCCACCGTGCGGTAGTATACGCCTTCAACGCCATTCAGAGCCGTCCAACCGTCGGCAATAGCATACTCAATGAAATCATCGATCGCCTTGTCGCTGGATTTCTCGATCTTCACGAACAGCCAGCAATCTTCACTGTCGGCCAATACGGAGATCTTCGGGTCTTTCTCGATCACCTTGCCGGGGGTCATCTTGAAGTAGCGTCCGTCCGTCAGTTCCTCACCCTTCGTTTCTGTAAGGGTTATGCGGATATCGCCGTAGGTAAATACGTTGACGATGGGTTTGGTCGAGGTCATCAACCACGCAAGAGAGCCGCCGATCACGGAGAAGATCATGAGGCAGACCACAAAGGACATAAGGGCTGCCTTCAAGGCAGAATCCTTACGGCGGTGACTGCGCTTGGGTGCAGAGTATTTTCCGCGATACATATTTCGTGTTCCTCCTTTCTTTAGTTTTTATATTTCAACAAGCGGAGGAACACGAATTCATCCGTCTGTGTGAAACCATAGTTTATTTAGAGAATGCTGTCCAAGCATCATCGGCACTGGCAAAGCCGGTTGCCTGAATTGCGTGAGCTTCAACGGTGATCTTCAGATCGGCGATGGTTGCAAGCTGCTCGCCGGTTATGGTGTCGGGGACGGTCACGGTATCGAAGAGAGCTTCGAGAACGAGATCGTCATTCTGTTCGGGCTTGACAGTCTTGAAATAACGGAACTCATAAGTGATCGTATTATCATTTCCTCTTGTCACATCAACGTATTCCCACTTGGTGGCATCGTAGCCCTTGAAGATCTCGGTAAGAACAGCACCGTTGGGAGCAAAAATGGCATCCAATTCACCGGCGCAGTTAAGGGTGAGCATCATACGCACGTAGGATTCATCGCTGCCCTTCAGAACGGTAACGGTGGGGTCTTTTGTGTAGGTTTCGCCGGGAAGAAGGTGGTACGCATTTCCGGTTTCGGTTCTGCCGCCGGTGGGTTCACCTTTTTCATCCACCACAGCTTCATCGAGCTTTAAGTGTACGTTTCCTACGGTGAATGTATTGACGACCGAGGCAGTATCCTGCAAATAGGCAACGGTTCCGAGGATCGCGCCTACCGCCAGGAGGATTGCGCACAGTGCTAGTACGAGGGGTTTAGATCTTTTCATTGTCGGATTCTCCTTTATGTTCATTTTTATTTTTTGACTTTTTATCATCGGTGATCGTATCCACGACCATCACGAAGAAAATAGTTGCAAGTGCCGTGCCGATGGCAACGTAAAGTCCCGGCGGACGTTGGATATACATAGCCAAATGTCCAAGAAGCGGGATACAGAAGATCACTTTACCTTCGACCTGCTCAAACTCCACGAGGCTGCCATCATAGTCATCGTTGTTATCGCCCTTTGTGCGGAAGCGGACAATGCTCGGATCGTCCTCATCGGGGATGATCTCCTTGATGCGGTGGGTGGCCGTGGTATTTTCGGATATCCGGTAGGTGATCACGTCATCCACCTCAAGCTTTGCCGGATCGACGTCCACAAGGTAGATCAGTGATCCTGTAGGATACTTCGGCTCCATCGACGGTGACAGAACTGTCAAGATATCAATACCGAAGATCCTAACACCAACAAGCAGGATGGCAAGAATAATAACCACAACGAGAAGCGAATTAGAAGCTATCTTCAGTGCTTTTTTCAATTTTGAATTCATACTTGTTGCGCTCACCTCTATTCACGGAAGTACTGTTTTACCGAGGCGTAGATCACGAGGAACACGTGCTCGACGTAATGATCCTCTTCTGACATTTGCCCGTTGTGTGCCTTTACCGCAAAATCGAGCATTACGTTTAATATGTGGTTGAGGATCATCCACACATCTGCCTCATCCTTGAAGGCTTCCTTGAATTTTTCCACGACCGGTACATAGCGGCGTTTATGGCTTTCGGCAGAATATTTTGTAAAATACGGCGAATAATAATACCGAACGAACGCCAGGCACTTTTCCTTGTTACCGAGCAGGAACTTCCAAACTGCTTCAAAAAACACTCTGCAACGCAGCTCGTATTCCAACTCCCGCATATACATCACCGGAAGGTGTTGCATTACTTTAGCGACGAGTTCCTCATCCAGGGTGTCAAAGACATGAGACAGAAGATCCTCTTTATCACTAAAGTAACGGTAAATATATGCTTCGTTGATGTCCGTTCCCTTGACGATGGCTTTGGTCGTAGTTTTATCCAAACCGTTTTCTGCAATGACTATGATTGTCCGATCAATCAGTCGGCTTTGCACATCATAGTGCTTCACGGGAAATAGCCTCCTTTCTCTGTATTGTTAAGCATTTGCTATTTTTGTAACAGAAAATAGGCAGACAACTCCCCATCCAGTCCATAAGCTGCGGTTTTCAAATAATTACGAACCAACGAGGTTGCCGGCCTCACAACATATTCGCAGAGTTCAGCACTCTGCCGTATATGAGAAAAAGCCCCTTGGATAAAGGGCTTTTTCTCATTTGGGACGGAGTTTTTTGACGGCGTATAATCAGAAACCTATTGCTGTGAGTTTACTCATATTACTTCTTTTCAGTTCCATGGAGGAATGAACATATCGCTCTAATGTGATTTGGGGACTGGAGTGACCTAATATCTCACTGAGGGATTTAATTTCAAAATCCACTTCAACGCAACGAGTAGCAAAGGTATGGCGGAGTGTGTGAAAATGAACACCTTCCAGTCCGCACTTTGCAGTATATCGCTCCAATTTGTATTGCATCGTTCTCGGCTCAATAAAGCGGTCTGTTTCTCCCGTCAAAACAAATGCGGAAGGATTGCTGCAAAATATGGTTTTACATAGATTGACTGCATATTCTGTTAGGGGTATCATTCGGACGGAGGTATCGCTTTTAGGCTCGCTGATAACAACTTTTGTTTTTGCGTCTCCATTCCCATCCAAATTCTGAAGGCGTTGCATCGTAGCTTTTACCTTGATCGTTTGTTCCTTTATGGATAAGTTTTCCCAACGCAGAGCACACACCTCCCCGATCCGCATACCGGTAACAAGAGCAAGTAGTACGCCGAATTTACACTCATCCATATCTTCAAGCAAATATTTTACAAAGCGGGTTTGTTCTTCTACGGACATAACCCGCATTTCATTTTTCGGAACCTTTGGATAAGCAATCTCGATCATTGGCAATGGATCCGGGAACTGTCTGCTTGTGTATTTGATGACCGAATGCAGCATCGTCAAAATATCTTTCACGGTCTTGGGCGATAACTCCTCCTCATACAGCAGATCGTGGCTGAACTGCTCTACAATCAAGGATGTCAGCGATTGCACAAGGCAACCGCCCAGCTTGGGTTTAATATGTTTTTCAATAATACCGCTATACTTTACATAGGTGGATTCCTTAATGCGGCTACGATTGATTCGCAACCATTCATCACAATAGAACGCAAAACGCCGTTTGCGCGAAGTTGTTGCTATCGGTTTTTCCGTTAGCAGAGCCGTCTTTGCCTGTGTTACCTTTTGCTTGGCTTCACGGTATGTTTTACCGTAGCAATAGCCGTACTTTGGTGTTCCGTCCGGGTGGTAGGCCTTAATATATCGCGCCTCCCACCGCTTGTCCTTACGTTTGTAGATGTTTTCGCCTTTTTTTGACATAATGATGTCCTCCTTCAATTATTGGGTATATATTATTTTAAATGACAGATTTGATTTTTTTCAAACAACAAGGTAAGACGGAACATTTGACGGCGAATTTGTTTGTGAAAATGCCCAAATCGACCCGTTTCCGGGGTGATACCTCCTTTTAAAATGTAAATTTTTATGAAAATTCTGTTTAAACGCCTAAAACCTATTGCAATTTCAAAAGTTTTGTGCTATAATCTGTATCCACAGAGTGCTGAACTCTGCGAAAAAAACTAATATTTTATCATAGTGCGTTATATGTTTTCAAAGGATGCTGTCCGATTGGATGGCATCTTTTTTCGTTCAGAAGATGAAACATGGCAATCTAAAAAGCAAGAAAAAAAGCCAACATTGAAAGCTTCTCTACTTTCGATGTTGGCTTTTTCACGATAGTCAATATGAATTTCTATAGTTCGGTCGTATGCTGCGGATATAGATTTAGCCTGCTGTGTGCAATGCTTCCGCAGATTCCAATATTTTTTAGATTGATTTCGCGACGAATTTTTTTGTTTGCCACTAATAACTAATATGATTTGCTTATGCTGAAAGACTTTGGTACAAAATCAAGCGGCTATTTCAAGATTCTTTGTTATGCTTTCTGTTCGGCACCCGTGCGTTTCACTTTGCAATTGAGTCTCAAGTTCACCGACCGTAAAAGTCAGGGGAGGGCTTTTTCATTCCTTTACTGCATTTCTCATTTTAGCCTTTTTTATTTTAAAGAGCTCTTCGGTAGCGAGTCTCACCTTTGTGACCGAAACGTTGCTTTTCGGGAAGCAGAAATAGGAAAACTCATTATCTCCGATCCCTATAACGTCGCCGATCTCGTACCAATAATAATCGGAATAGAGAGTATGCGAGAATATCGGGGACTGCTTATAATCGAGCTTTCCGTCCGCACCCGTCAAGTGAAATCCGTCGAGATCGTGTCTCAGGCGGCCCCTTCCGATATTGCAAACGCCGTCGAGATTCACCTGAACGGCGATATCGACCTCCTCGTCAAGAAGATAGCTTCCATCCTCAAGCTCGCGGCGAACACATTCTCTTTGCCACGTATACCAATCGGGAATATGCGAATATTTCGTTTCTCCGCTAAGTGCAGAAAGCTGTCCGTACTCATCCATCTCCCAACGCATTCCGCATGAGTGGCAACTGAGATGTATTCCCTTGCCCTCTGTCTGATTTTCAGTACCGCAGCATGGACATTTATACAGGATCCTATGCAGTCCGTCGGCGCGAAAGGGCACGTCAAGTGAGATCTTACTATCCCTCTGCCATGCGAAATTATCAAAGGAAAATGCCTCGTCGATAAGCGCGTCGAGCTGCTCGACCGATTTTTCCCTTATCTCCTCGGGCGTAGCGATACATTTTACGTGCGCGCTGACCTTAACGTCTCGGATCTGAAGCATATTATAAAGCGGATCACGGTGAAAGGCACCCTTGGTAATGACAGTCACGACCGGAACCTTCAGGCGCTTGAGCAGAGCGCCGAGACCTCGCGGAAGAGTCGTGGTACGTCCGTCGAAGGAATATCCGGCCTCGGGGTACATAAGCACGCTCGTCTTATTTTCCTTAAGCATATATTTGATATCGCTGATAAGCGACGCATCCGATACGTATTTATGCGTGGGCGTACATCCGAGAAGGCGCATAAGCTTTCCCAAAAATCCCGACATGGCGTCTACCGATGTAACGATGCCCATTCGTCTCGGATAAAAGATACCGAAGGCAAGCTTCATATCGGTAAAGCTCGAATGATTCATCAAAATGAGACAGGGCTGATCGCCGACAAGCTCCATTCGCTCGGTCGTATAAGAAAATTTGGTCTTTTTAAGTGTCGAGTCGGAGATAATGCGAACGACGGTCGCAAGGAACCTGCTCGGCTTCAGTGGCTTCTTATGCTTCAGGCGGGGCAGCTTCAAAACGTCATCGTATGACATCTCACGCATTTTGATCTTCATAAAGTATTCCTACTCTTTCAGAATTTATTTGGTCATCAAATATCTTTTCGGTAAAAATATCAGGTGTTTTTCAAATATCGCTTGACTTAATGCGAATTTTAATGTATAAATTATTATATCACACATTTTTCAAACATGCAATAGGAAAACCACACTTACGATCACACAAAGGGGAGACAGAGATATGAAAAAGGTTCTGATTCTTTCGGGAAGTCCGAGAAAGCACGGAAATTCCGATATTTTATGCGACGAATTTGCCAAAGGCGCGATACTTGCGGGTCACGAGGTCGAAAAGATCCGTGTTGCCGAAAAGAAGATCGGATACTGCCTCGGATGCTATGCCTGCAAAAGCACGGGGGTCTGCGCCATAAAGGACGATATGGCTGAGATCCTGCAGAAAATGATCGACGCCGACGTTCTCGTTCTCGCAAGCCCGGTATATTTCTATTCCATAGACGCTCAGCTTAAGACTCTGATCGACAGGACCGTTGCTCGTTGGCTCGAGGTGAAAAACAAGGAGTTTTACTACATCGTCACGGCCGCGGACGAGGAGCTCTCCTCTGCGGAGACCACGCTTGCCTGCTTCAGGGGATATGCCGACTGTGTAGAGGGGGCACGGGAAATGGGCGTCATCTGCGGAATGGGCGCGTATGAAAAGGGAGAGATCGTGGGTAGCCCTGCTATGACCGAGGCTTTCGAAATGGGAAGAAGCGTCTGACTGCAAGCAAACAAAAAGTCGATACGGAGATTCCGTATCGACTTTATTTTTTATTCAGCTACGATCAAGCCTCGGGGGTCTCGGGCTCTTCGGGATTCTCGGGCTCTTCGGGATTCTCGGGCTCCTCGGGAGTCTCGGGAACGGGAGTATGATCGGGGATCTTGGTCTCGACCTTGATTCCGAGAGTCTTCTCATTCACCTTGAGATACGATCCTGCGGGAGCGTAGAATTTTACGTTATCCGAGCCTGCGGCGAAGTCATTTCCGAGAGTGATCTCACCCGCAACAGATCCTGCGGGAGCGTCCTCGGGAAGCTTGTAAGACGTTGCAACGAAGATAAGCTCTGCGAGTGCGGGGCAGTTTGCAAAAGCCTCACTTCCTACGGTCTTTATCCAGGAAGGAATATAGACCACCTCGACGCTTGCGTTGCCCTTGAATGCACCGTCTGCGATCTCGACTACAAAGAGGTTGTCTGCGTCAAACATCTCGGGGATAACGACGATCTTATCGCTTCCCTTATATTTGAGGATTCTGACGCCGTCCTTTTTGATAACGACGATCTCTTCCTCGCCGGTCTCTTCATTTACAACGGTCTCGGTATATTCGATAGCGTCCTTTATTATCTCATATTCGAAATTCTCGAAGTACTCGGTCTTGATCTCGCCGATAAATCCGAGTCCCACGTGATTTACTGCATTTCCGTCGATATCGACGTAGGATCTTACGTAAAGATCGAATGCGCTATAAACGATCTTGTCGCCCGAAACACGGCTTCCGAGATATCCGTAAGCGGTGAAGTTCTTGTTAACAACCGGCTTTGTGATAATACCTTCGATAACAACGTCATTTTCAAGGAATCCGAACGCATATCCGCCGATCTTACCGAGCTTTTCACCGAATCTGAGCTCGGTGAGTGCGGGGCAGTTGAAGAATGCGCCTCTTCCGACCTCATAGAGGTTTGCGCCAAGCTTAACGCTGGAAAGATTGAGGCAGTTTCTGAATGCGTCAACGCCGATTGTAAAGAGGCTATCGGGAAGGATTATATCTTCAAGTGCGGTACATCCCATAAATGCCTTCGCGCCGAGAGTTTCGATCTGTCCGAGGATAGTGACCTTCTTAAGAGCGGTACATCCGTCGAAGAGTCCGTTTACGGTAACGCCTATGGGAAGCTTGGGCTCGTCATGCGTAAGGCTCACGCAGCTTGCGGGGATAGTCACCTCTGCAAGAGACGTGCAGTTGCTGAACACCGCCATACCCATTCTTTCAAGACCGGTCTCGTGAAGGTTTATACTCTTAAGCGAGGAGCAGTTTCTGAACGCGAAATACTGGATTATCTTAAGCGAAGCGGGAAGCTTGATATTCTCGATAGAAGAACAGTTCTCGAAAGCATAAAGAGCGATGGTCTCAACGGTATCCGGAAGAGTTACGCTCTTAAGAGCGGTACATCCGCTGAACATTCCCTCGGGAATGAGCTTTGCGCTTCCGTTTATCGAGATGCTCTTAAGAAGCGTGCAGTTCTGGAATGCGTACGCGCCGAGCGTCTTAACGCTTGAGGGAACATTGAAGGTCTCAAGCGAGGTGTTCATGAACGCCTTCGCTTCGATAGCGGTAAGGCTTGCGGAGAAGTTTACGTCCTTAAGCTTGTTGCAGTTTGCGAAAGCCATCTCGGGAATAACGACAACTCCACTCGGGATCGTAAGCTCTTCAATAGCAAGCGATCCGAAAACTCCCTTTCCGAGTGTCTTGAGGCTTGCGGGAAGCTCAAGCTCGGTCACAAGGTCACATCCGAAGAATGCGAACGCGCCAATCGACTCAAGAGCGTTGCCGAGCGAGATGCTCTCGATATTCTTGCAGTTATAGAACGCGTATGCGCCAAGCGACTTAACAGTATCGGGAAGCTCTACATTTTCAATAAGCGCACAGCCGTAGAATGCCTTGTCTCCGATCGATTCAAGCTTTTCGGGAAGGTTTATTTCCTTAATATTATAGCAACAGAAGAATGCCTCATCGCCGATCTTGGTAACGTCGTTTCCGATAACGATCTCAGTAAGATTCTTACAGGACGAAACGATTCCGGCAGGAATCTCGGTAACGCCCTCGGATGCAGTGATCTTAGTAAGCGACTCGCAGAAATAATACACGTCCTTGCCGTAGGAGATGCTACTGTCTATATCAACGCTCTCGATAGCGGTGAAGGCGAACGCTCTGTCACCTACGGTCTTGAGCTTTTCGGGGAAATTGACAGTCTTAAGGTTAGCGCAGGATCTGAACGCATCCGCACCTATGTACTCGATGCTGTCGGGAAGCTTGATCTCGGATGCGCTGACCTTATAGAAAGCGCCATTTCCGACAGCCTTGACCTCGATCATCTCGGTATGTCCCGCCATTCCGTTCTGGATGCAGTCCTCACAGACCTCGTCATCGTCCTCTGCGGCAGCGGCAAGAGCGTTTGCCTCGGGAACGTTACTGTCTTTATCGTCATCGTCGGGAGTCTCCTCGCCACCCTCGTCGGGCTCGGGCTCAGGCTCGGGTTCGGGCTCGGGTTCGGGCTCGGGAATATCTACGTAGATAAACTCAACTGTTCCGGGAATCTCTATAACGTCCTTAGGGCAGAAGCAATCGTATACGACTGCGCCGTTTTCGTAAATAGCGTAAACGACCTTCTGGAAGGTAACGGTCGTTCTGTATCTGCCGAGACCGTAATCAACATCGCCGGTAGGACTTACGTTAGTGTCCACTCCGGAGGTACTGGGACCCGGGGTGTCATCGAGCTCGGTGTCCTTATTGCCACTGTCAGTCTTTTTCTTGTCGTTGCCGGAACAAGCAAAAAGAGAGAGGGAAAGAACCATAGCCAGTAAAAGTGCGATAAGTTTCTTCATGGGTTTTCACTCCTGTATAAGTAATCACTCTATTATATAACACAAATCTGTTTATGTCAAGAGAATTTGTTTAGTTTTTCATTTAAAACTATTGACAAAAGTGTAACTTTGATGTATATTATATGTGAAATTTGCATACTTGAACAGTCAGGGGTGCTGCTCGGCGGCTGAGACGGTGATCCACCGAACCCTTTAACCTGATACGGATAATACCGGCGGAGGGAGATTTGTCAGACACTTTTGTAAAAGATGATCGAGGATCCGCAGGACGTAGAACGTACGACTGCGGATCCTTTTATACTTACACCGACTGCTCACGGGGCAAAAATAAAATTTTAGGAGGGAACATATTTTGAAACGTTCCGAAAATCTCAAAAAACTTATCGTATGCGCTCTTATGATCGCGGTCGCAAGCGTGCTGAGCTTTGTCAAGATCGATATGCCGATGGGCGGCGGTCTTACCGTGTGCAGCATGGTCCCTATCGTCCTTGCCGCTTATCTCTACGGTCCGAAATGGGGACTTTCCTGTGCCTTCGTCTACAGCGTATTCCAGCTCCTCTTCGGACTTGACAACGTAGCTTACGCCACAAATATCGGTCTTGCGCTGCTTATAATCTTCTTTGATTATATCGTCGCGTACACTGTCATCGGACTTGCAGGATTCTTCAGATCCTCCGCAATATCGGTAAAAAGGATAGTCCTTGCGTCGGTGACCGTGCTCACTCTCAGATTCGTCTGCCATTTCATAACCGGCATATTCGTGTGGGACGCTCTCTGGCCGAACGAATTCGGTCTTTCCTCTGCCGTATACTCGCTCGCATACAACGGTATCTACATGCTCCCCGAGATAATCACGACCTCGATAGCGTGCGCCCTTCTCTGCTCTTCAAGGCAGATAACAAATCTTCTCGTAAAGGAGCTTTCGGGCGCTGACAGTAACGAAGGTGCAAAGGATCACCTTGTGCTTTTCTGGGTGGGAATTGCCTTCATAGTTATACAGATCGCCGCTTACGTAGGGCTTTCTCTGACCGGATCTATGAGCTTTTTGTTTGAAGCATCCTCGGCAGGTGCCGTCCTCAAGGCCTCATGGGAGCTTTTCTCGGCATCTCTTGTCGGCATCATAGGAATAATCCTCACCGTCTGCGGTGCTCTGTCGATAAAAAAGAGCAAAAAATAAATTTTAAATCAAAAAGCATACCGTCAAAAGCGCCTTAACAGGCGCTTTTTCGTTTGTCTGCCGCGATCTGTTATTTTTTTAACCAAATTCAAGAAAAACTATTGATTTTTCAAAAAAAATGTATTATTATATAGACATCTAATAATTTTCGCTTAATATCGACCGATTCGGTCGTTTTGCGCAGATAAGGAAGGCAGATATATGCAGAAATTCAGAAAAATCGGAGTACTTACATCGGGTGGAGACGCACCCGGAATGAACGCTGCTATCCGCGCGGTAACTCTCGCGGGAGAAACGAGCGGAGTTGACGTCGTCGCAGTCTACGAGGGCTATCAGGGTCTTATGGAGGGCAAGGTAGTCGATTTCTCCACAGGCAGCGTAAACGGTATAATAAGAAGAGGCGGCACCACCCTCTACTCGGCACGTAGCCCCGAATTCATGCTCGAATCGGGCATGCAGAAGGCCATCGAGACCTGCAGGAAATTTGAAATAGACGGAATCGTCACCATCGGAGGCGACGGAACCTTCCGCGGCGCTACCGATCTTACCAGAAGGGGTATTCCCTGCATCGGCATTCCCGGAACCATAGACAACGACGTTACCGCAACCGACGCCACCATAGGCTACGACACCGCTCTCAATACCACCATCGGTATGATCGACTGTCTGCGTGACACCTGCGAGTCTCACGCGCGCTGCAACGTCGTCGAGGTAATGGGAAGACATGCAGGATACATTGCCCTCGAAAGCGCGATCGCTACCGGTGCCGAGGCAGTAATAATCAGCGAGATCGCTCATGACGAAGAGGCTATCATTAAGAGAATAGCCGATCTCAGAGCGGCAGGAAAGCGTAGCTTTATCATCGTAGTTTCCGAGGGAATGGGCGCTTACGGCGAGGAGCTTACCGTGAAGATCGAAAATGCCACCGGAGTTGAATCGAGATTCGCTCGCTTCGCTCACGTCGTAAGAGGCGGAGTTCCCACGGTCGCTGACCGCGTAATGGCTTCGCAGATGGGTGCAAAGGCCGTCGAGCTTCTTCTCGAGGGCAAGAGCAACATGGTCGTATGCAAGCGTAACGGAAGGATCGTTTCCGAGGACATCGCTTACGCTCTCACAGTTGACAGAATGTTCAAGGGCAAGCTCAAGGAGGGTGACCTCGATCCCTTCACAGAGGATCAGATCGAGTCCATGAAGGCACTCTGCGAGATCAGAAAGCAGGAGATTCGCGATCTTTACGATCTTGTTGAAAAAACAGCACGATAACACAAAAAAGCACGGAATTCCCCGAAATTCCGTGTTTTTTGATAATCTGACAAAGTGAAAGGAGCAGAAATGCTTACAGTTCTTCATTCGGCATCTCTTCTCGGTGCGGACGGCTTCGCGGTCACCATCGAGTGCAGTGTATCGGACAAGCTTCCGATGTTCGAGATCGTCGGTCTGCCCGACAACGCCATAAAGGAATCAAAGGAAAGAATACGCATCGCGTCCGAAAATTCGGGACTCTTCTTCCCCGACTCAGAGATTCTTGTAAATCTTGCGCCTGCCGATATCAAGAAGGCGGGATCGGCATTCGATCTTGCGATACTTATCGGAATATTTGCGGGTGCGGGACATCTGAACTGCGACTTTTCGGACAAATGCTTCATAGGAGAGCTTTCTCTCTCGGGCGAGGTCCGTCCGGTACGCGGAGCGCTCTGCATGTGCATTGCCGCCGCAAAGGCAGGACTTACCGAGATATACGTTTCCGAGGAGAACGCGGCGGAGGCTTCGGTAGTCGAGGGAGTCAGGGTGCATCCCGTAAAGACGGTGCGCGATCTCTACGAATCTCTCAGCGGACGGCTCGAGCTTCCTACCGTGACCTTTGACAAAAACGGATTTTTCTCGGAGGCGATACACTCGGAGCTTGATTTCTCGGACGTTCGCGGGCAGGAAAGAGCCAAGCGCGCGATCGAGATCGCCGCGGCAGGCTCTCACAACATGCTTATGATAGGACCGCCCGGAACGGGAAAGAGCATGCTCGCAAAGCGCATTCCGACCGTTCTTCCCGCAATGACCTTCAGGGAGGCGCTCGAAACCACAAAGATACATTCGATCTCGGGAATACTGCCTCCGGGCGCATCACTTGTGACATCGCGTCCCTTCAGATCACCTCATCACACGATGTCGTCAGCATCGCTCGCAGGAGGCGGAAGCATTCCCGTTCCCGGTGAGGTATCGCTTGCTCACAACGGAGTACTCTTCCTCGACGAGCTTCCCGAATTTAACAAGCAGGTGACCGAAACTCTTCGTCAGCCGCTCGAGGACGGGCAGATAACGATAACGAGAGCGCTCGGAAAATTCACCTTCCAAAGTGATTTTATGCTGGTCTGCGCAATGAATCCCTGCCGTTGCGGATATTACGGTCATCCCACGAAGAAATGCACCTGCAAGGCGGAGGACATACAGAAATATCTGTCCAAGATAAGCGGTCCTCTTCTTGACCGCATCGACATACAGATCGAGGTGCCGTCGATTTCGTTTGACGAGATATCCGATCCGACGCCTGCGGAAAGCTCGGAAAAGATACGTGAAAGAGTCAACGCCGCACGTGATTTCGCGCATAAGAGATACGAAAAAAGCCCTCATGATATAAAATCGAATGGAAGTCTGTCCGCATCTGACGTTCGTACCTACTGCAAAGTCGATGACAGCGGGCACGAGCTTCTCAAATCAGCGTTCAACTCGCTCGGACTGTCTGCAAGAGGGCACGACCGCCTGCTGAGAGTCGCGCGCACGATCGCAGATCTTGAGGAAAGCGAGATCATAAAGGCGCATCACATCGCAGAGGCGATACAGCTTCGAACGCTCGACAGGAAATACTGGTAGACAGAAAGACCCGTGAAAGGGTCTTTCTCGTTTGTACGGATATTTTCGGTTTTATGATGAAATGGATAGATCACAAATAACAAAAAGGAACTTTTGATAAACAAAAGTTCCTTTTTTGCGCAGCGAAAACTATCTACAGTATTCACTAAACTGCAATTTTCAATCAGCCCCTGTTCATTTCGGTCTTTTCCTTAGTGATCCGCTCGACAGTAGCATTGTCGCAAACGCACGAGCCACAAGAGGTCAGAATGATTGTCATGTCCTCTGAAGCGCTGTTCGTATTGCCCGTGAAAACGATGTTGTTTGAATATCCTCCGATCAGAGGAGTCTGCGAAACGAAGGTGTTGTTCACGATCTTAACATTCTCATGATAATAAGGAGCCTTGGGCGTCGGGATGAATTCGGGACAGATTTGGATGATCGCGCGAGGAAGTGTAAAAGAACAGTTTTGGATCGTCAGATCCTGTATCGGACTCGATTCGTACCAATAGCTTGCGTCACCCGTGAGAATGATGGGAAGCTCTAAGGTCGAATTTTCGAACAGCACCTTTCCGCGTGTTTGCAGACGGATATGTGAGTTCGCCTTGCCGAAAACGCAGTTCCTTACGGTAAGATTCGGCTGGGTAGAAAGATTTTCGATAAGACCGCCGTTTGATACCTCTACGGGCACATCGGTCACGATAACTGCGTTTTCGCCGTCGATCCATGTGATACTCTCTATCTTGCCGATGCCGATACGTTCCATCGTCGGGCCGTTGTAGCTTGCTATCGTATCACCTACATTGAATATGCGAGCGAAGGATGTCGGTAACTGAGACGTGTTTTGTACATGCAGGGTACATCCATCAGAGTTGATCGCCGACAGAAAGTTGCCGTGAACGTTGAGGGCATCGTCGATCATACCCTCAAACACGCTGTTTTCGATGATCATTTCTCCCTTGCATCCGACGGCGTGTATCAGATCTGCCGTGTTGGAGATGATTCCGCGCGAACGTGAGTCATAAGTGGCGATCAAACGGTCAACATAGAAATTTTCGGTATTGAAGGGAGCAAGACCCATGCTGAATCCGTTGATAATACGGAAGTTTTGAACATGGATGTTGCGGCAATTCATAGTAGTAAGGGCGGTGAGCCAACGAGCTTCGTGGGGAATAGCAATAATGTTTCCCACTTTCCATCCCGACGGATGAGCGCCGTGCAGAATAACAGTATCGCCGTCCTCTTCGGCAAGAAAATGCCAATAAGGATAGGGCCAATCTTCCGGGACGATGATATTTTCGCCGGTTACACCCAAATCAAGTCCCAATCCGAGGCGGCTCTCTTTATCAAAGGGTTGATAAAAAAGTGGGGAAGGACGGGATGTACTCTCCCATGTATCACTTGTGAAAATGAGACCTTTGTTTTCGACGTCGACTCTGTAGGGGAAGGCATCACCGAATTTCAGCCGTACGGTATCTTCTGTGATTTCTAAAATTTCCGCTTCGGAGTAAGCTGCCCGGTCATATTCGATCACACAGTTTTTTACAGTAATATTTTCGCAGTCCTCGAGCAGAATGGGCTGGATCTGACCGTGCAGCTTGAGGGTCGCACCGGCAAAATCAAGGGTTACGTTTTTCCTGCCCTTCAGATAAAAGGCGATCGGCATCTCCCTTTTTTTGTAGTCGAACATGTACTTTAAATGGAATTCATCACGCGATTTTATCGTTTGTTCTAAACAAACATCATACTGAGAACGATCGGCAGTGTAGACACAACCGTCCTCAAAAAGATTGTCTAAGCTTAAAATACGATTCATAGGTAGATCTCCTTATCGTTGCCAATTCCCCAAAGCGATAAACTTTGGAGTGCATATATTCTGCATCATTATAACACATCCGTGCCGGAATGTAAAGTGCGTATGTCAGTAAATCAAAAAAATGTTTGATTTTAAATAACAGGTAACAATTTAGCAGGTTTTTAAAAAAAATTCAAAAAAACTATTGACAAAGCGAAATGCTTGTGCTATAATACATTCTGCCGCGTGAAACGGGCAGAAGCGCTGGTGTGGCTCAATGGCAGAGCAGCTGATTTGTAATCAGCAGGTTGATGGTTCGACTCCGTTCACCAGCTTTGTTATGGATCGCATAAAGCGACTTAACTTAATACTTATGGGGGAATTCCCGAGCGGTCAAAGGGGGCAGACTGTAAATCTGTTGTGCATTCACTTCGGTGGTCCGAATCCACCTTCCCCCACTCAACAAAAAGCCTAATTTGTCTACCAGACAAATTAGGCTTTTTTGAATGATGTTTGCCTTCGGCAAATGATGTTGGCTTCGCCTAATGATGTTCGCTGCGCGAATGATGTGTGCCTTACGGCACATTGGGCAAACATCGCATCATTGCGACCAACGGGAGCAACATCATTTTGAGCGAAGCGAAAAACATCATATCGCCGTAGGCGATGCATCATTTGACAAACAACCGATTTTATGCTATAATACCGCCGATATTATTACGGACCGACCGAATTTTACGAAAAGAGGATCATTATGACATACAGAGAAGACACCGGAGCAAGCGAGTCTGCAAAGAAGGAATATCTCGACTCGATACTTAAAATAATAGAAGACCGTCAGAGCGACGCGGAAAAGCGCAGAAAAGATCACTCGGCAGACATATTCAAAAATCCCGAAAAGTACCGTGCCGAGCTTCGCGAGATGATCGGATGGCCGCTCGTCGATCATGCCGACACTTCCCTTCCTCGCCTTGTAAAAAGCGAGCCGCTCGCCTCTTTCGACGGATACGAGGTAAGCAGAATGACCTTTGAAGTCCTTGACGGTCTTAAGATAAGCGGACTTTTCTTCAAGGCGGACGCAAAGGAAAAAAGACCGCTCGTGATACTCCAGCACGGAGGCGGCGGAACGCCCGAGCTTATCGCGAGCTTTTACGGCGACACCTACAACTACAACGATATGCTCCACCGCGTTCGAAGAAAGGGAGTTCACGTATTCGCTCCCCAGCTCCTTTTATGGAGTGACGATTACAACGTAAATTTCGACCGAAAGGTGATCGACGCCCGTCTCAAGCGCGTCGGAAGCTCGATAAGCGCAATTGAGATATATTCAATTTCCCGCATCATTGATTATTTCGAGGTCTGCGACTTCGTTTCCGGATTTGGTATGGTCGGACTTTCCTACGGCGGATTTTACACTCTGTTTACTGCCGCTATTGACACGAGGATAGCTTCGTCGATCTCCTGCTCTTACTTCAACAGCAGAGATCTTCACAAATCGGCATTTACCGACTGGACGTGGAAAAGCTCCGCCGAGCTTTTCGACGATGCCGAGGTCGCTTGCCTCTGTTATCCGAGACACATCTGTCTGCAAATGGGAGACAGGGACGAGCTTTTTGAAAAGGAAGCGACCGAGCGCTCCTTTAAGAAGATCGAGGAGCTTGCGTCCAAGGTCGGTACCTCATGGGTGGATCTCATAATATTTGAAGGAAATCACGAGTTCTGCCGTGACGATGCTCCGATAGAGCGTCTTGTACAAGATCTCGGGCTTTAAAAAAATCGGAGCATCCGTTATACAGCGGATGCTCCCGTTTTATTTAGCGTTGTCTTTTCATGCAAGGATCTTTGAAAGTCTTGCGCAATTTTCCTTGATATCGCCCTTCATCATAAAGCTTCCGCCGACGGCAACTATCTTGTCAAAGGCAAGGAATTCAAGGATGTTATCCTCATTCGCTCCACCCGTGGGCAGGAATCTGACCTGCGGGAAGGGTGCGGCAAGTGCCTTGATAGCGCCAAGTCCTCCGTAAACGTTTGCGGGGAAAAATTTGAGAGTGGTGAGTCCGAGCTCGAGCGCGTGCATTATCTCGGTAGGTGTGACGCATCCGGGAATGTAGGGAATGTCAGCCTCCTTGCAAACAGCCGCAACCGAATCGGAAAGTCCGGGAGAGACGATAAACTGTGCTCCCGCCTCGATCGCCTGTCTTGCCTGAGTATCGTTTATGACCGTTCCGGCACCTATCTTCATTTCGGGAAAGTGCTTTCTGCCGAGCGAGATAGCCTCCGGGGCGCACGCGGTACGGAAGGTTATCTCCGCAACGGGGATACCACCCTCACACATCGCACCAAGAGTCGGAAGAGTATCCTCGATAGACTTTATAACCACAACGGGAACCACCTTTGTATCCTTGAAAAGCGCTTCGTATTTATCCATTTTATCTACTCCTTATCATCTGATCTATACATATGGGAATTATATCACACAAAATCGCGCTTGTCAATGAAATTTGCAGACATTTGATCATATTTCGATAGGCTATTGACTTTTGCTATTTTCAATGCTATAATTGACAAAGGTTCGTTTTGACCAAAGAAAGGAAACAAAAATGATGAAAATACTTTTTCAAGGCGACTCAATAACCGATGTCGGTCGTGCAAGAGACAACGATGTAAACGTAGGTCGCGGATATCCGCACCTTGTAAAGGCATCTCTCGGATACACTGAGCCCGGATGCTACAGCTTTATAAACAGAGGCATCAGCGGAAACCGCATAGTTGACATCTACGCGCGCATAAAGATCGATATTATAAACCTTTCTCCCGATTTTATGAGCATCCTTATCGGAATAAACGACGTATGGCACGAATTCGGAAGCAAGAACGGAGTTTCTGCCGAAAAGTTTGAAAAGATATATTCCATGCTCATAGAAGAGATCAAAGACGCTCTTCCAGATATTAAGATACTGATCATGGAGCCCTTCGTGCTTCCCGCCTGCTCTACCCAGGGAGTCCTCGAGAACGGAAGCGACAAATATACTGCATTCAGACGCGAAACCGAACTCAGAGCGGCGGCAGCCCGTCGCATAGCTGAAAAATACTCTCTCGGATTCCTGCCTCTTCAGGAGGTATTTGACAAGGCGTGCGAAAAGGCAGAGCCGTCCTATTGGCTCGCGGACGGTGTACACCCGACCGAAGCGGGACACGCGCTCATCACTGAGCTCTGGATCAAAAAATTCAACGAAATGATGAAATAAAGAACAAAAAACGCTTGCGAAAAGGTGTGCACAGTTAGCGGAAAATTTATCTAACCCTCGGTAGGGGCGAACTGTGTTCGCCCGCGGGAGACCGCAGGTCTCCCCTACGGATAAGCAAAAATTGATACGCAGAAAACAAAGAAATAACCCCAACAGATTTTTCAAAACCTGTAGGGGTAATTTTTATTTAGTAATTCGCCATTTCATGGATTCTGCAATAACGTACGATCCTTTTTTCATATCTTCTGCACTTGTATAAATATCATCCATCCAAACAATTAGATTATTTTCGTTAAAAAACACGGAAACATCAAAAATATCCGATTGATTGTCTTTGATTTGCCATTCCAAAAGATTTTCAAACTCTATTTCAACCACAGCATCCCAAATGCTTGTCACTAGTATTTTGAGAACCAACTTTGTTTTTGCCGGTTCAAAATAATGACCACCTTTTATTTTCGATATGCCATTGTTATTATATTTAACCTCCACAACATATCCATCGTGTAACGAGTTGGTTTTATCAAGAAAGTCCTTTATATCATTTGTACTCTTTATTGAATGTAACATTATGCTTCTTCCTTCTACAAGTCGTTGTTTTATCGCCGGTTTAGCCTTTGTATTACAAAGGCACAGGGCAAAGCCCATACCCCTAAAGATGCACGTATCTTTAGGCTCTCCCTTAGGGAGAGCTCCCGCGATAGCGGGTGAGAGGGTAGTCGTTGCAACAATTTGCCCTCTCCGTCGGCTACGCCGCCACCTCTCCCAAAGGGAGAGGCTTTTCGTTAGCACCATTATAACACAAATCGGCAGAGAAAACAACATCTCTGCCGAAATTTATGTGTGTCCGTAGGGGCGATTCATGAATCGCCCGTTTTTGTTTTGCGTATTTCAGCGGGCGATTCGTGAATCGCCCCTACAAAATCCAAACTTCCTTATGAGAAGGAGCCTAATCCGCAAGCGTTTTTTATTCTTTACTTATTATCCGACTACGTAAGGCACCCGGAAATTCTCGTCGATCGCATCGTCATAGTCATCAAGAGTATATGAATACAGATCGGCTCTGAACATCTTGATCTTAAATCGGTATCCGATATCCTCCGGGATTTCGGAAAGGGGCTTTTTCCATCTGACTTCATAAGAATTACAGTCGATGGCCTCAAGAGTACAGTCATCAAAATCAAATCCGTCATGCGCGATATTCGATACGGGATCGGTGGCGGCAATTTTTATGTATCCCGCAGTACCTATATCGGCGTTTATCTTAAGTCCCTTTGCGCGAGGTCTCGGAAGCGTCGTTATACATCCGTGAGATTTTGCGTGAAGAGAGGTATATCCGTCCTCACGGAAAACCAATCTGTACAGTCCGGATCCCTCTTCCTTGCCATTCCCGCCATCGTGATGTCCTCGCTTGTAAGAGCTGAAGACATGTATCCAGTTTCCGTTTCCGTCCTCTATAACACCGATATCGGCATAGTTCGATTTGCGGAAGGTCTGCTCCGGTCCTATTACGACCTTTCCGTTACTCGGCTTATTCCACGTGCTAAGATCTCGGCTTACGAGAAGCTCGACCTCGGTAAAATCAGCAGTACGGTGGAAGCGCGCAGGGAAAAGGAGATGCGCGTTCTCCGCATCCTTCCAAATGTGGTATGCGGAGGTATAGTAATCGGTATCCGGCGGATCGTTTGGACTTCCGTGAAGCAAATAAACAGGCTCGCTGAAGCTCTTGAAATCATCGCTCTCGACCATAATTATCGTACGGCGTACAATATTTTCGGGATCCTGTGCTTTCGTAATGATCACGTATTTTTTTCTTTTCTCATCATAGGCAAAGCTGGTCTGGGTATCTCCTCCTCTGAAAAGCTTCCCTATCTCACTCCAGTGGAGTCCGTCCTCAGAAACAGCGCCCATTATCCACACAGAGTGACTTCCGTCCTCGGCGTAAAAAACTCTTGTAAAGACCATCTTGAAGCGTTCGCTTTCGGGAGCATTCTCCTGATAGATAACACACCAGCCCTCGTCAACAATATTCTTTACGTCATTGTTAAACAAAATGTTGTTATCATACGAGCCTTCAAACTCAACGATCCCAAGCGAGGGCTTTTCCCACTTAAGTCCGTCCTTACTTGTCGCGTAACACAACTTGATCCCGGGACCTATTCCATCGTACCACATACGGTATTCGTCCCCGACCTTTATTACAGTCGAATAGCATCCGACTCTGGTAGCCTCCCACGGCTTATCGGGCACGATCATCGGAATCGGATCAACAAGCGGCATATGAGCAACGATCTCAACACCGTACGGAGAGGCATCCTGCGGCTGATATCCCGGCTTATCTATTCCGTAACCCGGATCGGTATCGTTCCAATCGATAAAAACATACTTTTTACTCATGTTTTTTCTCCTTTGGTTTAAATTTATCTTCATCTTGAGTATAACAGTAAGAAATAAAAATGTCAAGGACACAAAACGAATTTTGTGTCCTTGTAAATCTTATTTTATCAGATGTATCCTTTTTCGCAAAGAAGCTCTGCGATAAGGACAGCACCGCCCGCCGCACCGCGGAGAGTGTTGTGCGAAAGTCCTACGAACTTATAGTCGAAAACGCTATCCTCGCGAAGACGTCCGACGGTAACGCCCATTCCTCCGTAGATATCGCGGTCAAGTCTTGCCTGAGGGCGTGCAGGATCCTCAAAGTAGGTAATGAACTGTTCGGGCGCGCTCGGAAGCTCCTTGACGGGAGATCCGAAATCGACCCATGCCTGCTTGATCTCGTCGATAGTAGGTTTATTTTCAAAGTTCACAAATACTGCCGCGGTATGTCCGTCGGTAACGGGAACTCTTATGCACTGAGTCGTGATCTTCGGCTCTGCGCAGGGCACGATCTCACCGTTTTTCACACTTCCCCAGATACGGAGAGGCTCTTTCTCACTCTTTTCCTCCTCACCGCCGATATAGGGGATAACGTTATCGATCATCTCGGGCCACTCGTTAAAGGTCTTTCCTGCACCCGAGATCGCCTGATAGGTGGTAGCGACGACGAGCGTGGGCCTAAACTTAAGAAGGGGGGTAAGTGCGGGAACGTAGCTCTGGATCGAGCAGTTCGGCTTTACGGCGATAAAGCCCTTCTTTGTACCGAGACGTGCCCTCTGAGCCTCAATTGCCTCAAGGTGAGATGCGTTGATCTCGGGAATGACCATAGGAACGTCGGGTGTCCAGCGGTTGGCAGAGTTATTGGAAACTACCGGGATCTCTGCCTTGGCATACGCCTCCTCGAGAGCCTTGATCTCCTCCTTCTTCATATCTACAGCGCAGAATACGAAGTCAACGAGAGGCTTTACGTCATCTATCTTGGATGCATCCATAACGGTCATCTTCTTATACTTTTCGGGCATCGGGGAAGCGAGCTTCCAGCGCGATCCGACAGCCTCCTCGTAGGTCTTTCCCGCAGAGCGTGCGCTCGCTACAAGCGCGGTGACCTCAAACCACGGGTGGTTTTCGAGAAGGGTCAAAAATCTCTGTCCTACCATTCCGGTAGCACCGATGACGCCTACTTTATACGTTTTGTGCTGATCTTTCATTTCTTTATTCCTTTCATCTGTTCGCGTTTAAAAATACATTACCTAATATTATACACCCACTCAGGTGATTTGTCAAGTAACTTCGGATATAATTTATGCCTCGCTTGGTCATTTGGTCATTTTTGCATTCCAAATGCTCGTAAGTAAATACGTAAGTGCAAACTCGCAGTTTTCGTTAAAATTTATATTTTTTTGGGATTTTTTTGCTTTTGTGCTTGACTAAAGAGCGATTTACGTATATAATGGGTAAGCAAATCTCGTTTTTTGATCAAAAGCTTTGAAAAGAGGTAAATAAAAGTGGCAAATCTGAACTCGCTTTTCGGCAGCCGTGTCTTCAACGACTCGGTAATGAAGGAAAGGCTCCCAAAGGAGACCTATATATCTCTGCGTGACACTATATCCGAGGGAAAGGAGCTTGATCTTTCGGTAGCGAACATCGTAGCAAACGCGATGAAGGATTGGGCGATCGACAACGGAGCAACTCACTATACTCACTGGTTCCAGCCGATGACAGGGATCACAGCGGAAAAGCACGATTCCTTTCTTACCGTACAAAGCGACGGCACCGTGCTTACCAAATTTTCGGGTAAAAATCTTATAAAGGGAGAATCGGACGCATCCTCCTTCCCGTCGGGCGGTCTTCGCGCGACCTTCGAGGCACGCGGATACACCGCATGGGACCCGACCTCCTACGCGTTTATAAAGGATGACACTCTCTGCATCCCGACCGTTTTCTGTTCACACGGCGGCGAGGTGCTCGACAAGAAGACTCCCCTTCTCCGCTCGTGCGAGGCGCTTTCCTATCAGGCTATAAGGGTCCTAAAGCTCCTCGGACACAGCGACGTCACGAGAGTCACTCCGATGGTCGGGGCCGAGCAGGAATATTTCCTTATCGACAAGGACATGTACGAAAAGCGAAGCGACCTCATCTACACGGGCAAGACTCTTTTCGGCGCGCGTCCTCCGAAGACCCAAGAGCTTAACGACCAGTACTACGGAACGATAAGCCCGAAGGTCAAGAGCTATATGGCAGATCTCGACAAGGAGCTCTGGGCACTCGGCGTTTATGCAAAGACCGAGCACAACGAGGCAGCGCCCGCTCAGCACGAGCTTGCGCCCACGTATTCAAACGCCAACACGGCAACAGACCACAATCAGCTGATGATGGAGACGATGAAGACCATTGCTCTCGATCACGGCTTCGTATGTCTTCTCGGCGAAAAGCCGTTTGAGGGCATAAACGGAAGCGGAAAGCACAACAACTGGTCAGCTTCCACCAACACGGGCATCGATCTGTTCAAGCCGGGCAAGGAGCCTTACGACAACACTCTCTTTCTTCTCTTTATGACGGCAATGATCAAGGCAGTCGACGAATATCAGGATCTTTTGAGGATCTCGGTAGCCTCCGCATCGAACGATCGCCGTCTCGGCGGAAACGAGGCGCCTCCCGCAATACTTTCGATCTTCCTCGGAGAGGAGCTTACCGACATTATCGACTCGATAATCACGGGCAAAAAGTACAGCGGAAGCAAGAAGACCAACATGGAGACAGGCGTAAATGCGCTTCCCGAATTCGTACGTGACAACACAGACAGGAACCGCACCTCGCCCTTTGCCTTCACGGGCAACAAGTTCGAGTTCCGTATGCCGGGTGCATCCCAATCCATCGCCGATGCAAACATAGTTTTAAACACGATAATGGCAGAATCACTCTGCCAGTTTGCTGACAAGCTTGAAAAAAAGACCGACGACGTCGAGAGCGCCTGCAGACGTCTCATCCGCGACACTCTTAAAAAGCACCGCCGCATCCTATTCAACGGAAACGGCTATGCAAAGGAGTGGGTCGAGGAGGCGGCATCCCGTGGACTCTGCAACTATCGCACGACCGCTGACGCCCTTCCTCATCTGACCGATCCCAAGAACGTTTCCCTTTTCGCTCGCCATAAGGTATATACCGAGGCAGAGCTGATATCGCGCAGAGAGATAATGAGCAGCGACTACGTAAAGGTGACTCACATCGAGGCATCGACCATGATCGATATGGCAAAAAGAGAGATCATTCCCGCATCTCTTTCGTATCTCAGGGAGGTCTCAAGCACGATCGTAAGTCTCGGTGAGATCGGACTCGACACCTCATCCTACCGGTCACTCGCAGAAAAGATATCTAAAAACACCGCAGATCTTCAAAAAGCAGTGGACGAGCTCTCTTCCCTTCTCGACGGTCTCGATTCGGCAAAGAACGTTACCCGTCAGACCGAGCTTGCGCGTGACGGGGTGATACCCAAAATGAGCGAGGTCCGCGCATTTGCCGACACGCTCGAGACTCTCGTTGCAAGAAAATATTGGCCCTTCCCCACCTACGGAGACATGCTGTTTATATAGGAGAAACGAGGGGGTCGACTTCTTTTCTCTTCTTCTCTCTTCTTTTCTCTTCTTTGAAAAGAAGAGAAAAGAAGCAAAAGAGAAAGAAACTTTTCTTACTTTTGGTCTTACAGGTCAACTTAAAAACAAACAGTTGAAAATCCGACACGAGCTCTTTTTTGCTCCCTTTTAAAAGCAAAAGAGAAAGAAACTTTTCTACTTTTGGTCTTACAGGTCAACTTAAAAATAAACAGTTGAAAATCCGACACGAGCTCTTTTTCGCTCCCTTTTAAAAGCAAAAGAGAAAGAAACTTTTCTACTTTTGGTCTCACAGGTCAACTTAAAAACAAACAGTTGAAAATCCGACACGAGCTCTTTTTCGCTCCCTTTTAAAAGCAAAAGAGAAAGAAACTTTTCTACTTTTGGTCTTACAGGTCAACTTAAAAACAAACAGTTGAAAATCCGACACGAGCTCTTTTTCGCTCCCTTTTAAAAGCAAAAGAGAAAGAAACTTTTCTTACTAACAGTTTAACATATCAAGCCAAAGCCCGACCCGACGGATCCCGTCGGGTCGTTTTTCATCTCGAAACAAGATATCTTATGGCAGAGTAAAGTCGGTCTATATCGCTTTTCTGAGAAAAGGGTCCTACACTTACGCGCACGCCGCCTCCGCTTTGGTAGCTTCCCACCCTTCTGTGGGCAAGCGGCGCGCAGTGAAATCCGCTCCGCACGCATATTCCCTGCCTGTCAAGATATTCACCGACGTCGCGGCAGGGTATCTGATCGATATTAAAAAGCATCACCGCGCCCGTTTGCTCGTCGGGAAGATATATTTTAACTCTCGGAAGACTCGAAAGAGCTTCCTTTGCGTAAGAAATGAGCGATCCTTCATATGCATCGATATCACGGACTCCTCTTTCGATAATATATTTCATACCCTCACAAAGTCCCGCTATTGCAGGTGTCGGAAGGGTTCCCGCCTCCATTCTGTGCGGAAAAACGCCGGGCATCTCGCTCTCCGAAACGCTCAGAGCGCTTCCTCCGAAATAAAAGGGAGCGACGTCTTCGGGGATTATGTCCTCCCCGAAGGCGACAAGTCCCGAGCCCTGCACTCCGCAAAGACCCTTATGCCCCGGGGCGCATATCGCCCATGCCGAAAATTTATTCACGCTCACCTCGGTGCTTCCCGCCGACTGCGAGGCATCTACTATAAATTTTATTCCTCTTTTTTTGCAAAGAGCCCCTATCTCCTCCACGGGAAGCTCTATGGGAGCGATGTTCGACCTATGGCACGCCACGACAAGCACGGTGTCCTGTCTGATCCTCGATTCCAGCGCCTTAACTATCGCCTCTTTTTTCCCGAGTGTCGGATAGATCTCAAGCGTGATCCGCCCCCGTCTCGCAAGCTCGGAAAGCACCCTGTATACCGAATTGTGCTCGATATCCGACATAAGGACGTGACCTCCGGACAGCGTAGCGGCGTTTATCGCCATATTGAGTGCCTCGGTCGCATTATGGGTGAATATGATATTTTCGGGTTTTGACGAGCCGAGTATCTGCGAAGCAAGCTCTCTTGCCTCGTTTATTTTCGATGCCGCGCGCCTTGACAGGATGTGAGATCCGCGACCCGGATTTCCTCCGTATTCATTGACGGCGCGCACGATCTCCTCAGCCACACCCTTCGGCTTCGGGAAGGAGGTCGCGGCGTTATCAAGGTAAACGGTAGAGACGTTTTGTGCGGCAGTTGCCGTAAGATTCGCCCTTGCAGAAGCATAGGGACGGTTGGGTATTTGTCTTGTATTTTGATTTAAACTTCTTTTCATAGTACAAAGCAGTGCCTTTCGCTGATATCATTCTCTTACATTTTATGCAAAAGGTGTGCTATCGGTCAAAAGAGCATCAACAGAGATATTTTTTCAAAAAAATCAAAAAAGGTATTGACAAATCAAAAAACGAGGTTTATAATACCTTACAAAGTGGATCGCTTCCGCTTTCCAAGTTCAAAAGGAGTCAATGCAGATCATGGCAAACCTTCGTCGTTCTTCTCAGTTTAGCTATTTTTACTACTGCTTTATCGCGTTTTACGATAAGGCTTTTTGTGGTTGCACTGAAAAGAATACGGTATTTGCGTAATTTTTATCGACTATCGTATCCGCAACCACACGGTTGCGGATTTTTTGTTTGACTTAGTCCCACGAAGGCGAATTTACTTAATCATTTTTTAAAAACCAAGGAGATTTTTATCATGGTAGTAGTACTCAGACCCAGTCCCGACAAAGAAAAGCTCGACTCTCTTATTCTCTGGCTTCAAAGCAAAAACATCAGCATCCATCAGGTCGTAGGTGAATCCAAGGTCATTCTCGGACTCATCGGAGACACCTCGAAGCTCGACATCGACATGCTTCACGCTCTTGACATCGTAGAGGACGTAAAGCGAGTCAAGGAGCCTTACAAGGAGGCAAACCGTCAGTTCCACCCCGAGGACACGGTAATCAAGGTCGCAAACACACAGATCGGCGGAGGCAGCCTCACTATGATGGCAGGCCCCTGCTCGGTCGAGAGCGAGGAGCAGATCGTCGGCATCGCAAAGGCTGTCAAGGAAGCGGGCGCGACCATCCTCCGCGGCGGAAGCTTCAAGCCCCGTACCTCGCCCTACTCCTTCCAGGGACTCGGTGCAGAAGGCATCGAGCTTCTGAAGATCGCGAGAAAAGAGACCGGTCTTCCCATAATTACCGAAATAATGGAGATCTCTCAGCTTCCCCTGTTCGATGACATCGACGTTATCCAGGTCGGAACGAGAAACATGCAGAACTTCAATCTTCTCAAGGAGCTCGGAAAGCAGAAGAAGCCGATCATGCTCAAGAGAGGTATGTCGGCTACCTACGAGGAGCTTCTCATGAGTGCGGAATACATAATGTCCGAGGGTAACGAGAACGTCATTCTCTGCGAAAGAGGAATCCGTACCTTCGAGACCTACACGAGAAACACTCTTGATCTTGCCGCAATCCCCGTTCTTAAGAAGCTCTCGCACTTCCCCATCATCATCGACCCGAGCCACGCCACCGGAAAATCCGCGCTCGTCGGAGATCTCGCATTCGCGGCGATCGCGGCAGGCGCTGACGGCGTTATGGTAGAGGTACACAACGATCCCGCAAAGGCTTGGTGCGACGGCGCGCAGTCGATCACTCCCGACACCTTCAGGGGTATAGCGAAGCGCATAATCGCTCTTCACGAGTTCATGAAGACTCTCTGATACAGGGCAGCTTGAAAGGCAGGAAATAAAATGAAGATAGGTATAGTCGGACTCGGTCTTATCGGAGGATCTCTTGCAAAGAGCATCAAGGCGAGAACCTCACACACAGTATATGCGACCGACACAAACGAAGAAACGATGCTGCTCGCCCGTATGTGCGGTGCGTACGACAAGCCTCTTGACAGCACCTCGATCGGCGAGTGCGAGCTTATCATTCTTGCGCTCTGCCCGAGCGTCGCAATATCGTGGACAAGGGAGCACGCCTCCGAGATAGCGAAGGGATCGATCCTCTCCGATGTATGCGGAGTAAAGCGCACTGTCGTTCCTGCGCTCACCGAGATCGCGGACAAAAACGAATTTTACTACGTCGGAGCGCATCCAATGGCAGGAAAGGAAAGAGGAAAATTCCAAAACTCTACCGACGATCTTTTCGTCGGAGCGTCGCTCATTCTGACACCTGACACAAGCACTCCCTCGAGCGTCCTCGGAACGATATGCGAGCTTTCCTCGGATATCGGATTTGCGAGAAACGTTTTCTCCACTCCCGAGGAGCACGACCGTATAATCTCCTATACCTCTCAGCTTCCCCACGTTATTTCAAACGCTTACGTAAAATCTCCCGAATCCCACAAAAACAGAGGATTTTCCGCGGGAAGCTTCAAGGATCTGTCTCGCGTCGCTCTTCTTGACGAAAACATGTGGACCGAGCTCTTTATGGAAAACCGAGATTTCCTTTCGGAGCAGCTCGACATACTTATAGAAAATCTTCAGAAATACTCGCAGGCGATAAAAAGCGGCGATGCCGACACTCTTCGTGAGCTTCTTAGGGAGGGTCGCGAGATAAAGTCAAGCGTCGGCGGACACTGATATATCACACCGAAAAGAGGAATTTATATGAAATCGACCGAAACGCGCGCGATCACTCTGCGACACAACAGAAAAGCGCCCGACAAAGTATCCGTGATACCCTCAAAATCAGAGCTTCACCGTCTTCTTATCGCGTCCGCTCTTTCCGATAGCGAGACCGTGATCCTGTGCGGACGTGATATGCTTTCAAAGGACATTGAAGCTACGTCAAAATGTCTCTCGGAGCTCGGTGCGAAAATAAGCTTTGAAGGTGAGCTGATACGGGTGACCCCGATATCCGATCTGCCAAAGGAGTGCCTGCTCGACTGCTATGAGAGCGGTTCCACCCTGAGATTCATGCTCCCCGTTGTCGCCGCGCTCGGTGTAAATGCGACGTTCACGGGAAGGGGCAGGCTTCCTGAGCGTCCTCTCGATGATCTCCTGTGCGTTATGAAGGAGCACGGGATATCGTTTTCCTCGGAAAAGCTTCCTCTCACCGTTTCGGGAAAGCTCTCTCCCGGGCTCTTTTCGATATCGGGAGGAGTGAGCTCGCAGTATATAACAGGGCTTCTGTTTGCTCTTTCCCTTTTAAGCGGCGACTCGACTGTGTCGCTCACATCTCCGCTCGAATCGGCAGGCTACGTAAAAATAACCCTCGACGTGCTTAAAAGCTTCGGCGTTTGCGTGTCGGAAGGCTCCGAGGGCTCCTACTCGGTAAGCGGAGGCGCACGCTTTACATCCCCGCGCGAGATACGTGCATCGGGCGACTGGTCCAACGCCTCCTATTTCCTTGCGTCGGGCGCCCTGTTTGCTCCGATACGCGTATCCAATCTCGACCTTCTATCATCGCAGGGAGATATGAAAATACTCGATATCCTTGCAGATTTCGGTGCGGACATAGAGATAAACGAGGGCGACGTGACCGTTTCTCCAAACATAAGAAGACCTCTTACGGTCGATCTTCAGCAGATCCCCGATCTGCTTCCCACTCTTGCCGCCCTTGCGGTGTTTGCCGACGGAGAAAGCGTATTCACGGGCGGAAAACGTCTCCGAATAAAGGAGAGCGACCGCATAAGCTCGGTCGCAAATATGATAAACTCGCTCGGCGGTGAGGCTCTCGAGCTTCCCGAGGGTCTTATCGTAAGAGGAAAGCGTCCGATCGGTGGCGTGATCGATTCGGCAAACGATCACAGAATAGCGATGGCGAGTGCGCTCATATCTCTTGGATGCGAGAGCGACGTCACCCTGACCGGAGCAGACGCCGTAAGCAAATCCTATCCAACGTTTTTTGAGGAATTTGGTATTTAAAAAATGATGATCCCCGAGAAGTCAACTTCTCGGGGAATTTTTATCCGTTTGCGGATATATTCGGTGCCCTACCTCCCGAAAGCGTCACCGATCCGGGTGAAAGGACGTCTCTGTCGGCAACGTGACAGTTTTCTCCGACAACAGATCCGCTCGGCACGCCCGCGTCCCGTCCGATATGCGCTCCGCTGCATATCAGAGCACCGCTCACGCAGGCACCGGCCTCGATGGTCACGCCATCGAATATCACGCTACCCTTCACCTGCGCGCTCGGGGATATACTGCAGTTCTTTCCGATTATATTCGACCCGTGAGAATATCTCATATTACAGTCGAGATAGGAGGAAAGTGTACCCATATCGCACCAATAATCGCCCGTTTCCCACGCGCTTATTACAAAATCCTTCAAAAGACGCGGAAAAACATCGAGCGAAAAATCTATCTTTTCGTTTTCGGGCAGAGAATCTATTATCCCGCGCGATATCACGTATATTCCGATATTTGCAAGATCGGAGTCGCATTCTCCCTTTTTCGGCTTCTCGCAAAAGCGAGTCACCCTTCCGCTACTGTCGGTCACGAGCACACCGAAGGATGAGGTGTCCTCGATCCTTTTACAGGCTATAGTGACGTCAGAGCGATTTTTATAGTGCGACTCTATCATTTTCGACAGATCGCCTTCGAAGACCGCGTCTCCGCTGATAACGAGCAGGTCGCCGTCAAGATATTTGGAGGCGTTCTTTACGCCCCCCGCCGTTCCGAGCGGTGTTTCTTCGTAAGCGTAGACGATATCGACGTCGTAGACCGAGCTTCCGACCCTCTTTTCAAGCTCGGAAGCGAGATATCCGACCGAGATCGCCGCCTTTTTGATCCCGTACCGACTTATCTCGGCGAGTATTTTTATTATATTCGGTATATTATTGACCGGAAGAAGGGGCTTCGGGGTGCTTTCTGTCAGCGGATAGAGCCGACTTCCCCTTCCCCCTGCCATTATGACCGCACTTAATTTCATTTTAGGGTTTTCCTTTCGATTTGTCTTTTCAATAATTTTCACATCCGTTTTTAGTTTTCCTCAAGGCTTTGCTATTATCCTCTTGAAAAAAGAAAATTTTGATGCTATAATTGATAAAAAGAGATAAAAAAACGAAAGAGACCGTAATTTTATGAAAAAAATAGAGATATACACAGACGGCGCCTGCAGAGGAAATCCCGGACCGGGCGGTTGGGGAGCTATACTCGTTTACCAAAATCGCGAAAAGGTAATGTCGGGCGGCGAAAAAAATACCACCAACAACAGAATGGAGCTTCTCGGTGCGATATCCGCCTTTGAGGCGCTGAAGGAGCCCTGCGAGGTGACCTTCTGCTCGGATTCAAAATACGTCATCGATGGCCTCTCAAAGGGATGGGCGGCATCCTGGAAGAAAAAAGGCTGGAAAAAATCGGACGGCAAGGCGGCTCTCAATCCCGAGCTTTGGGACAGACTTCTTCACGCTATCGAGGGTCACAGTATAAATTACGTCTGGGTCAAGGGTCACGTCGGTCACGAGTACAACGAGCGCTGCGACGCTCTTGCCACAGCAGAGGCGGACAAGCTCAAATAAAATCGTTTATTCACGAAATATATATTGATTTACGCCTTTTTATGTGATATCATTAAAAAAAACGATATTTTTTAAAAAAACACTTATAATCTCTCCCCAAGCGGGCGTATAATCTAAAAAAGCAAAACGGAGGAAACAAAAATGCCGGAAAACAGAAGGATCCACAAGCACCCGTTAGGCGGTATCGTACTTGCCTCTATAGTACTCTTACTGATCGCCGCTATATCACTCACGATAACGCTCACAGCGCTCTCCAAGGGCAAGGACGATTCCCAAAAGGATGACAATGTCGAGGACAGCAGCGATGACAAGAGCTCTTCAAGCGACGACAAGAACAGTTCGGGCAACAGCAGCGGAAACCAGAACCAAAATCAGAATCAGAATCAGAACCAAAGCGGCAACGTGAAGATAGAAAAGATCGAACTCGAAAGCTCGCAAAGCGGCTTCGGGCCCCTTCTCCAGCTCGATGATCAGCATCTTTACAAGATGCCTGTCGAAAAGCTCATATCAAGATCGGCTATGTCGGGACTGACCGCAGGTCAGCTTCTTCGCGATTACAATTTCGTATCTCTCTTTAACGGTCACAACGGAAATTTCATCCTCAAGGACCGAAATCTTTTCCTTGACAAGGAGGTCTCGGATGCGCTCTACGCTATGATGGACGCTTACGTAAACGAGATCGGACACAAGGACATATATCTCAGAAATGCGTACTATTACGACAAGACCGAGGATGACAATAACACACCCGACGTGAACGAGGCACTTCTCAATCCCCATGCGCTCGGAACGGCTATCGATATTCAGATCCAAACCTCCGGCGGCGGTCAGCTTCCTCTTAAGAACAGCTTCGCGGGATATCCGAGAGCCGAATATTACGATTGGTTTATCGACAACTGCCACAAATTCGGATTTATACACGCGGGCGACACGACAAATTACTCCTCATTCAGATATATAGGCGTACCTCATTCGACCTATATCTACGAGAAAAATCTGACCTTCGACAAATATCTCTCCGAAATAAGGGGGTTTGATTACAACAACAAAAAGCCCATCACAGTAAACGGCACGAGCTGGTGGGTATATTACGTCAAGGCGGATGAGGCAGAGACGACTCTTGTTCCCGTTATCGGAACGAAATATTCTATTTCAGGCGACAACGCGGGCGGATTTATCGTGACCGTGGATCAGTCGGGAATAAACGCATCAAAGTAAAATAAAAATTGCAGAGCTTGAAGCTCTGCAATTTTATTTTTACCAGTTATCTCTCGTTTTATCCTCGGGAATTACCTCGTTTATAGATCTTATCGCACATTCTATCATATCGTCGGTCGGCTCCTTGGTAGTTATGTGCTGGAGCCATACACCGGGTGCCGAGATTATTCTCGTTACTATATTATCATGACGTCCCGCAAACTTTATGAGCTCATATCCGATTCCCACGATAACGGGAACGAGCAGGATCCTTACGAGCGTACGAAGGAAGATGTTGTCGATGTGGATAAGTCCGCCGAGTACTATTCCGACGAGCACGACAAGGGTTATAAAGGATGTGCCGCATCTCGGATGGAATCTCTTCTGCTTTCTTACGTTCTCTACGTTAAGCTCGAGTCCCGCCTCATAGCAAAAGATCGTCTTATGCTCCGCTCCGTGATACATAAAGGTACGGCGGATATCCTTCATAAAGGATACTGCCCACATATAAAGAACGAGCAGAGCGAGCTTTATAACGCCTGTAAATGCGCTTCTTCCAAGATATCCCCAAGCACCCGCATCCTCGGAAAGCTCGCCGAAAATGAGGTTATATATAAATTCGGGAAGAAAGACGAAAAGTCCGACAACAAGGATGAGCGCAAGGCAGACGCTTATGACCATTATTATTCCCATTTCGCCGCTCGAACTCTTATCCTTTTTCTTGCTCTTATCCTTGCTTTCTTCGGTTTTTTCGGTGTTTTCGGTGTTTTCGACCTTTTGCTCAGCTGTTTCCTCAGTTACCTCCTCGATGCTCTCGGAAGCCGTCTGCTCCGCTGCCTCTGACAGATCCGCAGCGTCAGCCTCAACTGTTGCCTCGGTCTCCTCGTCAGCCTTAGCCTCCGCTTCTGCTGCCGCTTCCGCCTCAGCCTTTGCCTTAGCCTCCGCTTCTGCTGCCGCTTCCGCCTCAGCCTTTGCCTTAGCCTCCGCTTCCTTGCGCGCATTTTCCTCGGCAAGAAGCTCCTTAAACGGTCTGCCCTCAGCCTTTGCTCTCTTCTTAAGAGCCTTCATTTCGGCCTCCTGACGCTCGAGCTCCTCGATATCCATAGCTATCTCAGCCGACTCGGAAAGGCATTTATATCCGGTAGTAAATGACGAGATCATATTGAATATCCCCCTAATAAATGGGGTTTTATGCCAGACCGACGAGGTCTTTTCGGTATCCCATTTTTTCAAAACGATCTCGCCCTTCGGATCGCGAACCGCCATAGCGGTCTTTTCGGGACCTCTCATCATTATTCCCTCGATCAGCGCCTGACCGCCTATCGAGGTCTTTTTTGTACATTTATCTGCCATTTTTATACTCCGTTAGGTAAAAAAAGTTTATTTAAGTGTATATTATATTTATTAACACAGAGTGAACTTACTTGTGTTTTTATGTAATTTTTACTCTTCGCTTTTATTTTTCACTTTTATATCTGCAAGCGGATTTGCGCTCATAGCCTCCTCCATTTGCGTATTGCTGATATGCGTATATATCTGCGTGGTGTTCAGCTGCTCGTGTCCGAGTATATCCTTAAGCACGCGGATATCCACCTGCCCGCTCTGATACATCAAAGTAGCCGCGGTATGGCGAAGCTTATGCACGGAAAAGTGGCGGTATTCAAGCCCTGCGAGCTTAAGATATTTTCCGATCATCCACTGCACAGTCTTTATCGAGATACGCGTTCCGAGCCGACTTAAAAACAGCGCATTCTTGTCCTTTATCTCATAGCTGTCGCGCACTCTCATATAGTCGCGAAGTGCGCTCTTGCATGCCCCGTTAAGATAAACGACCCTATTCTTGCTTCCCTTTCCCGTGACCTTAAGAGAGCGCATATCGGGATCGATGTCGTAAAGGCTTATTCCTACGAGCTCGGAAAGACGCATTCCGCAGTTCAGAAAAAGAGTCGCTATCGCAAAATCACGCTCTCTGAATTTCGAAGACGTATCGTTTTGTATCGCGCTGAGAAGCTCAACACACTCTTCGACCGTCAGATATTTCGGAAGCGGACGCTTCACGCTCGGGGAATCGATATCCTTTGCGGGATTTTCGTCAAGAAAGCGCTTGCTTACCGTATAATATTTAAAAAAGCTGCGTATTGCGGAAAGCTTTCGCGCTGTGACCGATGCCTTATTTCCACGCCTTCTCGCGGCGTGCATAAGAAAGCTCATTATCATATCCGAGGTTATTCCTCTTAAAAATTCAATATCAATATCGGATATGTCGGTCTCATCTATCCCCTCAAGATCGCCGTCCGAGACTCCGTTTTGCATCGCCTTTACGTATTTCAGAAAAAGCGTGAGGTCGATCTCGTACTGCTCGACCGTCTTCGGAGAGCGGTTCTGTATGAGCTGCTTATATGCGGAAAACTGCGTTATTACGTTCGGAACGTTTGACATTTAATGCTTTTCCTCCGTATAAATGATACTCTTTTAATAATATTTATTATATAGTTGTTTCTTTGTTCACAATTGTATATTAAAATTATTGTAGTTTGAAAATCAGGAGAATTTTATGGATCTTTACAGAAAACAGGGCTATCAGATAGTTCGTCTTTGTCTTTATCAGTTCGGAATGACTCTGTTCGGACTTGTCGTCGCAATGGCGACCAGATCGCCCAAGGCACTCTTCATAGCATGCGGAATCTTCTCCGCACTCTTCTATCTTTATCTTATTTATTCCCTCGTTTACGAGCTCGGTCAGAAGGACGGACTCAGGATCGAGGCAGGACGCAGGACCTACAAGCCACTGACCGGATTTTGGCTCGCTCTTGCGGCAAACTCGCTGAATATCCTGCTCGGAATACTTTCCTTTATCGGAAAGACGGTATTTGACGCAAACGGAGCGGCATGGGCCGAAAATCTTTACGGTATCGCAAACGCTGCCGCCAAATTCATTCAGGGAATGTATGTTGCACTTCTCACCCTCATAATGGATGCAAGCTACGCAAATCTCCTCACTCCCATTCCCGGAATCATCGTCTGCACCGTAGCGTATATTCTCGGAGTAAAATACTGTCACGGAGTAAGACCTCCCAAGGAGGAAAAGAGGGACAGATACTACCCGAACATTTCGGATCCCAGAGAAAAGCGCAAATAAACGGGATAAGATAAAAACATTTTCTAATTTCACCCGCATCGGCATATATATGTAAAAAAGCATCTATGTCCGGGCGGGTGATCTTATAATGAACCACAAAAAGCAAAAAAATCGCATAAAAAGGCTCTTTTCCCGTTTTTACGAGGTAAGAAGCGGAGTTTCGTTTGTTGCCTGCACGGCAATGATACTTGTCTGCTCTGTCCTCATAAGCGGATTTTCCGAAAGAAGCACACAGGATATTTTAACAGAAAACGCTCTCAATGTCAATAGCTTTACAGGGAGCGACTCTCTTAATATCATAATCGATCCCGGTCACGGCGGCGCTGACGGCGGCGCTACCGGAGCAAACGGCGTGCTCGAAAAGGATCTCAATCTCGATCTTTCGCTGAAGCTTCGCGATATGCTCCTCTTTCACGGCTACCGTGCGGTAATGACAAGGGAGGATGACAGTATGCATTTCAGCGAAGGCTCTCCTCTTTCCAAAAAGGTTCAGGACACGAAATATCGTGTCGATCTCACGAAAGGCTATGAAAACTGTATTTTTGTGAGTATCCATATGAACAAATTCGTCTCACCGAAATACAGCGGGCTTCAGGTCTACTATTCGCAAAACGATCCCGAGAGCATCGAGATAGCAAAGCGCATACAGACGCTCACGCGCGAGCTTTTGCAATGCGAGAACGACCGCAAGGTCAAAAAAGCCGATTCCACTATCTACGTTCTTGACAAGGCGACCGTACCTGCGGTCCTTGTCGAATGCGGATTTTTATCAAACGAAGAGGAGACCGCTCTTCTGTGCAGCAATGAATACAGAAAGCTGCTGGCGAGCGTGATCTTCGAGGCACTCGACGGCTATATTTCCGAAAAAAGCACGGACAAATGACAAAAAAAGGACTTAAGCATATGAAACAGACAAAATCTTATTACGAATGCTCAAGCTGCGAGTACAGAAGCGCAAAATGGATGGGAAGATGTCCCTCCTGCGGGGAATGGAACACTCTTGAGGAAAAGGTGATCCAAAGCGAGAGCACGCAGAGTGCGCGCCGCGCGGGAACGATCGTAAACAGCGAAAACAGAGCGGTAAAATTCACCGAGCTTGAGCTTCCCGAATATATGAGAACGCTTACCGGAATGAAGGAGCTTGACAGAGTCCTCGGCGGCGGAATAGTCGACGGCTCCGCCGTCCTGATCGCGGGCGAGCCCGGAATCGGAAAATCCACCCTGCTTATGCAGATCTGCGAGGTACTGTCGAGATCGCGCAAGGTGCTCTACGTTTCGGGCGAGGAATCATCCGGACAGATAAAATACCGTGCAAAGCGGCTCGGTGTCTCGGGCGATATGCTCTATCTTATGACCGAGACCTCTCTTGAGCGTGTGCTCGCGCAGTGCGACGAGCTTTCGCCCGATTTCGTTATCGTTGACTCGATACAGACCCTTTATTCGGATGCTGTAAGCGCGTCGGCGGGAAGTCTCACCCAGGTCAAGGAATGCGCCGCGCGCTTTATCGCTATGGCGAAGGGCAAGGGGATCGCCGTTCTGATGGTCGGTCACGTGAATAAGGAAGGAAGCATAGCCGGTCCCAAGGTGCTTGAGCATATGGTCGACGCAGTTCTCTCGTTTGAGGGCGACAGACAGCAGCTGTTCAGGGTTATAAGGGCATCGAAGAATCGCTACGGATCGACGAACGAGATAGGCGTCTTCGAGATGACCGGTGAGGGACTCAGAGAGGTCGAGAATCCGTCCGAGATGCTTCTTGCGGGACGCCCGAAGAGTATTTCGGGAAACTGTGCCGTCTGCGTCGTCGAGGGAAGCAGACCGATGATAACCGAGATCCAGGCGCTCACCTCAAGCAGCTTTCTCTCGTCTCCGAGAAGGACCTCAAACGGTATAGATTATAACAGGATGTACCTCATTCTTGCTGTACTTGAGAAACGTCTGGGGCTTAGATTTTCGTCCTGCGACGCATATCTGAACGTTATCGGAGGACTCCGTCTGGACGAGCCTGCCGCCGATATGGCAATAGCGCTCGCCCTGCTCTCAAGTATAAAGGACATTCCGGTTCCCGACGAGCTTATCGCCTTCGGAGAGATCGGTCTTGCGGGAGAATGCCGCTCTGTATCGGCACCCGAGATAAGGATCAACGAGGCGGTACGTCTCGGATTTACCAAGATAATGCTCCCGAAAAAGGATCTCAGCCGATTCAACGGTGCGACTCTTCCAAGCGAGATCGAGCTTATCGGCGTGGGCGGTATATTCGACGCGCTGAAGATATTCTCAAAGCAGTAATAATAATCCACCCGCATAGCGGGTGGTATTTCAGTTTCGGGCATAGCCCTAATAATACTGGCTGCGCACAAGTGCGTCTTTTATTGGCCTGCCAGCCACGCAATTGCTACTTGCTACCCGTAAACGGGTTATCTTTGAGTTTATTATTTTCTGTAGGGACAGGCGTCCCCGACTGTCCGTTTTAGCGTGAATTTAATTCTTGCAAAAATTCGGGAGCAGCAAGCCACTTACCGATAAATCATACCATAATGTCTGTACGCCAAACCAAGACTTTGCTTTTTTGGACAGTCGAGGACGCCTGTCCCTACAAACTCTCTCTTTTATTTTTCTTAATTCTTTATTCTTTTTCTTCTCATCGGTTAACCTCTACCGAACCACCCGTCAAAC
>JAFTUC010000031.1 GCA_017466445.1 Clostridia bacterium
CTCAGTCAGCTTCGCTGACAGCTCCCCTTACACAGGGGAGCCTTGGTGACGGCGGAATCTTTCTTTCGTAAACTCTCCACAAACTTTACTGCTACTTTTCTTTACTCAGAAAACCTTTTTGAAAAAAGAGTTTTCAAATTGATTTGCACGCAAATCAATTGACCTTTCCAAAAACTTTTATACTATAAGTAATTTGGGAACGATCGTACAAAAGGATTTGGTATTCACTGTCACCAACAAAAGTACAAAATTTAAAACTCGTCGCCCTCTTCACGGCTACTCGAAAAAGATACAAACCTCTACTAACATTTGCTTTCTCTAAATCCGTCCGCGTTGTTTGCACTATCCAAGCGATCGGGGGAGGGTTGGATCTTAAGGATAGGGAGGGCGTATCGCAAAGCCCTCCCTGTCCTTAATTGCTCTTTGCGAGACTTTCTGTCAACACAGAAAGTCGGAAAAATGTATTTAATGCGTTTTTGAGATGTTCGCACTAACTAAATCCCTTCTAAAAAAACCGAAAACCTTCATTTGATAGCGCAATTTGGCGCAAGCCAAAGTGCCAAGCGCCGCTTCGCGGCGGTTTTCTGTCGATACAGAAAGTCGGAAAAAATGGATCTAACGCGTCTTTGAGATGTTCGCACCATCTAAATTCATTCTAAAATTGATTCAAAAACTTCATTAAAAAAGATAGCCGATACGGAAATCTCCGTATCGGCTTTGCTTTTGTGTAGGCTCGGTTCGTGCAAAGGTCTCAGATCGCCTTGCAGAAGAAATCCTCGTCTGTGTAGACGATCTCGCTACCCTCTGCGACGTTGCTTTTTACGTTTATGAGCTCAATCTCTCCCTTTTTCTCGGTATCCCACGATTTTATGAGATGATCCGCCCTTCCGTTAAGAACGTTTACGTTCTTAAGTCTGATCTTTTTGTAATTTGCCGCGCGAATGAAGGAGATGTCCTCGCAGCCCTCCTTGAAGGAGAACTCGATATTTTCAAGCGCGAGCTCTACGCGCTCGGTGGGATCGCCGTAGGCGGTAAGCGGCATCGCGATACCGCTCGCCTTGATGTTCTCGAATTTTATATCGAGAAGTGGCTTGTTCGTCTGCCAAAGCTCGTTGCCCGAATAATTAAAGTGCAGGAATCTTTCGGCGTTTTCGACAACGCAGTCGCGAACGGTGATATTCGTTCCGAGATTGTATATCTCGGTAGCGAGTTCTGCATAGTATGTGAACACGCTGAGCATCGAGCTTTTGTTGCTCTTATAGTATTCACTGTCATTTGCCATAATACCCGCTTCCTTTTCCTCGCGGCTCATACGTCCTCTGAACATAAATTTCGGGGGAGCGTACATGTGGCAGTGATGGATGAGCACGTTCGTGCCGCTGAATCGGAACGCAGAGCAGGCGCTGTTGATCTCGCAGTTCTCGACGAGGACGTTTTTGTTGTTGTATCCCGCAACGCAGTCGTCTCCCGTATAGAACTCGCAATTTCTGATTATAACGTCCTCGCAGGTAGTGATGTGAACACCGTCGTGTCCTGCCTCGTTTATAATGCTTTCAACAAGTATGTTGTTTGTATTCCAGATCGATTCTGCCCAGTTTCCGGTGTTTCTTGCGATGTATCCGCGAAGCAGTACGTTCTCGCAGTTTACTATGCTTATACCGTGCGGGCCTCTGTAATATTCCTCGCCGATGGCGTCATAACAGTTCATTCCGTCTATAACGGAGCCTTTTTCTCCGATTACGGCAATGTTTTCCGCGTGATACGCGCGAATTATACCGTTGTGCCAACGACTTCCCCATTTGTGAAGCATCTCGGGTGCGCCGCCTACTCTTACCCAAGGGCTGTCGTCAAGCTGATCGGGATCGACCGGCTCAAGCTTATCGTCCTTAAGTATAGAATAATCATCCGGATCGCGGCTACCCTCAAGAACAGCGTTTTCAAGAAGATGGAGCGTAACGTTAGAGCGCAGGCGAATACCCTTGACTCTGTAAACTCCGCCGGGGATCTCCACTGTGCCGCCCCCGTTAAGAAAAACGTGATCTATCGCCCTTTGTATGGCATCGCTTTGGAAGAGCGCGCTTCCCGAAGCGGCGCCGAAATCGCTTACCGAAACTACCGTTTTATCGTTCATAATTTTAAGATCCTTTCACCGTGCAAGTGTTTGTGATGCTATGTTATCACAAAAAAAGTCTTTTTTCAACAGAAAAACAGCCATTTCGGTCTGGATTTTAGGACAAATTTTGACTAATTTCAGAAGCTTCCTCTTACCATGTTTATCTGTGCGAGCGAGGGCTGCGACGCGGTCGAGAATTCATTTCTCTCGTCAACGCAGAGCCACATGCAGCATCCGAGCATAGGTCCGACACGTCTGAGCACCGAGCATTCTCCGCCCGAAAGGTAGAGAAATGGGATCTTAAGCTCCTTTTTGAGAAGAGTCACGATCTTCAGGTTTTCCGCCTCCTGCTCCTTGTTGTCGGCGCCCGTGACGATCTTGCAGATGTCAGCGCCTCTTCTCTGCTGCTCGAGAGCGATCTCAAGAACTCTTTCGGCGGGCGTGAATTTCAGAACGTGGGAGGACATAAGCACCTCCGCGCCCTCGGCGTGAAGCTGATCTATAAGTCTCATCTGCTTTTCGATCGCCCTTTCGTCGCGCGCGACCTCGTCGCTCTGCTTGTCAAAAAGATCTCCGATAACGTCGCACAGGGTGGCTCCGCATTTGGCGATAGTCAAAAGTCCCTCGGCAAGCTCGTCGTCAGTCTTGCCCTCATTCGTGCGCGATCTGTAATAGGTCACGTAGGTCGGAACCGATCCGGCTCCGTTGAATATTTTTTTGAAGGTCTCCTCATTCATCTGATCCTTATTTAGATATTCGAGCTGCAATCCGAATGCGTCAGCTCCGTTTGCTTTGGCGTTTTTCATCTGACGAATGATGCTGTCTGATTCACGGTCTACTATCATAGCAGTCGCGAGCGGACGGTCATGTCCGAGAAAAGTAGGTTTCATGATTTTTCTCCTTTGTTTTGTATTTACTGTATGTCCAAAGCGCGCCGTACACCTTCGATGGTCGATATGCTTACTACGTGCTCGCTTTGGTTTTCATCTTTCGGGAGCTTCAAGGTCAACATTACGCTGATCCCGTCCTCCGAGGTGTCCTTGCTTATCTGTGTACCGATGACCTCGATCTTTTTTTCGGTAATATAGTCGTTTATTCTGTACATACCGCTCTTTTCCTCGAGCTCAACATAGACGTTGATTATCCGAGAGGAGGATATAAGGCGGTATTCGAGCCTTGAAAGAAGAAGCTCGACGAGAAGCAGGGACAAAGTAGCGACGATGACCTCAATATAGCAGCCCGCACCCGCGGCGATACCGATTATCGCGGTGGTCCAGAGACCTGCCGCCGTGGTGAGACCCTTGGTCTCCCTGCGTCTTGTAACTATTATCGCGCCCGCTCCGATAAAACCGACGCCGGCGACCACCTGCGCGCTGATACGCAGAGGATCGGACGGTACGCCCTGAGAGGATATGTACTGACCGAGAAGGGCGGTCATGGCGGAACCCATCGCTATTAAAACGTGAGTGCGGAATCCGGCGGAGCGCCGCTTGGTCTCTCTTTCTATTCCGATAAGTCCTCCGCAGACAAGGGCGAGAACGAGGCGGACGGTAACGCTCAGCGTGCTAAGCGAGGAGAGGAGTTCGAGAACGTATCCCATACGGCACCTCCTATATCTCTTCAACGGCGCGCACGCCGTCGACAGAGACGAGCTCTGCCATAAATGCGGAATGGGACATGGACGCGGGCAGTCTTACCGAGATCACGCATCCGGGATATCGGTTTTCGCTGTCCTTTGTCTTGTTTATTTCTATATCGTGGATCTTTACGCCGAGATTTTCCGCAAGATCGATTATCCTTCCCATATCCGAGCCGACCGTATATTCAAGGTAGATATTGACGTTTCGCGCGTGAGAAACGATCTTATCCTCAAGTCGGGAGAGCAGGGTGGCTGTTATGAGCACGAGTACAAATCCGACGAGCGCGCCGAGGTAAAATCCGGCGCCGATCGCAAGTCCCATGCAAGCGGAGGCCCAAAGACCTGCCGCGGTCGTAAGACCCTTGATCTTCTGACGTCCGGTCACGATTATCGTGCCTGCGCCGAGAAAGCCTATGCCGCTGACGACCTGCGCTCCGAGGCGCGAAAGATCGAGGGAATACCCGGCGCTGAGAAGGTGCTGACTTATGAGCATTGTGAGGGACGCGCCGAGGCAAACTATCATATGAGTTCTGAAGCCTGCGGGGCGACGCTTTCGTCCTCTTTCGAGACCGATGATGCCTCCGCAGACGGTGGCAAGGATCAGGCGCACGGTAACGGACAAGGCGTTATAGCTGCCGAGCATTTCGAAAAATTCTTTCATTTTTTCTCCTTACACGCCGAAAATTATCGGCATAAATTATAATACTCGGCATTATATCACTTTATGATCCCGAAGTCAAGCGGATATGATGAATTTTCAGAGGGTAAGAACGACCTTTCCGGCGCTCTTTCCGCCGTAAAGAAGATCGTGTGCCTTTTCGGCATCGGTGAGAGGCATGACCGCATAGATGGTCGGACGGATCTCGCCGCTGCTTACCTTCGGCCAGACGTCACGCACGAGGCTGTCAAGGATCCTTCCCTTGACCTCGGGGGTCTTGCTGCGGAGCGTGCTTCCGATAAGGCGGATATTCTTTACGTACATAGTACGCATATTGACGCTCGAGATATCGCCCGCAAGGGTCGCGATCATGATCCAGCGGCATCCGTAAGCGACGTAGGGGAAGCACTCGCCTACCTTTTCGCTTCCGAGGCAGTCGATAGCGATATTTATCGCTCGTCCGTTTTCGCATTCGTCCTTAAGGGCATCTACGATGCTTTCTTTAGAGGTGTCGACTATTCTGTCAGCGCCGAGCTTTGCGACAGTATCGACGAGATCGCTTGAATGAACGGTCGTGACGACGTGAAGACCGAACGCCTTTGCCATGGGGATTATAACGCTCGCAAGTCCGCTTGCTCCCGCGTGCATAAGAAGGTTGTCGCCCGCCTTTGCTCCGCCTTCAATAAAGAGATTGAGATACGCGGTCGCAAACGCCTCGGGAAGAGCCGATGCCTCAATGTCGGACACGTTTTCGGGAATGGGCATGACCATTTCCTCGGGAACGCAGACGTACTGCGCGTATCCGCCGCCGCCGAGAAGAGCGCAGACCTTGTCGCCGATCTTCCATCTTCCGCTTTTTTCTGCCTCTGCGGAGAGCTCGCAGATCTCTCCCGAGACCTCAAGTCCGGGCCAATCGGGGCATCCGGGAGGGGGTGGGTAGGTTCCTTCTCTCTGAAGAAGGTCGGCGCGGTTGACCGCCGCGCAGGAGACCTTGATCTTTACCTCGCCGCATTTAAGAGCGGGACACTCGACGTCTGCATATTCAAGGGCGCCCTTTTCTTTTATAACTATCGCTTTCATATTCTTTCTCCTGTAGGGTTTTATTTCCAAGTATTATTTTACTATTATTGACATTTAAAAAATATATGCTATAATATCAAAAAACGGAATTATTCTATCACTCAAAAAAAAGGAAAGAGAGGGAACGAAAGAAAAATGAGCATTTTTACCGACGCCTCAAGTCTTGTTTTCTTCAAAGCGGAGGAATACGTCTATAATAAAAGCAATGTTTTCGACGCGTCCGCGCTCCCGAGACCGCACTACTGCATCGGTCTTATCCTATCGGGTGAGGCGGTCTTTAAAGACAGCATGTCGGGAGAGAGCGTGCAGGTGAGAAGGGGAGACCTCATCTTCGTTCCGATGGGCTCTACCTACCTTTCCACGTGGGTTGGAAGCAGCGAGATAAGATACATCAGTATGCACTTCGTGTTTGACAGATCGGATATCTTTCCGCAGAAAAATCTCTACAAATTCGCCTCTATTACGGTCGAAGACCTTGAAAGATATGAAAAAATGTTCAGAAAAGCGCTTTCCTTTTCGTGTGCCGACGCGTTCGGAAGGCTCACGATACTCTCGTTTTTTTACGAGCTTCTTTCGTTCGTCAGCCCGAGACTCGAGAAAAAGATCCCTCTTCCGACCGATGAGCGTCTTGAAAATGCGATCGGATATATCGAAAAAAATTACGCTGCGAAGATAAGCGTAGAGGATCTCGCCGCCGTGTCGAGAATGAGTGTTTCGCGCTTTTTTCCGCTGTTTAAGTGCTCGACGGGAATGACTCCGATCGATTTTCTGAACAATTACCGAATAGGGCGCGCGATAATACTGCTCATGAATGATGACGAGCTGTCGATAGAGGAGATCTCTGAAAAATGCGGCTTCGAATCGTCTGCGTATTTCAGACGCGTCTTCAAAAAAACTACCGGGCGCTCACCAAGAGCTTATCGCAGTATCGCCGCCGAGCTTTGACATTGTGTCTTCTCTTGGGGGAACTTTTCCTTTTTTTGCGAGAAAACTTTTTGAAAAAAGTTTTCTCGCGCTCTTTCAAAAACTTTTACACGTTGGTGACTCGGAAAAATCCCTTCCAAAAACAAATAACCGATACGGAAATTCCGTATCGGTTATCTTCTTTCAGTAAATCTTTTGAAAACTCTTTTTCCGAAAAGTTTTTCTGAGTAGAAGAAAAGTTTTTGAAGGGTTTGGGAAACTTTTTCCAAAAAGTTTCCCAAGAAAAGAAAAGTTTTTGAAGATCCAAGAAACTTTTTTCAAAAAGTTTCTTGGCGGGGTTCTTAGGGGCAGAGCCCCTAAGCGGGTTCCAAGGGCAGAGCCCTTGGCGGGAGATCAATAAAGGAGACGGACGGCGCCCTTGGCGCAGCTTATCGACACGCGCTTGAACTCGCCCGCACCCTCGCCGTCAAGCGTCCAAGGAGTCAGCTCGCGGGTCATAATGTCGATGTGCGATCCGCGCAGAAGGATAACGTTCTCGCTGTGCGAGTCGAAGATCTGCATCGAGACTGCCGAGATTATGTCGTTCCACATGTTCATATTGGTCGGATAACGCACGAGAAGAAGCTCAAGCTTTCCGTCGTTAAGAGCGACTCTGTTGTCGGGGAACTTCACGAGTCCGCCTGCCGATTTTGTGTTAGCGACCGCGAGGAATGCGACGTCCTCATAGATCAGCTCTCTGCCGTCGCAGACGACCTTGGTCGCGATCTTCTGAATGTTTCCAAACTCCATCGCACCCGAGATAAGATATGCGGACTGACCGAGCGCGTTTTTGATCGCCTGAGGAGTTTCGTACGAGGATCTCGTAAACGCTCCGAAGGAGGCGATGTATACGAACTTTCGCTCGCCGTTAAAGATGCCGATGTCGTGCGGATTTGCGCGTGAGCACATGATCTTTTTGGCGCACTGTCCCATGTTTTTAGGCAGATTCAAGGTGGTCGCGACGTCGTTTGCGGTTCCGCAGGGAATGTATCCGATAAGCGGGGGATCGCTCGGGTCGGCACAGCCGTTTATGACTCTGCTGAGCGTGCCGTCGCCGCCGCAGCAGAAGATAGCGTTGTATTTTCCCTTGCCCTCTTTGGCGGCAAGAGTGGCATCCTCACCGCTTTCGGTGAGATGGACGGTAACGAGATAGCGCGAGGAAATCGCCTCGATGACGCCGAAGAGATTGTTTTTCGCCTTGCACTGTCCCGCCATGGGATTAACTATAAGAAGAGCGGTGTCTTTTTTCAAAATAAATCTCCGAAAAATATGATGTTAAACATAATTGTATCACTTTGTAAACGATTTGTCAACATTTAAATGATAAAATCACACATTTGATGGGAATAATGCGATAAAAAAAGAAAAAATATTGAAAAAGCACTTGATTTTTCAAAAAGTGTGTGATATAATACTACGCGTGACGAAAATTTAGGGGTGTAGTTCAGTTGGTAGAACGGCGGTCTCCAAAACCGCATGTCGCGGGTTCAAGTCCTTCCGCCCCTGTCAAAAAGAAAAGTCGCGCGCGTAAGCAAGCGGCTTTTCTTTTTGTATTATTCATTTTTCATTATTCATCATTCATTATTCATTAACTTGCGCAACTTTTCTAATGAAGAATGAATAATGAAGCCGCTTCGCTAATGAATAATGAATAATTGAGGTAGCTTTTCGCCGAGGCGAAAAGCGATTTTATATTGCAAAATTTGCATATTTGTGATATAATAATAAAAACCCATTTTTTAAGGATGAAAATATGACATACAAAAACGGAATAAAGGAATATGCGCTTACTGGAGTAATGTTCGGGGTTCCAATGGGAATTTTATTCGGTCTTATGCATCTTAGTTTGTTGCATGGAGTAATCACAGGATTTTTGTGTGGATTTCTTTTTGCATTCTTGATATTTCTTTTTGTTAAATATCAAGAAAAAAAGTTCGATAAAAAGCGCACAGAAATTGCAAAAGAAAGAAAAATAATTTGTGATGGCGGAGCAACTATCAACGGAAATGGTGGTTGGATGTTTTTCACAGAGAATGGCATTGAATTCTATCCTCACAAGATAAATATTTCAACAAAAGAAATCGTAATACCGACAAATACAATAGAATCGGTGAAAACCAATAAAAATCAAATTTTAGTTAGTGCAAATGGTAAAACCATTGCAATAGTTGTTTCTCGCAACAAGGAGTGGAAAAAGCAAATCGAAGACGCTTTGACGCTTTCTTGAAATCAAATACATAGCTTCGTTTGCAAGCATAGTGCGAAAGCCCGACAGACCTCGGACAACTTTTTGCACCCATCATCGCCAAGGGATATGTGTACCCTCACGAAAAAAATCATGGACTGTTTTTGTACGATAGTCTTGTATGGATCAATTTTGTAGTGGTATCACAAAGAAAATCCGCGTTCGTAAGAATGCGGATTTTTCTTTGTATTATTCACTATTCATTATTCATCATTCATTATTCTCTTGTCCCACGCGCGGATTTTTAATGAAGAATGAATAATGAAGCCGCTTCGCTAATGAATAATGAATAATTGAGGTAGCTTTTCGCCGCGATTTTATCGCTTGCGAAAAGCATTTTTTGATTATAAAGCTTGAAAAGTAATAGATTTTATGGTATAATGAAGCCAAGGAAGGCGGTATACACTTATGAATATTCAAAATTTCAAAAATCAATTACAAGAAACTGTCATTGTTCCTATGACTGAATTTATGAACGATTGTGAGGATTGCGGTTTCACCCAAAAAGATATTGCAAAATGTGAGGCCTTGATTCTTGAGTATTTGGTTGCACTTGAAAGCATCACAGAGCCTGCAAACAAAGAAATTATGAAACATGTAAAGAAATTGGTTTTAGCTCTTAACAAGCTTAACGAAAAAACCGATTACTGCTTGTTGGAAACTGAAGAACGTGAGTCGATTTGGGAAATTATTCAAAACAGTGCTGTTGAATGTGGCTTGACCAATCCTGAAGATGACATCACAGAAGAATGGCGAGAGTGGTAACTACATAGATTCGTTTACAAGCATGGAGCGAAAGCCCGAAAGACCTCGGACAACTTTTTGCTCCATCATCGCCAAGGGGTAAGTCCACCCTTACGGTAAAAATCACGGCCTGTTTTTGTACGATAGCATTGTATGGATCTATTTTGTAGTGGTATCACAAACAGAAACCCGATGCAGAGCATCGGGTTTCTGTTTTGCGTGAGAAAAAAAGACGCAGGATCCCGCGAAAAGAGGCGAAGCCGCTTTTGTTATATTGAAAAAATTAAATTTTGTGCTATAATACAGTACAAGCATACGGTATAACGGTTAAAAGGCAATTGATTTTATCAAAGAGAAATATAAATATAATGCAAAAATCAAAAACAGTTACACATTTTCAAAATTTTTGGTACTGTTATTTATGAAGGGCTCTTTCAAAAGCGTGAGGAAGGAGGCAAGCTATGGAGCTTAAAAGCAAACAGAACGAAAAAATGCCTATGGACGACGCAAAGATCGTCGAGCTGTACTTTAGGAGAGATGAAAAAGCAATTGAGGAAACCGACTTTAAATACAAAAAGTATCTGTTTTCTGTTGCTTATAACCTGCTTCACGACCGACTTGACTGCGAGGAATGTCTAAGTGATACATACCTTGGCGCGTGGAATGCGATACCGCCGTCAAGACCGAACGTGCTAAAGGCGTTTCTGACGACTATCGCACGAAGAGTTGCGATCAAACGCTATCATGCCGGTTTGCGCAAAAGGACAATACCGTCCGAGCTGACGGTGTCCCTGTCCGAGCTCGAGGCTTTCGTGTCGGGCGATGAGGACGTGTGCTCAGATTTCGACGCCGAAAGACTCGGAAGTGTTATCAGCGATTTTCTTCGCTCGCTCTCCGAGCGCAGAAGGTTCATATTTATGAGTCGGTACTACGTAGCCGACCCGATCGATACGATCGCAAGCGATCTCGGTCTGAGCCGCTCCACGGTGAACAAGGAGCTTGCCGCCATCAGGAGCGATTTAAAGGAAAAGCTTGAAAGTGAGGGCTATTTGATATGAAAAAGAAAGAATGGAATGAAGGTCTGGACCGTCTCGATGCCGACCTTGTTGAAAAATACGTTGAGCAGAAGGATCAGCTCAGGCAAAAGAAGAGATCAAAAACCATATGGCTTCACATCGGAGCGGTCGCGGCGTGCTTTGCCCTGATCATCTGTGTAGGCATCATTGTGCCGATGTTAAAAGTTCCGACTTGGGATACGGCACAGTATTCCGCAAAGGACATCTCTAAGTTGTTCAGCTCAAATAAAGATAATTCTGTATCAACAAACGCTTATACAAAAATCTATGTTCCGCACGAAAAATACTTGCATATTGACGAAATACCCGATGACAAATATCTGGGTGTTTATGAATATACCGGAAAAACTAAAGAGCTGGACAAAAATGAGTTTAGGGACTTTATTAACGGGATCCTCCCGAAATTGTCCGAATCGATCGGTGTTACAGTACCCGAATATGACATAAACGAAGATAATTACAGCTTTGGTAAATTCCTTTCTGTCGGTGCTTCTGTCGGGCATTACCGAATAAGGGCATCGCAGAGTGAAGCATACTGTTCGCTCTCCTTTTATTCGTGGAGAGACGCAGACAAAAAGATCATTATAGACGGAGAAACAGTACAGATCGATCAACGGCTATCGGATGAAGAGATCATAAAGTCGATCAAGTCAATAAAAAACAAGCTGTTTGATATTTTTAACGTATCATTCTCCGATGTAAAAATAATACGGCATTTTAACGATTATTCAGATCACGGAGCAAGTTCGATATATATTTATTTTTACGATGAATCGGCGCATCCTCTGAATAAGTTTCGAGGAAAACCCGTGTCCGATTATATATGTATAAGTTTCAATAATTCTTACAATTATTCGGGAGATATCGTAAGCGACGATATTTTAACGGTGAGTGACATCGACTATTATAAGAACAGGACAGACATTGCCAAAAAGTGTACCCTTATAGGTAACGCTAAAAGGATCTCTCTTAAGGAAGCAGAAGCTTTACTGTACAAAGGTTACGTATTCGGAGGGCACTCGTGCTCGCTGTGTATGGCAGAGCAGGAGAAGATAAGCTTTGACGGTTACGATTTCGTTGATATAGAGTACGTGTTCGGCTATGATGATAAAACAAGCAAAAAAACCGTCGAAATACCCTTTTACGCGTTTTACAAAAAGATCGGAACGGCAGAAAACGGAAACTTGATCTATGCCAAGACTTACGTTGCCGCGATACAGGTCAGTGGATATGATGAGTATTTTGAAAGTCAAAAGACAGAACATCAAAATATAATTACGGACGATTATGATACAGTTGATTGATATCGGCGCAAACAAAAAGCCTGATTTGTCGGTAGACAAATCAGGCTTTTTTTAGCTCTTATTCACGGATGGACCGTTTCGATACGTTACTTCTTTTTAACGCGCAGTATGACGCCGTCGCACTTCGGAATAAGGTCGGTGTTTCCGTAAAGGATCTCCTTTATCTCGTACTCCCCGTTCACTCTGATCTCGGGCACTATATCCTTATCCGAATAGTTGAGCAGAGTAACGAGAGACTCGCTCTCACTTTCGGGATTTACAGTAATACCGATATTTCTGTCGTCGACCAGGATCGGCTTTTTCTCGATCCACTCTCTCGCGACCTCCTTGTACATGAGGTAGAAGGGGAATTTATTGAATCCGTCGGGAGTGTCGAAGGAAAGGTTCTCGGGCGAGAAATTGATGAAATATATATATCCGTTGCCGTACTTATTCTTAAGAAATACCGGATTTCCCTCCCCGTTTTCGAGAAGCACCTCGGCACTAAGCGGCTTCATAAGGATCTCGTTTCCGCGGTAAGGAACTCGTTTTCCGTCAAGCTCAATGCTATGGCTGACACCCATCATTACTCCCATAGACTCGGCGCCGAGGACCTTCGGAAGATCGATCATATGTCCGCCGTCATATGAGATACAAAGGGTCGCTCCCTTATCCACACGGTCGAGAAGCTCCTCCCACGTTCCCTTACGCAGGATGCTCCAGCCGGTGATCGAGGGCAGGAAATAGAGATCGGAGTCGGGAAGCCTCTCGCCCTCGCTGAACACGACGTCGAGATCGATCCCCGCCTGCTTTCCGAACGTAAGAGAGGCCATTGCGTTGTTCTGCTGATTCATTTCATACGAAAGGATGCAAAATCCGTCCGATTTGCGCTTCGGGAAGGGCGAAGGAAGACCTTCGATGGTCTTGCTCATCGATTTCATGACGTGCGCGACCGGCTTCGGGTCTCCGTTTGCGTCGAAAAGTCCGAGCTTTTCCTCCATGATAGACCAGGTATACGGTGAGAAATCAAGATGACTCTGATCCCACGCACACCACCACTGATATCCGAGAAGTCCGTTGGAAAGGGAGGAGAGGATCTGTATCCTCATAAAATCGGCAGACATCTCGAGACTTCCGATAGTTTCAGTAAAGGTTCCGCTCTCCTGAATGTACGCGGGGCGCTTACTGAGTCCGGAGTAATATATCGTCTGCGCGGTGGGGATGAAGGTAGTTCTGAGTCTCGTGTACGGCTCCTTGTTTCCGCCTATCGTCGGAGACGGATACGGGTGCGTCGTAAGAACGTCACAAAGCTCGCCCTGATGCACTATCTTCCAGTTTACGTAGAAGTCAAGCGCGTGCATTCCGCTCGAGATCGGGCGGGTGTTGTCCTCGGCTCGTATCGAATCGACTACCGTTGACGCCCACTTATACGCGTCGAAGGGATTTCCGACCGGTCCCATGCAGTTGCTCTCGTTTCCGAGATCCCACATAATTATGCTTTTTTCATTCTTAAGCTCTTTTACGAAGCGGTGAACGTAGCGTCTCGTAAGAACGAGCGCCTCGGGATCAAGTATCGGATTTTTTCCGCTTATCGCAGGCGGAACGAAAAGTCTTCCGCTCATCCATCCGGTAACGATCGAAACGACGAGGGTCATTCCGACCTCCTGCGCCGCCTGACAGAAATCGTGGAACTCTTCTATTCTGTCCATATCGACTCCGTCTCCGTAGACGGGTCTTCCGTCGTGGCTGTTAACGTATTCAACAAATCTTCCGAGGTGTCCGTACGCCTTTTCGATCGGCTGAAAGTCCCTCCAGTTCGGGAAAACTCTCATGCAACGAACTCCGCAGTCATAAAGCTGCTTCATCTCGTTGCGGATCGCCTGAGGATCGTAATGAAGCCACATTTCCGTGCCGTAGTCTCTGCCCCAATAATTTACTCCAAGCATAAATTCCATTTCGTTTGTCTCCTTTTTCTTTATATTCTTCTTAAAAATTCCTCGACGCAGCTACTCATAAGCTCGTGAGCGAGCAGGTTCGGGTGGCCGTTGGTCTTACTGACGAAAAACTGTCTGTTACGGATCTCTCTCGCCTCGTCGCAGAGTCCTTTTTTGCTGAGAGTCGTTGAAATTCCCGTGTCCTCGAAGAGATCGAGATAAGGAATACCCCATTTTATTGCCGTTTCGCGTACGGCTTCCCGGAAATCGGGTGCGAGATAGGCGTTACAGACGAGAGAACCGATCTTGGCGCGCGGATATTTTTCTATAAGATAGCGGTAAATGAAGTTAAACGCACCGTAAAAGGTCTCGGGAGTGGTATCGTCGATGCATCCGAGCTCGCATTTATACATATCGTTAAGTCCGTACATTATGAGAATGTAATCGGGATCGTCGCCTATCTCAAGATAAAGCTCGTTTGCAAAGGGGCATCTGAAATTTTTATCGACCGTATCGGGCGACTCAAGATAGTCCCTTGTGAGCGCGATCGTGCCGCCGCATTTCGCGAGGTTCTTCAGCTTCATATTATTGCGCTCCGCGATCCACCACGGATAGGTCTTGTAGGTCTTGCGCTCGCTGTCGTAGATGACAGGCGACTCGCGTCCCGATTTGCCGTTCTCGTCCTTCCACGAGGTAAAATCCCCCTCGGTGAAGCTATCACCGCAGGCGACGAGGGTCTTTCCCCAAAGCACATTGCTTTTTCTGAGCATTTCAAGCTCCATTTTCTCGTTCTGATCCATAAAATTTCCTCCTGCCCGCGGCATTTGAACTTTTACCGTAATTATGCCACATATCTGTGTTTTTGTCAATATTTTTTAATTTGAAATGCAAAAAATAAAGTTCTTCTATTGACAAGCGTGCAATAGTATGATAAAATAATAACAAAGTAGAATAAAAGCAACACCTTGCGCCCGAAAACAAGAGCCTCGCACCGGGACTCTGACGAGAAGGAAAAAGGAACAACCAAGCTGACACTATAGCTATGCCTTTTTCCGGCATAGCTTTTTTTCTTGCTCGGGACTCTGCCAAGGGCTCTGCCCTTGGAACCCGCTCGGGACTCTGTCCCGAGACCCTGCCAAGGGCTTTGCCCATGGATCCCACCAAGAAACTTTTTGAAAAAAGTTTCTTGGAACTTCAAAAACTTTACTACTATTGATGACGGTAAAGTTTGAGAAGGATTTACGCATCAAAAACGAATAAAAGTTTTTGAAGGGGTTTGGGGAAACTTTTTCCAAAAGCTTGCTTAGCAGAGGATCTCAAATCCTTTTGTCACGAACTTCTTCGAATTACTTATAGTATAAAAGTTTTTGAAGGGGTTTGGGGAAACTTTTTCCAAAAAGTTTCCCCAAGAAAGAAAAGTTTTCTCGCAAAAAAAGAAAAGTTTTTGAAAGGGATTGGGAAAACTTTTTGTAAAAAAGTTTTCCCAAGAAAAAAAGAAACAGACAAAATGGAAAACAGGATAGCCGTTATGGCGATAATAGTAGAGGACGTAGACTCGGTAGAGAAGCTGAACGCGATTCTTCACGATTACGGGAGCTACATAGTCGGAAGGATGGGAATTCCGTACAGAGACCGAGGGGTAAACGTGGTTAGCATCGTGATCGACGCTCCGCAGGACGTCACCGCCGCGCTTTCGGGCAAGATAGGAAACATAAGCGGAATAAGCGTAAAAACGGCTTATTCGAAGTAAAAAGACATGAAAAACAAGATTTTTGAGATCAAGAACGAGCTTGTTGAAAAGAGATCGCTTTCGATAGACTCTTACGCCGAGCTGATCCGTGGAAGAGACGAAACGCTTGCAAGCGAGCTTCGTGCGATCGCACTTGCCGAGCGCGAGAGGTATTACGGGCGTGAGGTTTACATTCGCGGACTCATCGAGATAAGCAATATATGCAAAAACGACTGCCTCTACTGCGGAATAAGGCGATCGAACAGCTCGTGCGAAAGATACAGACTTAAAAAGGAAGAGATCCTTGAATGCTGCGAAAAAGGATATCCGCTCGGCTTTCGGACCTTCGTTCTGCAGGGCGGCGAGGATCCCTTTTATAGCGACGAATATCTCTGCGACGTCGTTTCCGAGATAAGAAGTCGCTTTCCCGACTGCGCGATCACGTTGTCGATGGGTGAGCGAAGCAGGGAAAGCTACGAGCGTCTCTTTAATGCGGGCGCGAACAGATATCTGCTACGTCATGAGAGCGCGACGAAGGAGCATTACGAAAGGCTGCATCCGAGCGCGATGAGCTTTGAAAACCGAATGCGATGTCTGAGCGACCTTCGCGAGATAGGATATCAGGTGGGTTGTGGATTTATGGTCGGATCGCCATATCAGACCGAGCGCGATATTGCCCGAGATCTTAAATTTATTGAAGAGTTCAGACCGCACATGTGCGGTATCGGACCCTTCATTCCGCACAGAGCGACCCCGTTTGGCGAGTTTGAAAAGGGAAGCGCCGAGCTTACCTGTTATCTGCTTTCTATAATCAGGATAATCAGTCCCGGGATCCTTCTCCCCGCAACGACCGCGCTCGGAAGCATCGGTCAGGGCGGCAGAGAGCGTGGCATCCTTTCGGGCGCAAACGTAATTATGCCCAATCTCTCGCCTCAAAGCCTTCGCGCAAAGTACGAGATCTACGAGGGCAAGCTGTCGAGCGGCGCCGAATCGGCGCAGGAAATAGACAAATTAAAGGAAGATATGCGCGTTATCGGATACGAAATAGTCTGCCATCGCGGCGACACAAGGGTTTTTTGACGATGCTCTGCTTAGGGGCTTTGCCAAGGACTCCGCCCTTGGAACCCGCTCGGGACTCTGTCCCGAGACCCTGCCAAGGGCTTTGCCCTTGGATCCCACCAAGAAACTTTTTGAAAAAAGTTTCTTGGAACTTCAAAAACTTTACTACGAAAAGTAGCAGTAAAGTTTGTGGAGAGTTTACGAAAGAAAGATTCCGCCGTCACCAAGGCTCCCCTGAGTAAGGGGAGCTGTCAGCGAAGCTGACTGAGAGGTTGTCTGAAAAAGCTCCGTTTTTACAAACAAAAGTTAAATTTCAAATCCTTTTGTCACGAACTTCTTCGAATTACTTAGAGTGTAAAAGTTTTTGAAGGGGTTTGGGGAAACTTTTTTCAAAAAGTTTCCCCAAGAAAGAAAAGTTTTTGAA
>JAFTUC010000032.1 GCA_017466445.1 Clostridia bacterium
CCAACCCTCCCCCGACCGCTTGGTCAGTGCGAACAACGTGGAGGGATTTAGAGAGAGCAAATGTTAGCGGAGATTTGTATCTTTTTCGAGTAGCCGTGGAGAGGGCGACGAGCTTTAAATTTTGTGATTTTGTGTTGTGAAAAAGTTCTTTAGAATGAATTTAGATGGTGCTAACAACTCAAAGACGCGTTAGATTGATTTTTTCCGACTTTCTGTATCGACAGAAAGTCTCGCAAAGAACGACTTAAGGACAGGGAGGGCTTTGCGATACGCCCTCCCTATCCTTAAGATCCAACCCTCCCCCGACCGCTTGGTCAGTGCGAACAACGCGAACGGATTTAAAGAGAGCAAATGTTAGCGGAGATTTGTATCTTTTTAGGATAGACGTGGAGAGAGCAACGAGTTCAACGTGCGAGGATAGGTGTTTTATAAAAGACAAGGACGGATTTATGGTACTCCCTTCCTGTCTCGGATCTTTGCGATCCTCATTCGAAGGGCGCAGTTTGGCGTAAGCCAAAGTGCTAAGCGCCGCTTCGCGGCGGTTTTCTGTCAACACAGAAAGTCGGAAAAATGGATCTAACGCGTCTTTGAGATGTTCGCACTAACTAAATCCCTTCTAAATAACCCCTAAAATTTCCAAAAAAGATAAAAAAATCAAAGAAAATACCGATAAATTTGCAAAAAGGTATTGACAAAGCACCCAAAAAAGTTATATAATAGAAAGCGTCGCAGAAAAACCGGCGGAAGATCGCGCCGGAATCCGTAACGATTTTTAAGTAATCGGATTTAAAATAATAAAGAAAAGCACAGTTGTGAACGGAGGTGCGCATAAATGGTAAGAACCTATCAGCCTAAGAAACGTCAGGCACAGAAGGAGCACGGCTTCAGAAAGAGAATGAGAACCAAGAACGGACGTAAGGTACTTAAGAGACGCCGTCAGAAGGGCAGAGACACTCTTTCTTACTAAGGCAAGACGTAAAAAGACCGCCGATTCCTTTTATCGGGGGTTTTTGTTTTGAGGCGGCCTTTTTCCGGACAAGCCGGAAAAGAGCCGCTGCCTGTTGAAATTACAGTCGGTCGATCGAAAAGGATCGCCAAAATCAATTTTTTTGAAGGATCACGCACTTTGCGAAATATTATAAGAGACTGCGACGAGTTTCGTGAAGATCTGCTCGGACCTATTACTATGAAGATCTATTCGCTTTGTGAAAATCACCTTTTTTTAAAGGCTTATAACAGCGATAAAAAGCTGGTAAAAAAACGGATCGTTCTTTATATTCTTGCCGATAAGAACGCGTCTCTTATCAAAAAAAGAAATCCTCTTAAGGAAAAGCTCAACCGCGTCGGCATAACTGCCTCGAAAAAAATCGGGGGCGCAGTTGAGCGCAGCCGCGCAAAACGTGTTATCAGAGAGGCGTACAGACGCCTTGAACGTGAACAAACGGTAAAAAAGGGTCTTATAGTCGTCATCGCCGCAAGACATGCTCTGCTCTCGTCCAAAATGAACGAGGTCTACGCCGAGCTGCTCGATGCGTCGGTAAAGCTCGGACTCGTTTCATGCCAAAGCAATGCGGAGATAATAACTGAAAGTGAAAAAAGTACGGAAGAATAAAAAGGATCCCGATATCAAGGAGGAAAAAGATCCCCAAGATACGGGCGCTTTTGAGGAAAATGCGGTCACGCTCGCGATAAGATTCTATCGCCGCTTTATCTCGCCCGCAAAAAGACCCTGCTGCAGATTTACACCGACCTGCTCGCTCTACGCGCTTCAGGCAGTGCGCGAGTGGGGCGTTATTTTCGGCTTGTCTCTTTCGGTCTGGCGCATCTTAAGATGCAATCCGTTTTGTAAGGGCGGCTACGATCCCGTTCCCGAAAATCCCTTCAAAAAGGGGAAAAACGGAGAAAAAAACGCGGAATACCCCGATAATAATTTAAAAAAGGAATGACGTAATGGACTGGCTTCTTAATATTTTCGGAACAGTTCTGAGGTTCTTTAACGACCTCACACACAGCTATCTCTTTGCTATCATTCTCTTTGCTATCTGTACGAAGGTGCTTCTCTTCCCTTTTTCAATAAAGCAGCAGAAGAATTCGGTGCGTCAGGCTAAGCTTCGCCCGAAGGAGGTCGCTATAAGGAAAAAGTATAAGGGAACGACCGATCCCAATATGCAGAGAAGAATGCAGGAGGAGATACAGGAGCTTTATCAGAAGGAAGGCTACAATCCGATGAGCGGATGTCTTCCCCTGCTCCTCCAGCTTCCCCTTATTCTGATAATATATAACGTTATCAGAAATCCGCTTCGCTACATCTGCGGCGCAAGCAAGGAGGCTATCGCCGCGCTTCTCAAGTTCGCAAGAGGCTTTGAGGTAGCAGGCGAGAAGATCTACGCCAAGGTCACCGAGATCGATCTCGTATCCATCCTTAACGGTGAGCACAGCAAGGAGATCATCGAGGGCGCAGAAGAGGCACTTGGAAAGAATATCGAATATTCTAACCTCCCCGACTTCACCATTTTTGGAAATTTTGATCTCAGCGAGGTTCCCTCGTTCACGACGATCTATATCATAATTCCCATACTTACGGGAATTATTGCGTACGTGAGCACCAAGCTTACGCAGAAGCTCTCCTATCAGGGCGCTATCGCCGCTGAGGATCCTTCCGCTAAGACCTCGAACATCATCATGGATCTTATGATGCCCCTGATGAGCGTTTGGATGTCCTTTATGTTCCCTGCAATGCTCGGAATCTACTGGATGTTCCAGAATATCCTCGGAGTTCTTCAGCAGCTCGTTCTCAAGAAGATGTATCCTTATCCCAAGTTCACACAGGAGGATTACAAGCGCGCCGAGCGTGAGATGAACGGTAAAAAGAGCTCGAAGAATTCTTCGCGTGCCGCTCCCGCTCCCGGAGTCTACAGATCTCTCCATCATATCGACGATGATGAGGTTTATACTGTTCCCGACAAAACCAAAAAGAGCGCTTCCAAGGCTCCCAAGCTCAAGGACGACGCTCCCGATCACGGCAAAAACAAAAAATAAGGCAGACCTACAGTTTCGAAAGGAATTTTTATCAGAATGAAACAGGAAATCATAGAAAGCGGTAAGACGGTAGACGAAGCCGTCGCTCGCGCGGCTGAAAAGCTCGGAGTTCCCGCTGAAAAGGTGAGCTACGAGGTCCTGACCGAGGCTAAAAAGGGCTTTTTCGGAATCGGAGAAGTTCTTGCAAAGGTCAAGGTAACCTATTCTCCCTCGCCTATAGACAACGCAAAGGACTTTCTTGAAACTCTCATAAGCAATATGGGGATCGACGCAAGCGTGGTCGAGACCGAGGACGAGGACGGTCTCAAGCTCGAGCTTGAGGGAGAAAACGCAGGTGTTCTTATCGGACATCACGGTGAAACGCTCGATCAGCTCCAGTACCTCGTCAACCTCAGCGCCAACAGAGGCGAGGAGGACGGCGACGGATATGCGAAGATCTCGCTCGATATCGACGGATACCGCGCAAAGAGAAACGACACTCTCCGTCAGCTCGCAAGACGTATGGCTTCGAGGGTTATAAAGTACAGAAGAAGCGTTACTCTCGAGCCGATGAGCCCTTACGAGAGAAGGGTCATCCACTCCGAGGTGCAGAAGATAGAGGGCGTAGCGACCAACAGCATCGGTAACGATTCTAACAGACGCGTCGTTATCTTCCTCGAGGGCAAGAGAGACAGATAATTCAAAGCTATTTAAAAAAGCCGATACGGGATAGCGTGATGCTCTTAACGGAGCATCACGCTAAACGATGTTTGCCCCCGGGGCAAGTGATGTTGACTTCGTCAGTGATGTTCACTGCGTGAATGATGTTGTGCCTTCGGCACAGTGGGCAAACATCACATCACTGCGAGCATAAGCTCGCAACATCATTATGAGCATGGCGAATAACATCACTTTTGCGACAGCAAATACATCACTAACAAAAAAAGAGCAGACATACAAGATTTTTCGTCTTGCGTGTTTGCTCTTTCTGTTTGTAATAAGGCTTCGGGCAAAGCCCACACCCCTAAAGTTGTGCGCGTCTTAAGGCTCTCCCTTTGGGAGAGCTCCCGCGATAGCGGGTGAGAGGGGGATCATTGCGACCATTTTGCCCTCTCCGTCGGCTTCGCCGCCACCGTCTCGCCGCGGCTCGGTCACGCTCGGGCTCTGACACCACACCGTGGTGTCATTCACTCCCCTCGCGCCGCTTCGCTACCCAAAGGGAGAGGCTTCTCGTTAGCTCCATTATAGCAAAATCGGCAGAGAAAACAAGTTCTCTGCCGAAGTTTTTGTGCCTAACAATTCTCCGTTAAGAACAACAGAGAAACCATTCCGGTTATTTTTTTATGTTTATTTTTGTATTCGGATCGCAAACGATTTTCGGTCCTTGTAAATTTTCAAATGATATATGATCCAAATCAACCGTTGCAATATTATTGCCTACAATAAAATTGATGTCTTCATAGCCCTCGCGTCCAACAACGGTACAATATTTCATGTATAACGCAAGGGGCTCCTCTTTTGGACATTCGAGATTCATCGGATCACATATTCCGTCAAAGATGCAATTCTCAAAAGTGATATTATCTAAAGCGCGATTGCAACACCATTTATGACCAAAAGGATGGGTTAGAATTGCATCGGGGTTCTTGAATTTGCAATTACGTATTAATATATTTCCCGGTGTTTTTCTAAGTGCGGCTCTGTTATCGCAATAATATAGGAACACGCCATGGCAGGAATGTCTGCACTTTACGGTCGTGGCGGCACGTTCGCGTTTTTCTTCATAGGAAAGATGCCCTCTGAATCCATAGGTGGCAGGAGCGATCCCGCGGCAGTTTTCAACAAGCATATTTGTTGCACCAAAGCGGAATATGCTACACGAGCTTTCAAAATAGCAGTTGCGAACGGTCACGTTAATATTATCAAATCCCGCAATACAGTCATCACCGGTGGTGAAGGTGCAATTTTCAACCAAAATATCGTCGCAGGTTCGGACATCAAATCCGTCATGACCGCCTAAAACGGTGACCTCACAAATGCTTATATTTTGACTGTTTTGAATAGCGTGCGCCCAGTTGGCACTGTCACGAACTGTATATCCGCGCAAAGTAATATTTTCACAGAACCACATATTGATAGCGTGAGGTCCTCTATAATTTTCTTCTCCCACCGGATCAAAACAATTTTGTCCGTTGATTTCCGATCCACTATCTCCAATAATTGCAATGTTTTTGGCATTGATCGCTCGAATGATCGCGTTATTCCAGCGCGAATAGGGATAAGCAGAGCTCTCCACTGTAGCTCCGCTCTTTATCGTAGATACGGGCATTTGCCTTTCTTTTGCGGATATCGGTTCAATGGAATCGTTTATGTATGTCATATAATCTTCCGGAGATGTACTGCCTGACAAAACTGCGTTTTCAAGCAGATGTAAAGTAACACCGGACCGTAATCGCAATCCTCCGGTCAAATAGACACCCTCGGGGATCAGCACCTCGCCACCGCCGTTCAAGAAGCAGTCGTCGATTGCATTTTGAATCTGACTTGTGCAGAGTGCGCCGTTTGGTAAAGCTCCGTAATGCTGTATATTAAACTTCATCATAGAAAAATCTCCCTTACCGTTCTCGTTTGAATATATCCATATTATACATAGTCTCTCATCACTTGTCAATATTGAAATAAATTTTTCACCTCGGCAAAAATCACCGTTCCTCCTTGACCATTGGCATATGATTAAAGCTGTTAAGAAATACGCACTTTCTCACCACCAAAAGCGGTGAGAAAGTAGAAAAGAGCCGATACGGAGTTTATTCCATATCGGTCTTTTTATTCTAAAACTGTCCTTTAGAACCGATGCATTTTCGGTTCGGCTTTTTTTGCATATACTGTAAAAAAGGAGGCGGATATATGATAAGCACAAAAGAAGAAAGCGGTATGATATCAAGGGGTCGTCACCTGCTTATAAGCTACACGCTTGATATCCCACTTTGCGACGAAAAGGATTTTCCAAACGGATTTTTTACAAAATGCGCGGAAAATTACCTAAAATATCTTGAAAATATCGCAAAAACGGTACTGACACCGAAGGTCGATTCCATGATCAAGGGCGGCGCGCGTACACGCGAGATAAGAGAGGCGCTTTCACTGCCGATAAACGCATCGCTCGTGTGGGAGCATTTTCCGTGCACAAAAGACAGACACGCCTTTTCATGTACTATAAGCGCTTTCGGGAATGACGGTAGTCCGACGGTAAGAAAAAGGTGCCTGCTGATCGAAAAAAGATCGATGACAGCACTCGGAATTTCCGAAAAAAGGCTTCGTCACCTACTTGAATAAGGTAGCAGTATATGATATAATGAAAAGAAGGTATGCGCCGCAAAACAAAAAGATCAAGTGTGTATTTTTACGGAATACGGACAAACAGGGCAAAATATAATTTATTACGGTATTTATTTACAAAAAACTTTATTTTGCGGAGGTAACTCAAAATGTTCGTTTATTCCTTCAGAGCCTCGAGTGTAAAGGCGTTTGCCGCCATCGGAACGGCACTGCTTATACTCGCTACTCTTATCCTCACGATCCCATCCTACGGAGCACTTGACGCAAGCGTCGAGCCCGAGGTCGAGATCTCGTACTCGGACGTAAAAAACGCCGAGGACGCCGCCCGTTTTCTCTCACAGTTCGGCTGGGAGGTCTCACCAAAGCCGATAAAGGTCTCGGAAATCACGGTTCCGTCCGAATTCGGAAGCATTTTCGTAAGATACAACGAGATACAGAAGCGTCAGGGACTCGATCTCGAAAAATACAAGCTGAAGACTCTCACGCGCTACACCTTTGAAATAACAAATTACAAGGACGCATCGGGCAAGGTGTTTGCCGACGTTCTGACATACAGAAACACCGTGGTTGCGGGAGATATCTCGCATAGCGGCGAAAACGGATTCGTTTACGGCTTTTCGGGAAAATAGGCGAATCATCCGTACAAAAGAAAGGATCTTCAAATGGAACTCACTTACGTTGCGACCTGTCTCTTCGGTCTTGAGAAATTTCTCGGAGAGGAGATAGACTCCCTCGGATACAAGCGAATATCGACCATCGACGGACGTGTCACCTTCACGGGTGACATATCCGCCGTGGCGAGATGCAATATCGGTATGCGCTTTGCCGAGCGCCTCTACATAAAGCTCGGAGAATTCAGCGCTCCCACCTTCGACTCTCTTTTCGAGGGCACAAAGGCTCTTCCGTGGGAGGATTTTATAGGCGAAAGAGATATCTTCCCCGTCTCGGGACATTCGGTAAAAAGCGCTCTTTTCAGCATTCCCGACTGTCAGTCGATAGTAAAAAAGGCAATAGTCGAGCGTCTTAAGACAAAATACCGTCTCTCCTTCTTCCCTGAGGAAAACGTTCTCTACAAGGTCGAATTCTTCATACTCAACGATATAGCAAGCCTTATGATAGACACATCCGGCGTAGCTCTGCACAAGAGGGGCTACCGCGCAGAATCGAGCGTGGCACCGCTGCGCGAGACTCTTGCCGCCGCACTTGTAAAGATCGCGCGTCCGCGCGACGACGTTCTCTTTTGGGATCCGATGTGCGGCTCGGGAACTATCGCCATCGAAGCGGCTATGATGCAGACAAAACGTGCGCCCGGTCTCGGCAGATCGTTTGATGCCGAAAAATTTCCTCAGATCGACCGATCCGTATGGAAAGACGCGCGCGACGAGGCAAACGATCTTATAATAAACGATTCGCCGTTCGAGGTGTACGCATCCGACATCGATATCTCCTGCGTCGAGCTGACGAGAAGAAACATCCGCAAGGCGAACGTCGGCGGCACTGTAAAGGCGTTTGAGCGAAATGCGCTCGAAATAAGAACGGGCGGCCGCAGGGGCACCGTTGTCTGCAATCCGCCGTACGGCGAGAGACTCTTCTCAATGGAGCAGACCGAGCAGCTCTATCGCAGTATGGGACGCGCGTTTTCATTACTCGACAGCTGGCAGATATACGTCCTCACCTCGCACGAGGGGTTTGAGCGTCTGTACGGACGCAGAGCGGACAAGGTGCGCAAGCTCTACAACGGAATGATAAAATGTAATTTCTATCAGTTCTTCAAAAAAAGAGACGATTTCTCACCCAAAACCAAAGGAAGCTTCAAAAAATGAAGAAAAACGATCTGTACGTAACAGAAATAAACGATATGAACAACCTCGGCTTAGGCGTTTGCAGGATAGACGGCAAGGTCGTCTTCGTGCGCGGCGGAGTTACCGGGGACAAGCTTGAGATCGGCATAATAAAGGATCTTTCCGATCACGCGATCGCGCGCGTGAACAAGATAATCGAGCCATCCGACATAAGGGTGGAAAACACCTGCGCATCCTTCAAAAGATGCGGCGGATGCTCCTTCCGTCACGTGAGCTACGAATGCGAGAAGCTTTTCAAAAAGCGTTACGTAGAAAAAGCGTTTGAGAAGGTCGGTCTTTCTGTTAAGGTCGAGGACATTCTCTCGACAGGCTCTCCCGACAGATACCGAAACAAGGTGCAGTACCCTATAGGCAAGGATTGGACGCTCGGATTTTTTGCCGAGCATTCCCACGAGATAATTCCCGTAAGCGACTGTCTTGCCCAGGACGGCGAATTTACCGAGATCCTTCGCGAGATCGTGCGATTCGGCAAGGAAAAAAGGATATCGGTATACGATCACGAGAGCGGAAAAGGGCTTATGCGCCACGTTTATCTGCGAAAGGGTCGCGGAAGCGGCGAGATCATGGTATGTCTTGTCGCAAATGGCAGCTCTGTTCCGCATTCGGACGAGCTGTGCGACCTTCTTTCATCAAAATTCCCCTCGGTAAAGTCGATAATCCTTAACGTAAACGAAAAACGGACGAACGTTATCTTAGGCGAGAGATGCGTGACCCTTTTCGGAAAGGATCACATAGAGGATATCTTCTGCGGACTCAGGGTAAGGATCTCGCCAAGGTCCTTTTATCAGGTCAATCGCGAATGTGCCGAGCTGATCTGCCAAAAGGCGTCCGAGCTTGCCGATCTTAAAAAGGGCGAGCGTCTTGCCGACCTCTTCTGCGGCATCGGAACGATCGGTCTTTCCATGATAAAGGACTTCCCCGATTCCGAGCTTGTAGGAATCGAGATAATCCCCGAAGCTGTCGAAAACGCGAAGGAAAACGCTTCTCTCAACAATATGAAAAACGCAAGATTCATCTGCGGAGACGCAAATTCTCCCGAGATCACGGGAGCAAACGTCATAGTCATCGATCCCCCGAGAAAGGGATGTGCGCCCGAGCTTATAAAGAGGATCTCCGAGATATCCCCGTCAAGGGTGATCTACGTCTCGTGTAATCCGGACACGCTCGCGCGCGACTGCAAGCTATTTCAAGGCGAGGGATACTCCGTAACGAGGGCATTCGCCGCAGACATGTTTTCACGAACGGGACATGTCGAGTCGGTCGTGTGTCTCACACGTCGGCTCGACAACTAAGTTCGCCTGCGGCGAGTGAAGTTGCAAGCAGTGAAGTTTTGGCTATCGCCAAAGTGAAGTTTGCGCCACGAGTGGCGCAAGTGAGAAGTAGCTTTAGGGCGAACTTAACTTCACTTTGCGAGTGAAGCGAGCAAAACTTCACTGTGAGGAAATTTGCAGAGCAAATTGACGAACAACTTCACTACGAGCGTTAGCGAGTAACTTCACCTTATCAGGCTTCACCAAAACCAAAAGGAGAAAGACAATGAAAGATTCAGAACTTCGCACAAAAGCAAAGGCTCTTGCTTTACATGTAATCGCCGTCTGCGATGAAGTGGACACTCGCAAAGGCAGAGGTGTGCTTGTTAATCAAATCGTCAGAAGTGCAACCTCAATCGGTGCAAACATACACGAAGCGAATTATGCTGCAAGTAAGGCCGACTTTATAAACAAGTTTCATATCGCTCTAAAAGAATGCGGTGAAACGGAATATTGGATCGAAATGCTTAGCGGCTCAAATGCGATAGGCGAACAAACCGCAAAAGAGCTTTTGCAGGAATGTGGCGTTATTCGCCGTATGCTTGTGAAATCCATCACCACTGCAAAGGAAAATACATAAGTAGAGGAAACAAGATAAAATGTCAACCGTCAAGGATATTATTACAAAAGGCACTCGTTTTGTGGATGTTTTCTTCGATAGAAATATACCTGAAAATGTACGTGATTTTTTATACGGTGCAAAACCGACAAAAGAACATTATGAAGATAGAACAATTTCATTTACCGAGTATACACCCGCCGGAAAACAAAATCATTGCATAACTGTTAGTTCAGAAGAACAGAGGCGTAGAAGCACTCAAAACAGGTATAATTTGGTTGAACGCTTCAAAAGAAGTAAATATGCGGATATTGATATTGTGGATGCTATTGTTTGTTCTGAAAGCGAGAGAATCGCTATAAATGCTCATTTTCACATTTGTGATCTTGTGGGAGATTATGCAACTACAAGAATAAAGCATTTGGGCAAAGATGATTATCATCAATATGCAGGAACTATTGAAAACATTGAAAAAATTGTTTCTGCAGTTAAAAATGGCGCAATCCTTCGTGTTTGGTATGCTCATAATGCGAGAGATTTGTGTGGCCTTATGTATCTTTTAGAAAAATTGCAGGATGTGAATTGCACAATTATTGAGTTGGAACTTCCCGATGAAGTGCATAGATTAAATGCACATAAAATGATAGGTTGCAGATATTGGGGACAAATTCGCCCGGAGGAGCTTTGCATTCCGCTTTCTGCTGCCAAAATTCTTACAGACGAGAAGAAAGATGAATTATTGACTCGTTGGGACAAATTGGTTTGCGAAAATTCGGAATATAGAATTTATGAGAATGGCGAACTAAAAAGTGTCGACTTCGAATATTTAAGAACAAAGGCCATTCCTCATTTTTACAAAGGTAAGTTTTCGCTATCAAAATTGACGGGAAGGCTTTTAAAGAATGAAGAGGCGTTCAAGGAAATGTGTGTGTTGTCATCATTGCCCGATTTCATTTATCGCTTAATTGATGTAGGAGATCTTGAGCTTTTAGGATATAGACCCTCTTTTTGGGATAACGATTGTTGGCTCAAATCATTGCACTGATATGTTCCCAATCACCTCATAAAAATTAGGGACAAATGTTACTTTACACCCCTATAAAATATACCTTTTGGCTTTACAACCCACGTTTTTGACATAAAAATATACCTTTTGGAGTCTTGACCCACGTCGAGAGTGTCGTGTGTCTGACGAGAAAATCAGGAGGAAATCAATGAAAGCATTAAGAATTATTCAAAGTATCGGATATTTCGCTTTGTTTTTGGCATCGGCCTTTAATTTAGTAAATCAAATTGCAGAAAAACATATTTTTGGTCTTGCTATCACGCTACCGCTGTTTGCAATTGCGCTTGCAGGCATAATTTGCGGCATCATTCTTATAACCAAGAACAGAAAAAAATGAGACTTTTTGGGGTTTCCACCCACGTTTTTGGCACAAAAATATACCTTTTGTACTCTTGACCCACGTTGAGAGCTGTGTGCTGCTATGTCGAAAGTAACAGATAGGAGTAATTATCAATGACTTTATCGGGACAAATAATAGGTTGGATAGCTGCATTATTAACGTTTATATCTTACCAATGCAAAGACCACAAAAGGCTTATTGCCGTTCAAACATTATCTACGCTGAGCATATGTATAAGCTATTTGCTGCTAAACGCATGGTCCGGAATGTTATTAAACATCGTGTGCCTTATAAGGAATTTTATTATTTACAGAAAAGATATCAAAATTTTTTCGTATTCATTTTGGCCCTATGCACTTGCAATCGTTATGGGAATAACAGGCGCCATATCGTGGCAAGGACCTATGTCTTTATTGGTAATTGTGGCGCTTGCTGTGAATACCTTGTTTTTATATTTTCCTAATGTACAGAATTTACGAAGAAGTATCCTTGTCACGTCAACGATGGTACTGATATACAATGCGTACTATACGGTGTGGGGCGGTGTTGCCAATGAAATGATAGCAATAGTTTCCTCGGCAATAGGACTATACAGATACAAGAATACAAAGCAGAAATAACACCGTCGCAAACCTCACACAACGCATATCGAAAACAAATCAAAACGGGTGTTTTAAGGCAAACACCCGTTTTTATCGTTTTATTTTTTTCGTACGTTCGATTTTTACTCGAGTTACAGATCTGTCTCTATGTTCCGCAGTAACACAACGCATTCGACTGCAGATTTATTTTACACCATTTAAACCTATTGACTTTATTATAAAAAACGGTTATAATGAACGTGCCGAATCCTTATTATTGTTAATCGGACAAAAATGCTTTATGGAGAGAAAAATATGATAAAATCTTTTTTGATGATAGGTCAATCAAATATGGCCGGGCGCGGAGAGTTTGAAGATATCGAGGAGATCCGCAATCCCAATTGCTTTATGCTCAGAACGGGTTTTTGGGAAGAAATGCGCGAGCCTGTCAATCCGGACCATTCCATTTTTAACAACGAATGGCACAGCGGTGTGTCGCTTGCCTCGACCTTCGCCGATGAAACGGCGAAATATTACAAGGAAAGGGTAGGTTTGATCCCTTGTGCGCACGGCGGGACCTCCATCGATCAATGGATGCCGGGTGAGATATTATATGACCACGCAGTTATGATGACGAAGCTTGCTATGCGCACCTCCACGCTTTCGGGAATCTTATGGCATCAAGGCGAGCAGGACGCAACCTCAGTGGATAGCGTTTACGCGCATAAGGAAAAATTTCTCAAAATGATCACATCACTTCGCAAAGAACTCGGTGCGGAAAATCTGCCTCTCATTATCGGTGAGCTTTCCGAGGATCATGCAACGAGGGAATTCCGAGTATTGATGAACGAGCAATACCGTGAGTCAGCGAAAATTTTGCCCTGCTGCTCGGTGGCGAGTGCCAAGGATCTAACGCTCAAAAAAGACGGCATTCATTTTGATTCGGTATCACTTGGAATATTTGGCAAGCGATATTTTGAAGAATATAAAAAATTGCGCTGACTATCATTTTCTGGGCATAGAAGCAAAAAAGGATAAAATCACGGAGGATATTATGAAAGTATTTGAAAAAAGCAGCTGGATCTGGCTCTCTAAGGGATCCACCCCCGATCAGTACGCAGAATTTACCGACACGCTCGTCTTTGCCGACAAAAAGACGGTAATGAACCTCTCCTGCGACTCTGACTACACTCTTTGGATCAACGGAACGTACGTTTCATCGAGCCAGTACGGAGATTTTGAGCATTACAAGATCTACGACACTATCGATCTTACTCCCTATCTTGTAAAGGGCAATAACAGGATCGATATTCTCGTTCACTATTTCGGTGTCGATTCCTCAAGATACCGCAAGGCTGACGCAGGACTCATTTACGAGGTGATCTGCGAAAACGAGGTAGTCCTCGCAAGCCGCGAGGAGGTTCTCTCGAGACTCAGCCCGACCTTTGAGAGCGGAAATATGAAGCTAATCACCCATCAGCTCGGATTTTCATTTACATACAACGCCGCAAAGGAGACAGATGGCGGATACACTGCATCAGCGCCCGTCTGCAAGACATGCGAGTTCTTCCCCCGCCCGATAAAGAAGGCATCGGTATACGACAAAAAGCCGATGAAGCACGTAAAGGCGTTCAGCGACAGACATTTTCTTGTCGATCTCGGCGGCGAAAGCGTCGGATTTCCGACCATCGAGCTCTTCTCCGAGACCGAGCAGACGGTCACCGTCGCTTACGGCGAGCACACAAAAGACGGCGGCGTTCGCAGAAGGATCGCCGCACGCGACTTCTCCTTTGTCTACAAAACCAAAAAGGGCGAAAACAAATTCACCGATTATATGCTCCGTCTCGGATGCAGATTCCTCGAGGTATTTGCCGAGGAGCCGATCCGTCTCGACTACGTAGGAGTCCGTCCGCAGGTCTATGAGACCTCGCTTGCTCCCTACGAGATAAAGGGTGAGCTTGAAAAGCGGATCTATGAGGTAAGCGTCAACACGCTTAACATGTGTATGTTTGAGCACTACGTTGACTGTCCGTGGCGCGAGCAGGCTCTTTACACCTTCGACTCGAGAAACCAGATGCTCTGCGGCTACTACGCCTTCAGCGATCTGAACGCCGAGTACGTCCGTGCCAACCTCAAGCTCATTTCCAAGGACACAAGAGAGGACGGACTTCTCTCGATCTGCTTCCCCGCGGGAAGCAAGACGGTCATCCCCTCCTTTGCTCTCTACTACATGCTTGAGATGAAGGAATATCTCATGTACACAGGCGACAAGACTCTCGCAAGAGAGGCGCTTTCAAGAATGCGCGAGGTCATCGACGAGTGTCTTGCGAACACCTCAAACGGACTTATAAAGAAGTTTGAGGGCGACAATATGTGGAACTTCTACGATTGGAGACCTTTCTGCGAGGGAACGCTCGGAAAGGGCGAAAAGGCGGAGCCCGATCTTGCCATCAACTGCATATTCCTGCTCGCTCTCGACTCTCTTGAATATATCTACAACGAGCTCGGTGAGGATTTCCCCTACGTAGGTATCGGCGACTCGATAAGAAAGAGAGTAAGAGAGGAATTTATGCTTGACAGCGGAGTGTTCACAATGCGCCGCGGCAAGGACGAGCTTACCGTTCTCGGAAATACGCTCGCGATCCTCACAAACGTAGTAACTCCCGAGGAGGCCTCCCTTCTCTGCGACAAGCTTATCGACGGCTCGCTCGTTGAGTCAACGCTCAGCATGAAGATCCTCGTATACGAGGCACTGCTCAACGAAAACACCGACAAATACAAGGATTTCATCCTAAACGAGATCAAAAAGAACTATACTCTTATGCTCAGCAGCGGATCTGACACCTTCTGGGAGACCATTCTCGGAGATGCCGATTTCGACAACGCAGGAAGCCTCTGCCACGGCTGGAGCGCGGTTCCGATCTACATTTATCACAGACTTGGCATAGCAAAGAAGCTTTGAGACACAAATAACACGGATCCCTCATTCAGCGGAAGGTGCGTATAAAAAATATTTTTACAGATACGCAAAGGAGAAACAAAATGAACTTTTTAGCCTGCACTCCATCAGTCTTCGTCATCGGAAGCCGGTACGAAATACTCATAAATACTCTTGAAAACGGAATAGTTACCTTAAATATCGGAAATGACACCTATTACGAGGAGAACTCGGGTGTCCTCAGCTCGGAGAAGAGCTATGCAAAGATCCGTGTAGATCAGGAGATACTTGATCGCGCGAGATCGTACACGGTGAATTTCAGAAAAAGCATAAACAGAAAGGCGTATTATTCCGAGCTCGGTGATACACAGAGCACTACCTTTGAGTTTAAGCCTCTGACCAAGACCGAAAACATCAATATATATCACATCGCTGACGTTCATTATCGCTTTGCCATAGCAGAAAGCGCATGCTCCTTCTTCGGAGACGACGTAGACCTCTTTGTTGTCAACGGAGACATCGGCGAGGTGGAGACCGAAAGAAATTATCTTGAAGTCGCAAGATTCGTCGGAAACATATCTAAAGGTCGCGTTCCCGTTATTTTCGCAAGAGGAAATCATGATACGCGCGGACATCTCGCCGAGCGCTTCACCGACATCTTCCCGGCGGACGGAAAAAGCACTTACTTCGGATTTTCAGTAGGCTCGCTCGAGGGCATCGTTCTCGATTGCGGCGAGGACAAGATCGACAATATCAAGGAGTACGGCGGCGTAAACATTTTCGAAAATTTCAGACGCCGCGAGCTTGAATTCCTCAAAGCGCTTCCCGCTTTCGAAAATGGCAAGATCTCCTTTGCAGTCAGCCATATGTGCCCCGCACAGAACACTCTCACTCCCGGAGACGTCTTCGATATCGACCGAGAGGTGTATGAAAAATGGAACACCGAGCTTTCGCGCATCGGTATCAAATTTATGGTCTGCGGACATATACACAAGGCGTACATCCTTGAAAAGAATGACAAGAGAAGTCTCCGTCCTCACGATTATCCCGTGATCGTAGGCTCCGCTTGCTTTGGCGACAGCGACATCTGGGGTACTGCCATCACGCTTTCAAAGGACTCTCTCTTAGTCAGATTCACCGACAAGGAAAAAAGCGTACGTGAGGAGCACACCGTAGATCTTACGCATTAAAAAGCTCTCATATCGGAAGAATATCCTCTAAGATATCGTAAAGATGACAGGGCTCGACCTCCATATCGGAAAGAAGCCTCAGCAGTCTCTCGCACGCAGTAACATCGTCGCTCACATCCCTTGCAAGCGCGCTTTCGAAATTCCCTTCGTAAGCCATGGAGATCTCAACAGAGTAGCTTTCTCTGCTTTCAAGCATCCCCTTTATGAGCGTATACGTAAGATGTCTTCTGTTTAGTGTATGTTTATCTATCTTCATATGCACGTCAACTGGCATAAACGGCTACCCTTTCAGTACATTCCGAGTGTCGAATCCCCATTGTAATCAGCACGCACAACATGTTGTGTTCGTTTGCTCTGCTTTCTGTATTTATACTACCACATTTAGTGTTTTTACTCAACACTCGCGCCTCAAACAGCGCTGACCGGCACCGTAATAAAAATATCACTTATGCCATAATGTGATATTTTCCGCGCTTATATGTGAAATAATGCACAAAAAGAGTAGATTTTTACACAGTATTACGACTATTCAAAGGAGAACAGCATGAACCAAAAACAAAACGGTGCTACGTCTCGCACCGGTCTGCTATTTTCGCTCGCCTGGGTATTTTTCAAGATCGGACTTTTCACCTTCGGCGGCGGATACGCCATGATCCCGATAATCCAGTCCGAGGTATCGGAAAAGCGCAAATGGATCAGCGAGGACGAGCTTATGCACATCGTTACGATCGCCGAATCGACCCCCGGTCCGATCGCGATAAACTCGGCGACCTACGTCGGATACAAGATCTGCGGCATACTCGGATCGCTTGCGGCAACGGTCTCGGTCGTACTCGCCCCGTTTACGATAATATTTCTCATCTCGCTCTTTTTAGAGAGCTTTATGAAATTCACCTTGGTCGCAAACGCGTTCCGCGGGATCCAGATCGCCGTCGCATTTTTGATCCTTTCGGCGGGAATAAAGTTTGTAAAAAAGCTGAAAAAGGATCCCTTTAACATGATCCTCGTCTCGCTGACCGTTGCTGTCATGCTTATTCTCGATATCTTTGCGCTGAGCTTCTCATCCGTTTATCTTATCTTAATGGGTGCCCTTGCCGGACTCGTTTTCACGGCGGTAAACATCTCCCGTGAGAAAAAAGCCGTGTCCACAGAGGACAAGGAGGATGAAAAATGATGATCTATCTTCAGCTTTTTTTAACCTTCTTTAAGATAGGGATCGTCTCCTTCGGAGGCGGATACGCGATGCTCGCACTTATGACCGACGAGATCCTCGCTCACGGATGGCTCGATGCCGAAATGATAAAGAATTTTATCGGTATCGCAGAATCCACTCCCGGACCGATCTCGATCAATATGGCGACCTTTGTCGGAAGCTCTCAGGGTGGATTTTTAGGCTCGCTCTGCGCGACTCTCGGAATGATAATGCCCTCGTTCATCATCATTCTTATAATCGCCGCACTGCTCAAAAATCTCATGAAGAACCGTTACGTCAGCGGTTCTCTTTCGGGCGCTCAGCCCGTAGCCGTCGGACTTATCGTCGCCACCGGTGTGAGCTTTATGATAGCTCTATTCCTTCCTTTCTTCGGAAGCCTTTCGATAGAAAAGGTATTAAAGGCGCCTCAGAAGGATATCTCGACCTACGTAATCGCCGTTCTCGTCTTTATCTTTATGCTCGTATTCAAAAAAATAAAGAAGAAGCAACCCTCACCCGTCCTTCTCATCCTCGTCTCCGCCGTTTTAGGAATGACGGTATGCCCGATAGTCGGACTTATAAAGTAAAATGGATATCAAGATCCCGGAATTCGCAATTCCCGGCAACGCCTCACTATTTTCGCAGGCATGCGATCTTGCCCGACGCTTTGCCTATTCTGACGGTGACAAAAGCGGCATCGGAAGACTTTCGGAGCGCCGTCTCCACAGTACTCTGAAATTTTATTACGAGAGCGATATTTCCCTTCACGAGATAAAGGTGGGCCCCTATTTTGCCGACATTCTCACATCATCACGAATAATCGAGATACAGACGGGAGACCTCGGTCTGCTCAGAAAAAAGCTTGATTTTTTTCTGCCCGAGCACAGAGTGACGGTAGTTCATCCAATGGCGAGCGAGCTCAGGATATCACGGATCGATCCCGAAACGGGCGAGCGCACAAGCTCGCGCAAAAGTCCTTTGCACGCAGATATATATACAGCGGTACCTCAGCTTTATCGGATAAGACCCTACCTTTCGCACCGAAATCTTGCCGTACGACTCGTTTTTCTGTCGATGGAGGAGTTTCGTACTCCCACGAAAAAGCACGCGTGGGGACGTCACAAGGGATCTGTACGACTCGAGCGCTTTCCCGAGGCACTCCATTACGAGGTCGATCTCTCTACTCCCGAGGATTACCGCGTTTTTCTGCCGAACGAGTTGCCCAAGCGCTTCACGTCGAGCGATCTTAAGTGTCTCACGGGATGCAAAAACGCCTCCCTGCTACTCACGATCCTGACAAGCGTGGGAACGGTCGTAAGGGTCGGAAAGATCGGAAATTCATACGTTTATGAGATAAAAGAATAAAAATATCCCTTGGAGCACCCTGCTATATCGGTGTCCAAGGGATATTTCATTTTATCAATTTCTTTGCCATTTCGAGAAGGGGGTCCCGTTCATTCGGGATCTCGCCCTCGATCACCGCGCCAAGCAGAGCCTGAAGCACCCTCCCCATTTCGGAGGTCTTCGGAACTCCTACGGACGCAAGCATTCCTCCGTCGACGGAAAGCTGCTTTATACTTACGCACGCTCCCGAATCGGATATCTCTTTTACCTTTTCCAAAAGTCTGTCAAGCTCTGCCATTTCCATCTCATTCGGATGTGCAAGTGCCCTTTTGAAGGTGATGATCCTTTCGAGATCGCTTTTTCCGTACCTTGAGAGCAGATATGCGCACTCGGTGTTAAATCTATCGGACGAGCTTTTCGGGAGCTCAAGACCGACCGAGGATACGATCAGCTTTACCGCACGGCAGGTCTCATTATCGGTCTTCAGCGATCTCATAGTGCTTGCGCTCTTCTCGGGCGTCCGATCGCAAAGAAGCGCCGCGTAGCGCAGGGTATGGTCGGGCGGAAGCAGGTCGAGCAGCTCGATACCCTCCCTCGGCACCTTGCCAAGGACGGTCTCAAGCACGGGATAAAATTCAAGCAGCGTATCTATCGCCTTATTTCCGAGTATCAGCTTAGTAAGCTCCGAATAGATCCGCTCCGCCGAAATATTCTTAAGAAGCTCTCTGTTTGATATCACCGACTCCGCAGTGCTTCTTTCGACCTCGAAGCCGAGCACCGAGGCAAATCTCATCGCTCTCAGTATCCTGAGTCCGTCCTCGTTAAATCTTGTATCGGCATTTCCGACACAACGGATAGTCTTTTTTTCTATATCCTTTTGACCTTCAAAAAGATCGACGAGTCCGACGCTCGGATTATACGCCATAGCATTGACGGTAAAATCCCGACGCGAAAGATCCTCTTCTATATTGCGAACAAAGGTGACGTTTTCGGGATGTCTGTTATCAAGATATCTTCCGTCCGTTCGGAATGTCGTTATCTCGATATTCTCTCCTTCATGGACGACCGTGACGGTTCCGTGCTTCAGCCCTGTGAGTATGACTCTGTGATCGGCAAAGCAGCTTACCGTTTCCTCGGGGAAGGCGTCGGTCGTAATATCGAAATCGTGCGGGATCTTATCCATCAGCATATCGCGAACGCAGCCGCCGACTATATAGCCTTTATACCCGTTTTCCCCGAGTATATCAATAACGTCTCTTATTTTTCCCGGAATCTCTATTTTTCCGAACACGGTCCATCACTCCTTTCCTTTTACAATTATTATAATTATACACTTACTTTTGAATTATGTCAAGAACAAAAAGACCGGAACGCAAAGCACGTTCCGATCTTTTTTGTTTTTGGTGAATTAACCGGTGATACCCGAACGCTCGATACCCTGGATAAGATATCTCTGGCAGAACAGGTATATTACGATAAGCGGAGCTATTATAAGAAGTCCGCAGGTGTGCAGGACAGACTGTCCGTAAAGCGTCGTATGCGTTTCGTCGATAGCCATCAATGAGGGCGGTATATCAGCGAAGTGTGCAAGAACGAAGCTGTTCGTGTTACTCGTATAGAAGAGCTTCGTGTAGAAGCTGTCAGTCCACTGCCACGAGAACGCGAATAGGAAGATGGTTATCATCATCGGGATCGAGATCGGAAGAATGATCTTGAAATAGGTCTTGAAGACGCTTGATCCGTCGATGTACGCAGATTCCTCAAGCTCGTCGGGAACGCCCTTATAGAACTGTCGCATCATGAATATGTACAGACCGTTCTTTAGTCCTATCGCGGTAAGCGAAAGGATTATGAAGGGTGCCTTCGTGTTAAGAAGCTTTAACGGACCGAATCCCATAAGCTCAAACACTCCGAAGAGGTCAAATTCCATAAACTTAAGGAAGAGAGGATATTTGATAGTCTCGGGCGGGATCATCATAGTGAGGAGAACGAATCCGAAGAGGATTCCGCTTCCCTTGAACTTATACTTTGCAAATCCGTAACCGACAAAGCTACATACAAAGGTCTGGATCAGTGCACAGGCAAGGGAGATCGTTCCCGTGTTAAGAACACATCTCCAATACGAGTTCTCAGCGATGATCGTCTTATAGGTGTCGAGTGACAGGTGCTTGGGAATATACTTGACCGTAACGTCGGAGAAGTCTTCGATTGCCTTGAAGGACGAGGATATCTTACTGAAGAAGGGGTTCAGTATGATATAACACATTCCAAGCAGGATGACAAATCTGAAAAGCTTGAATATTACCTGCACGAGGAAGCCCGTGTTCAGATATTTGAGCTTGAATCTCTGCCATCTCGATGCTCTTTCAAAATCGACGCGGATCTTTCTCTTGGTCTCTTTGAGGACCTTTGTGTCTTTCTTTGCAGAATTCATACCTTCACCTCCTTAATCTTTTCTCTGATAGAAGACAAATGTCTTTATCAGAACAAATACAAGTATTACTATCGCCGCAACAACAAGGAAATAGATCCAGGACATCGCCGTTGCTACGTTAGGATCCTTCAGGTAGTAACCCGAAATATAGCTCATTACCGAGTTATCTGCCTTGGTAAACGAGTCTATAACCGTATAGATCGAGTTTACAAGGATCATAGGGCTTATCATCGGGAAGGTTACCTTCCAGAAGGTCTCCCATGCGGTCGCTCCGTCTATATCACAGGACTCGTATATCGCAGGGGATATCGACTGAAGTCCGGCAAGGAATATAAGGAGCTGTACTCCTGCATCGTTTACGATATTATATATATCGTTTACGAGCTGGGTGATATAGCCTACAAGCTCTGTTCCAACCTTCATGTTGGAGAAGAGCACCGAGATATCCGCCGCGGAGATTATCTGACTTGCGGTAGATTCCTCGCCCGCAACACCGGTATCAACGCCCTCGTTACTGTTCATGTAGTTAAGCATTGCCGAGTTGCTGGTATCAAGGCTATCTATAAGTCCGGTGGAAAGAATAACGGGAACGAAGAGGATTGCTCTGAACGCCGCACGTCCTACCATCTTCTGGTTAAGAAGAATAGCAAGGAAGAGCGAGAGGAAGACTATCGCGGGAATGTTGATTACCATTTCCTTAAGTCCTCCCGTGAGGACCTGAACGAAGTTCAGATCCTCAAAGAGAGCCTCTTTGTAGTTTTCAAATCCTGCGGAAACGAACGTATCGGCAACTCTCGTCTGGAATGTAAGAGAGACCGATTGAACTATGATCGGAAGGTATATAAATACAAGTCCGATAACAAAGGGGAGGACGAATACCCATCCGGCACGTGCCTTCTTCTTATCAAGAGACACGACCTTTTTCTTCGGAGAGGATACCTTTGCACTCTGCACCTTTTCTGCCTTTATCTTCTTAGGCTTTGCTGCTTTATCCATTATATCTACTCTCCTTTCTTATGCTTTAGGGGTGACCTTGATGAACGAGAATGCATCTATTTCGTAGGTAACTCCGTTTATAACCGTTCTTACTGCGAACGCGTTATAGTTGAGAACGAAGAATACTCCGTTATCATACTCTACGTATACGATGGTCTCATCATCAATGTTACGGTTGAGCGATTCGCTGAATACAAACTCCTCGTATTTGAAGGGGAGGAGCTCTTCTCCGAGGTACTCCTCGCCGGCGAGCTCTGCCTCAAGCATTGCCTGCTTGATAAGTGCTGCCTTGTTAAGGTAGGCGTGGAGAGCGCTCTCTCTTGCTTCCTTATACTTTGCGAGCTGTGCCTCGTAATTTGCGTTTCTCTCGTTTGTTTCTTCCTCAGTGAGGATTCTGGTTCCGTTTACAAACTTATGGTCTACAACGACGTTCGTCTGGAGATCTCCAATAGCGCCATTTACGGTATTGTAGGTAGCCACAACGTCCTTGTACCAGTTATTAAAGTCGATCGAATAGTAATCAGAATATTCGGTATTTTCCTTAAGCTCGGAAGAATTCTGCATTACGAGCACGTAGTAAGGCGATGCGCCGTTCTCGATCATCTTGAGGATCTCACGTGAAATGTCACCCTTCATATTGGTAGGTGTTCCCGCGATATTCACATATCCGTGAAGAACCATGCCAAGGAAAGGAACAGATGCGCTCGTTCTTACGAAATTACTTCCGTCAAGTGCGATGTTAAGGATGTGATCCGCATATTTCCAGGAATAAGCGTTTCCGCGATCCACCATTATGCTTCCAAAATCCTTGCTGAGATTTTCGAGGAGATCAAGCGTGTACTGCTTGCTGTCCTCTCTGTTAAGAGGATTATCCTCATCAAAGTCGGTATTAAGGTCGCTTCCGAGGGTCGATACCGAGATTCCGTTCTTACCGAACTTCTTTATTGCCTTTGCGAAGCTTCCGTACATCTTCTCGTAAGCCGCGGGAGTAACGCAGGTAGATCCTACGTACTGGAAGGACTGATAGATGGACGTATAAGCTCTCTTACCGGTGAAACGGTCGTCAACCGTCTTTATTGAGTTCTTGGAACGGTTGAAATTGTCAAAGAGTGTATCGGTAGAAACGTTTGCGAAGTCGAATTCTGGGAAGATCTCGAAAAGACCTTTGGTCTTTTCAGCGTTTTTGATCAGCTCGTTATATCCCTTATTTCCGCCAAGCACCTTCTCGAACTTGACCGTGGTAGGTGCCAGAGTGTTCTTCCAGCCACCTTCGGTGAAGCCTGTGAGCTTGAACTTGACGTTTGTGATCTTTGCCTCACCGAGGAGCGAATACATCTTCTCTATGTCCTCAAAGGTAGAGAGAGGAGTATCGACCCAGGTAGGAACGGTCATTACGATCTCGCGAACCTCGATCATACCAAAGGTCTCGAGATAGAGCGGGATGTCTTTTTTGGTATCTGTGATCTTGCTTATGATTCCGCTGGATACAAGATAGTCGCGGTAAGCGTCAGCCATTCCAACATAGCTTGCGGCGTACTTGGAATTTTCGTGGCTGCTGAGCAGGAAGTAACGGATCGTGAAGCGTCCCGTGTACTTTCTGTCGGATGTGATATGGATAGGCTTATCGTTTCCGCCTACTGCCATTGAGTCACCGAGATAATACTCGTCCGAGCATCTCGGGTAGAAGGTAACGTAGGTCGAGTTGTAGTTATGTCCGATAGTTCCACCGTGATCCGAGGTGATCTCGGCAAGCGCTTCTCCTTCGGTGATGACCGCAAGGAATCCGCTGGGCTGAGTGTTACGGATCTCTTCATATTCATAGAAGATCTCGGTCTTAACAACGGGCGTTCCGTCGGGATAGTACATACGCTGTCCGTTAGCGTCAAGAATGTAGACGGGAACGGGTTCTCCGGTCCACGGGTCGTGTACGATATTGCCCTCTGCATCGAGCTCATACACGATCTCTTCCTTCTGAGAAAGAAGCTTTCCGTTTTCTATAGTAGTATTTGCATTGATTATACCGAAAACGGGTGCGGAGAATACTGCTGCGCTCGGCTTACTGCTGGATGCAAGCTTATGGTAAGCGTAGTCGTCTCCGTAAACCTTACCGGTAAGGCTATACGAACGCTTGACCGCGTTTATATCCTTATTCTCTATTATGGTTCCGCTTCCGTCGGGAACGAAGGTGTAACCGTCATCCACGTTTCCGTTGGAGGTTCCCATATAGGGAAGGAGCTGGAGGCTTACGAGTCTGTAGGTGGACTCGTCGTATCCGATACTGTTTCCGGGGATGGTCGCCGTAAGTCCGTCGTCGTTTATCGAATACTCTACCGAAACGTAGAATACCGCGTTACCGCTTGCGGTTACGGGACACTTTGTGATCTCGTGGTCATACTGTACCTGCTCGAAGTTGTAGTGCGGGCAGAATCTCTTGAGATAACCCTCAAGTCTGTTCTGCTCTGCCTCGGACTCCTCGACCTTGGTATCAAGAACGTAGATGGCCATCTTTTCCTTGCCCTTGCCGCCGATTACGTTCTTGGTCGACTCATCGAGACCGATCCCCACCTCTTCGGTATAGTATTCTTCCGTGGTACAGGGATAGGACTCTGCGTATCCCTTAAGAACATCCGGAGGAAGGCTTGCGTTGGGGTCCTTGAGAGTGTAGAACGACAGGATCTTCTGGTAGATATAGCTCTCGGCTACGGGATCTATAAATGCCATGATCTGCTGCTCAAATCTTGTAGCCTCGATCCATCTCGGAACGAGCGAACGGGTGGTCTCCTTACCGAGAACGTACTCTACTCTGATACCCGACTTGGTATTCTTTACGGTGATCTGTCCGTAAGGAGCACTGTGCTTGAACGAGTAGAAGTCTATCGGGTCGCCGCCCTTTTCGATATCTGCATACTTGACAAATACCTGAGAGAGGAATCTTTCCTTGGTAACGTCAGCGGTAAGCGATGCTACGTCGTGGGGGTTAGACAGGAGTATCTCGCCGGTAGAAACGCATTCTACGCCGATCTCTCCCGAGTACTCGTCAACGTAAAGTCTGTAATCGCCGTTGGGGCTCGACTTTTTATACTGCATCGTTGCGAGCTTTTCTTCCTTGGTTTCATATACCGTTGTGAGATATGTCTTAAGGATCTCCGCGGTGGTCATGAGATTCTTATCGGTCTCAGGAACCTCCTCGGTCTCAGCCGAAACAGGAAGCAAAAAGGCAAACGTTGCGACGAGCATAGCGACAAGCGCGATAGTTGCGAATGCTCTTATATTCTTTATATTCATCTTTTTTCCTCCTTTCATCAGCTACGGAACTGTATTTCTGCGATTATATTGTTGATAAAGTTACCCATCTTCACGATAAGTCCGGAGAAGAGCAGGCAAAGGAACATGATAATCGCCATACCGACTATGGTGACTATAACGGTAAGGAAGTTCTTTCCGAAGGAATAGTCATGCGTTACCAGCGTCGAGCAGAAGAGGAGAAGTCCTACCCAAACGAAGCATATAGATACTATCAGGGTTATGAACGATCCCTCGCTTGCCGTTACGCAGTAGGTAAGCAGCGTGGTCGGAATTATTATGAGTACGATAGGTGCAAGCGAATAGCAGCTTGCGATAAAGATATCCTTAAGGCTTCCTTCGCCGTTGAAGAGGGTCGTGATACACCAGTTACCGAGCGACCACAGTGCGAGCGGCACGAGAAGTCCGAGTATCTGCATTACTACGCTCGACATTCCGCCCCTCGGGTTGAATACGAACGCCTGACCTACTGCCTGGTAGGTGAATGCGAGGGTTGCGAGACCGAGCCATGCGATAGCTCCTCTCAGCGAGCCTCTCTTTTCGTGCTTAAGATCCCAGAATCCGTCGAACGGATGGAATATAAGGTGGAATGCGTAGAAGAATTCCTCCTTGAAGGTTCTTCTTCTGCGTCCCGATACCGCGGCCTTCTTGTTTATCTTCGCAGCCTTCTTAAAGAGCAGCGACAGAAGGAGGATAGCGACTACGGGAACGATTATTACCCAAATTATATTCTTTTCAACAAAATTCTTTCTCCAAAGCTTGAACGCGTTAGAATATCCCTCGGTATCATACGCTACCTTATAATATTCCATTGCCTGAGAGTAGGCACCGCTTCTGTAATAAGCATCTCCGAGACCGATATACGCGGCGTCGAAGTTGTTATTCATCTTAAGAACTTCGTTCCAGTCGTGGATCGCAAGCGAATAGAGACGGTCACGGTCGTGCTCGATAGCCGACATAAGGAGGTCTCCGTATTCGGTACGTCTGTAAACTGTAAAGAACGAGGTCTCAGCGAACGCGAGAACTACGATGTTATCGCCCTGATAGGTTATAGAAGCCACCTTATCGATGCTTCCGAGAGTATCACCGGTATCTCCGAATACGTAAAGGAGCTCACCCTGATCGTTATAGGTGTAGACCTTACTTCTCTTATCGTCGATTATCGAATAGGTTCCTTCGGGTCCCATCGCGATCGAAACGATACTCGAAACGCCCGATACGGTATTCTTTCTGGTTGCCGCTCTGGCACCACCCGAGATAGCGACCTCTCCCATGGGAGCAAAGAAGCCGTTACGCTTCATTATATCGTCTCCCGAGGTACTGATCTTCTTAACGGTAGCGTAGTCAGGGGACTTGCTCTTGAGAGCGCCTTGGACCTGTCCCTCTTCGATAGAGTTAGTGGTCACCCAGAGGAATCCTTCCTCATCGATCGTGATATTATTGAATGCGGTAGAAATGATCTTATCACTCTTTGCGATCTGCTCTGCGGTCTGGAATCTTCTCCAGATGATCTGGAAGATACTGTACGTTGCCTTGGTAGCACCGATATATCCGCAGAATTCTCCGTCGCTGTTGAGCGCCATGACACCCTGGTGAGTAGTGGTCGATACGACGTAGATACGCATCGAGCTGCTGACCGCGAGAGCCTTGGGAGTGTACGATTCGCCTTCCTCAAAAATATCGGAGGAGGGCTGGTCGATATGTCTGATATAGTTTCCGAATTCATCGAAAATGACGATTCTCTTATTGCCGGTATCCGCAACGTAGATATATTTGGATTCGATATATCCGTCGTCGCCTACAGGCTCGACTCCTTCCCAAACGAACACGCCCTTGCAGGTCAGGAGTGCGTCGCCCGCAACTCCGTTATCGTTATCGAAGGTAGAGATCGTAAACTTAAGCTTGTATTGGTCATCAAGAACGACTATTCTTGAATTTTCAGGGTCTGCGATGTAGATGTTACCCGCCTTATCCGTTTTAATATCGGTAGGATACTTAATCGGAGTATCGCCGAGTCCCATATCGCTTGACGTGATCTGCTTGTATGCCGTATAAGCATCGGGGGAGCGCACCGGTACTCCGTCTATACTGTAGGTATAGGAATCTGCATTTACGCAGAGCGATCCGAGAAGCATAACAAGGCAACATACGAGCGCGACCACTGATATGATCTTTTTATTCATAGTTACCTCCTTAATCCTTCATTCCCGAAGTACCCATCGTCTCGATTATGTTACTCTGAGAGATAACGAATACGAGGATCGGCACTGCCATCATTACGACCGTAGACGCCGCAGCCGCACCCGAACGGGTGATACCGCCCGCAAGGATCTGGTTGATAGCGTAGTTGAGCGTCTTGAGCTGCTCACTGTAGATATAGATCGTGGAACCGGTGTTCCAGAGATCTTTGAAGGAGTACATGATAAGAGTCAGCCATGCGGGCTTAACCATCGGCATTGCGATGACCCAGAAGGTCTTGAACTCTTTACATCCGTCGATTCGCGCACTCTCGAGGACTGCGTCCGAAACCGAGCTCTCCATGAACTGCTTCATAAGGTAAAGTCCGAGCGAGGATCCCCATGCGGGAACGATTACCGCCCAGATGGTATCGATCATTCCGATATTGGACATGATTATAAAGTTTGCAAGCGCACCGACGGTGGTATGGAACATGAGCGAGAGAACGACCGCCTGGAAGAGCACGTTTCTTCCGGGGAATTTGATCTTTGCGAACACGTAAGCCGCCATCGAAGCGAATATAAGGTGACCGAAGGTACCGCCTACCGATACGAGAACGGTATTGAATATGTATCTTGAGAAGGGTACCCAGCTCTGACCCATGAGCCTGAACAGGTCGGTGAAGTTCTTAAGGGTCGGATGCATAACGTAGAACTTCGGGGGGAAGTACCAGAGCTCGTCGAGAGGCTTCAGCGACTGCATCAGCGTATAGAGCATCGGGAGGAACATTATAACTCCCATTATAGACAGGAAGAAGAAGATTCCCGCGTCTCCGCCTCTCGAACGGTTGAGGACTATCCTATGCTTTCTTACTCTTATTTTCTGTGTTTTAGCCATATCACTGTCCCACCTTCGATAAGAGTTTTTTGACGAGTCCGTTTGCTCCGATCATGACGACGAAGAGTATCGTCGCGATCGCGGAGGCGTAACCGATCTCGAATCGAGCACCACCGTAGTCACCGAGGTGATGCATTATCGTCCATGCGGCGTAGTCGGTAGACGGGTTTCCGCAGAGGTCGTTAACGACCGCACCGAAGCCGAAGGACTGAGTTATAGCAAGAACCGCACCGAACAGAAGCTGAGGCTTCATATAAGGAAGGGTTATATACCAGAGCTCTTGCCATCTGTTTGAAATTCCGTCAACGGCGCCCGCCTCGTAAAGCGAACGGTCAACGACCTGAAGTCCCGCAATGAAGTTGAGGAACGCAGTACCGAGCGACAGCCAAAGGGCGACGACGATACAAAGAGGCATGATATAGTCCGGGTCGGTAAAGAATGCTATCGGCTTCGTGATCACTCCGAGATCGAGAAGCATACCGTTGACGTATCCGTACGAGTCACTCGAGAAGAGGGTCGCCCAAATGAGGTAGACCGATCCACCGATGTTCGGAGCGTAGAATATAAGGGTTACTACCGCTCTGAGCTTCGGACCGAGCTCGTTTATGAACCACGCGATACAGAAGGAGAGTATGTAGGATACAGGTCCTATGATCGACGCGAATATCAGAGTATTCTTGCACGATGTGATGAAGAGGTCATCTGCAAGGAAGAGTCTGATGTAGTTATCTATACCTACGGGGACCGCAGGCTCAAGCATGTTAAATTCAAAAAAGCTTAACACCAATGATACCAAAACCGGGACGATGGTGAAAACGAGGAAGACTATATAGTAGGGTGCGAGCATAACGTATGCGACCCAATTCTTCTTCATTTCCTTCAAAGTCCATGCCGCCTTCGAAATATCCTTTCGTGCGACCGGCTTTTTAACATCTTCATTGGAGCGTGTCTTTACTTTTGCTTTTGCTGACACTGTTTGTTTCACTCCTTAAATGTTTTTTTTGACTCTCTCGGTCAGTTCTTATTTATCTTTGAAGCTATCGACGAAAGAAACTTCGAAGACTGCGAGTCCGAACTCTTTACGTTTTCTCGTGATCTCGGCGTTTATGTCGTAAACGTAGTCACGAAGCGACTGCTCGGGCTCGGAGTTGTTGTTGTAAACGTCGTTGAATGCGAAGGTGAGGTAACGTCCGATGATATATCCGCCGGGGTACTCCTCGATTCCAACGAGGTTATTGAACTGTTTCATAAGATTGTTATATTCGTTGGTCGTCCAGGACAGGGACTGGAGCGCCGCCTTGTTTGCCGTACCGTACTTGTATTCGCTTCCGAAGAGTGCGGTAAGCTCGTTAGCGTAGTCCGCCTGAGCGTTCTCGGATACGAACCACTTCATGAATTCCCACGAGAAGTTAGTAAGCTTTTCGCTTCTCTTGGAGTCGGCAAGCATGATGATAGCCGAGGTTCCGCCGACGGTCACGTTATTGACCGAGGTGGTTCCGTCCTCGTTATAGGTTACCCAACCGGGAAGCGGAACGAATTCCCAAAGTCCCTTGATCTCGGTAGCGAACAGACTGAGCTGCGTGTAGGTCTGGTAGCTTACTATTCCGAGCGGGATCTCACCGGTACGGAATCTGTTCGGGAAGTTATAGGACATCGGCTGACCGTAGTCGGTAAAGAATGCCATGAGGTACGCAAATGCTTCGAGTGCGGTATCGGACTCGTAGTTGATCCTACGTCCGTCATCAGCGTAGAGCGAGCCGCCCATCTGATAGAGGAAGAGGTTGTGTCCGCCCATATAAGTGGGTATCGCGATCTGCATGTTATTCTCGGTAAGGGTATCCATAACGGTCATTACCTCTTCCCAGGTCTGAGGAACTGCGAGTCCGAGCTCATTGAGCACGTCTGCGCGGTAGAACATCATGGAGAAGTCAAGACCCTCGGGGAGACCGTAAACAGTTTCGGAACGGGTTTCCTTGCCTGTCTTTTCATCTATTTTAAGGCTGTAAAGTGTCAGCGGGATCCACGAAGCCTCTGCGAAGTCATCGCGAAGCTCATCGAAGCCTTCGAAATCGTTAAGCGGCTGTACCGCGCTTCGTATTGCCCAGTTTATGACGTCTCCGGCACCGTGACCGTGTGATACGTCAGGTCCGACGCCCGCAAGAACCGACGGGAGCAGCGCTCCTCCGGCAACGAGCTTTAAGTCAACGTTTGCATCGGTATGATTCTTTGCGAAATCGGAGTTGATAAGGCTTCTGAGAACCTGTGCCTGGTCACGTCCGAGAGTAGTCCACACCTCGATCTTGTTGTTGGGGTCGGAAACTACGGTTGCACCGAGCTGGCTATAGTCCGAAACGAAGCTCTTGAAGAACTGGCAGATCTCGAACCAGAGCGATTCCCAGAAATTAGCGTTTGCCTTGGGGAGATTCTTATTTCCCTGAGGCGTTCTTATTACAATGTAGTCAACCTCGAGCGGCTGCTTTGCACCGTTCTGGATCCAGGTTCCTATAGAACCGAGGTTTTCCTTAAGGTTGGAAAGGTTTGCCGCGATCTTGCTCTCGTCGCTTCCCATTCTTTCAAGAAGCTGTGCAACGGTACGGAGAGTTGCGGTATAGGATCCCGCGCTTCCTACCTCGTTCTGGAGCTTATCTGCAAGATCGTAAAGCTTCTTCGACTGAACGAGAAGCTCATCCACCTCCTCGGGCATGATGCTGTAAAATCCGTAGTCACGGTATTTATCGGGGTCAGCACCGGTAACCATAAGGAACTTGATGTAGATATCGTTTATTGTATTGAGCGAGTCGGTAACGTCGAGAAGCACCTTAGCGATGTCTCCGAGTCCGGCTGCGAACTCGATGTAGTTCTCGCCCTTTTCAAGGTAGACCTTATAAGTAATAAGATCTCCCTTCTTATCCTTCTTCGAGCTGTTGATTACCGACGTCTGCCAGGAATCCTTGAAGTTGAATCTTAAGTAGTTCGCCTCGTCAAAGGGAACCTTGGCGGTCTCGCCGTTCTTTATCATGCTCTGAGTAGCGACTCTGAGTACTCTGGTCGAGAACGCACCCTCGTTTACCGACTGGCGGAAGCGAAGAACGATCTCGTAGAAGCCGTCCTTCTCAACGTTAACGGTGTAGCGTGCCCACTGGCCTACGCCCTGCCATTTTTCGCCGCCGTCACCGCCGATGGCGTTGAGGTACTGGATGTACGGAGACTGTGTTTCGGTGACCGCACTTGTTCTGTCTGCAAAAGGATAGATAGTATTATCGGATGTAGCGCTCGGATACTCTGCCTGGAGCTTTACAAAGAAGTCGGCAACGTCCTTTGCGCCTTTTTTCTTCCAATATGAAATGTACTCGTCGTAGCTATCGGTCTCAGCCTCGTAATCGTACGGGAAGAGCTCGATCTCAAGAATGACCATAGCCTCGCGCTGCGCCTCGAACTGCACGGTGTTATTTCCCGCGGGGAAATAGAACTGAAGAGGCTCGATGTGGTATCCGGAGGAGTCTACGGCAACGTAGGTCATGACCTCGTTTGCCATCTCCTTGGAGGGCTTAGACTCGTTTCCGTCAACGTCGTTCGCGAATACGGGGTATTTAGAGAGCTTGCTTGCATTCTTGATCTTTTCGCCGGTCTTTTCGAACGCGAGCTCTCTGTCCTTTACGGTACGCTTAAGAACGTTTCCGTCCTTGTCAACGTACTGATAAACGACCTTTCCGGCGTCGTTCATGTAACGGTAGATGGTATTTCCGTTTGAATCCTTCTGATAGGATTCCTCGTTATCTACCCAGACCTTGCTGAGCGAAAGGAAGCGCGCCTCGTAGAAGGGCACCTTTTCGTTTACGTAGAAGGTACGCTCGATCGCGGTGGTCTTAGCCTCTTCCTCGTTTATCGGAACGTATTTCACCTTAAGGGCGTACATACCCTCCTTCATCTCTTCGGGAACGTTCCAACCGACTATTCCGTCGGCAGGAAGGTAAAGACCCTTGTATGTCTTGTCGCCGCTCTTAAATTCTCTGTCGGCGTACTTATTAAGAATCTCAGCGTCAACGTTCGTTATATCGCTGTTGTAATTGATGATATCATCACCGGTAAGTATGTAGGGCTTATCACCGTTCTCAATATCGAGATACTCGAGCAGGTATTCGTCATATTTGGAAACCTGAAGGAGCTCGGCGAGTGACGACGCCTCATATTTATCGTCGCTGTCCGCGGCACTTACAGCGGTACCGGGAGCGAATATAGTGAGCGCAGCCAACAAAAACGCCACAAACTTGGTTGCTTTTGAATGGACCATTAAATGTTTCCTCCTGATAGAAATGGTTTTGCCTTTTGACGCAGGTACGCCCTCCTATGCCTTTTTCTGACGGACGGTTCTGCCTTCGCGGCAGCTTCTCTCGTGCAGATCGACCGGAAAACTCAAAAAAACAAAAAAAATCGACGGCAACGCACAGTTCGCGCAGTCGTTACCGCGATTTTTCACTATTCTTTTGCCTGCGAACTGTAACAGAATAATAGCACATTTGAGTCAAATTGTCAAGAGAAGCGTCGCTATATTTATATGAAGATTTCCGACGAAACGGACATTTTTCCGAACTTTTGTCCTTTCCGTGAGGTGCGGTCGGGATTTTTCCGATTTTTGGATTTGTTCACACGCCTCCGAGCGTTTCAGATTTGTTTTTACCCACTTCATTGCCGTTTGCTTTTTATTGGCGCAAAATCGGCATTTTTACACCGTATTTTTGGCATTTTCCCTATTTTATCGCTATAATCGGTTATAATCGGTGATTTGTTCATTGTGACGAAATTTTATTTTATTTTGTGCACAAGCTCGCGATCGCCTTTAAGCTATTGTTACTTTTGCACAATTTTCGAGTCTATTTTTCTACGTTTTGACGAATTTTAAAAAAGTCTGAAAAATATTCGATTTTTTCAAAAAAAGTTTTAAAAAAATTTATTTTTATACGATATTAAATACTTTACTGTCCGAAATTTTATATTGACAAAGTGGAAGGAGCGTGATATAATCAAATAAAAAGAACATTTGTTCGTATTTGAAAGGAGGTCCTGTCCGTAATGTCAAACTGGCTTTTAACCTTTGAAAATTACCGTTCAGACCAGACTCTGCTTGCAACCCTGAAGACACAGCTTCGTGTCCTGCTCGACGATTACGGATACTCCCGCGAAAATCCTCACGTAGTCCCCGTGATAAAGTCGATAAGCGAGCTTGAAGCATCTCTTGAGAGAGCAGAAAGATCGCTGAACGAATACGTCAGAAGCGCGTCCACTCCGCGCGAGGCGGCAAAGCGTTCGGACGAAAGGTTATTTCTCACATACCGTTACATACACGGTATGACGATGGAAGAGACCGCCGAGGAAATGAGCGTGAGTCGAGACACAGTTTACCGCATAAAGCGTCGGCTCGCAGATATGCATTAGGCAAATCATCCGTTTTTTATCAAAAAACTATTGACAAAACACTTTCGCGGTGCTATAATGCACTTAAACCGTTGACGAAGAGATAAAGTCGGAGGCGCTCTCACAGAGAGTCGGGGATGCTGGGATCCCGACAGAAAGCGGATCGGCAAATGGACTTCTGAGGGCTTCGGCGATATCGCGTACACGCGCGAAGGTAGCCGCGGACGGGCGCTCCCGTTACAGAGCGGAGACGTTTTAAAGGACGTCTTAAGAGTGGGCGCAAGCGCGTCAATCAAGGTGGCACCGCGAAAACCATGTGTTCTTCGTCCTTGACAGAGACAAAAGATCTCCTGTCAGGGATTTTTTATTTGGAGGAAAGCACATGATACTTCTCACAAAACGATGGCGGCGACCGACCGTCCTTTTACAAAGTTTACGCAGTCTGTCTACATAAATATAATATTTCACGGAGGAAAGAAAAATGGAACTTAACGGAGTAAATTTTGACACATACTTTAATAATTATCCCGACAAGAACGGATATTTCGGTAAATACGGCGGCGCTTACATCGAAGACAAGCTGAAAAACGCGATGGCGGAGATCACCGAGGCGTACTACTCGATCTGTCAGTCGAGAAAATTCATAGCGGAGCTTCGCAGGATACGCACCGAATTTCAGGGCAGACCGACTCCCGTATCTCACCTCGAAAGACTTTCGGACGCTCTCGGAGGAAAGGTGCAGCTCTACGCAAAGCGCGAGGACCTGAACCATTCGGGCGCGCATAAGCTGAATCACTGCATGGGTGAGGCGCTCCTTGCTAAATATATGGGAAAGAAAAAGGTCATTGCCGAAACAGGCGCAGGTCAGCACGGAGTTGCTCTTGCGACGGCTGCGGCATATTTCGGACTCGAGTGCGACATCTACATGGGATCGGTAGATATAAAGAAGCAGGCTCCCAACGTAGCGAGAATGAAGATCCTTGGTGCAAACGTCATTGAGGTCACCCACGGTCTTCAGACGCTCAAGGAGGCGGTCGATGCCGCTTTTGACGCGTACAGCAAAGAATACAAGGATTCGATCTACTGCATCGGCTCGGTTCTCGGACCGCATCCCTTCCCCATGATGGTGCGCGATTTCCAGAGCGTTGTCGGTATCGAGGCAAGAGAGCAGTTTATAAATATGACCGGTCATCTTCCGAGCGCGATCGTTGCGTGCGTCGGCGGCGGATCGAACGCAGCGGGACTTTTCGCGGGATTTTTGAACGATCCCGTTGACATATACGGAATCGAGCCTCTCGGCAGAGGTCCCAAGCTCGGCGATCACGCGGCGAGCCTCAAATACGGAACCGAGGGCATCATGCACGGCTTCAACTCGATCATGCTCAAGGACGAAAACGGCGATCCTGCTCCCGTTTATTCGGTAGCGAGCGGACTTGACTATCCGTCATCGGGTCCCGAGCACGCCTTCCTTCAGGACATCGGACGCGTAAAATACGACGTCATCGACGACGAGGAAACGATCGACGCATTCTTCAAGCTTTCGAGACTCGAGGGAATCATCCCCGCGATCGAGAGCGCTCACGCGGTAGCGTACGGAATGAAGCTCGCAAAGACGATGGATCACGGCTCGGTCCTCATCAACCTCTCGGGAAGAGGCGACAAGGACATGGATTACGTCATCGAGAATTACGGAATCAGATAAAGAAAAAATCACGGGACTTTTGTAAAAGTCCCGTGATTTTTTTGCTTCCGAATTTAATATAATTCAATTTATTTCTTGCTTTTCTTTATTTGAATGATATTGACATCGATCTCGTACGTGAATTTGGGTGATGAAGAGTCACCGCCCTCACCGGCGAATTCCCTGAAGCCGCACGGCGACAGTTGATACTCGCTTCCCTCCACTAAATTTTCGACCTCTTTTTTGCCAATGTAATTTATCCTTACGATATCGCCATCCTTGTCGTATGCGTAGTAAATATTTTCCTCAGTCTCGCTTTTTCTGATGTCGGTATAAGGATATCTAAAGCTTATAATAACAGGACTACTGAGTTCATCCTTTTTACTTCGAAACACATCCAGGATATCCGGCACCTCAAATGCGGGAACGTACGACGTAGCATAAAGATACTCACAGTCACCGTAACGACTCCATCCGCCGCCAAGCTTGCTTACCTCCTGATAAAAAACGTAGAACGGGATACTGTATTTCACGGAATCTATATATCCGTCCCTGTAGACGAGCTCCACCGCTTCGTAATTATGAAAATCTATGATTTTCGTGAAATCGACTCCCCACGGTACCTCGTAAATACTGCTGTAAACAAAGCCGTAATAGAGAAGCTCCTCCGCTCTTTCAAGCGATATCTTATCGTAGGTCGCCTCCACGGTCTTTCCGTCCCTCGAATTTTTATAGATGTACACCTCTTTGTCATCAAGAAGCGTTTGCCCCGATATCTCGGTATCAGATTCCTTCATGCTATAGAAGTCAAGAATGTCAAACGCAATGCCGTCGTATTCTCCGATATCGAAAAAGTCGGAAAGCATACCTTTTGTGAGCTTGAACTCGGTCTCTGTCTCGGTCTCTGTCTCGATCGGAGGAACGAAAAAGTCCTCGTCGGTGTAAACGTCCTCTCCGATAATTAGCTTGCACACGCATTCGTATCCCGAGGTGTTATACTTACTTTTAGCTTCAACGTACTCACCCTGCACGACCGCTCTGAAAACAAGATAATAAAGACCGTCCGAAAGAAGCTTCAGATCTTTCAGAGCTATACTGTCGTTTATCTCAGCGAAATAACCGTTTCTGAGCGAGATCTCGCCGAGTTTTACCTTCTCATCGCAAACGATCTCAAAATCCTCTCCGTAGATCATCTTCGGGATCTCGTTTTTGACGTCATTAAAGCAAAAGTCGATCCCCATACCGTCAGCGGCTATTTCTTTGCCGCCGCTATAGCTTTGTGACCAGACGAAATTCCAGTACGGCTCAGCAAGCCTTCCCGCAGATCTTATCATAACCAAGGGGGTCTCCTCGGCGTCCGATTTGTGATCGTCCGTACTATCATCCTTTTTCTTTCCCGTATCTCCGCACGAAACGAGCGAAATTATGAAAATCACCGATAAAATTAATGCCGCAAATCTTTTCATTATCTTTTTCTCCTTTTTTTAATTCAGCACATTTTTTGTGTGTCTTTTCAATAAACAAAGACACCTTTTCTCACAAAAAAATTCGCTCTTTTTCAAAAAAACTCGCAATTTACAAAAAGTTCATAATTTCAACTGTTTTTCTATAGCAAGAAGCGGCAGGTCACCCCGCCGCTTTTGTTATTTTTTCGATCCGCGCTTCTTTGCTATCGCGGAGACGACGACAACCACCGCAAATCCGCATCCGAGCGCCAAAGCAGCGACCGTTATTACAAGCCACACGGGCACGCCGTCGCTTTGCGTACCGTCGAAATTATCGGGATCCTCGGAATCGTACTTCTCGCCGCCCTGCCCGTCATCCGAAGATTTGTCCGTATTGTCGGGAGTATCGGGAGCTTCGGGAGTCTCAGGAACTTCGGGAGTCTCGGAGGTCTCGGGGATCTCGGGAGTCTCGGGAGTATCGGGGATCTCGGGAGTATCGGGAGTCTCGGGAGTCTCGGGAGTCTCGGGGGTCTCGGGAGTTTCGGGGGTCTCGGGGATCTCGGGGGTCTCGGGAGTATCGGGAGTATCGGGAGTATCGGGAGTATCGGGAGTCTCGGGAGTATCGGGAGCTTCCGACTTTTCGATGACCGTAACGTTGACAGTGCTACTGTAGGTCATGCCGCCATTTTCAGACGATACAGAGCAGATATAATTGCGAGTTCCGAGCTCAGAGGTATCGCAGATCAGAAAATCCGAGGTCTCCGTTCCGTCATTTACCGCGAAGATGTCGGCTCTTTTGCCGGTCTCGGTCTCATACCAGAGGTACGAAAGCTCTGATTCGTCTACCGATCTCGCGACACAGCGGATCTCCGCCTCGTCTCCTCTCTCTACTGTGATCTGCGACGGAATAGAGAGTATCTCCGGAGACATGACCTCGTTTCCGACCGAGATCCTATTCTCCTTGCTCTTTACATCGTAATGTCCATCCTCGATAACGCACCAAATATACGCTCCGTCAAGATCGACCTCGATCCCTTCGAATATAAACGCAAACGTATTGTCATCAAGCTTTCTCGCTCCGTAGCTCTCGCCTGCGTACGGCTCCCAATCCTGCATCGGGCCGCCGATAGCCGAAATATTATATGTCTTTCCAAGCCATCTCATATACCACGTCGCGCTGAGATTGCTTCCCCTCGCCTTTACAGTATAGATGGCGACGCTGTAATTCGGATAGTTTGGACTTTGTATCTCCATCTCTATGACCGGCTTTTCCGATGCCGCCATGCAGGGCATCAGAAAAGCAAAGCAAAGTGACGTCACAAGCAGAGCACATATTATTTTTTTCATGATCCTCTCCTTAATCCTCTTTGGTTCTTCTGTTTTTCAAGATCACAAAGACTACTCCCGCACCGATTCCGATCACAAGACAGATCACCATAACGATCCAGATCACCGCCGAGCCGTTTTTCTTTTCGCCGCCGTTTTTGTCGGATTTCGAGCCATCCGAGCCTTCGCTGTCGTTTTTGTCGTTTTTGTTTCCGCTTTCGTCATTTCCCGGCTTCTCGTTCTCGCCGGGCTTCTCGTTCTCACCGGGCTTCTCGTTCTCACCGGGCTTCTCGTTCTCGCCGGGCTTTTCCGAGGGCATAGCGTATCCACAGTCGTCGCACTTATTATCGTTATCGCCGTCCGTATGATCCTTCTTGTTCAGAACGTAACCGCAACCGCAGATCTCCCAGTGAGAATTTCCGTCCGTCTTATAGCCCTCAAGAGGCGTGTGCTTATGATTTTCCGAGGAGGTGATCACGTATCCGCAATCAAGGCAGACCTCGTCCTTATCGGCACTTGCCTCACCGCTGGAAACGTGAGCCTTTACCGCCTCTCTGTAATAGCAGCCTTGGGTTACGCACATATGGGCATGACCCGTAGGATCGATAAAGCCCCAGACGTCGCTTGCTATATTATGCTCCGCATAGCTTCCGTAGCTTGCACCGCAGGTCGCACACTTCGCCTTTTCCTGACAGGTAGCCGTGCCGCCGCTGTGTGCGGACTTGCTTCCCGCGATCTCGGCATAGCAGCGTAGGCATACCTTAAAGTGATGAGTCGAGTTGCTCTTAAGCTCAGACTCGACATGTCCGAGCTTAGAAAGGATTCCCCAATTTTTGATATCGCTAATCGCCTTGGTCGCCGCCGCATCCTCAAAGTACTTGTCACAGCCGTCGCAGTGATAATAGGTCTGCTTACCCGTATCGGTACAACTCGGTGACACCTTATCAACTCTTGTCATGCTATGCTCGTGCTTCAAAGCTGCAAAGGTATAGGAGATACCTGCAAAGTCACCGTAGGTCACATATTCAACGACCGCTTCACTGCCATTGATCGTGCCTGTCATTGCTTCCTCTTCAATGAATTCATAGCCCAACTTGGAACGGAAATTGATCGTCACCTTATAAACGTGACCTTCCTTGAATTCCTGATCGACGCCGCCCGGGACAAAGCGCTTGTTTTCCGTCACGTCAAACCACTCAACGCCGTTACTCTTATAGGGGCCAACGCCGTCACTGTAATATGCGGGCCCGTCAAACTTGGTATAATCCGGCTTTTTTCCTATGACGGGTACTTCGATATTAAACGCCAAAGCTCTTATAGTCGGCGAGTCGCTTCCCCAGGAATATCCGCAATCGTCACAGGTAAGGTTGCGATCTGCATCGGTGTGCTTGCTAAGCTCTGCTTTGCCGCATCCCGCAACTACGCAGGTATGACGGTGATAAACGTCATTGACCTTACCCCAAAGGCTCCACGCGTGGTCGCCCTTTGCTACGTTATAGCCGTATTTTACGGTCTGCTTACAGTCAGAGCAGTACCAATCGCCCGTGTATCCCTTCTTCTGGCAGGATACGCTCGTTGCATTGATCAGCTTAAGACCGCTGTGTCTCGGTGCAAGAGTTTCGCCCTCCTTCAGAAGAACGCCGCACTCACAGTAGATATCTCCGCTGTAGCCGAACTTGGTGCAGGTCGGCTTGATTTCGTTTTTAACTATCGTCTTTGCATTATGTACTCTTGAAGTAACCTTGCCGCGGACGGTCTTGTTACAGTGGTCGCAACGGTAGGTACCCTCGTATCCTCTCTCCGTGCAGCTTCCCGCCTTTGCGGTACCGGGGATCAAGGTGAGATTACCCTCGTGCTTACCGACGCTTTCGATGACCTCGCCGTAGAATATGATTCCGTCACAGTCGGCGCAAACGGTATCGCCCGTATATCCGTCCTGAGTACAGATCGCTTCGACTGCGTTCTTGATCCTCGTACCTCCGTTATGCTTACATTCCTCAAGAACGGGCGTGAAGGTCAAGATTCCGCCGCCTACGCGTCCCGTGAAGGAAGGTACGGTAACGATCCACTTAAGCTCGTTTTCGACCTTTTCGAATTTAACGTCCTTCGTTACGTCCTTTTCGATCTTAGATTCCTCCGAGCCGCGATCACAGTAGTATGTCACTACCCATCTCGTAACCTTCGGATACTTAATATCAAGATGCTCTTCTCTTGCATATTCGGAGGGAGCAAAGCCGATGACGATCTTGGAATCGTGTCCGACGATGTCACAGCTTGAAAATCCGTTTTCAACGTAAACGAGGTCGTTATCCTTCGTCCACTGAGTATCGACCATTTTGTCCTTCTTTTCATCGTAGGTCTGAAGCTTCTTTGTCGAGCTGTAGCCGCAGATCTGACATTCCTTATAGGCAACACCTATTCCGTCGATATTGGAATAGGGAGTACCGTGGTTCTGCCAGCCGAGGTAATCGTGGGACTCGAGATGAGTCTGCTTACAGCCCGGGAAGCGGCAGATGAGCTTATGCTGATTTTCGTTTTTATAGGTGAAGTCGATCTCGCACTCATAGGTCTCGGGATCGTAGAAATAATGGATATGATTTTCAAGATAGCTCTTGAATCCGCAGTGAATACATGTCCTCTCGTGCCAGCCGACGCCCGTCTTGCTGTCGAAGATCAGTCTTGTATCCTTGCCGAAGGAATGGGGAACGAGAATATAATCGTCGCACTCCTCGCCAACGCAGGTGACAAAATGACCGTCGGAGCTGTACATTCCGATATTATCCTTGCTGCTTGGCTGATTGATTATTCCGACAAGCTCACCCTTGTGAGCGCTGTATTCTCTATACAGGTGGACTACCTTCACATATGCAACGTTCGACGTAACCGAATTGCCGATTTCGTCCGTGATAACGCACTTATAGGCAGGAGGATAAGCGCAACCGTCGGACGGAACCGAGAAGGTGAGAGAATTGGTCTTTGCGCCTACAATGCCGAGGATGGTATCATCCTTTACCTCGATCCATTTTTCTCCGCCGTCGTAGGTAACGTACCACTGATATTTAAGCGCGGTCGTTCCCTTCGCCGCAACCGAAATGGTGCGTATGTTATTGTTGGGATGATACGGATCATCCTCACCGCAGACCTGCGTATCGGAAACCTTTGCTACCATACTGCTCGGCTGCTTCAGGATCAGGATCACCTGCTGAGAGTCGAAGCGGCAGACGGTGCAGATACCGTAATTGTCAAAGGTATGCTTCGTCTTATTGGTAATATGCGAGCTTTCTCCGCAGAAACGGCAGGGTCTCCAGTGATAGTTCTCGTCCATATCAAAGGAATTCTGAGGCGTTGCGGAATGAGGACCTGCGTTCGTATGCTCGTTCTCGATATGCTCCTCGATGTCGCTGTCGCTGATACATCTGTCGTCGCAATCACAGCCCTCGGCTTCAAGGCGGATCTTGCAGCAAGCTTCACACAGCAAAAGACCTGCAAACTCACAGTCTGTGCAAATATCACTATTGTGGAAGCATTCGCCGCAGTCCTCGCAGAAATGCGCGTCGTAATCATCATCCTCTACACAGACGGGAGGCGTTTCGGAGCAGTCGGAATTGCCCTCGCAGCAGTCAAGGCAAAGTCCGCAAATGTCACAGATATCGACAGTACAGAAGGCGTTTCCGCAATCAGGGCAGAGATGCTCGTACCATTCGGAGTTTTCTATACAGTATTCGCCGCACTCACAGCCCTCGGCGTTTGCGTTGTCCTGACAGCAGAATACGCAAAGACCGCAATCCTCGCAAAGCTCGATGCCGTCCTCGAACAAGCATTCCTCACACTGCTCACAGATAACACAGCATTCCTCACAGTGATCGTATCCAAAGTCACACTCTGCATAAGAAGCGTAGCAGTTGCCGCACTCCTTGCAGTGCATATTTTCGACTTCCCAGCATACCTCGCAGAAACCGCAACTGTCGCAAAGACCACCCATACAGTCAGCACAGAACCAACAGTAACCGCACAGTTCATCTTCTGAAGTGTAGTGGCATTCGTGACAGGAAAGACAGTGCCAACCGTTATTGACATAGCATTCCTCGCACAAACGGCACTCGGGGCAACCCTCCAGCTCTTTGTCGCAGGCACCGCACTCGTTACAGTGTGTAAGCAAGCAACAGTCCGTGCCGGTGCAGTCGGGGCTGCACGCGCCACACATACCGCAGCAGTATTCGTCCCAATGGTAATGGCCGCAGAACCAGCATTCCATACCGTCTTCCCAAGCGGCAAACACTGTCGTTGGCAGCAGGCCAACCAGCATGACAAGGCAAAGCAGCATGCTGATCAGGTGTCTTGAAAATTTACGTCTCATTTTTCTTCCTCCCCACCCCGTTCGGGGCATCAAATTTATCTCTTTTTCGATGTTTACACCATAAAATAAGATTTATCCCTTGAAAGATCCAAGATAATATGTTATAATATTAACAGAAAGCCTTCTTATGCGTCAAAGAGTCGGCGCATACCCACCTATCCTGATTTGATTATATATCATATATAATCAAAAATCACCACACTTTGAGATGAAAAAGTGTGGGTTTTGGAATTTGTTTTAAAAAAGTGTGGGAAAAAGTGTGGGACGAAAACGAAAATAGTGACAAAAAGGGGTGAGATCCATAAAAAAGCGTTTGTTTGCTGTACTGTCTCTTCTTTTTATAATAATGACACTTTCGGGATGCCACTCCGTAGGCGATAAGGCGGCAAGCCTTTCTATAATATACGGCGCGACCACCTTTTTATCCCTGCTGCTTCTTATCGGATGCTGCCTGATCGTGCGAAGACGAAAGCCTTGGTTCATTTTGCTCTTCTCCTGCGTTTTGATAGTCAACGTCGGGTACACGCTTTTGTCGGTATCAAATTCGCTTGGCACGGCGCTTCTTGCCAATCGGATATCGTATCTCGGCTCGGTATTCCTTCCGCTTTCCATGCTGATGATAATTCTTGACGTCACTAACACGAGATGCAAAAGATATCTGACGGTCGCGCTCTTCTCTCTTTCGATAATCATTTTCCTGATCGCCGCAAGTCCCGGGATCCTTCCGATATATTATAGGAAGGTCTCCTTCAAGATAGTAAACGGCGTTTCGACTCTCGTTAAGACCTACGGACCGCTCCATAAGCTCTATCTTTTCTATCTGATCGGATATTTCGTCTCAATGATCACGGTGATAGTCCGTGCGTCGGTTCAAAAGACGGTATATGCGACCTCGCACGCAGTCATTCTCGCAATCGCGGTATTCGTGAACATCGGTGTCTGGCTTATCGAGCAGCTTTCAAGCTTTAATTTCGAAATGCTCTCGATCTCCTACATCATCAGCGAGATGTTCCTTCTCGGCGTTCACCTTGTTATGAACGAAAATCAGCGACTTCGCGAAATAGCAAGCCAAAAAAACGAGTCCGCGCATAAAAAGATCCCTTCCGAGGCGAGTCCTCAAGAGGATAGCGTATCAAACGAAGCAAAGGAATGCTTTGTGCGCGGTCTTAAGACTCTTACTCCCACAGAAAAAGCGATATACGGTGCGTATATTATCGGAACACCGACAAAGCAGATCATGGAAGATCTTAATATCAAGGAAAACACCCTGAAATTCCACAACAAGAACCTCTACGGAAAGCTCGGTGTTTCATCAAGAAAGCAGCTTCTTGAGATCTACAGATCGATCACATCCGATAACGGCTGATATCTTATAAAAACAAAAGGATCGCCTCGGACTTAAGTCCGAGGCGATCTCTTTTTCAGTTCAAAGATAAGCTAAAGCTTAGTCGTTCTTTTCGTCCTTGTTATCGATCTTTTCGTCGACCTTGTCAAGAGTCTTCTTTGCGAAGTCTCTTCCGCCGAGACCGAATGCAAGAGCAAATGCGATCGCAACTGCACCGAGAGTTACAACGAACGCGGTGTTAACGATTACAGACGCAAGCTCGAGCTGGCTGAGGATCATAAATCCTGCGAGAACGTATACGCCGATCTTTACGACCTTTGCGATGCCCGCATTCTTCGATCCGTCCTTAAGGAGCGCACCCTCGAGCATCGAAGCGCCTACGAATGCTACGAAAGCGATGACCGCAGACTTGATAACGAGAGGCAGGTAAGCAACTACTGCGGAAACGATGGTCGTGAAGATGGTAAGACCAAGGACCTCGATTCCCTGAGCTACTACGAAGAGGATGATGAGCGATCTTACTACGTTAACAACGATCTTGGTAGCGGATACCTTGAGCTGAGGAAGAACCTTCTCAACGATAGAATCGAAGTTAACTGCAAGAAGCACGTTGTTAAGAAGTCCGCATGCGATTCCGGCAACGAGGATTCCGCAGGAGATGACTACTGCTGCGAGAATGATCGAAGGAATAGCACCGAAGATCTGGCTGATGATTCCGAGAGCGGGTCCCGAAACCGCGTCAATGTTCAGTACGGTAAGAGCCTGAACGATCGTGATGAGGATGATGATCGCCATAACGATCTTGACGATGATATCGGAAAGAAGTACAGGCGCCTTCTCCTCGTCCTTTCTCTTGAGGAGATTATCGAGCTTAGTCTTGCGGAGAAGTACCGCAACGATCTGTCCGATAATAAGAGCGATAAAGATACCAACGTAGATAAGGATACCTGCGGCAACGATGTTCGGAAGATAATCAACGAACTGCGATACCATACCGCTGATGGGTCCGGACACCTCGTGGAGTCCGAGCGCGTTGAGCGCAGAGGGGAGGAAGAGAAGGAAAACTATGATATAAACGAGCTTTCCTACGAGCGAAAGCGAGGTTCCTACGTATCCCTCGTTTACGCCCCATTTGTCGAGAAGCTTGTCGAGCTTGATGAGCTTAAGAAGCTTAACTGCAACAAACTTTGCGATTGCGGCGAAGACGAAAGCAAGAAGAAGGTAAACGATAAATCTTACGAGATCGATCGCCCAGATGCTTTCAACAACGCCCATGAACTTGTCGTAAAATTCCTGCATGATTTTTTCTCCTTTATGGATTATTTTTTAGCAGATGCTATCTGCTTTGTTAATGGGATTATAACATTATTTTCTTCTCTTGTCAATAAAATCCAAAATTTATTTTGTTAATATTTTATGTCCTTCAAGTTATTTTTGACCACAAAAAGATCTCTTATTCGCAAGCTACGGTGCTTTTTGTAATATCGTAACCGACAGATCAGCAACGGATACGGATGCGCTGCGACAGCTTACTCACCCTTAGGAGCGAGGGTGATCCTTCCGACGTTTGCGAATCTGAAATAGGGCTCGTCGGTCTCGGTAGTAAAGATCAGCCTCATCTCGGAGATCTTGCCTTCCTTAATAGAGGAAAGCTCGAATCTGAGGCGCTCGAAATATCCGCCTGCGCTTCCCATTTTCTGCGCCTCGACGGTAGTGCTTTCCGTATCGTCTGAATATACAAGCTCAAGTTTTGCGCTGATCGGCACTCTGTGGTGGATGTCGATCTCTGCAAAGGCGTACCTTTGAAGATCGAGCTCGTTAAAATCGACAGATCTCACCCTCGCGCCAAAGGTATTCTCCTCTCCGATAACGAGTATCGAACGCGAGTATCCGCTCTGAACGAAGGCATTATCGTGGCAGACCGAGCTTCCCGAAAGGGGATACCATATCGGTCTGTAGTATCCCGAGCAATTCTTAAACGTCCAGACGGCGTCAAGATCGTGATTTATAAAGGGCTTTGCCTGAATATTTATTATCTCGCCCTGCTTCATATTCGTAGCAAAGGGAGCAACCGGATATTCGCCCGCCATAAGGTTGAAGCCGATCTCGTAATCGCTCCATCCAAGGGATACGTGTTTGGGCTCCTTAAGATAAGGATGGAAGACCTCAAGGGTGTCGGGAGAAATTATCCTCGACTCGGCAGGGATATAGTACTCATCCGCGCCTGCGATATAGAGGCATCTTATCTGCTTTTTGTCGTTTGTATAAAGTCCACCGCCGACGTTTTTGAATTTAACAAGGATGCTTGACTCCTTTATTTCGGCGCTTTCGAGAGTTGCCGGATATTTTTGCATGGTTCCCGCTTTGTCGTAGGTGTTTGCGTACGCGATAGCCGCCATACGCCTTGCGAGAGCGTATTTATGAGTTGGATGTATGGGATGATTTTCCTGCACGTCGCACCAGACCGAAGAGAGATCGGCAAGCGTAACGAAGGACATTTTTCCGCCGATCATCTCCGCAGCGTCAACAAACGCCGCGTTCACGTAGCTCAGTCTGCTCTCGCCCGACTCGCCGTACGTCCAGGGATAGCAAAGTGATGCGACGAGCGGACAGTTTTCGGGATCTGCTCCGAAGAGCTTTGAATAGTACTCATAGTACATTTTGAACATATAAGCGTACATCTTGTAGATAGGCTCGTTCCACGCATCGCACTCGCCCTGATACCAGAGAAGACCGCGCGCCTTGACTCCGACCACGGGAGCGACCCTGCGATTATAAAGAGCAGATGCCTGCTGGAAAAGGACCGGTCGCTTGTTCCATTTTTCCTCGCTTATATCCTGATCTATCCTGACAAGAAAGTCCTTGACCCTTTCATCGCCCATAAGAATATCTCCGGGCATCCACGCGCGAAGAGGAGAACCTCCCCACGAGATATCCATGACACCTATCGGGATATCCTTGCCGATAGTCTTAAGTCTGTTATAAATATCGAGCGCGAACGCGGTCGCAAGCGCGGACGGACGCTTCCAGGAATCGCTCATATCCGAGGTGGACCATTTACCGTCGCGGTCATATTCGGGAGTGATCGAAAATGCATCGTTGGGACCGTAATCCTGGAAATACATTCTGATCGGAAGACCCTTTATCTTCTCGATCATCTCATCGCATTCGGGCTGAGCGATGTTGGGGAGCTCCATGTTCGACTGTCCGGAGCAGAACCAGACCTCACCGAAAAGAACATCGTTTATGACCGTCTCTCCGAGAGCATCCCGTACTCTTACCGTACATGGAATGACAGATGCCTCGGGAGTATTTATGCTCACCTCAAAACGAGAACTGTCTCCTATCTCGGTGCTACCCGAGGAGATCACCTCACCGTTTCTTATTATCTCGGCAACGACCGAGCCTTTTGCGTCAGTCTCACCTCTAAGTGTAATAGTGGCGAGCGCCTGAAATACAGCGTGATCGGAAAAAACGCAGCAAAGCTTCATGATTATAGATTTCCTTTCAAAAACAGGGGTCTTTCCCCTTTTGGCTTAATTATAACAACTTTCCAAAGTATTGTCAATCATTTTTTCAAAAAAACAAAGGATCCGCGGTGTATTTTCCGCAGATCCTTTTTAGGTCTCGATTTAGTATATCTTTATCTTCGCAAACGAAAGCTTTCCGCAGGCAAGACCCTTCATGCATTCGGGATTGTTCACGTAGTAAAGATCTCCGTTCTTATCGACGTACATTCCGGGGCTGTATCCGCTCCAAAGCTTGGGATTTACGGGCATCGGGATCGGGTTCTTTATAGTCACAAAGGTCTTTCCGTAATCAAAGCTCATAAAGAGATCGCACTTATCACCCTTGGATCCGCCGTAGTTGGCGTGTCCTGCCGCAAAGAGCACTCCGCAGGGTCCGCCATTCGGAGTCCACGCAAGTGCGGGAGATGAAACAAAGCCCTGTCCGCCCGCCGCCTGAAGCTTTAGTCCCTTTTCGGAGGGATCAAATCCCTCCAGAGAATCGGAAAATTTTATATATACGGGAGGTCCGGATTCTCCGGCCATCTCATACGCAAGTACCCATTTGCCGTTGCCCATCTTGGCAAGCGCCGCCATTCCGGGACGAAGCTTTCCGAGTGCGACCGCATTCTTACGCTCGCTCCAATTTACAAGATCGGTCGTCGATTTATACGAGATAGTCTGATTGTGACCGCCTATATGGTCGGGACCCTCACCGTTCTGAAGCTCATCCGAATAGAAGCAGTAGAGCTTACCGTTTTCCATTACGAGGAAGGGCTCCCATACTCCGTCAGAGTCCCACGTTCCCGCCTTTGCGTGCGAGCCGCCGACTGTGATATTGGAAATTCCCTCCCACGACTCACCGAGATCGGTGGACGCCTGGACGAAAAGCATTATACTGCTGAGCTCGATCCTCGTACATCCGGCAAAGAGAACGGTTCCCTTTTTATACTTGCCCACATCCTCGGGAAGCTCGTAAAGGAAGGGCTGATATCCCGGAGTACCGCCGTTTATCTTGTCGCGCAAGGTCGGAAGCTGTTCCCACGTCTTTCCGTCGTCACGGCTTCTGTAGATCGGCCAGGGACCAAGTCCCCTTTCGGGTTCTCTCGATGCGAGAAGTATTCCGTTGTTCTTCGCGTCTGCCTGATGCTCAAGCTTTATGACCTTTCCGTATTTCGGATCGTCGATCGAGCTGATATCGGGGACAAAAACGTCGGTAAGTCTTTCGAGAGTTATTACCGCATTTGCGTCGCTGTAAAGTACCTCTTCTGTCTTTTTCATGACCGTAAAATCTCCCTTCTTTATTGAAAGATGCTTATCGCTCGGTCGGTCCTTGGTGTAAGTATTTACAAACATTTTCGCACCGAGCACAATATCATCCTCGCTGAAACCGTTTATAACGATCTTGCTTCCCACAACGTCGATGACAAACGCCTCCTTGGAGGTCTTTTGAGAAAGCTTCTCAAGAGCCGCGGCAGATTCCTTGCGGTTGGTATTTCCGAAAAGTATCTCGTGCTCGGTCTCTTTTTCCTGATCGTCGCAGACCGGAATCTCCACGCCCATGGCATTTTTGATATAGCTCTTCAGATATCCCGCCTTTTTCATCATTTCGACGGATGCCGAGTAGGATCTTACTATCTTATACTCGCTTATATCGACGTACCCTGTAAGATCGACCTTATCCTTGCCGTCATCATCCTTCTTTTTGTCATCTCCCGAGGCACACGCGCCGAAAAGAGAAAGAAGCGTGACAAGCGAAAGGACAAACGCAATTACTGATCTTTTCTTCATTTTCCCTCCATATACCTATTTTTGCCGACAATTCGACCTTCTGAGTTTATTATAGCATACGCCGGTACAGATTTCAATATCAATTCCCGCGCATTTTTTGTCATTTTATAATATATACGATATCATTTCATTATTTTCGCTCAAAAGTGATTGACTTCATTTTAATATATGTGATATAATATATCCGCACAAAGCATCCAAAAGGAGGATAAGAAATCATGAAAAAAAGCTGTATATCAAAGGGCTGGAAATTCCAAAATCTCACCAAAAAGACGCCCTATGAGGACATCGACCTTCCTCATGACTATCAGATAAAGGAAAAGCGCTCGCCCGACTGCACTCCCAATAACGGATTTTTCCCCGTTCACGCAGGCAGATACGTAAAGCACCTCAAGTTTGAAAAAGGCAAGCATTACGTGCTTGACATCGACGGAGCGTATATGTGTGCCCACGTAAACTTCAACGAGAACATTCTCGCGATCCATCCTCACGGATATACTCCTCTTCTCGTCGATCTTACAAAATACATCCTTGAAGATATAAGCAACAAGCTCGTAATAACCACCACTCCCCTGCCCGACTCCTCAAGATGGTACTCGGGAAACGGAATATACAGAGACGTATTTCTCTGGGAGGGCGGAGACGTCCGAATCGAGCCGTGGGATATCTTCATAACCACCGACAGCGTTTGCGACTCGTGCGCAAGGATCAGGATCCGCTACACCCTTTCTTCCGATATAAAGACCGATGCTACGGTAAAATTCACCGTATGCGACGGCGAAAATACAGTTGCGGAGCTTGTCTGCGAGCAGAGCGTTGAGATCGGAAAAAGCGAGAGCCTCGAGAGCTTCATAGACATCTCGGATGCCAAGCTTTGGAGCGTCGATTCTCCCTCTCTGTACACTCTTAAGACGGAAATAAGTGTAAACGGCGAGGTCACCGACCTTTCCGAGAACACCTTCGGTATAAAGACCGTCACGGCGGACGCCGTAAACGGGCTTCTCATAAACGGCGAGAGCGTAAAGCTCCGTGGCGGATGCATCCATCACGATCACGGTGATCTCGGAGCGGCGGCATTCCCCGCAGCCGAGGAGAGAAAGGTACGCCTTCTGAAGGAGGCAGGCTTCAACGCCATCCGCACGGCACACAACCCGCCCTCGCTCGCCCTTCTCGAGGCGTGCGACCGACTCGGTATGGTCGTAATGGACGAGGCGTTTGACTGCTGGAACAAGAACAAGCCGATCCACGATTATCACCTCTTCTTCTCCGATTGGCACGCAAGAGATATCGAATACATGGTAAAGCGCGACCGCAACCACCCCTGCGTTTTCAGCTATTCGATAGGAAACGAGATCCACGAGATCGACGGCACCTCGGAGAGCGCCGAGTGGTGCAAGAGGCTTTGCGACGAGGTGAGACGTCACGATGACACCAAATTTGTCACCTCCGGCATACAGAAATATTTCATACGCCTTTGGAAAGACGAGGATATCGATCCCGACGATTACAGAGCGCACGTTAAAAAGCGCACCTCTATCGAGCATCTCGGAGACATCAACAAGGTCACGTATCCTTATGAAAAGAATCTTGATATCGTAGGAACCAACTATTACCGCCACGGATATATCTTCGATCACGAGGAAAATCCCGACAAGGTAATGTGGGGAAGCGAGACGAGAGTCCTTTACTTCTATCAGTCCTGGAATCTCGCAAAGAAGCTGAGCTACGTTCTCGGAGACTTCACCTGGACCGCCTTTGACAATATGGGCGAGGTAGGCGCAGGAAGATGGACCTGGTTCAGAGAAAACGCGATAAGCGATCTTTTCCTTGCTACCTATCCCTGGAGAAACTGCTATCAGGGCGACTACGATATCTGCGGCTTCAGACGTCCGCAGTCCTATTTCAGAGAGGCTGTCTGGATCGGAAACACCGAGCCGAGGATATTCACCTACCATCCCGAGCACTTTGGTGAGGAGATCTCGGGAACCACGTGGCACTGGTATGACGTTGAGGAGACCTGGACGTACGATGATATCTACGTCGGCAGACCGATAAAGGTCGACACCTACACCGACGCGGACAAGATAGTCTGGACTGTAAACGGAAAGGTCGTCGGAGAAAGCTCGCCTGTCGAGGGGATCGCATCGATCGATACCGTTTACGAAAAGGGATATATCCGCGCCGACGCGTACAAAAACGGAGCCATGGTATCCTCCTACACGCTCGAGACCACCGATGGTGCGAGCGCTATAGATCTCACTCCGGAAAAGACCGAATTTTCAGCCGACGGCAGAGATCTTCTCTACGTAAGAGTCGCTATAAGCGACAAGGCGGGCCGTCTTGTAAGAGAGGGTCAGCCCGAGCTTGAATGCTTCGTTCAGAACGGCGAGCTTCTCGCCTTCTTCAGCGGAGATCCGAGAACCGAGGACGACACGACCGATAATAGATGCCACGCCTTCAGAGGAAACGCTCTTGCCATAATAAGGACGAAAAAGCCGGGCAAGGTAGCTCTTACCGTAAGCTCAAAGGGACTTGCGGGCGCCACTGTCAGCGTTCAGGCTAAATAATATGAAAAAAATCCCGTAGGATCAAGTGATCCTACGGGATTTACGTTTCTCAGTTGTTTTCAATAAATTCTTTAAGCTGCTCACCGATCTGCGACATTCCCTTTACGGTCGGATGTCCGCATCTCTTGTCGATATCGCAAAGCTCAAGGGCATACTCGCCGTTATGGGCGCATGACACCTTGATCGCCTCTCCGATCTCGGGCTTCAGCTCGGTATTTATCATAAATATTATGTTTGCCTCGGGAAGCACCTCTCTGAGCCTTTTTGCAAAATATCCGATCGCGGGACAGACCGAGAAAAGATCCTCGTGCTTATGGTTATCGAGCATGATCTCACCGAGCGGAGCGTTTGCCCAGCTGTCGTTCGTGCATCCGAAAACAAATACGGTATCGACCGTTTCCTTCTCAAAAAAGCCGTTTTCGATAAGTCTTTCAAGTCTGAATATAAATGAGGACGTTTTTGAGCAGTCACCCGAATATCCGGTATGTCCGAGAGTAGAGCCCGACCAACTATCGTTGAGCACGAGCTCTATACCGAGATCTGCGCAAAGCGGATACCACCAGGTCTCCTCTACCCTTGTTACGTCGGTCTCGGGTATCTCTCTTGTCGAGTACCAGGTAGCGTACCCCTCGGGGATATATCCCGCAAAGGTAGAATAGCTGTCTCCGAATATTACCGCTCTTTTTACAGATCCTATCTTTTTCATTATAATTTCTCCGTTTTTTAAAGTTTTTGCACTACTGCAGGGATATTATATACCGAACAGATAAAAAAGTCAATCCCTCAGAGACTTTTCGAGACTAAAAGACTTTGTCACCCGAGAGCGAGGTCTGCACAAGGGATATTACATCCCCTCTGCCCGACGATTCAAGCATCCAGAGCTTGACGTATGCGGCTATCGGGGCAATGTTTTTTATCGGGATTATTCCGAGATCCTCATAAAGGCTCATTCCCGAGTATCCGGTGCCCTTTGGAACTCCGAGCGCAAGCAGAGGAATATTTTTCTCCCTCGCCTCGGCAAAAAAGCCTCTTGCCTCGGGCGAAAGAGTATCGATCGTACCCGAATGGAAGGTGCTTATAACAACAAATCCGACGTCCCCGTCTATTTTCGGATATCTCATTCCGACGTACGGTGTGAGCATCATTATTTTATCGCTTCGAGCGGAAAGACCCGATATATCTATCGGCGCCTGCATATCGGGAAGCTCGGAAAAGTCCCGATTTTTGACAAAATCAAACGTTCTGTCGAAATATCCGTAAGCCGAGCCGAAAATACTGTCGAGCCGATCCGAAAACGCCGTGACTCCGGTGAGACGGGTGGCTCTGTGAACAAAGGTCAAGTCAGAGCCCGCGTTTCTGTAGACGGTGAACGCTCCTCTTCCGAGCGAAGCTTTTATAAAGGAGACCGCGCCCCTCAAATTGTCCATCGCATTCGAGCCCTCGTTTTCTATCGGAGCATTTGCCGAGACCACGCACACGGGAATAGTGTCGAGTCCTATGGCGTATCCGATAGCGGCGGACGAATACTGAAGCGTATCGGTGCCGTGGGTGACTATTATCCCATCGTAACCACTGTAAAGATTTTCCCTTACGCAGGAAACGAGCATACGGAGATTATCCCCCGTATTGTCCTCGCTGAGCGCGATGTACGGCTCACGCACGTCGTAATCGAAATCGATTCCGTATCTTTTTTCATATTCGTTTATTATTTTATAGGATTTCGTCGTATCGAACGATATAACACCACTCTTTTGAGTGCTTCCTATCGTTCCTCCGGTAAAGACAAAAAGTATCTTCATTTATGCGCGCCTCCTCGGATGTACGTTTATGTGTACGAAATCTTAAAGCTCCTTAAAGCGAGATTCGCTCATTACGTTTATACGGTGCTTATCGAATCTTGCAAAGGATGCAAAGATACCCTCGTCAAGTCCCGTGATCGAATTCGGCTTTCCCTTCACCACAAAAACGGTGACATAGCCGCGATCCTCGGAAAAATGCTCGATAAACTCCACTTCTCCGTCATACAGTCTTCCCGTAAGTCTCGGTACCATCGGATGCTGCTCCCAGATAACGTCCGAGCCCTTACAGTGTATGACCGAATATTTATTTGCTCTCTTTTTTGTAAGTATGATACGGTAATCGGTATCTCCGAGCCTAAACGATACCTTTTCGGTATTTTCTCCCTTTTCTGCATTCTCTCTGTTTGCGATATACGCATCGTAGATCTCTGCCATAGTATCCTCCTTATATCAAAGCTTTATTTTAATATAACACGCAGACCCCGTCTTGTCAATTGCGATCTTGTCACGCTCTAACAAAGAACTCTGCGCTCTCTCCCGAAAAGCTTCTGCCGTCAAAGCTTGCTCTGACTCCCTCGGGAACGGTCACCTTATAGACAAATCCGCCATCGACCTTTTCCCAAGAGGCATCTATACGGCCTCTTACCGTGTCGATATGACCCTTTGCGTATTCAAGCTCCGAAATAAACATCGGACAAAGCCCGATCCTCTCAAACCCGGGCGCGTCCTCGCTCGGCATTATTCCGAGAAGCGACTTAAAGAACCACGCGATAACACAGGAGAACATATGGTGATTGTGAGATTCGTCACCGTAATCACCGACCCAGCGTTCCCAAAGCGTAGTAGCTCCCTTTTTGTACCAGGTAGCGTATCCGGGATCGTTCTTTGCCATCATATCAAAGGCGAGATCGGGTCGATCGCAAATGCTGAGTGCATCGTAAAGATACTGTATGCCGACCATTCCGCTGACAAGTCTCGTCCGATCTCTGAGCACCGCACGCACGAGCTGATCGCACAGCGTATGTCTGTCGGTATAAAGTCCGTCGACGAGCATCATTGCGATCGCGGTCTGCTCGTTCACCCTGCATCTGCCGTTTTCGTCGATATACCGATCGGTAAAATCCTTCTTCGCCTCAAGATACCGTCCTTCGACGATATCCGTTTCGTCGCTTTTTGCGAGTCTGTAGGCAAGCGAGGTGATCCTGAGTGCCTTGACGAGATAAAAATCGCGTACAAATTCCTTCGGAATAAGCTCACTGCTTCCGCATCCGAGCCAGTCTCCGAGTATAAACTCCTTGTTTTCGCTTATGCTTTTTTCAAGAAAGGATATATATCTCTCAAAATACGGGATGGCACGCACAAGCATCTCACTCTCTCCCGTGTAGAGATATATTCTGTAAGGAAGCTCATAAAGGAAGGTGTCGCAGACCGGACCCCAATCAAGTCCCCAGTCGTGAGAGGGGATCGTCCCGTGAAGCGAGCCGTCATCCTTCATGTCTGCCTTTATATCCTCAAACCATTTGCAGTAGAGCGGCAGGATATCGAAATTTATAAGCATCTGCTCGGCGCTTGCCTGCGAATCGTTCGTCCATCCGAGCTTTTCTCTCGTGGGACAGTCGGTAACGCACCAGAAGAAATTCGACTCAGAGGATCTCATTCCCGCACGATAGATATAGTTAAGAACGTCATTTCCGCATTCAAAGTCTGCTTTTCTTCTTATGTCGTTGTGAATGAAAAACGAGCTTGCCGAGATTATCTTGCCGTTTTCGGGAAGCCCCTCGACCAAAACGTACCTGTATCCGTGATACGAAAACATAGGCTTGAAGCGATCCGTACCTCCGGACGCTATCAGCTTGTTCGTCTGAAAGGGAGAATCCGGATAATAATACGGGGTGTCCATTCCGCAGTGTCTGGGAGCTCCGTCCTCAAATACCTCCTCGGCATATCTGAAATATATCTCGCTTCCTTCGTCCGCTTTTATCACAAATTCCGCGTATCCCGAATGATTTACGCCAAAATCGAAAAGTATACCCTTCTCCTTTTTTTGGACCGAAACGGGTAAAATCGTCTCGATCTCCCTAACGGGCGGGCAGTCACAGTAACGAAATTCACCCGAGAAGCCTTTTTCGTTTACACAAACGTCCTGCCAATCGGAATCATCGTATCCGCGGTATTTCCATGCGTCGCTATATCTTCGCATATCGACGTGTTCACCGCTTCGTATATGGCTGTATATTATGTGAGAGGCATCCTTGCTCACCTTCCATCCTCGGTCGCTGACGGCGACCCTTTCTCCGTCTATATCGAGAGATAAAATAAACTGCGGAGCGTCTCTCCAATACGCCTTATCATAGTCCCACGGTGTTCTGAATGACTCGTTGAGGTAGCCGTTTCCCGCAATGACCGAAATAACGTTCTTCCCCTCCTCGAGAAGCGAGGTCACGTCATAGCTGTTATACCAAAGGATCCTTGTATAATCACTCGTCGGTGAGATGAAGATATCCTCCGTGATCCTGATTCCGTTTATAAAAAAGCAGGCAAATCCGGGACTTTGAACGTGTATTACCGCCTTTTTCGGTGCTTTGTTCACCTCGATCTCCTTTCTGAAAAAAGGGATCGGATCGTAAAAGGAATATTCGGGTGCATCCGCATCCGCCTTTATATAGTAAGCTCCGTCGAAAACGTTTTTACTGTCCTTCATAAGATTATCTCCTTGATTGGTTTATTTCAGACAAACGGAACACCGAAGACGACCGTCATCAGTGCGTAAAGAAGAGGTATTGATATTATACACCGAGTGTGCGATATCAGAGCCATACTCGCTCCCGTTTCGGGATTACCTCCGTACGCCTCAGGAAAGACCACCGTATTGAGACCGAGCGGTGCCGCCATTGCAAAGAAACAGAGATACAGATGATCTCTTCCTATAGAAAGTCCCAGGCAAAAGTCCAGAAGAGCTCCCACGCCGAAAAGCACGGCGATAAGAAAAGCAGGTATGAAAACGAGCCTCAGCGCGGTCGCTATATAGACCTTTTTGTTTTTCAGCATACCAACAATATCGTACCTCGCGACCGTTGCGCCCGCAAGAAGCATGGCGACAGGTCCCATACACGCCTTAAGCGAGTCAAGAGCCGAGGTCGTCATAGGTGTAGCTGTACTTTAGCGCGCCGTTTACGTATAACTGAATATCTTAATACGGGTCGATACCGAGAGATGCATTTAATAAATTTATTTTTTTTATGTTTTCTTTTGAAATTTCAAGTGCAGGATAGGTCTTATAATGCCAAAACGCAATATCGATATAGGTATTACCATTATGTTTAGTTATTATTTCGCCCAATTCGTTTATGGAACAATTCATATTTGAAAACATCTTCGATATTACATCATTTAAATACCAATCGTTCTTACTTCGAGTTTCAAAAACAACAACATCCAATTCATTTGAACATTTAGGTGCTTCTATTTTTATATCGCTAATGCCAATTATTTTTAATTCGGTTTTAATTTGTTCTATATCAGCATTTTTATCGAATGAAATTGCTATAGCAGTATATATTTCAGGAACTCTCTGTTTACCAAATCTGAACGAACTAAATTTTCTGTCTTTCATAATCACCTCTTAGGGAATACATTAATCAGCTCATCACCCTTCAACTGTCCAAGCTAAAGGCGTTTTTGTAACCGCAAGGTCAAAAATTCATTTAAAATTTACCGCAAAGGAGTAGAATTTTATGCACTAGGCAAGCACCGTTTCTCGTCATTCAAACGCGGATATGTGTTTATGTTTCTATCCGATCCATATAGCTAAAACAGTCCCGTCCTTGCTTATTATCACACATGGTACAGCCCCATCAAAATTTATTCCTTGATCTTTTAAAGTTCCGTTTATAAGCCAACACTCATTTTTTGAATCATAGGCAACACAGGCAGGAAGATCATTAAGCTTATATATATGACCAAATTTTTCTTCCCAAAGTTCTTTTGCCTTTTCTACAGCAACCTCTCTCGTTGCAACAATTCCAACATTCTTTTCAACATCTAAGCAGTTTTCAAGTTCCCAGCTATAATCCGACAGATTAAAGGTATATACTTTTTCGCTCGTGTCTTCGCTCACGTCTTTGGGTTTGCGATGCATTTGAGTATATAACACAAAAAATATCACACCGACCAATAATACTGCAACAATTGCTGTCAATATAATTTTTGATTTCATAAATACTCACCTCAATCGTACAACCATGGCTTTTATCGTTTCACCAAGCCTTATTAATAAGACCTAATGAAACTTGGATCAAATACTTTTATTTAAGTTTTCGCATTACTTCGTCCGGTTTTCAACCGATACCACTTT
>JAFTUC010000033.1 GCA_017466445.1 Clostridia bacterium
ATAATCTATAGCGAGGTTTAGTTATGAAGAAGTTTTTATTTCTTATGTTTACAATATTGATTTGTGTATGTTTGCTTTCAAGCTGTAATCATACTGTTTCAAATAATGAAGAACCCAAACTGCAAGAGAACAACACAACCGAATCAACTCCTGATCATTCCGAAAGTACACAAATCTATTCCTCAATGATCTTCAACACAGATAATATTAAACGTATCACTTTCTACTCTTATTACGGTCAGGGTAAGGGTAGCGATGTTACTGATAAGGATATGACGGAAATTATAAATTGGCTTGAAACCTTTGAGATTGATAGAGAAGCAGATGACTTAATTCCTCCCGGCACCAATACTAATTATATAGAAATTGAATATCTGGACGGAAAAGTGGTAAAAAAAGGTTTGGATGTAATGGAAATTGATGGTAGTTCATATTATGTCAAATCCGCTCCAATGCCTGATTGTTTTTGGGAAATTATATCAAAAACAAAACTAAATTAATATAACAAAAAAATAAACAAAAAACCAATTTGACAAATATATCACACAATAAACCAAAAGCCACAGATCACTTTGATCTGTGGCTTTTTGTGTGCCCTGAAAGCATAATTCCCTAAAACTGTCCTTTAGAGTGATGCTCTAATTCTCTGTCCTTTTTATAATCATAAAAGCAGATGCTCCGCACGGTACTGCTCTGGTGTCTGCCCCGTTAACCTTTTGAAATGCGACCAGAAGCTTACATAGTTTGAGTACCCGCACTCAGTAGCTATCTCACCAAGATTTTTACTTTTCTTTGTATCCTTTGCGATGATTTCCTTTGCCGCGTTTATTCGATTCTTAGTAAGTATATCGTGAAATCCTTCGCCCATACGAACTAAAAGTATCCTTTGTACCTGTCGCTCGGATAGATTTACACTTTTTGCCACCTCGCCGAGTGTAAGCGCTCCGCGACATCTTTTGTTTATTACGTTAAATATCCGTATGACCGTAAGATCGTCGTCAGACGGAGAAATACACGTTGTTCTTGAGGGGGTTATACTGTCACTGATCGATTGATTACTTCGTAAAAGATCGCAAATTTTAATGAACGCCAACGTAAAATAAGCGTTTATCTTGCATATCTCCTCTTCACCGACAATAATTCCCCTGCTCTCGCTGATGGATAGAAATTCAGGTATCCTTTCTTTAAATATCTTAGCGCCTGCGAGAGATGAAAAGAGAAGATCATATTTTTCGTAAATATCGCTTGAGCTTTTCCTTTTTGTCATACGGATCTCAAAGCTGAGTCTTTGGCGGTTTTCCGATGTACTGTTAAAGGTGTGATATAGCTTTGGAGGTATCACTGCGATAGTATCCTTATAAAGCGTTATTTCTTTGCCCTCGCATCTGAAATTATACTCGCCTTCAACTATGTAATGCACTTCAAGATTCGGATGACAGTGCATAAGGGTTGCGGAATCTATGCCTTTCTCGGAAAATCCACCCTGCAGAACGATCTCGATCTTTGCATCGCCTATAAAAAATTCACATTTTTGGACCATCATATTTATATGTCCTCCGAGCGGTTATGTTAAATTAACTATAACACATAAAATGTTTAAAATCAACACTCTTTTATTAAGAAATACGACATCATTAAAAAAATTTCGTCGCAAGCATATATTGACTTATTGCTTTTTAATCATTATAATAAGGGTGAAAATAAAGTACCTTTAATAGGTATCTGTCTTCGGAAAGGAAAATATCATGAAGATAAACATTGTAGACAAGGCAAGAACTATCTGCTCGAATCCCAATGGAATTCATAACTATTTCGGATGGCCGAGCGTAACAAAGCTTCAGGACGGATCGCTTATGATGATAGCAAGCGGATTCCGAATTGCTCACATCTGTCCCTTCGGAAAGGTAATAGTTTGCCGTAGTTATGACGAGGGTAAAACGTGGACTGCTCCCGAGGTGGTCATCGATACTCCGCTTGATGACCGTGACGGTGGAGTAATGACTTTCGGAGAAAAGGGAGTCATGATAACCTCCTTCAATAATCCCCCGAGCTTTCAGCGCAAGGAATGTCAGGGAAACGTTGCGTACGGAAATGCCTATCTCGACGAGGTCGAAAAGAGAGGCGGATGGGAAAAGTACCTCGGCTCCATGATCGCGATCAGTAATGACGGAGGAAAGACCTTCGGAGATCCTATCACCGTTCCGATCACATCTCCGCACGGTCCCTGCGAGTTAAACGACGGTACAATCTTCTACGTAGGCAGACTCTTTGACGACGTAAATTCGGATAGACATATTGAATGCCACACAGTCACTCCCGACGGAAAAACCGAGATGCGTTCGAGAATAGATGATATCTCACCCGAGCTCCTCTCGTGTGAGCCTCACGCTATTCAGCTTCCAAGCGGAAGGATCGTGGTCCATATAAGAGTTCAGGATAATACCGGAAAAATATTTACGATCTACCAGAGTATTTCCGACGACAACGGATATACCTTCAGTAAGCCGGTACAGCTTCTTTCGGACAACGGCGGATCTCCCGCGCATCTTCTTTATCATTCAAGCGGAATGCTCGTTTCCGTATACGGACATCGCAAGCCTCCGTTCGGAGTAAAGGCTATGTTCAGTAAGGACAACGGTGAGACGTGGGATATAGACAATATTCTTATTGATGACGGATATTCTCCCGATCTCGGATATCCTGCATCGGTTGAGCTCGAAAACGGTGATATACTTACTGTACTTTATGCAAAAGAATCATCCGGCGGAGCATCTGTTATCAGACAGGTAATTTGGAATTTTGAAGAATAATAGGTTTGGAAGACAAAAATGAACAAACAGATAAAGGGCGTAATGCCCGCACTCGTTACACCTCTTAATTCAGACGGTATCACTGTCAATGTTTCGGCACTCCGTAAGCTTATAGGATATCATAAATCTCTCGGAGCAGACGGCTTCTATATTGCCGGTGCTACCGGTGAGGGACTCGTTCTTTCGATGGATGCCAGAAAAACTCTTATCGATCAGGCTATATGTGAGGTCGGTGATGATCGGCTTAAAATAGTTCACGTAGCTGATATGAACTTTGAGAATACTAAATATCTTGCGAAGTATGCCGAAGCGGCAGGAGCGGACGTTATCTCGGCTATTCCTCCGATATATTTCGGATACGATCAGGAGGATATCTATAACTATTATAAGGAGATCGCATCGCAGGTAAAGATACCTCTTATGCTTTACTATACTCCCGCGGCAAATACGACGCTTGATACAAATCTCTTTCTCCGTCTGCTTGAGTTTGACAATGTAACGTCTGTCAAGTGGACTATGAAGGATTATTATAAGCTTATCGAGCTTATAACGGCATCCGAAAACAGAATGACTGTTATAAACGGTCCCGATGAGATGCTTCTTTGCGGTCTCTCCGCAGGATGCGCAGGCGGTATCGGGACCACCTATAACGTAATGCTTCCCCTTTACAAAAAGATCTACGAGCTCTATCAGGCAGGAGATATGATGGGTGCGCTTGAGGTGCAGAAGCAGGCCGATAAGGTCGTCGGTGTCCTTATAAAGTATCAAGGAATACAAGCCACCAAGGTCGTACTCGAGGCTATGGGCTTTGAGGTAGGAAACGCAACCTTCCCGATGAAGGCGTATACTCCCGAGCAAAAGAAACAGATATTCAAAGAGGTTCTTGCGGCAGGCTTCACCTATTAAAAAGCAAAGACAGAGAAGGGTATATCTTCTCTGTCTTTTTTGTTTTAGTGATGATAATCACGCATTGTATTTGTGAATTTGCTGTATTTCAGCATATATTTGTGGTAGGTCTTCTCATCGATCTTTCTCTCCGAGAAAAGCTCCTGCGTGCGTTTGCCGAGTTTTTTTCTTGACTCGTGGGCGGGATCCTTGTAATTATTCATAAGATACTGCTCGACATCGTTAACGATAGAGTCAAGCTCCTTCACCGCTTTTGATCTGAAGAAAAGCATATCTTACACGCTTTAAGCGTTGTATCCGAGTGCAAAAGCCTTCTTGTTCATCTCAACGAACTTGGGAGCCACCGTGTTTTCGATCGCGGCGATCCATTTTTCGTAGGGAATGTCAAAATACTTTGCAAGTCGTCCCATAAGAACGATGTTTACAGCCTTCGAGGAGCCTGCCTCTGTAGCAAGTGCAAGAGCGTCGATCGAATCGGGAACGATTCCGAGAGAAGCAAGAGTATCAAGCGCACCGTGCGGATATTCGGCAGCTCCGGTAATAACGGGCATCGGATCTATCTCTTGAGTGTTTACGATGATCTTTCCGCCTTTCTTAAGATATGCCGCCCATCTTACTGCCTCGATCTTTTCAAAGGATACTATGAAATCCGCTTCGTTTTCGCATATGATGGGAGAATATACCTTGTCTCCGAACTTGACGTATGTGATGACACTTCCGCCGCGCTGGCTCATTCCGTGAACCTCGGATACCTTTACGTCGTATCCCTCGTCTACAAGAAGGCGACCCAAAAGCTTACTTGCGAGAAGCGATCCCTGACCGCCTACACCTGAAATTATAACGTTTGTTGTTTTCATAATAATCAAATCCTCTCTTTTTAGTAAGCTTATCAGTTGATAGCATCAAACGCGCAAAGCTGAGCGCAAACTCCGCATCCTACGCACAGAGTGTTATCGATAACGGCCTTACCGTTCTTCATGCTGATTGCGGGGCATCCGAGTCTCATGCAGCTCTTACAGGATCTGCACTTGTTAGGATCGACCTTGAGCGACTCTTTGGTCTTAACGTACTTGAGCAGCACACAGGGACGTCTCGAAATTATTACCGAAGGCTCGTTTGCGGCAAGCTCTTCCTTTATGGCAATATCGCACGCCTTAAGATCGTACGGATCTACAACACGTACTCTGTTTATTCCGACAGAACGGCAAAGGGTCTCAAGATCGATCTTGCTTGCGGGATCTCCCTTGATATTATATCCTGTGGTGGGGTTCTGCTGATGACCTGTCATACCGGTTATAGAGTTGTCAAGTATTATTACGGTCGAATTTGAGCCGTTGTAAGCGATATTGATAAGTCCGGTGATTCCCGAGTGTATAAATGTAGAATCGCCGATCACAGCCACGCATTTTCCGTCAAATCCCGCTTTGTTGAAGCCGTGAAGTCCCGAAACCGATGCTCCCATGCAAAGAGTGGAATCAAGCGCGTTAAGCGGAGCCTGAGCGCCGAGTGTGTAGCAACCGATGTCTCCAAGGACTGTGACCTTGTTCTTAGCCAGTGTGTAAAACATGCCTCTGTGAGGACATCCGGCACACATTACGGGAGGACGTACGGGAACTGCGGGTATATCAGCGTTGACGCTTTCGATATTTTCACCGAGTGCCTTTGCGATAACAGTTTGCGAAAATTCTCCGATAAGAGAGAAGAGAGATTTGCCCTCTACAGCGAGTCCGAGGCATTTGCAGAATTCCTCAATGACGGGATCGAGCTCTTCGATAACGATAAGTCGGTCTACCTTGGAAGCGAAATCGCTTATCATCTTGGGAGGGAGGGGATTTACCATTCCGAGCTTGAGGATGCAGTATTTGTCTCCGAGCGCTTCCTTTACGTACTGATAGCAGCTTCCGGAGGTTATAATGCCTATGGACGTATCTCCGTAATCTACCGTATTAAGCGGAGATGTCTCGGCGTAATTTGCGAGCTTTTTAGTGCGCTCTTCAACGTAAGGATGACGGAGCTTTGCGTAAGCAGGCATCATTATGTACTTCTGAGGCTGCTTTTTATACTCGGGGATCTCGTGAACGTTTCTTTCGGAAAGCTCGGTTATGCTCTGCGAATGCGCGATCCTTGTGCACATTCTGAGCATTACGGGAGTATCAAAGCTTTCCGAAATGTCGAACGCAAGCTTCGCAAATTCCTTAGCCTCGGACGAATCCGCCGGCTCGAGCATGGGGACCTTGGATGCGATCGCATATCTTCTCGAGTCCTGCTCGTTCTGTGAAGAGTGCATTCCCGGGTCATCGGCTACGCAAATAACGAGACCTCCGGTAACACCGGTGTAAGAAAGAGTAAACAGGGGGTCTGCCGCAACGTTCATGCCTACGTGCTTCATAGCACACGCAGAGCGAGCTCCCGCAAGGGAAGCGCCGAACGCAGTCTCAAGAGCGACCTTTTCATTGGGTGCCCATTCACAGTATATCTCATCGTATTTTGCGGCAAATTCGGTGATCTCGGTGGAGGGAGTTCCGGGATAGCTTGAGATTACCGAGCATCCGGCTTCCCAAAGTCCTCTTGCGAGCGCTTCGTTTCCAATTAGTAATTTCTTCATTTCTTTTGTCGGAATATAATTCCATTCCTTTCCGCCCGTAGGCTTTTGATTTAATATTTTAAATTATGAAAGCAAATTGTATTGACAAAAAGCTCATTAGTTGATATAATTGATACAGTTACCTAAGAAAAGCGGCGATAAATAGTGATAATAGATTTTCATACTCATATATTTCCCGATAAAATGGCGGAGGCGACCGTAAAAATGCTTGCCGAAAAGGCAGGATTTCCAAATCATCTCGACGCAAAAGCCTCGTCTCTTATCGATTCCATGGATAAAAGCGGTATCGACAGATCTGTGATCCTGCCCGCCCTCACAGCACCGAGACAGTTCGATTCGGTCAACAGATTTACCCGTGAGATCGCATCTCGGAGCGAGGGAAGACTGATACCGTTCGGTGGAATACATCCGGACTGTGAAGCTCTCGAAGAAAAGATAGAATTTCTTTCCAAAAACGGATTTTACGGCATAAAGCTTCATCCCGACTATCAGCAGACCTTTATCGATGATGAAAAATATATAAAAGTAATAACGCTTGCAATAAAAAACGGACTTGCGGTGACGATTCATGCGGGACTCGACGTCGGTATGCCCGATCCTGTCCACTGTCCTCCCGTCAGAGCAGCAAGGATGCTCGATAGGGTACTTTCCAGTACAATCGGATACGATCCGAGGATAATTCTTGCTCATATGGGCGGCTACGCTATGTCACGTGAGGTTATCGAATATCTTTGCTCTTACGACGTATACTTTGATACCGGATTTACTTTGTTTGAAAAGGATCTTGATAATACCCTTGAAATAATACGTACGCACGGGGCAAGTAAGATACTCTTTGCAAGTGATTCTCCATGGGCTCCGCAGGACGCGTATCTCAAAGCGTTTAAAAGGCTTCCACTGTCTGACGCGGACAAAGCTATGATCCTCGGTCTGAATGCTGAAAGAATACTCGGTCTGTAATTTACCGCATAAAATTATTATAACAGAAAATTGCGATAATTTCAATACTTTTACAGCAAAAACAAAAGGTATTTTGTTGAATAAAAGTAAATAAATTAAAGGTAGGTCAAAAACTATGCTTACACGCAGTAAAAAAAGAGACGCATCCATACTTTTCAGTACACTTGCAAAGCTTAAAACCGAAGAGGAATTCCGTATGTTCTTTGAAGATCTGTGCACTCCGAAAGAAATAAATCAGATGACTCAGAGACTCGAAAGTGCGCTCCTTCTTCTTGACGGAAAGACCTATTCACATATAATCGAGGAGACAGAGATCTCATCTGCTACGCTCAGCCGTATTTCCAGATGTATTCAGGACGGAAGCGGCGGATATAATAAGCTTCTTGCCGATATGAAAAGCAAGGAAGAGGAAAAAAATAATAACTGAATTCATCACGGGACGGACCGTTTGATCTGTCCCGTGTGACAAATATTTATTTTTTTGATTGACAAAATCTTATTTTTGTGATAATATCGTGATATCGAATATTTCTGCTCGTAGCGTAGCTGGATAACGCACAAGACTCCGACTCTTGAGACCGCAGGTTCGAATCCTGTCGAGCAGGTAAAAAATGCAATACGGCATTGCCGTATTGCATTTTTTTAATCCGCACGAAAAACAAGAACCTGGCATATCCTCGAAAGAGGATATCGAGTGTTTTTTCTATATAAGAAATGATCATGAAGCCGAAATGTTTGCCGTGTTGCTTCCGAGGAATATTGCCGCAGCAGTCATTGATACGGGTGATTTTACAGAAAAAACCGTATTTGCATCTACCACTACCGAAAGTGTGTCCCCGGAGGATATGGATATCGATTTCTTTGTCGCTATATCCGAGAAATTTGAGCAGTGTGTAGCCTCTCCGCTCATGCCACCCGTCGGCATAAGAGCAAGAACGTGACCGCCCGTGTACCTGTATCCGCCGTCCGAATCGATCGCGGAATTTCCGTTTGATGATGATATTACTACTGTATTTCCACCTGCAAACAGTATCGCACCGTAGGATGTACGGCTGTTGGAGTCGATACCGTCACCTTTGGCGTAAACATAAAGATCTCCGCCGTTCACCGATACCGCCGCTCCGATCGTGGAAGTGGCGTTTATTCCGTCATCGGATGAGATAACGGAAACACTTCCGTCGTTTATAACCACAAAGGAGCCTTCAATTCCCTCATAGCTCTTTTTAATATCGATCACACCACCGTTTATAGTAAGCGTTCCGTCTGCGTGAATGCCGTCATCTGCGCTTGATACCGTGATATTTCCGGCGTTTATCGTGATATTGCCCGAGCCGATCTCTCCGTTTTCAAGCAAAGCTCCACCGCTTGCGTGTATCGCATCGTCGTAAGAGCTTATATTTAACGTACCTGTGTTTATTATTATCGAGTTTGACGCCTTGATTCCCTTAGTGGAATGATTCCCCTTGTCGGAATTTCCGTCACCCATTCCGCCGGGACCTCCGAAGCCTCCGCCCATTCCGTTATTTACGTTTGTTGTGTAATTTGTCCACAAGTAGGTTATAGAGTTATAGCGTGCGCTGAATGCTACCGTATCATACGCTTCGTTATGAGAGAGATAATCGGTATATCCGAGATAGTCCTCATCCTGAGAGCTTTCGCTTTCGGATGAGTATATATATATCTGCATCTGTGAATAATTTGAATTTTTAGGGAAGCTGTAATAATAGTATGTCGTTCTACCGCCCGATACCTTCGTATGGTACTTTGCATCCACCCAAAGAATATCGTCATCCGAATTATAGTATTTTACCGAATACTTGTAAATGTCGGTAGAAAAACGAATATAATAAACGTTTTCGGATACGGCAGTTACCTCCTCGGAGTATTCGGAATTTTTATCGGTATAAATATCGATATAAGGAGCTATTCCGTCGATTACGACGTCGTATGCGGCGTCTATCGCGTCACACGCCGCATAAAGCTCATGTCTTCCTCCTATTATTGAAATAATTCCTTTTTGATTTCCGCTTGAAGAAATAGAGGAATTTGAGGTCTTAAGGCAGTCGCCTATACTCGCAATAAGCGTAGTTTCGGCATATTCCACCGTAATACTGTCATTTCCTTTAAGTGCGTTGTCCTTACATTTTACGTAGAGTGTAAGATTTTTGATCTGAAGATCATCCTTTGTGTGTATTCCGTTGTTGTTATCCGAAATGACAGAAAGCTTGCCCTTGCCCGATATTTCAAGATCGCAAAGGGCATATACCGCATCCGCGACAGATTCTCCGTCGGTAGTGTCTATGGCAGTACGCTTGTCGTATATAAAATTCTCATATCCTTTTTTTGCACACAGAGTAACCTCATCTCCGCTTTTTATCAAAACGGGTACGTTACTGTCCGAAACAAGTGTGAATCCATGCATTTCAAGCTCGAATTTGTACCCGTCACCTACGTCAAATACTATATTTCCGTTAAACGTTCCCGATACTGAATATACGCTGTCCCTATCGATCTTATTAAATGTGAGCGTATTGTTTTGTATAGTATATGCATTTTCCGTTCCCGAAATATATTTTACCGTAAAGGCTTCTACCTCGCTGTTTTCTCCGCCGCTTACGGTAGTATCAGATTCTTTGTCCGATTCGGTGCCGTCTTCATTTTTCTCGGTATCAAAATTGCCGTTATTTTCGGGAATATATTCGCTTTCGTTGTCCTCTCCGACATCGGGATCTGTGTTATCCGAATCCGAACCCTCGGACTCCTCCTTGTTGTTATCATCATTGATATCGGTGTCAGTTTCACTGTCCGGATCACCTCCGCTGTTTTCAGGTGAAGAGCTGCTGTCTTTATCCCGGTCCGCCCCGTCCTCGGTATTATTATCTGATTCAGCGTTATCATCTGTGTTATCGAGAAGATCCGAGTCTCCTTTGATTTCGGAGTCGTAATTATCTTCATTTGGAGGATCTTTCATCAGCAAAAGCAGTGAGACCATCCCAACGATAAGCACAGTCATTAATATACACAAAAATATAAGGATTTTTGATTCTTTTTTCATATCGACACCTTCGTAGAACTTTATTCTAATGAAAGTATATCCTTAAATTTTGAGCTTTATTTGATATGAATATGAATTTTATGTGATAGCAAAAGCAGCTTTTCGTAAAAAGCTGCTTTTGTTATTTACTTTTTAGCAAAATTTTCCGCCGCTACAAGCGTATTTTTGAGGAGCATTGTTATCGTCATGGGACCAACACCTCCGGGAACCGGTGTTATGTAGGAGGCGACCTCTGAGACGCTTTCAAAATCAACGTCACCCGTAAGCTTGCCGTCTGCACGGCGGTTCATACCTACGTCGATAACGACCGCGCCCGGCTTTACCATATCGGCAGTAACGAAATCGGCTTTTCCGATAGCGACTACAAGAATATCGGCACGTCTTGTGACCTCGGCTAGATCTTTAGTTCTGGAGTGACATACGGTGACCGTTCCGTTTGCCTGCAAAAGAAGCATAGCCATCGGCTTTCCGACGATATTGCTTCGTCCGATAACGACACACTCTTTTCCCGAAATATCTATACCGCTTTTTTCAAGCAAAACCATAACTCCGGCGGGAGTGCAGGGAAGAAAGCTGTAATTTCCTATCATAATGCGTCCGACGTTTGATTCGTGGAAGGCATCAACGTCCTTTTCGGGCGATATACGGGCGATCACCTCTTCACTGTCAAGATGCTTCGGGAGGGGAAGCTGAACGAGTATTCCGTGAACGCTCTTGTCCGCATTAAGCTTATCTATGAGCGCATTAAGCTCATCCTTGGTTGTATTCTCGGGAAGCTCGTAAACGGCAGAATTGAATCCGACCTGCTCGCATCCGAGCTTTTTGTTTCTTACGTATACCTTAGAAGCGGGATCCTCTCCCACTATAACCACCGCAAGTCCGGGAGCAAATCCATACTTTTCCTTGAATTTTGCGGTATCCTCGGATATTTCCGCTCTGTAGGAGACGCTTATGGCCTTTCCGTCAATTATTTTCGCTGCCATATTTTTTCCTTCTTTCTGTATTTAAAGATATAATTTATCGGTTTTAATTTGCTTCTTCATCGCTTGAAGCATCGGTAACAGTGTCCACATTCTCGGACTTGCGGGGATCAGCCGCACAATCATCGTTGATCTCCTCGGAAGCGGATTCGGTCACGGGGATCTCGGATATCTCTTCTTTGTTATCCGTTTTATTTTTGACTGTAATGTTCTTTTCTTTTTTTGTGTAAAGCAGAGAAATATCGTAATCGTAATCGGGATCAAGACCGTCCTCACATTCGTAAGGAATGTATTTTTTAGATCCCTGCTCGTATATACATCTTGCAACGTGACGCTTCTTTGTCGTAATAAACATTACGATAAGCAAAGTAAGCGAGGCAACAAGAAGAATGATCGCAAGGGCCTGAGAGACTCTCACGCTTCCTATCATAAGACTGTCGGTACGAAGTCCCTCGATAAGAGAGCGTCCGAGACCGTACCACGCAACCGACATAAGGAATATCTGACCGTCAAATTTACGCTTCTTTGTAAGGAGCACAAGAGCAATGAATCCTACGAGATTCCAGAGAGATTCATAAAGGAAGGTAGGGTGTACCTCGATAAACGAGAGACCCGATTCGGAGGAAAGACGCATACGGCAGAAAATGCTCGTTTCGTCTCCGTGTGCCTCCATATTGAAGAAGTTGCCCCATCTTCCCATAGCCTGAGCAAGCATAACTCCCGGGAAAGCGCAGTCAAGGAAGGGAAGAATTCTGATCTTTTTCACCTTAAGTCCGACAATAGCGCCAATAATTCCGAAGATAAGACCTCCGTAGATAGCAAGTCCGCCTCTCCATATTGCGAATATATCGAGAAGGCTCGTGTAATTCTCAGGTCTTTCAAAATAGTCGAAGATCACGTAGTAAAGGCGGGCTCCGATTATTCCGGGAATTATCGCAAAGAAGGCGATATCGATTATATCGTCAAAAATAAAGCCGTACCTTTTTGCGCGGATAAACGCGTATGTAACTGCGGCGATCATTCCGAGAACTATGCACAGAGCGTACCATCTTATCTGGATGTTTTCTGTAATACTGAAGGCGATCTCGCTGATACTGAAATCCTTTATTCCAAGACCGGGAAATCCTACCTTGTCGTAAAGTGCGGTAAAATCAAACATTTCTTTTTCCAAGCATCCGAAGCAGACTCGGACGTCCTTTCATTATGTAACTCCTTTTGCGGATATTTCCCATTTATTTCAGTTTATGGGAAATACCGTTGAAAGGGTGTAATATTTTTCGTCAAAAAGCTCACAAAGCAGGGAGTTTATATCCTCGAGAGTGATCTCCTCAAAGGTTTTCATATAGTCGAATATATCAAAGCCGTTCATTATAAATCCGAGAAATTCGTTTGCAATACTGTCAACCGAATCAAAGATTCCGAGAATATCGCCGTAAGAGCTTCTGAGAACTCTCGTAAAGGTATCCTTGTCGACACCTGAGATCTTCATGTGCCCGATATACTCCTTAAACCTATCGAAAACACGCTCGGGATCCTCGCTTTCACCGTGAAGATCGATAAACGAGAAGAATGCGTTGTGAGTAACGTAGGGAGATATAAGATTTCTCGTAAGACCTTCCTCATAAAGCGAAAGCGAAAAACTTGAGCTCTCACCGAACAGACAGTCGGCAAGGACCTCCATCATAACAAGCTTTTTTAGCCGCAGGGCATCGCTTGACGAAATATCGGTATCCTTTATTCCGATAGAGAATATCGGCTTTGAGACCTGCATTTTTTTCGTGATACGTTGTGTGCAGACCTCCTTAGGCTCGTCCTTGTCTGTAGATCCGTATTCGATATCTATAGGCTCTGCCTTTTTTAGGACTCTGTCGCATATTGAAATGATATTCGACGGATCTGCATTTCCGCATACGCAGAGCGCCATGTTGTTAAGATTATAAAAGGTTTTATAGCACTTATACAAAAGCTCGGGAGTTATTTCTGCTATCGAGCTGACGCTGCCCGCTATCGGTATGCGTACACTGTTTGATCTGTACATTGCCGAAAGAAGACCGTTGTAGCAGGCGTCATGCACGTTGTCCTCATACATTTTGATCTCCTGCGCGATTATACCTTGCTCTTTTTCAACGTTTTCCTTAGTAAAATAAGGAGAAGTTACCCCTTTCAGAAGTATCTCGAGAGACTTTTCGAAATTCTCCGTACAAGAGAAGAGATACATCGTGGAGGTATACGAGGTATAAGCGTTTGCGGAAGCACCTGTTCTTGCGAACTTTTCGAAAAGATCCTCGCCGTCCTCGCTTTCAAACATCTTATGCTCAAGAAAGTGAGCGATACCGTCGGGAAGTATGCGAAAAGCATCCGATCTGTCTGTACGGAAGATATTGTTTACAGATCCGAATTTTGTTCCGAAAAGCGCGTAGGTCGTCGTAAAATCCTTGGGAAAGATATAAATATCAAGTCCGCTTTTGTGCTTCAGATGATAATATCTTTCTCCAAGACGCTCATGAATACGCTCTGTCATATTGAAAGAGGAGAAGCTTTCTCTGTTCATTCGTCATCCTCCTCGTAATTCTCCGAATTTATTGTCCCTCTGAGAAAATAAACGGTATCAAGTGAGAGCCTCTGTGCTGCTGCGATTATCTCGTCCTTAGTCACGTTTTCAAGTTTTTGACAGAGTATTTCGGGCGTATCGTTAAGAGACGCAAGCGATCTTATAAAATACCAGGATACAAGCGACGTCTGACTGTCGGAAAGCTCCTTGCAGGAATTTATAAGCGCTTTTCTCGCACTCTCAAGCTCGTAATCGGAGATATCTCCCGATTTTAAAGCGTCTACCTGCTCAAGAATGGCATCCCTTGTCATTTCGAAGTTTTCCACCTCAATACCGCTCGACACAGTAAGAAGACCCTTCAGAGAGTTCTGACGGGAGGAACAGTAGTAGCAGAGGCTCTTTGCCTCACGTACGTTCATAAACAGCTTGCTTGTCGGAGATGCTCCGAGAAGACAGTTCATAAGAGAGAAAACGTGATAATCTTTATCCGAAAGACAAAATCCGCTCCTGAAGCCGATAACGAGCTTTCCTTGAGAAACGTTCATATCCTCAATGACAGTTTTGACCTCTCCGGTATTTTTTCTTATGACCTCGGTCGTAAGATCAACAGAGAGCGGACGGTCGAAGTCGGAGAAGATCTCGGCAAATCTCGATGCAAGCATATCGGTATCCGCGCTTCCCGCGTAATAGATGTCTACCGCAGTGTTTCCCGGCAGTGATCTGTAATACCTGTAAAGAGATCCCGGAGTTATCTCGGATACGCTTTCCGCAGTTCCGATAGGGGAAATGGAGTATCTTTCGCCCGCACACATTATCTCCTCGCATCTGCGAAGAGCGTGAGATTCAGGATTGTTTATCCTTGCCGCGATCCTTCCGCAAAGCTTGCTTTTCTCACTTTCAACCACCGAGCTGTCGAAGGCATCACCATCGGTGAGAGGCTCTTTTATGAGCTCGGAGATTATTGAGATCACCTCGGAAATAACGTCCGTGTTATCAAAAACGTATCTGTTATCAGGGAAGGACGCCGATATTCCGAATACCTGCGTCTCTCCCATAAGAGAATTCATAGGATCGATAGAAGCGCCGTAGAGTGAATCTAGTGTGGAGGAGAGAATCTGCATGGTGGGATATTTCTTGCAGCTTCTCGTGATGACCTCGGGTATAAGGGCGTTCATTGCCGCCTCTTTTTCGTCTATGCGCCGTAAAAAACAAACCGAAAGATAGGACATCTTGAATTTCTCTCCGGGTATCACGGTAAGGCGTACCGACGGAGAAATCGAAACTCTTTTTATTTCGTTCATTTTTTCACCCACTTTCCGAAAATATATCTGTATTATATCATATACCCGAGTTATTTTCAACCGTTATTTCTATCAATTTACTGTCACTCGAAAAATTTTTTTGATTTTCCACCGATCTTCCGTCCACGCTCGTTTCGGCAGAGGCCTCCTTTTCCGCAAGAGAAGCCTTTACAGTACAAATATTTTCTTTGCCGCGCAAGGCAAGGGTGAAGCGTGAAAAGCTTTCACTGAGATGCGGATCCATAATAAAACGACCCTCTCCCATCTTTTTAAATCCTATAAGCTCGGAAAGAGTAACGCGAACGAACCAGGACGCCGATCCCGTGTAGAGACTCCATCCGCCGCGACCGTTATGCTCGGGGTTTGAGTAAACGTCTCCGCAAAGAGCGTACGGTTCGGTCTTGTATTTTTTGGCTATACGCTTGTCCCTTGATCTTACGATAGGATTTATATCACAAAGCATCTCGTAAGCATCCGTGTTCTTTCCTATACTGAAAAGCGCCCAGACCGCCCAAAGAGATGCGTGAGTATACTGACCCCCGTTTTCTCTGAATCCACTGCAGTATCCGCGGATATATCCCGGATCCTCTCCGTATCCCGAAAATGCCGGGGTAAACAGCTTTACTATCCGTGCATCTCTGTCCCAAAGCTTACTGCAGGCAAGCTCCATTGCTTTTGTCGCTCTTTTTCTGTCACATGAGGAAAGACAGGCAAATGACTGAGTCAAAAGATCGATCTCGCATTCACTGCTTTCGGGAGCTCCGAGCGGTCTTCCGTCATCGTAAAATCCCCTTAAATACCGGTCCTTAACGTAGGCGTTTTTCTCAATCGCGCAGGTCAGCTCATTTGAGATATCACGGTATTTCTTATATCCTCCTTCGTCTCCTTTTTTCTTGCATATCTCGGCAAAATCGGAAAGCACCATGCTCTGGAACTGAGCCAGCCATACAGACTCTCCCTTTCCGCCATCGCCAACTCGGTCAAATCCGTCGTTCCAATCGCAGCTTCCGATAAGCGGTAAAGAGTTTTTCCCGAATCGCAGAGAACGCTCAATGGCGAGAATACAGTGACAGTAGATGCTTTCACGGTATTTGGAACGGATCGGACGCTCGTAGCGTGTCTGCTCATTTTTATCAAGCTCATCAGACTCGATATATCTTACCTTAAGATCCAAGATCGATCTGTCTTCCGTAGCCTTTATATATTCGGATACCGCATAAGGAAGCCACAAAAGGTCATCAGAGCATCTTGAACGAAGTCCTGCGTGCCATTTTTCGCGAGCCTGATCGAGTGAATTATGCCACCAATGCTGAACGTCTCCCTCTGTATACTGATGAGCCGCAGCGCGTAATATCTGGTATTTGCAAAAAGCGGGCTCGTAATAGAGCATCGCAAGAGAATCCTGAAGCTGATCACGAAATCCGTACGCTCCGCTCGACTGATAAAAACCGCTTCTTCCGAACAGACGCGCGCTCATAACCTGATAGGGAATATAATAATTTATAGCCGTATCGAGAAGTCGGTCGCTGCTTAGCAGTGAAATACGGGATATGATATTTTCGTAGTAGGCGCGGTAATGATCGAATGCTGCGTTTATATCCCTTGCGCAGGAAAAACGCTCCTTTATATGATAGTACGCGCGATCAGAAAAGCTCGGAAATATTCCGAAAACAAAGCTGAAGCAGCGTACATTCATGCTATCCTCAGTTATCGTTTCCTCCCCGTTACTTATAAGGAATACCGTGTGCTCCGAAAGATGGGAATCGTACCGTCTTCTGAAAAATTCGGTCGTTCCGTCCTTCTTTTTCACTATAAGATTCGGAGGACATACGTTTTCGCCTATGACAGGATCGACAGTATAGACTACAGATTCAAGCATTTCGCTGCTTCCTCTTACCTCAACGCTTGCAAGCTTTACGGGAAGCTTTGCATCAACTCCCACTCGTACTGTAAAATCTATTCCGCGTATCGAGCTTTCATATACGGCGCACCCTTTCTCAAATCTGCATGAATGGGAGGATGCTACTATATCGTATCTTTCCGGATCCTTAAATACGGCAATGATCCTCTCGCCGCAAATATCGCGCCTGAACGAGGAAAAATAGGGAGTAAGACGCTTTTCCTTAGAGTTTGCAAACCAGGTGTATCCGAGTGAATTTTGCGTCATAAGGGTACCGAAAACACGCCCTGAGTAGATATATGACCATACGAGCGATATCCTTGATTTGTCAAGAGAAAATCCGTCCTCGCCGAACACTCCTCCGTATACGCAGAGCTCATTTTCAAGAAAAGCGTCGGGTTCAGACACTTTATAGTTCGAGTTGCTGATTTTTATCTCGTCCTTTGGTGCTCTGAGCGTGCGTCTTTTTATACTGTGAAATATCTCTTCGACCGAAGAATCTCTCTGCGGCTCGATATAGAGAGCGCTAACGGAAGAAAGAAACTCGGAAAAAGAATTATCTTCGGAGATTATAAACACTCCGCCGTGACGGGAAATAAGCTCCGAGGAATCGCACGCTTGGACGATATCGTATAAAATATTTTTGTTTTGAGATGAATATCCGTCGCTTTCCTTTACTGTAAAGACGAGGTCGCTTTTCTTTCCTCTTATACGGGTAAGCCTGTGAAGTCTTATAAGAGTGTCGCATATCCTTTTGCAGGACGCAGATATTTCCTCGGGCAGTACGACACCTACTATGGGAAGATCACCGGAGATCCCCTTTGCCCAAAGCTCATTTCTGCTGTGTGTGAAATCTTGTGCGACATTTTCGTTGAGATGAAAATAAAGAGCGGATAAATAAAGATCGGCATATTTAAGATAGGGCGGAGCGATCGACACTCGCGCAAGTCTGCTTTGTGCGAGTGAGTGAAGAGTAGAAGCAAAAAAAGAGCTTATATCCTTTCCGCTACGCTTTCTCGCTATAAATATCTTGCGATTTATCTCCTCGTAAGAGTCGGCGTACGCAATAAGAAATTCGCAGGATGCTTTACCGGCACAGGATATATTTTTACCTTTCACAAAGCAGTACGGCGAGATGCATGCTCCCGTCCTGCTCGGAAGCTCCCGATCAAAGAGGTCCTTTATATCTTCATCCGTATAATTCAGGGGAAGAAGATCGTATCTTGTATCGAACTCAAAATCCTCGGGATAATTTTCAAGTGAAATTCCTATCCATTTTTCTGTTTTGCCTTCTCTCGGTCTTGATTTGAAGCAGAGGATCGAATCCTCCTTTTCGTATATAGCCTCGATAGATAGTGCAGCGTAAAAAGGATGTGAAATTCGGTCCTCGAGTCTTGAAAGAAGGACCTCAAAGGTGATCATAGGTGAAAATTCCTTAAAATCTCCTACAGTCTCCAGCTTGAAACAGAATACTCCCTCATCACGCATAAGTGTGATACCCAGAGATGAATAGATACCATCCGAAAATTCCGGCTTCCCCGACTTATATATTATCCTTGCCCCCGAATACGACATTATTTCGGGCAGCACGCTGTTTACGCCCTTTTCTGTTCTGTAAAAGATACGAAGTCCATTTGAAATATCGTACATATCCCGCTGGTCGAAGGGATATCCGCTTATTGCGATATCCTTATGAGAAAGGAAAAGATGTCCCGCGTCGGAGGCAGCGAGAAATGAGCTGTCATCCGATAAGATACATACAGAGGGAACAGAGCCCTTTTCAATACGGCTCTTTTGAGTCAAGAATTTTTTTGACTGTCCGATAAGCATAGGCACATCAATATGAAGTGCCGATTTCTTGTCGATGCTCGCCTCGGTCGGTATAGATTCACAAAGGAGCTCACGAACGGAGGACATTTGCGGATCATTCATGAATCTTTTTACAAATATTCCGTCATAGCAAGCGTTTGCAACGCTTACTATACTCATTCCAACGTGGTGCGACATATACATCCGTATCTTTTCATCGGAGTTTCCGACTCTCGATCTTGTAAAATCGATTGATTCGTAAAATCCGTGTCTTCCGTACGCACCGTGCTTTTTCAGCTTCTCGAGATTTTTTATCGCAGCCCTTCTTGCAACTCCCATGCAAAGAAATGACGAGTACGGAGATATTACCTTGTCTTTTCCTATTATCGGATCGAGCGCAAGCGCCGAGACTCCGTTTGCTTTATACTGATAGTTCATAGAACTATCAAAATGAAAATATGCCGATTCCGATACTCCCCAAAAGCCGTTTATCCTGTTTTCCATTTGAGCGTTCGCCGCAAATGCAAGCGCTTCACCCGCAAGAGAGCCGTCATATGACGGCAAAAAGAGATGCGGCATAAAATATTCAAACATGCTGCCCGACCAAGATGCGACTCCTATATATCCGCGGGAGCCTATTACGGGTCTGCCGAGATGCCTCCAATGCTTTGCGCTGACATCCCCCTTTGCGATGGCGTAATAACCTGTGGTACGTGCTTCGCTCATATAGAGATCGTAACAGCTTTCCTCATTAAATTCCCCCGATGCATCTACACCGATATAAAAGAGCTTTCTGCGTTTTGAATATAAGAATGAAAAATCCGCCGCCTTTGCAAGCTTTTCATATCTTATCCTGATCTTTTTGAGATCGGGCTCCTTTTTTTCATATTCCTTCAGACCCTCGCAAAGCGCTACTACACAGACCGCAAAATTTCCGCTGTCGACAGTAGAAACGTACGGTTCGCCAAGAACGGAAAGCTTTTCTGTATCGTACCAATTGTACAGATGGCCATGCTTTTTGGGAAGCTCCTCAAGAGTTGAAAGGGTACGCTCGAGACGTCTGTAAAGAGAATATGAGTCTATAAATCCGCAATCGCATGCCGCTAAAAGTGAGACGAGATACATACCGATGTTTGTAGGTGAGGTTCTGTGCGCTATCTTTACCGACGGAAATTCCTGAACGTTGTCGGGCGGAAGATAATTGTCCTTTTCGCTGACGTAGGTATCGAAAAAGCTCCAGGAATCAAATGCCCAACGAAGCAGCTCTGCTTTTTCCGCACCGGTTGCCTTCCTTGTCCGTGGAAGAGGGAGCGAGAGCGCAAAAAATATAAGAGGCAGGCTTATCCATAATATAGCGGCACCTCTCATCAGCCATCCGCTTGCGAAAACGAGAATAAAAAGTCCTACCGTGTACGAAAGCACGCTCCAGGATATCTGAGAAAAAAATCCTCCTCGGCTGTCAAAAGAGGAAACAGACCATTCGAGCGTTTTTCTGCGTGTTATACGAGAGCGCACGAAGCCCTTAAAGAGAGCATCAAGCGAGACGAGCGCATACGCAAATACGGAGGATACTCCGAAGAGAAGATCCCATAAAGCATTTCCTATACTCGGGATTACGTGGGAAAAGAATTTGCGCGTAGCACCTTTTAATGACGAGATCGCCCTGAATATCGGAGGAATTATTATATATGAGAGCGCAAGAAAGGTAAGAAGACTTTGAGAATAGGAAAAAGCAAGTGTTAAAAGCAGAACCGCACACGAAGCGATAGGAACTATGGCTCTTCTTACGTTATCGTATATAAAGAATCTTGACAAAGCAGATATAGGATTTTTAATTCTGCGTCCGTATCTGTCGTTTATCCTTGCCGCTGCATATACTGTGGACTGAATATCTCCGCGTATCCATCGATGAAGCCTCTTAAAAAAGGAGGAGGGAGTAGCGGGATGTGAATCGGTAAGAGTTACGTCTGAAAGCACGCCGCACCTGAGGCGACTTCCTTCAAGAAGATCGTGGCTGAGGACCGTGCCGTCCGAAAAGGCATCCGGTATAAGTTCTTTGTATACGTCAACGTCAAATATTCCTTTTCCGCAGAATATTCCCTCACCGAATAAAGACTGATAAAGATCAAACGACGCGCTTTGATAAGGATCGACTCCCGCTCTTGAAGTGAAAAATGAAAAATAAGTTTTGCCAAAGGAGGCAAGTGAGGTCGCCGTATGCGGCTGCATTATGGCGTATCCGGATACCACACGTCCGTTTTTAAGTGTCGGACGGTTTGCGCTATGAAGCATCGCCGACACCATATCCCTCACTGCACCCGCGTAAAGACGGGTATCCCTATCGAGCGTAATGACGTACTTTATATCGCATATATCCATATCCCCCGTCTCGCAAAGAATAAATCCTCTTGACGTATCGTTTCTTAAAAAAAGGGTGAGATCTATAAGCGCACCGCGCTTTCTTTCGTAACCCATATATTTGTTTTCCGATACGCTTTTAACGCGATCTCTTATAAAAACACTGAATCGACCGGGATATTTTTCGTTAAGCTCACTGTATTTTTTATTCACGAAGCTGATTATATCAGCGTCTCTGCGATCGCTCGGAGACACAGATTCGGGAAGATCGAGCAGAAGACCGAAATAGGCGTTTTTATCTCTGTTGGATAAATAAAATTCCTCTATCTGTCTGAATATCCCTTCGTCCTTGTCTGAAATAAGAGAGGTTATCACGGTAAGCGTCTTTGCTCTATCCGGAATAGAGTCTATCTTAAGTCGCGGGGGAGACGACGGTCTTATCAAATGAGAAAAAGCACGGTCGGTGAGAAATTTTACTGTTTCGCTGATGGGAAACAGTAGGAGAAAGAATATTATCGGATTTGAGAAGGTAATGCAGGTAAACGCAAAGGAAAGCAGAATACTAAATACCGTTATCAGTGAAAAATAAATAAAGGTAAGTCCTTTTCTGCGCTTTTTATCATCCGAAAATCCCTGCTCTCTGCAATATATGACCGAGGCATCCTTTTCGGATATCCTGTGCTTTTTTGCAAAATTACTTATAGACGTGCGGATCATGGCTCTGCTGAGATCCTCACTTGCAAAATATTCGGAATATCCGCACTCGAAAAGCGCTCTGTCAATAGCGGAAATCTCTGATCTGAGGCTTTCTACCTCGAATATCTCAAACGAGCGCACAAGACGTCTTACTCTTTCAAGAAGTGTTCTGAAATCACTTTCGTTAATATCACGTACACAAGCTATTCTTCTTGATACGACGTCTCCTATCATAGGAAGAACACGCACCGATTCTTTATCGCTAAACGGACGTTTTTTTGCTTCATTTACAAGAAGAACCGACAGATCCTCTGCGCTGATGTCAAATTTACTTGAAAGCAAAATATCCCTTATAACAGAATAAAGACGGTACGAGCGTTCTTTTCTTGATATGCCTCCATATGATATGAGCGTTGCGTACGAGAAAGGATCTGTCTTTTCAAGTCTCCTTTTAAGCCTTGCGCGAAGCGCTCTTCCGTAAAGACCGCTCAAAGAGTTTTTTTCGGTAATGATAAATAAGACCTCCCCGAAATAGTTTAGTTAAAGCTAAACCTATTATGGGGAGATCTTTTACATTTTATTCCTTACCGTTAAATTCGGCGTAAAACGGCTTGTCTTTAATTTTTCTCACGCCCGATCTGTCAAAGATATCAGCTATCCCCTCGCAGTCACCGTGCGCTCCTAATATAATGTTTTCATACGAAGAGGAGATATAGCTTAGCTCACTAAAAAACTTTGTGTTCCTTTCGGCAAGATCCCTTGCGTTTGAGACGTAGGCATAGCGCTCGGACGAGTGTCTGTATCCGAGTTTTATCACCGAGGCAGGATTTGCCGTTGTCTGCTCGTATACGGATACTTCAATTGTTATATCTTTGAAATTGACCACATCCTTTTGAGGGGTATAAAATTTCACCTTGCATCCGTTTTTTATAAGAAATTCGCTTATGGAGATATGATATCCCGCGTCGCGCTCGGGAGGATAAGGAAGCACGAATTCTCTTATAGACGTATGTTCAAGAAGCTTTGTCACGGTCGCAATGTGCGGATAATGATAGTCGCTTATCATATACGTTGTTATCTCGGTATTTGTAAGTGACTCAGCATGATCTATTGCGTCACTTATAAATCCGTAATATCCCTCCGAGCTGTCACAAAGTATACCTTCACCCTTGTCGATAAGTATGATGGCATCGCTTGTCTTGTCAGTATAATAGCATATCGATACCCTGTTTTTCTGCGGTAGCGTCGCTAATTGCGTTCCCACATATGAAGATATCATAAACGCGACGAGCGGAATATACAAAGCTTCCCGCTTCTTGGAAAAGTCTTTTACAAGGAGTATTATCAGGAATATGCTTATTACTGTCAGAACAAGCAGTACGGTGCATATTTTATAGCGTATATCGATAGAAAAATCAGCGCTATCGGCTATAAAGCAGGACATCCACTCAAGCGCTTTCGAAAGAAGATTTATCAGATATCCCAAAGCATACGAAATAAATTTCATCGGTGATAAAATTATACATAGCGGAATAAGATAAAGAAGTAGCGTTATAAACGGAGTAAATATAAGATTTATAACCGGTGATATTACGGAAACGGATCCGAAATAGATAAACGATATAGGTGTCGTAAAAAGTATCGCCGCGAGCGTTATATTCAGAGCGCTCAAAAGAGGATATATTATTTTGATCCTTCCTACTGCCGAGCATTTCATTTTTTCATTTATCGGAAGCGCCACAGTTACTATTCCGAGCGTGGCAAAAAAGGAAAGCTGCATTCCGACGTCATACAGTGCGTACGGACTGAACATATATATAACAAAGGCTGCAATCATCAGCGTGATAACAGAATCGGAACGCCTGCTGAGAAGAAGCGAGACATAGGAGAGAAGCAGCATAAACGCCGACCTTGTAACAGACGGGGAAAATCCGGCTATGAACGCATACAAAAGCACAAAAAGCGACAAAAGTAAAATAGAAAGCCTTTTGTTTGTACGAAGTCCCGAAAGAAGCATTGCAAGCATTCCGACGATTACGGAAAAATGCATACCGCTTATTGCGAGCATATGAGAAACACCGAGTTCTCTGAAGGAGTCGGTAAAAAGGTAGGGAAGTGCCGAACGTTCACCGTAGATGAGCGCCTTTGAAAGCGACGTTCCTATCCCGTCGGTGTTTTCGTGTAAAATATACGAAATATTACGCCTTACGTTATAAAGCGCACTGTCAGGAAAAACGCATTTGTTTCCACGATATTCTACGTCCTCCTCATTTTCCGAGATCACCTCGGCAAGTACTCCTTTGGAGATCATATATCTCTCGGATGAGTCGGAAAGCATGTCGTTTATCCGAACGTCTGCCTTCAGGTAAAGAATATCGCCGTTATCGTAGGAATTTATATATGAAGAGGTAAGCTGAGCCTCTATATTTACTTTTTCCCGATTGATCTCAAGTATATCAACGTAGTGAGCCGAATAAAAATCAGAGCGCTTTTCGGCACTCCTTACGCGAAGTAATACCTCACAGCTTTTGCCGTCATACCTTTCAGAAAGATCACCTATCCTGCGATCAAAATTCATATAGGAAAAAAGAGACCCCAAGGATATAGAAAGGATCATAAATGCACAGACGGTAAGCGTTCTGAATTTATTTAACTCGTCAAGATGCTTCAAGATAAGCGCAAAGCATATAAATACGGCAAATATGAAAGCGCTCACGATAGATATGTATATCTTTATGGGCGATTTGAAAAAGCCGCATACAAAAAACACAAGAAGAAAGCCCGCAAGCGCATAGCCAAGCGGGCGTTTTATAAGCGAAAGTCTGATTTTCTCGAAGTGCATAAAAATCACTTATTGTTTATCTTCTCGCGGAGCTTACTGGACTGACGGAAGGATACTACCTTCGTGTCGGGAAGCTGGATCTGTTCGCCGGTGACGGGATGACGTCCGATTCTGCCCGCACGGTCCTTTACCTCGATAGTGCCGAATCCGGAAAGCAAGATCTTTTCTCCGTCTGCAAGAGCGTTAACGAGCTCTTCGATAAAAGAATCGATAACCTCTGCGGTCTTTGCGTTGGATAAACCGTTAGCCTGAGCTACTTTTGCGACAAAATCCTTCTTTTTCATGTTTTTCACTGCGTCTCCTCGGTTTGAGAAGGCGTCCTTTCGTATATTTTTTATTATTGTATCACATCTTTTCATAAAAATCAACATTTTTTTTTGATTTTTTTAGTGATTTTTCTTCAAAATGACAAAAAACTTTACTTGACCTACGTTATAAATGATGATATAATACATTTTACGTGGAGTAACGTAGAAAACAGATCAGAAAAAAGGAGCGCACTTCATGCTGCTTGCAGATTTCTTTATAAGAAACGCCAAAGACCTTCCTTCCGAGGAACTCCGTACGAAATACGGAGTATTTTATGGGATCCTCGGAATAATTTTAAATATATTTTTATTTGGTGTGAAGATCACCGTAGGTATCGTTACGGGAGCGATCTCGGTAGTTGCCGATGCGTTCAACAATATGTCGGACGCAGGCTCATCGATAATAACCCTGCTCGGCTTCCGCCTCGGATCGAAAATGCCTGACAAGGATCATCCGTTCGGTCACGGTCGCTCGGAATACATATCGGGATTTATAATTTCGATGCTTATCATACTCGTCGGTTTTGAGCTTGCAAAAAGCTCATTTGAAAAGATCTTTTCTCCGTCGGAGCTCGATTTCTCCGTAATTTCGATAATTTCTCTCGTATTTTGTGTGCTTATCAAGCTGTATATGGCATACTACAATCATTTTGTCGGGAAAAAGATAAATTCGGGTGCAATGAGAGCGACCGCGCTTGACAGTCTTTTAGACTCGGTGTCAACCACAGTTGTGCTGATATGCATGATAATTTCATATTTCACCGACCTTAAGATAGACGCCTACTGCGGTCTTGCGGTATCTGTTTTTATTTTCTGTTCGGGCTTCAGATCGGCAAAAGAAACCATAAGTCCGCTTCTCGGTCAAACCGCAACTACCGAATTTGTCGAGATGATCGAAAAGACAGTCAAAGAATGCCCATACGTTTGCGGCATACATGATCTTATAGTTCACGATTACGGACCCGGACGCAGAATGGTATCTCTCCACGCCGAGGTTCCCGCGGATTCGGATTTTCTTGAGGTACACGACGCTATAGACAATATCGAAAAAGCTCTGAGAGATACGCTGCACTGCGATGCGGTAATACATATGGACCCGATAGAAACGGGAGATTCATTCGTTTCGGAAACCAAGACATCTGTGCTTGATGCGGTAAAGAGCATTGATGAGCGCATAACGATACACGATTTTAGAATGGTAAGCGGAACCACTCATACCAATCTTATTTTTGACGCGGTTATTCCTTATGATATTAAGCTCTCCGACAAGGAGCTAAAGGAGCTTATATCGGCTAAAATACTCAATCTTGACAGTAAATACCGGGCAGTAATAGAAATAGATCGCCCGTTCGTTAATTAACGTAGTACAAACAAATATATGCAGCAGATAGGGAGATATAATTATGAAAGTACTGATTTTAAATGGGAGTCCCAGAGCAAACGGAAATACCTCAAGAGCTATAGCCGAGCTTAAGGGAGTGTTCGACTCTGAGGGTGCAGAGACCGAGATAGTTCAGATCGGAAATATCGATATACGAGGTTGCGTTGCCTGCTTTTCCTGCTATAAAACAGGTAAGTGCTCTTTTGACGATATCGTAAACAAGCTTTCCGAAAAATTTGAAAAGTGTGACGGCTTTATAGTCGCAAGTCCGGTGTACTATGCATCCCCTAACGGAACAGTGCTCGCATGTCTTGACAGACTTTTTTACAGCACGCATTTTGATAAGCGCATGAAGGTCGGAGCAGCCGTTGCGGTCGCAAGAAGAGGAGGCTGCTCGACAACGTTCGACGCTCTTAACAAATATTTTACCATAAGCGGAATGCCGATCGCATCGAGTCAGTATTGGAACAGTCTCCACGGAGCGAAGCCCGGACAGTCTGAGGAGGATCTTGAGGGACTTCAGACCATGAGAACGCTTGCTAAGAATATGATATTCCTTATGAGATCGATCGAGCTTGGTAAAAAAGAATTCGGACTTCCCGAAAAGGAAGAAAAAATATCTACAGGATTTGTAAGATAAAAAAAGATCACTTATGATAGCAGACGCTATCATAAGTGATCTTTTGTTTTGTTACTGTCGCAGCAAAAGACTGTGACCTTCCCATTCTTTATCCGGTTCAACCCCGAGAATATCGAGAACAGTGGGTGCTACGTCCATAATATTTGCGTTATCGAGAGATCCTACCTTGTTATACGCCGAGCCGAGAATGACGATCGGTATGGTCATATCCTCGGGCATATCGGTTCCGTGACATCTGTCGTGACCGCCGTGATCGGCGAGTATTATAACAGTATAGTCTTCGGGAAGCGCATCAACGATCCTTGTAATGTTATCCCACGCATTTTTAACGCTGTCCATATATTCGGGACTCATCCATCCGAAACTGTGACCGGCAGAATCCGGATATCCGTCATAAAAGAAGGTAAAGTCAGTGGGATTGTTGTAAAGAAAATCGATAGTAGCATCTGTAAGAAGCTTTCCCGATCCGGCGTAACCGCCAAAATTATGGCTGTTTATGAAGCATTCGTAAGAAAGGCTTCCGGGACGTGCAAGATCTCTGAGCTCGTGCCAATCGTAAAAGAATGCACAGCTTTTTCCTGATGCACGTAGAACCTCGCATATTCCGCGAATCGGTCTCACCTGAGGCATATAAAGATTTGTGGTAATTCCGTGTCTTGATGGCTCTACACTGTGAAATAGCGAAAAATGGCAGGGAAGCGTCACCGACGGCATGAGCGTACGTGCCGACATAGTGCTTTTGGATCTTGAAATTATTTTTTGCGCAGCGTCAACATTAGTAAACGAGTCGGGACGCATTCCGTCAACAAGTATGGTAAGTACCTTCATTTTAACATGACTCCTTATTTGGTACCGAAAAGTCTGTCTCCTGCATCTCCGAGACCTGGAAGGATATATCCGTGCTCGTTAAGACATCTGTCGAGAGTAGAAACGTATATCATCACGTCGGGATGAGTCTCCGCAACCTTTGTAACACCCTCGGGTGCTCCGAGGATGGCCATAAATTTAATGTTTTTACATCCTCTCGATTTAAGGAGCTGGATAGCGTCGCATGCGCTTCCGCCCGTCGCAAGCATGGGGTCTACTACCAGAACGAGCTTTTCCTCAATACCCTCAGGGAGCTTGCAGTAGTAATTCTGAGGCTCGAGAGTCGTCTCGTCGCGGTACATTCCTATGTGACCGACTCTTGCGGAAGGGAAGAGCACGTGTATTCCGTTTACCATTCCGAGACCTGCTCTCAGAATAGGAACGATAACTATAGCGTTGTCCTTTACCATCTTTTGCGTGCAGACCTCAAGAGGAGTTTTTACCTCTTTTTCGACAGTAGGAACTCCGTCCTTGAGGCTTTCGTAAGTCATAAGAGTGGTTATTTCCTCAACAAGCTCGCGAAATTCCTTCATACTCGTATTTTCGTCACGAAGTATTGCGATCTTGTGCTTGATCAGCGGGTGGTCAAATATAACTACGTTGTCATAACTTTTCATAGGAATTATTCCTCCGTTTTGTCGTCGGTATCCTCAGCCGCTTCTTTACCGAGCTTACTCTTTTCAAGCTTGGTGAGAATAGCATTGGTAATGATACCGAGTATGAGAGCGGTCGCAATAGCGGTGATCTGGATGAATTTAGCAACTGCGCCGTTTGCTGCAAGAGCGTAGGGGATCTGAATGGTAAGACCGCCGATTCCCGAGATAAGGATCGCGGAAACCACGAAAAGATTCTTATTATCGCCGAGATCAAGCTCCTTGAACATCTTGAGACCGGAAACTGCGATAAATCCGTAAAGTGTCAAGCATACGCCACCCATTACACAGGAGGGAATAGACTGAAGAAGAACCATTATAGGACTAATAAAGGAAAGAAGTATGCACATAAACGCCGTGGTGGTTATGGTAGCGACAGATGCGTTTCCGGTAATGGCTACACATCCTACAGATTCACCGTAGGTGGTGTTGGGACAGATTCCGAAAGCGGTTCCCGCGATCGATCCGACTCCGTCACCGAGAAGGGTGCGCTTAAGTCCGGGTTCTTTTATGAGATCTCTGTCGATTATGTAAGAAAGATTCTTATGGTCAGCGATATGCTCCGCAAAAACAACGAGAGCTACGGGAAGGAATGCTATAACGACCTCTGCGATTCCGCCTACCGTCATAAGAACAGCCTTGGGATTTGCCGCAGTTATCTCGCTTGCGAGCTCGCCGTTAACAAGCTCCTTGATCGCTTCAACGATAGCAAAATCGGGAACGTTAAATATTGCGGATATACCTACAAAGGTTCCGTCTGCGTTAACAAAATTGTTTACGATGGGATCCCAGTTGATTATCATAAGGTAGTCGGTACCGGTAAGCTTTCCTATGAGAGTAAAGATCGAAGCCGCGATATATCCGACTGCGATTCCGAGAATAAACGGAATAAGGCGGGGCATCTTGTAGCGCTTCTGCGTAGAGCAGATAACTACAGTGAAGAAGGTAATAAGTCCGCAGAGAAGAGCTACGAGATTGTACGATCCGTAAATAGCGGAACTGTTTGACTTTACAATGTCACCCATAGCCGCACCCGCAAGGGAAAGACCGATAAGAGTAACGGTCGGACCGATGATAATGGGAGGCATAAGCTTGCTTACCCAGTCAGTTCCTACGAAGTGGATGATAATCGCAATAATGACGTAAACGAGACCTGCAACGATAGATCCGAGAACGATACCGCAGTATCCATATGCAAGTGCTACGGCGAGAGAATTCAGGAATGCAAAAGAGCTTCCGAGGAACACAGGGCTCTTGAAGCGTGTGAAGAGCTGATAAACAAGCGTTCCTACGCCTGCACCGAATATAGCCGCGGGAATCTGAGTGGGAAGACCGATAATTGTGGGTACTGCAATCGTTGCAGCAAGGATAGCCAGCAATTGCTGGAGCGCAAAGATAAGCATGTTGCCGAATTTAGGGCGATCGTGGATGTCGTAAATTAATTTCTTTGACATTTTCTCCTCCGTTTTTCGAATCGTGCTCACACGATCCTTTATTGTTTTTTGACATTTTATCACATAATTATCACAAAGTCAATATATTGTGAGTAAAAAAGACATTTTACGAAAAAAATTACAATCTGTGGGGAAGACAGATTGATGACATATGATTAAAAACCAAAAGAGGCAATTCTACTTATTCCATATACGGAGATAAAATCTTGTATGAAGTATATCCAATAGAAAAGGTGGAAGGGGTCGAGGAAATCGACGCCAACACATCCACCGACAATAGGATACCACATTCTGACAATTTTGTCAAGAACCAAATGAAAAAAACTTCCGATGCGGACTATCTCAATGCGGTAAATCGTGGCGATATGGAAACGGCACAGAGGATGGTTGACGAGGCGGCGACGATGCTTAACGAGTACAAGGGCGGACATCAGAATTATCCCATAGCACACGATGTGGTCGATAGGTTTGTAAGAGATTACAAATCGGGCAGAAAAACCCTGCTGCCTCCTCCCGGTAAGCAATTTTCGCTGAGGAATAACGCGGAGGTTGACAATTACACCGAAGAGCAGTATAATAATTTCGGATGGGCGAGATATGCCGAAGCAATTTCTTTTAATGAGCTTGAGGATCTATATTCTAAAATACAGGAAAAAGGCTCACTTAGAAGATTCAAGCATTCGGCAAACGGCGAAGCTATCATAGAAGTTAATAATAAACCGAAAACAAGCCTTGACGTTGATAATGTGTTCGTTTTTGTTACGGGAACTAAAAATGTTCCGAAAATAACAAGGGTACTTCGGGTGGCTTTGTTCAACGAGAACGATATGGAGAAAGTGAGGAAACACATATATGCGAGAGAACAGAAATATTCCAACGCGAGAACGAGCGCTATTGTTGGAAACATTTACTTTGAGGAACTTGTCTTTGAATACCGAAGAGAAGATTTCGGTGATTATCAAGAATATCGGAATGAAATCGGGAAGCAAAGCAGCCGAAGCGAAAGCGAAGGCGATCCGGGAACTTATAGAGACCGGGATCAGCGAGAAGGAACTGCTTACGAGACTGAATCGGGAATAACAAGCAACGATGAGATTTCTTACTCCCTACGAAACAGAACACAAGAGGTAGGCGAGACCGAAAACGCTCTACAGAAAGCAAATGCCGGTCTTAAGGCGGACGTTGAACACTTCAGGAGGCTTGCAAAGCTGACAGAAGGGGCGGTCTTTACCAAAAGCTCGGTTGAAGCGGCGGCAAAGTGGCTCATGAACAACAACGATGTCGAGGGGCATTCGGGTGAACTCAGACTTCTTCTTACAAACAGAAGAACCCCGTAACTATGGAAAAATCCATAATTACGGGGAAATTCATTTATACGGAGAGAGTGGGATTTGAACCCACGAAGCGTTTTTGGCGCTTACGCGATTTCCAGTCGCGCGCCTTCGACCACTCGGCCATCTCTCCATCTGTGAGACGGGCTTGCTTGCTCGACCTCACAAGTATATCACAGTAAAATCGTTTTGTCAAGACATAAATCGAAAAAAAATATTTTTTTCACAGAAGTTTAAATTCTTTGCTTATTATTGACGCTATCTTGCGTCCCATTTCGGCATGACCGTAGGGTGACGGATGTATGAGATCGGTAAGAAGATAATTAAAGTCGGTAACGATATCTCTGCCTCTGATATAGTAGAGATTATCGTATGATTCGCCTTTGAAGCGCTTATATATGTTCTCAAGAGCTTTTACGTATGCTTCGTTAATATCTTTATAGGAGCTTTCGGGAAGATCATTATAGGACGTGAAATTGCTTATTAGCACAACAGGTCTGCCGAGATTCAGTGCATTTTCTATAAGATAGGACGCTCGCTCGATAAATACCTCAACAGAAAATTCTGTGATCATATTAATACCAAGCTCGAATATAGCAACGTCCCAAGATTCGTTCACAATATAATCCGCAACATCTCTCTGAATGAAACACGAGCCTCCCATAGCCTTGCAAAGGATATCGGTGCCAAGTATTCGTCCTACATTGTATATATATGAATTTGTGTAGAATCCGGCTCCCGCACTGTGCGTTATAGAGGACCCGTAAGCTAAGATCCTTTTTGGGGGCATCTCGGAGGGCTTTGGAGCTCTGATATCTCCAATTGGTTCAATAGAGTGTATTCCTACTCTGTAATCGTGATCGAATACGACTCTCCATACCGACAGATCAAAACGATTGTTTATGATCGGAAGAGAATATTTATCGAGTCCGGGAATCGGGCGCAGTGACAGGGTGGTTTTTACTTTTTGGGGGAGTCTTTCGGTGCGAACGAGAAGATCGCCTCTGAAAATTTCAACTGTACCGTCAGCATCAAGTGCGGATATAGTGATGTCTGCGCCTTCACCTACAAATCGTATCTCACATCCGGTAGTCATCTGACCGACCTCAACTGCATACGGGTGTTCACCATCATCGAATGAGTTTCTTGCATTTTCAGGAAATCTGAAAATTCTTATTCCTCCGTCTTCAAGCGGGGCTATCTCACTGACGTTGTGCAGATATGTGTTTTTGTAGATCATAATTCCTCCCAAACAGAAAATAAAAGTATATCTTTTATGGTATCTTACCATTTGGTATCTTACCATTTGTCCGTATATTTGTCAAGCATAAACGTATTATCGTTACTCAAAATATGCGGCAAATACGCCATTTTGAAAAAAATAAACAAAAAGAAATAAAAAAAAATATTTTTTTTGTGAAAAAGAGTATTGACAAATCGGAAATCTTGTGGTATTATAGTGAAGCAGTTCGAGATGCGGGTGTAGCTCAGTGGTAGAGCTCCAGCCTTCCAAGCTGGCTATGTGGGTTCGATTCCCATCACCCGCTTAAAAAGTCTGCATAAGACAAACGAGAGCCGCACCTCAAGTGCGGCTTAACTTTTGAAAAACATTTCTGCCTGTACCCTTAGCTCAGCAGGATAGAGCAACTGCCTTCTAAGCAGTAGGTCGAGGGTTCGAATCCCCCAGGGTATGTTGTAATAAAAATTCCATGACTATGAAAATATTGTAGTCATGGATTTTTTACTCCATACAATATTTAGTTGAACACGGAGGTAGATCATGTCTGAAATTCTCGAGATCGTTATGATCTTAAGCTTCGGTGCCTCATGGCCGATGAACGTGATAAAATCCTACAAGGCAAGAACGACTAAAGGCAAGAGCCTCGGATTTCTTTTGCTCATATTCTTCGGCTACATAGCCGGAATCGCATCAAAGCTTGTAAATGAAGCTTACATGTCAAACATATCAAGCAAATGGTACGTTCTTTTCTTCTATTGCCTCAATCTGCTTATGGTAGGCGCCGATCTTCTGCTTTATATCAGAAACAAAAAGCTTGACGATCAAAAGGAAGCCGAAAAAAAGTAAAGCTCTCAACTGCCCGACAATATTTGATCGGGCAGTTTTTTATATAAGCGAGGTAATATTTTTGTTTTGAAGATATTATACTGTTACGGGTGATAAATTTGAAAAAACTTAGACTTACCGCACTTATTATACTGCTTCTTTCACTGCTCGCGCTTGCCCTACCTATGCTTGCGGGAAGGATATACAAAAAGCTTGATATTTTTTCTGACAGTAAAAATTCTGATATAACCCTCTTTTTACACGAAAAAGGAGAAAAACTCGAGCTTTCCTTCAATGAATATCTTCTCGGAGTATTACTCGCTCAGATAGACGGAGATCATCATAGAGAAACGCTCCGTGCAGCGGTAGTAGCCTCGCGAAGCGCGCTTTTATATATGAAGGGAGCCTGCAGACAGCTTTGCAAAGCGGATGCCGATTACTGTAACTGTGAAAGCTCGTTTCGATATATGGGAAGGGAAGCGTACGAAAAGGATAACGGCGATTCTCTTTCATCTAAATTATTCGAACTAATAAGAGAAAGTGACGGCGAGATCCTTCTTTATCGGGATAGCTACGCCCTTGCGCTTATGCACAGATCCTCTTACATAACAACCGAAAGCTCTTACGAGGTATACAAAAGATCTTATCCGTATCTCGAGCCGGTGATAACCGCGGAAAATCCCGAGATCAAGGAGTTTTTTATTCTCGAGAGCGAAATACTGCAAAAGCTCGGAAAATATATTGGAGAGCGATACGGTGCGGGTATTCCGCTTTCACCGTCGCTTAAGCTCGGTCGCACGGGAAGAGTCGATTCTGTAAATTTGTGTATGTGTGATATTCCCGCAAGTGAATTTACCGAAATATTCGGGATACCTTCAAGATCCTTTGAAATAAAGGAGGCTTACGGCGGACTCGTAGTCACCTCGTACGGTGTCGGAGACGGAGTCGGTATGAGCCTTATGGGAGCCGATAAAATGTGCTCCGACGGATTTTCTTACAAAGACGTACTTTTATACTATTTTAAGGGCTGTAAAATAATTTCCGAAAACTAATCTCCAAATAAGCCAAAATATCTTGACATTTTCTTTTACTGTGCTATAATATCTCTCGAAGAGTAAGAATCTGTTCGTTAAGTGTCCCCCGGACAGGGAGTTGTCGGGAGAACGAAAAGCGCTTCTGCTTGCGGTTCGGATTCTGCATCCCGCTTCATAATTGCACAGTTCGGGTAATCCGGAAACAAGAAGATCGATTAATAAAAATTATCTCCTTTACTGTACAAAAAGAGCGGTAAAGGAGGTTTTATTTTATGCAGAAAAAATCGTCAAATCTTTCAAAGGCAAAAATGATAACCACTATGGCACTGCTCGTTGCAATGAGTGTTGCTATCGGCTGGGTATGTAAGACTTACCTCACCTTCGGTCCTATACGTCTTACCTTTGAAAACATTCCCGTGATTCTTTCGGGTATCCTATACGGTCCGATAGTCGGTGCGGTCGTTGCTCTGATTTCCGATACCATAAGCTGTCTTATATCACCAAATCCCGCGCTTAATCCTATAATAATGCTCGGCGCGGCGTCTATCGGTATCATACCGGGAATTATATCGAGGTATCTTTTCAACGGCTCCAAAACGCTTAAGGTGATCTTTTCCGTGTTCCTTTCACATATCGTGGGAAGCATGATAATAAAAAGCATCGGGCTTCACGTTGTGTGGAAGTATCCGTTTTCTGTGCTCGTTTTCAGAATCCCGATCTATATCGCCATTGCGGCAATTGAAAGCATCGTGATCCTTGCCATACTTCATAACAGCCGACTATCGGTAATGCTGGAAAAACAGATAAAAAAGCACGAGGAATAAAATGACGTACGAAGAAACTCTCAGTTATATACATTCAATAGATTGGCGCGGAAGCCGTCCGGGTCTTTCGAGAGTTACCGAGCTCTTGAAAAAGCTCGGAGATCCGCAGGATGATCTTAAATTCATTCATGTGGGCGGGACTAACGGTAAAGGCTCGTTTTGTGCTATGATATCGTCAGTTTTATCGTGTTCGGGACTTAAGACAGGACTTTTTACCTCGCCGTACATCGAGAATTTTAACGAGCGTATGTCGATAAACGGCGATCCTATATCGAATACCGAGCTTGCGGATCTTACGTCCGAGGTAAGGATATACGCTGACGCTATGGAGGATCCTCCGACCGAATTTGAGCTTATAACCGCTATAGCGATGCTATATTTCAGAAAAAACGGTTGCGATATAGTTGTCCTTGAGGTCGGACTCGGCGGGCGTCTCGATGCCACAAACATAATAAAAGATCCTGTACTTTCGGTAATAAGCGGAATCTCTCTCGATCATACCGCCATACTTGGAGAAACTGTAAGAGAGATCGCTGCCGAAAAAGCGGGCATCATAAAAAGCGGACGTCCCGTACTTCTCGGATGCGCTACCGCCAAGGAGCATTATTTTGACGTTTTTGACGTTGTATCCGATTTCGCGCGCCGCTACTCGTCTGATCTGTATACGGCAGATATGTCGCGGATTAAAAACGTAAGATATTGCGAAGGCGTGACTGTATTTGATTTTGAAGATATGAGTGATCTTAAGATATCTATGCTCGGAATATACCAGCCTGCCAACGCGCTGAACGTTCTGTGCGCACTTGAGATACTTAAAAATATCGGGTACCGTATATCAGAAAACGATATAAGAAGCGGTCTTGCGCTTGCACACTGGAAGGCAAGATTTGAAAAAATATCTGACGATCCGTATTTTATTTTTGATGGCGCACACAATCCTCAGGGCGTAAGTGCGGCAATATCGGGTGTTAAAACATACTTTAAAAACGAAAAGTTGATCGTTATAACCGGAGTTATGGCGGACAAGGATTACTTCGATATGGCATCGCAAATTTCCTCGGTAGCTGCCGAGATATTTACTCTTAAGCCCGATAATCCGAGAGCCCTCGATCAGTACCGTCTTTCACAGCTCTACAGCTCATTCGGTATCAAATCCACCGCATGCGAGGATATTTATGAGGCGGTAAAAAAAGCCTGCCTGAGCGCTAAAAAAAGTTCTCTCAGGATACTCGCGCTCGGATCGCTTTATATGTATTCGGACGTAAAAAAAGCACTTTACAATGCCAAAAAGGAAATTTAATCTACTATGTTGTACACGCCTTATGAGTTCGGGGAGGATCTGAGACCGCTCGGAGAAATCGAATACGAATATCTGATTATGCAGCTTGGCAAGATAGGGAAGAGCCTATTCGTTGAGCATTTTTATTCCTTCAAGCGCAGAAACCGAGATCTGTTGGATCACTGCCCTCCGAATAATAAATATCAGATATACAGAGAGAGGATCTTCGTCGGCTACGCTATATGTGAGCTCGGTCTCGATATGCACGCACTGTACACTATCATGAATTCTCCACGCGCAAGAAAAGAGATCCGCGTGACCGCAAAGCAAATTTACGATTATGAGCTTCTTATGGCTAAGATCATAGCCGAAAATACCAGATAACTACTCTTTTTTAATATATTAAAAAGAATATTAAATATTGACAACATAAAAGTAAAAAAACAAATTGACATAACACCGTTTCTATGGTAAAATGAGTAAAAAATGATAGGAAGGTCAGAAATATGTATAATTTTCCGATAGGAATAATCACCGATTCATTCAGAACAAACGTCGCTGATGCTATAAAAAAGGCGGCAAAATGCGGCGCAAACGGCGTTCAGATGTACGCCACCAAAGGTGAACTTGCACCTGCAAATATGACTCCCGAAAAGATCGCGCAGGTAAAAACGTTGCTTTCGGATAACGGTCTTAAGGTATCCGCTATATGCGGAGATCTCGGACACGGATTCGGAAACGCCGATCTAAATCCCGAGCTTATAGAATCCTCCAAAAGAATTCTGATGCTCGCCAAGGAGCTTGGTACCAACATCGTAACGACTCACATAGGCGTCGTTCCGACAAGCAAGGATCACGAACGCTATAAGATCATGCAGGCCGCATGCTTCGAGCTTGCCGAGTTTGCCGATTCGATGGACGCACATTTCGCTGTTGAGACCGGTCCGGAAACACCTGAGGTTCTCAAGGGATTTCTTGATGCGCTAGGTTCAAAAGGTGTTGCCGTAAACTACGATCCGGCAAATCTTGTAATGGTAACAAACTCAGATCCCGTAAAAGGTGTTTATACGCTTAAAGACTATATCGTTCACACACACGCAAAGGACGGCGTACATAATTTCTACGTCGATCCCGAGATCATATATAAGGTCGTTCCGCACATTATCGACGATCCGAATGCACCTGTCGGAAATTCCTACGAGGAGCTTCCGCTTGGCGAAGGAAGCGTAGATTTTGTAAAGCTTCTGAAGGCTTACGAGGATATCGGATACACCGGTTATCTTACGATCGAGCGTGAAGCAGGTCCCGATCCCGAAAAGGATATCATGACCGCAGAAAGATATCTTCGCAGCGTGATCGCAGGAAACTGAAATAAAATTAAATAAAAATCATATACCGTGCGTAATTTAACGCACGGTATATTTATTTGTAACAAAAGGGGTAATCGGGGGACTTTGGATGATCGGGGGACTTTGGGCACTCCCAAACCCCTTTCGTCGGCTGTTTTCGCTTCCCTTAATTATACTAAATAATCATTTAGTATAATTCCACATAAATCCACAGGTACTCGCCGTACCTCTTCTGCCCTGTGGATTTCTTTTGTGGAAAACTCTTTCGGGGTCAAGTTTTCCACAAAAGTTTTCCACAACACATATTACGGATTTGTTGGCGATTTGATTTCACACAGACACAATATGTTGGGTGTGATTTTTTTGGTGAGATTTTATAAAATAAAAATAATCCACTTTTGCACAAAAAATATCACGAACCGCGTTTCGGTTCGTGATAAGCTTTTTTAATCAATATCTATTTTATAAAATTCCTTCATCATGTCACAGATCTCTTTACGGCTTGCACCCGCGGTAGCCGCACCGTAACGAGTGACCGATATCGATCCCGCGCAGTTCGCAAATTTCAGAGCTGTCTCTATATCCATATTTTCGGCAAGAGCTACGGCAAGACCGCCGTTGAACGCATCGCCCGCTCCCGTAGTATCTACCGCGTGAAGCTTTTTCGTCGGGATATGATAGCTATTATTTCCGTTTGAATAGAACACTCCCCTTTTACCGAGCGTTATTATAACGTTCTTAACACCGAGCTTCAATATCTCCTTTGCGGCAAGCTCCGCATCATTATCGTTTTCAATTTTTATTCCCGAATAAAATTCAGCCTCGGTTTCATTGGGAGTGAAATAATCGACCTCTCTTAAAATATCCTCGGGTATTGCCTGAAGCGGAGCGGGATTTACCACAACCGTCTTTGAATATTTTTTTGCAAGCCTGACGCCCTCTCTGATAGGCTCAAATCCCGTTTCAAGCTGTGTAAGGAAAAGATCGGTGCTTTCAAATTCAATTTCCGCATTTCTGACGTCGTCAGCGGAAAGCTCTCCGTTGGAACCTGCTATTACGACTATCTTGTTTTGTCCGTTTTCGGCACTTACCTCGATAAGTGCGCTTCCGGTAGGACGCGCGTCGCTTACGCTGATATACTTATCACTCATTTTCTCATTTTCAAAATGATCTGTAATCACCTTACCGAGAGCATCAGTGCCTCTTCTTGCGATCATAACGACATCTCCGCCCGCCCTTCTTGCGGCGGTTGCCTGATTATTTCCCTTTCCGCCCGGGCCTAATTTCAGATCGGTGCCCATTATGGTTTCTCCGTCACGCGCAAAACGCTCGGAATATGCGGTTATATCTACGTTCAGACTTCCAACAACTATAATTTTTGACATATGTGTACCTCTACAGATTGATTTTATTTAATTATATCAAAACTTCCCTATTTTAACAATGTGTACTTTTACTAAAAATGACTTCCCTTTTATATGCATATTAACTATTTTAAAGCACAAAAGCGCGCCATGGCTTTCGGCGCGTTTTTGTGCTTTTAAAAAAGGTGTTTGTATGTGGTATGTTTATAAGTGAATTATTTTTTTGTATCGCATCCGCCGCAGCAGCTGCAGTTACCTTGACACGACGGACTCTCCGTACCGTCTTTTTTAGTACCGCAGGAGCAGCTATCGGGACATCCGATACATTTCTTGCCGCTTTTTTTAGCTTTAATGATGTACGCTATAGCGGCTCCGAGTATAAGCGCAAGTATAACGACAATGATTACATTTTCCATAATTTTTAAGCCTTTGCTGTTTGTTTATTAACAGATTTGAGAGCATATTCAGCTTTAAGCTGCTTATTTTTTCTTATGATGAGCACCGTAATAACCGTAATGATGATCGCCATCATCGCCCATCCGACGATAGGCATCCAGATAGCACCGAAATTACGGGTGGTAAAGAGCGTTCCGAAGAAGAAGGTAAGGAAGCCTACGGAATATCCGACAGCAAACTGAAGTCCTATTCCCGCCCAAAGCCATTTTCTGCTCTTTATCTCGGAATTCATAGCTCCGATAGCGGCAAAGCAAGGAGGCGTGAAGAGATTGAACATAAGGTACGCAAGAGCCGCTACCTTGGTGATAGCCATAATTCCTGCGACCTCTGCCCCTGCTCCTTCCATAAGAGCAAGCTCTTCAGTGTCTATGAGATTCTCAAGACCGACAAAGCATACGGCAAGAGTTCCAACGACGTTTTCCTTTGCAATAAATCCGGTGATAGCCGCTGCTGCAAGCTGCCATGCAACAACTCCAACGATAGGCGCAAATATGTATGCAAAGGGAGTGGAAACGGTAGCGAGGATAGAATCACTCGCACTATCAACAGGAGTAAAGCTCCATGAGAAGGACTGCATCAGCTGAACCGCGAAGTTACAAACGAGTATAATAGTACCCGCCTTAACTATGTACGCCCATCCGCGTTGACACATAGAAACAAACGCTCTCCAGAACGAAGGTACTTTGTATTCCGGAAGCTCAATAATAAAGAAGGATTTTCTGTTTTTGTGACCCGTAAGCTTATTAACGAGAAGTGCACAAATAAATATAAGAATTATACCTACGAAGTACATAAGCGTACCAACCCAAGCGGCATCTGCAAAGAATGCACCTGCAAAAAGTGCGATAACGGGAAGCTTTGCTCCGCACGGCATAAAGGGCGCAAGCATTGCGGTAGCTCTTCTTTCACGCTCGTTGCGGATAGTGCGGCATGCCATAACACCGGGGATCGCGCATCCGGTTCCGATAACGAACGGAATGACCGATTTGCCCGAAAGTCCGACCTTTTTGAATATAGGATCAAGAACTACGGTAGCACGTGCCATATATCCGCAATCCTCGAGAAGTGCTATAAGGAAATACATGATCATTACCAGAGGAAGGAATCCGACAACCGCTCCAACACCGCCGATAATACCGTCTACCAAAATAGAGGTAAGCAGAGGGTTTGCATTTTCCATAAGTCCACCGACCCACGATCCGAACATATCGATCAGAGTAACGAGACCGGGTATGTTTACCTTACCTACGGTGAGACCCTCCGCGATCCAAGGACCGACCCATGCCTGAGAGATCTGAAACACAAGAAACATTACAACCGCAAATATCGGAATACCGAGCCACTTATTTGTAAGGACAGCATCGATCTTATCCTGATAATTTTTGTCTTTAGTAAGGATCTTTCTATCTTCAACGCTCTTTACGATACTGTTTACAAACTCAAACCTCTTCTTGTCTGCCTCGACAACCGTCTTTTTATCGGTAAGATCGATATCTCCCTGAACATAAGGAGCCTTCTGCGCCTTTCCTATAACCGAAAGCGCGGCTGAAACGACTTCCTTAAGCCCGTTTGCCGACGTGGAAACAGTCTCTATAACAGGACACCCGAGCTTTTCGGAAAGTGAGGAAATATTTATTTTAGTTTCTTTTTTCTTATTGACGTCGGTCTTATTGAGTGCTACTACGACGGGGATCCCAAGCTCAAGAAGCTGCGTTGTAAAGAAGAGACTACGGCTAAGATTTGTCGCATCGACAATATTTATGATCGCATCCGGATTTTCGTTTTTTACGTAAGAGCTTGTAATGCTTTCCTCTGACGTAAACGGTGACATCGAGTAAGCACCCGGAAGGTCTACCGCGACGAGTACCTCTTCCCCGCTGTAAAAGCTTTTTTTGATCGAATGTTCCTTTTTCTCAACGGTAACTCCTGCCCAGTTTCCGACCTTCTCGCTTCGTCCGGTCAGAGCGTTGTACATAGTGGTCTTACCGCTGTTCGGATTGCCCGTAAGTGCAATTCTCATTTTTTCCTCCTGATTTTAAGAACCGATTTATACCAGTTAGCAGTTGCTAACTGATTTTAAAAAAAATAATCGAATCGATTATTTTTTATTTCAAATAAATATAGCCTCCGCAAGCTCTTTATCGATATTGTAGCGTCCGTCCTTTATGGAGACGACACATCCACCCTTCAAGTGAGAGATGACCGTTATCGGTTCCCCACTATAGCATCCGAGCGAGAAAAGAAACGCATCAAGCTCCTCGTCATCTGTCTCTATACTCTTAATGATATATTCTTTTCCTTCCTCTGCCATGCGCAGATTCATAAGATCACCTTCAATAACGCCGCTTTTTAGTTAGCCCTTGCTAACCGAAGACATTCTACAACAAAAAAATCCATTTGTCAATAGTTTTTTGAAATTTTTTTAGATTTTTTTCAAAAACTGCAACAGATCCGTTCCAACCGATCAAACGGTCAAAACGGATCTGTAAAAGATTCCCAAAGCCTCTCAGATAAAGAGCGGACATTCGGTTGATTTAAAATACTCGATTATCTCATCAAGCTGTTTTACTGTGCATTGAAGCTTTTCGGAAAGGCAGTCCTTGCAGTATCTCTCACTGCAGGTGGTTCCGAAATATTTAAGCGTAAGCCCCACCTCTTCGCGACAAAGTCGGCAGGAGCAGACAGAGCAGATCTCATCGTACATATCAGTCAACGAACTCCGCTATGTAGACGGCACACGCATGCGGATCAAGCTCGACCGAATGAGAATCCTTTACTTTAAAGGTCTCTCCCGTCTGTATGTTTCTGAAAAGAAGGGTTTTATTTGCGTACGAAGGAATACCGAAATCTGTCATGTACGAGGTCTGGATTACCTTTGAGTCGGCGAAGTTGAAGAAGCCGAAAGCGATCTTATTTCCCGAAAGCTGCTTTGCTACCGTGAATTTATCCTTCACTATCTGTGCATAGCGCGACTGTCTTTCGCGATAAGGTGCATTACACTCCTCATCCTGATTTATAGCGATAAGATCCTTGTTGAAAAGTATCTTTTTGCTTTCAGGAGAGATCTTTCTGATATCGCATCCTATCATAAGGGGTGAAGAATAGAAGCACCAGAGTGCAAAATGAGTGAAATACTCGTCAATTGAGCATCCTCCCTTTGCGGCATATCCCTTTCCGTCCATTCCGACGACAAGCATATCCATGTCGGCATAGCATCCGGGTGCAGTAAAGTCATGCTCATTCATACGCCTTTGAGCTATAAAGCTTATCGAGCCGAAGGAATCGGTGATATCTCCTGACATTCTGTAGTTGTGCGCACCGATCGAGCGCATCCATTCACCGGGGTTTGCCTCACCGCATATAGCGGCGGAATATTCGATATCTCTTCCCGTAGACTTAAGAGCCATAGACATAGTAAGATATGCGCTCTTTCTGTCTCCGCTACCCGGGAAATGGCAAAGATCGTACTTCAGATAATCTACTCCCCAATCGGCGAAATCCTGAGCGTCAACGTATTCGTATCCGAAGCTTCCCGGCTTATTGCAGCATGTCCTTACACCTGCGGCAGAATAGATACCGAATTTAAGTCCTTTGGAATGAACGTAGTCTGCAAGCGGCTTTATTCCGTTCGGAAATCTTGATTTATCGGGTGCGAGATGACCGTCAACTCTTTCGTTTTCCTGCCAGTTATCGTCTATGACGAGAGTATCGTATCCCGCATCGAGATATCCTTCTTTTACCATAAAATCGGCAATCTCTCTAATAAGCTCATCGTTGATATCCCGCGCAAAGGTATTCCATGTATTCCAGCCCATAGCCGGTTTTCTTATTAACATAATCAAATCTCCTTTAAACAGATACTTACTTGTTATCCTATTATAGAGTAACTGTGCTTAAAAGTCAAGAGAAGCAAGTCAAGAAAACTTATTTTTTTCATTTCTTATACGCCTTCTGACTCTGTTAAGGTGTCTTTCAAAATTCCCGCTCGATATAAATTCGGCAAGCACGTATTGCTCGAAAACGGGAACGGTGCACGAATACGCCCCGAGCTTTTCGCGATAGACGTCAAGAAGAGCCCATGGGAGTATCATATATCCCATTCTCATTGATGGGGACAAACTTTTTGAAAAGGTATTTATATATATAACGTACCCTTTTGCATCAATGGAATATAGCGGATCGACGGGATGTCCCGGCATAAAAAATTCACTGTCGAAATCATCCTCTATAATATAACGGTCCCCTTCCCCGGCCCACGATATATATTCGTGCCGCTTTTTCAGACTCGCAGTGACACCCGACGGATAGCTATGAAAGGGCGTTACGTGTAAAACGTTTGCCGCAGAAGAGCGTAGTGCCGAGCTTTCTATTCCGTTTTTTCCCATTTTCAGCCTTTCGAGAGCAACTCCCATACCGCTGTACACGGTCTCGATCTGCGAATAAGACGGATCCTCTATCGCGTATATTTTATCACGTCCGAGGATGCGGACCGCCGTGTCATACAGCTGCTCGGAGCCCGATCCGATTATTATCCTTTCGGGCTCGGCAAACATTCCGCGGTATCTGTACAGATAGTCTGAAATGGCATTACGAAGCACGGCGCAGCCCATACTCGGAGATTTTACAAAAAGAGAATCACCCTTTTCGGACATTACCTTACGGACCGTCCTGAACCACACAGAGGATTCAAAATCATCCGACAGCTGACTTTCCTCCTCCGACAGATGCGGAAGGATAGGTTTGCTTATCCTCTCCTTTGGATATATTCCGCCTATATCCGTGACGTAATATCCGCTTCGCTCAAGCGAATATATATATCCCTCGTCGATAAGTCTGTCGTAAGCGTTTTCAACTGTCACAGTACTGTATCCGGTCATATCGGCCATAGTTCGCTTTGATGGCAGCTTCACTCCGCTCTGGTATTCTCTCGTAAGTATTTTTTCCTTTACGCTCTTATAAAGAGAGTAGTATTTCTTTTCCGACTTCATCTGGTTATATTTTTTTCTCCCGTTTTGGTGATTTACATATTATCAAAAATGATTATAATACATTTATAACGATTTGTAAAGAGGTAAACATTATGTCTTATAAAAAAATACTTACCATTCAGGATATTTCATGTCTCGGTCAGTGCTCTCTTACAGTAGCGCTTCCTATAATATCGGCGTGCGGCATAGAGACCTGCGTTCTTCCGTCTGCAGTCCTTTCTACCCACACGGCGGGCTTTTCGGGATACACCTTCAGAGATCTTACTGAGGATATGCCACTGATCTGTGAGCACTGGAAAAAGGAAAGCATCAAATTTGACGCTATTTATACAGGTTATCTCGGAAGCGCAAAGCAGATCGCTTACGTTAAAGATATTTTTGCTTCCTGCGGATCAGAGTCTCTTGTTAAGATAGTCGACCCCGCAATGGCTGACGGAGGAAAGCTTTATCCGGGGTTTGACGGTGCATTTGTTAAAGAGATGATAACTCTCTGCGCCGAGTGCGATTATCTTATTCCTAACATGACGGAGGCATGCTTCCTTACGGGGACAGATTATAAAACCGAATACTCACGTGAATACGTTGACCTTTTGCTTGAAAGGCTCACCGATCTCGGCGCGAAAAATATCATACTTACGGGTATATCCTACGAAAGCAAGAAGACCGGAGTTGTGGTCTACGAAAACGGAAAATATTCCTATTATGAGCACGAGCTTCTTCCGAACGGCTGTCACGGAACGGGCGACATTTACGCATCCTCCTTTGTCGGCGCGCTTATGAGAGGAAAAAGCGCATACGAAAGCGCAAGGATCGCCGCTGACTATACGCTTGAATGCATAAAAGCAACGGCCGAGGAAAAGGATCATTGGTACGGCGCAAAGTTCGAGCCTGTGCTTCCCTTCCTTATCAATGCGATAAACTCCTAAACAAATATAAAAATCACCGCCGTGGAGCTTATTTTGGCTCTCGGCGGTGATTTTATTTTGTTATTTCGACGTAGCTATGTAATATTCCGCGGTAGGAACGAATTTGCCGTCTGCAAAATCTCTTCCGCGCAAAAGAACACCGTTTTCATACACCTCGATTATATATCCCTCGCCGTTTTTCCCTCCGAATCGTGGGGAGGTGATAGAGGGGATATGGAAGGAGTGATATCCGTGTGAATTATCGTATATTCCGTTACTCTCGAGAGCCTGCGACGAAAACGGCTGATGTGAATGTCCGTGGAAGAAAAACAGATTTGGATTATTCTTTACGATCTTCTCGAAAAGCTCAGCCTCTTCTCCGCCCCAAAGATCAACCTTATATTTTCCTTCGGCATTTCCCGAGGTATCGGTCGGTCTTACGTGCTGAAAAAGGAAGCACCGCTTGTCCTTGTTTTGCTTGACTGTTTTTTCAAGCCAGATAAGTGTTCCGATATCAAAGAGAGATCCCTTTCCGGCGCTCTTTATTCCGAGCATTATGAAAAGATCATCTCCCTTTTCTACCGTGTAGAAAAGCGGGTCTCCCGTGTACGGCATTATCGACTGATCGTTGTGCTTACTTGAATCATGATTTTCGTGATTACCGGTAATTTCATAAATATTAACGTTCGGAGAATGTTTTTCAACAAATTCCTTGTATTCTTCAAGCTCTTCCTTGGTTCCTTCGCCCGTAAGGTCTCCGCATATACATATGAAATCAACCCTTCCGTCACCGTTAAGGTAGTTAAGCGCTTTTTCAAAATCCTGCTTTGATCCTTCGTAAGGAAGATGAACGTCAGAAAGAGCGGCAAACGTATATAAAAGCTCTCCCTTGTCGGGATCACCGGACTTATCTATGGGAATGATACCCGCTTTTATTCCGTAGGAATCGTAAACTCCTATGCGTACGGCTTCCATCGGGACGACATTTTGAGGAATAAATCCGATTATACTTCTCGATTTGTTCTCTCTTTCGATGACACCGACATCCATATATTCCTTTAATACACCGCTCTCACTTTCGTATTTAAGAGTGTATGCACTCGGACGCAGGGTGTTATATATCCTTATTTTGTTATTTTCGATAACGCCTACTATTCTTTCGTTGACAGGCAAGCTATCATCGATCGGAGGATCAGGAATAACTACCTCGTTATTTTCTTTATCGGCACTTCCGTCTGTATCATTTTTATTTTTTGCGCCCGAGGTGCATGAAACAAGCGATCCGAAAAGGATAACTGCGACAAGTAAAAACGATACAAGTGATTTGAATATTCTGTTCTTTTGCAAAATAATTGACATAACGCCCTCCGATTATCTAATATCCACATTTTATATTATTTTCTTGAATATGTCAAGTCAATGTTTTCATTTTTCTGTAGGTGCTTGGCGAGCAGCCGTAGTATTTTTTAAATATCTTGTTGAAGTACGTAACGTTATTAAACCCAACTCTTGAAGAGATATTTATGACCGTATCATCGCACGACAAAAGCAGATCACGTGCTATCTCGACCCTGCGCGAGCTAAGATATTCGCTGAAGCTGACTCCGACGTTTTTCTTGAAAAGTCTTCCGAGATACTTTTCGCTGTAGTGAAAGATCCGGGAAAGCAATGTGAGATCTATGTCGAACTCAATATTGGCTTCAATATAATTTTTTATATTGTCTATAAGTCTGTCAAAGCTTTTTGATACCATGCGACTCGGAAAAAGCTCAAGACTCATTCTTATATACCCCTCGATGACATACGAAACAGTTTTACAGCGCATTTCGGAAAAATCCTTTTCGGCTGTATCGATAAGTCCTGCGCTTTTATCAAGCTTTCTTATAAGCTTTTCGGAGCGCTCCTTTTCGGGAAGAATATTTCCGATATATATTATCGACGCGACCTCACCGTTTATGATCACGGGATGAGTATATTCATACACACCGTTTATACATAGACCCGAAAAGGGTTCTTTCGTTTCCATGGCTTTTTTTATCGCGGCATTTCTGCAGTAAAAGCAGCGTCTGAAGCCACCGCGACGACTCTTCATCTCGTCACATATCGGACACGCGTGTATCTGCTTTCGCCTCGGAAGAGAGAGCATTTCATTTCCGTAATTACCCAAAAAAAGAACTCCTATATGCAGCTTGGTTCCGTACTCTATACTGTCTATCAGATCATTCAGATTTCCGTAAATCATACTTTTTCCTTTAATTTTTTTCGTTTGTTGACGTTTATTATAGCATATAAGTTTCGTTCGTTCAATATAAATCGTAAATTTTATAAGTTTTTTTATAAAACATATGATATAGTTAAAACAGAATTCGCTTTTGGAAAAGGAGACGTTAAAGTGAAAAAATACGATCTTATAGTAATAGGCGGAGGGCTTTCGGGCGTTGCGTCCGCAGTATGCGGCGCAAGAGAGGGGCTTTCCACGCTTCTCATTGAAAAAAGCGGAACTCTCGGAGGCGCCATTTCAAACAACCTTGTATATCCATTTATGCGTTACTGGACTCTGGCAAGCGAAAACGAGTTCGACGTATCAAAATACTTAAGCGCCGGAATTTTCGCAGAAATGCGCGAAAGAGAGAAAAAATACGTAAAAAAATATTCAGATATGCAGTTCGGCCCCGAATATTTCAAGCTTCTTCTTGACGATATGGTGAGTGAGGCGGGAGTTGACACACTCTTTCATTCGACCCTTTGTGCAGTAAACACCGATAACAGAAGCATAAAGAGCATCGACGTTATCACATGCGCCGGAATAATGAGCTTTGAATCGGAATTTTTCATCGATGCGAGCGGTGACGGTGCCCTGTTTGCACTTGCGGGATGCGACTATCAGCTTGGACGAGAGAGCGACGGACTCTGTCAGCCGATGACGACCTGCTTCAGAATGAGCGGAGTAGATCTCGCACAGTTTGCAAAGGACAGACCGATGCTTCAGCAAAAGTACAGAGAGCTTCAGGCAAGCGGAGAGATCACAAATCCACGCGAAAACATACTTACCTTCAACGGTATAGGCGACGGAATCCTTCATTTCAACACTACCAGAATAATAAAGCTCGATCCCACCGACCCGTTTGATAAGAGCCGTGCCGAGATCGAGGTTCGCCGTCAGGTATTCGAGATCGAGCAATTCCTCAAAAAATACTCATCCGCATTTGAAAAAAGTACGATAATATCTATCGCAAACGAGATAGGAGTACGGGAGAGCCGCAAGCTTCGCGGAGTTTATATTCTTACGGCGCAGGATCTTAAGGATCTTACTCATTTCGAGGATTCTATAGCGCTTGGAAACTACGATATCGACATACACAATCCCTCGGGTACGGGAACATCTCACTATTATTTTAAGGGAGAGGAATACTATTCCATTCCCTACCGCTCTCTCATTTCCAAAGAATACGATAATCTGCTTGTGACGGGAAGATGCATATCTGCCACTCACGAAGCGCAGGCGTCCGTCAGGATAATGCCCATATGCGCGACCCTCGGTCAGGCAGCGGGAACTGCTGCGGCAGTTGCTCACGTCAGCGGCAAAAATGTCCACACGGTCGACGTTGACAGCATAAGAGCGCTTCTTATAAAAAACGGAGCGCGAGTATAATTAAAACAAAAAGACTCTGCATATTTTTTTGCAGAGCCTTTTTACTTATACTATGAAATGCTTGTGTCCGTTTATATGAATGAGCTTCATATAGAATTCGTAATCTATATCCTTAAGAATATTCTCAAGCTCAAGATCGGACATTACCGTATTTCTTCCGTTTGCGTATTCGGTATCAACGCGTTCTTTCATGGAAATGAGTACGGGATGACGCTTGTCTATAACATTATCTCCGTCGAGATGGAAGAAATTGTTGATCCAGTGTGCGATACCTGCAAGTCCACTGTGTGAATCTATTGCGACCGTAGCGGGAACTCCGAGAATAGAGGTAGTATCGAAGATGTTATATATCTCCTCATCCTTAAGAAGTCCGTCTGCGTGGATTCCCGCTCTTGTAACGTTGAAGTTTCTTCCGACAAAGGGAGTACGCGGCGGGATCTCATATCCTATTTCTCTTTCGAAATAGCGCGCGATCTCGGTGATAACAGAAAGATCCATTCCGTCGGTCGTTCCTCTGAGAGATGCATATTCAATAGCCATAGCCTCCAAAGGGCAGTTGCCGGTACGCTCTCCAATACCAAGGAGGGCGCAGTTGATGCTCGAGCACCCGTATAGCCATGCCGTGGACGCATTGGTAACTACCTTGTAGAAATCGTTGTGACCGTGCCATTCAAGAAGCTCGGACGGGAATCCTACGTAGTGCTGGAGACCGTAGATAATGCCCTGTACGCTTCTCGGAAGTGCCGCACCGGGGAAAGACACTCCGTATCCGAGCGTATCGCACGCACGGATCTTTATGGGAGTCGAATAGCGCTGACTAAGCTCCATAAGTCTTTCGGCAAAAGGAAGCACGAAGCCATAATAGTCAGCTCTCGTTATATCCTCAAAATGGCATCTCGGCTGAATACCCGCGTCGAGAACCTTCTGAACTATCGTAAGATATTTTTCCATTGCCTGCTTACGGGTAAGCTTCATCTTGTTGTAGATATGGTAATCCGAGCAGGAAACGAGAACTCCGGTCTCTTTGATTCCGAGCGATTTTACAAGCTCAAAATCATTGTCGTTGGCTCTTATCCAGCTCGTGATCTCGGGAAATTCAAATCCGAGCTCCTGACAAGCGCGGATGGCCTGTCTATCCTTTTCGGTATAGACAAAAAACTCACTCTGACGGACGAGACCCTTGGGTCCTCCGAGCTTATGAAGGAGAGTAAAGAGATCTACTATCTGCTGAACGGTAAACGGAGACGTAGACTGCTGACCGTCGCGGAAGGTAGTGTCGGTTATCCAGATCTCTTTAGGCATATTGATCGGAACCGTTCTGTGGTTGAAGGATATCTTCGGTATACTGGTATATTCAAAAAGATCTCTGTAAAGATTGGGATCCTCTCTTTCCTGAAGATGATAATGGTAAGAGGACTGCTCAAGAAGGTTGGTCTCATCAGAGAAGATAAGCTCCTTCGGTTTAGGAATACTTGCCATAATATATATTCTGCTCCTTTCGGGTAGAAAATTCTGTAATCTGATCAAAAAATCGGATATTGATATATTATACACTTTTATTTAGTAAAAATCAAGTACATTAAACAGGGTTTTGCTCGATAAATCGAAAAAAATACACCGAAACATCAAAAAAAATTGTTCAGGTTGCCGAAAAAGCAAATTTAGATTGACAACATCCCAAAAACGTGATATACTTTTAAAGTTAGGAAAAAGTCAAACAAGAGGTATCGTATATGAATCTTACAGCATTACTAAAGGATCTTGAAAACTGCCCGTGCGGAAGAAAACACTCTTTTGACGTAAAGAGAGTCGAGATCGCAAGTGGCGTCACCTCAAAGGCGGGAGAGATACTCGAAAGCGAGAGCTTTGGAAAAAGACTGCTTATGGTAGCGGATGCTAATACGTACAGTGCATCAAACGGACTTGAAGCCTCCCTTGAAAAAAGCGGTTTTTCGGTTAAAAAGCTTATCTACCCCGATCTAAGGGTAGCTTCCGAGGAAGGAATCGCGGAGGTCCTTGCCCTTTCAAACGATATAGACGCTATAATTTCCGTAGGCACAGGATCGCTCAACGATATCTGCCGCGTCGCGTCATTCAGAGCAAAAAAGAAATTCTGTATATTTGCGACCGCTCCTTCAATGGACGGATTCGCGTCGAATTCCGCCCCCATAATCTCGGGTAAATTCAAGGAGTCGCTTTTCGTTGCGCCGCCGTCCGTTATAATTGCGGACACAAGGATCCTTGCAAACGCTCCTATCGAGCTCAAGGCATCGGGATTTGGCGATATGATAGCCAAGATAAACGCCGATTTCGAATGGCGTCTCTCGAATATTCTTACGGGCGAGCATTATTGCGAAAGGATATCCTCCCTTTCGGTAGGAGCGGCAAAAAAGGTCATCTCTCTTGCTGATAAGGTATGCGAAAAGAGCGAGGAGACCGCGGGGGCTATTATGGAGGCGCTCGTTATCTCAGGGCTTGCCATGGCGCTTGAAAACACCTCACGTCCCGCATCGGGTGCCGAGCATATACTCTCGCACTACTGGGAATGCTATAAGCTTGCACGAGACATTCCGCAGGAGTTCCACGGAAAAAAGGTTGGAGTTGCAACTCTTTTAATGACCGAAATATTCCGAAACGCCGTTGACAGATACGAAAGCGTTACCGAATGTCCCGAAAATCCCGATTGGGATGACATATATTCCAAATTCCCCAAGGAGACCGCAAAGGACATCGAGAGGCTCAACTTTCCATCGGTTACCGATAAAATAGTACCCGGCTCCATCGAAAAAAATTGGCAGAAGATCCGCGAGCTTGCATATGAGATCCTTCCCACAAAGCAGGAGCTTATAAGAACTATGAGGGCAGCGGGAGCTCCCACCGAGATCGAGGATATCGGTATTTCAAGAGATCTTCTTTACGAGGGTCTGAAATATCACCCGTACATGAGACACAGGATCACCTTTACACGAATCCTCCCACTTATAGGCATCGACATCTGCGACCTTTTAGACTGACACAAAGGAAATAAAAACTATGAAAAAGCTTAAATGCGTAATATTTGATTTCAACGGAACACTCCTTTTTGATTCCAAATTTCATATCGAATCATTCAATCGCTATCTGGAAAAAGCAGGAAAGCCTACGCTCAGCAAGGAAGAGCTCATACGCTCTGTTTTCGGCAGACCTAATTCGGAGCTCTACAAAAAATATTTTAATCCGAACGCAAATGACGATGAGATAGAGCTCTTTGCAAAAGAAAAGGAGCAGAAATACGTTGACAATTACATAAATCATCCGGAAACAATCTGCTTTCCCGCGGGAGTCGCTGAAATGCTCGATTTTCTAAAGAAAAGCGGTATTCCCTATGCGATCGCCACCGGATCCGATAAGATCAACGTAGATTTTTATCTCGAGCATCTTAAGATCGACCGTTGGTTCTCGTATGACAACATATTTTACAACGACGGCTCGTTCAGAGGCAAGCCCGCGCCCGATATTTATCAGCTCACCGCAAAAAAGCTCGGATTTGACCCCTCTGAGTGTCTTATATTTGAGGATGCAAAAAGCGGAATCCTATCCGCAAATGCGGCAAACGCAGGCGCGGTAATATCGATCCACGAGCCCTCCATCCCATCCGGAGTCGATGACGACGTAAAGGTGTCACTTGAAATAAGCGATTTTCTTGATTTTAAGAGCATTTTCAAGAAATTCGGACTGATTTAAATAAAATTTATAAAGGAGCTACGTTATGAAGGAATACTATCCCATTACGATCGCAGGAGTAAAAAGAGAATTGAAGCTTTGTCCTCTTACCGACAAGCTCTACATAGGAGCATTCGTTATAATCGGGGATCCCGAGCTCACGCACAGTGCCGCAAAAGCGCTTGTTGAAAAGGCACCCGAATACGATTACATCCTATCAGCCGAGGCAAAAGGAATACCGCTCGCTCACGAAATGGCCTCTATTCACGGCGACAAGAAATACATGGTCGCAAGAAAGGGCGTCAAGCTTTACATGAGCGACATACTCGACGTTACGGTAAAATCTATAACCACCAGCAAGGAGCAGCACCTCTATATCGACGGAGCCGATGCCGCTCTTATGAAAGGAAAGCGTATTCTCATCGTTGACGACGTTATATCGACCGGAGAATCCCTCAGATCGCTTGAAGAGCTCGTAAAGGCTACCGGAGGCACTATCGTCGGAAGAATGGCGATTCTCGCAGAGGGTGAAGCCGCAGACAGAGACGATATAATATATCTTGAAAAGCTTCCCTTATTTGATTCGGAAGGAAACGCTATTTAAATAAAAAAATGATCCGTACTTAAGGTACGGATCGTTTTTTATCGTCACACGACCTTCCTTGTGGTTATTTTGCCCAATTGAGGGGCCTTCTTTTCGTCATTGTTGACATTGACATTGACCCTGCAATGTGGTAAAATTATTATAATTGCTTATTTAAGCGTTTTATGGAGGTGTATTAATTATGAACACAGAAAAGATCATTCCCCGCTCGGAATATCCCCGTCCCGACAGAGTAAGAAAGGATTGGCTCTGCCTCAACGGTAGATGGGATTTCGCCTTCGACGAGGAAGGCAAGGGTATTTCCGAGGGATGGATGAACAAAGCGTCTCTCGATACCCAAATCAACGTTCCTTTCGTATATCAGTGCGAGCTTTCGGGCATAAACGACGACCGTCACAGCGACTATATATGGTATCACCGCACCTTTACAATTCCCGATTCCTTTGAAGGAAAGAGCGTATTCCTTCATTTCGGCGCAGTAGATTACAAAGCCAAGGTGTGGATCAACGGAAGATACATAGGTGAGCATGAGGGAGGATATTCCCCGTTCTCATTTGACATTACCTATAACGTTGCCGACAGAGGCGCGGTATACGATCTTACCGTCTGCTGCGAGGACAAGCTCAGTACAGAGCGTCCGCGCGGAAAGCAGAGCTACCGTCCCGAGCCCTTCGAGTGCTGGTACACGCCCTCGAGCGGAATCTGGCAGAGCGTATGGCTTGAGGCTACCGGTATGAAATATATCGATGAGGTACGCATCACACCCGACGTTGACAATTACTGCTTCAAGGTAGAGGCAAAGCTCAGCGAGGTACCGAAAAACGGTCATCTCAAGATCGACGTATCCTTCCGCGGAAAATTCGTTACCGCTCTCGATATTGCTGTAAATACAGCCCGCGTCGATACCGTTATTTGCTTCCCTCACAACAACCTCACACGCGAGGGCTTTATCTACTGGGGTCCCGGTGCGGGAAATCTCTATGACGTAGACCTTACTCTTTCCGAGAACGGTCTCGACATCGACAGTCTCTCTACCTATTTCGGCATGAGAAAGATCCGATGCGAGGGCGGACGAATTTATATCAACAACGTTCTCCTCTACCAGAGACTCATACTTGATCAGGGATATTGGCCCGACGGACTTCTTACCGCTCCGAGCGACGAGGCGCTCAAGAAGGATATTGAGCTTACTCTTAAGTTCGGATATAATGGTGCAAGAAAGCATCAGAAGTTTGAGGATCCCCGTTATCTTTACTGGGCGGACAGAATGGGACTTCTCGTCTGGGAGGAGCTTCCCAGCGCATATCAGTTCAACGATACGATGATGAGCAACTGTTTCAGAGACATGCAGGACGCTATAAAGCGTGATTACAATCATCCCTGCATAATCACATGGGTCCCAATGAACGAGTCGTGGGGTATCTATCACGTCAAAACAAGTCGTAAGGAGCAGGATTTCACCGACGCGCTCTATTTTATGATCCACGCTCTTGACAATACGAGAATCGTTTCCACGAACGACGGTTGGGAGCAGTCCGAGACCGACATAGTTACTGTTCACGATTACGCCTCCTTTACAAAGGATCTCAGATGCGAGTACGAGTCGAGTGACGGCATCCTCAGCGGAGCGCCCAACGGACACAGAACCATCGTTTGCGATGATTACGATCTTTCGGGTAAGCCGATACTTATGACAGAATACGGCGGAATCGCTCTTGCAAAGGACAAACACGGCTCCAACTGGGGATACGGAGGTGCGGAATCGGACGAGGAGAAATTCTTCGAGCGCTTTGAGGATATTACTATTGGCTTCAAGAACTGCGATTACTTCTGCGGATACTGCTATACTCAGCTTACCGACGTCTTCCAGGAGGTCAACGGACTTCTCGATATGGACAGAAATCCCAAGGTGGATATTGAACGAGTAAGAAGCATAAATTTAAGAAAGAAATAAAGTACCTCTTTTATACCGAAAAGGATAAAAAAATAATGGATACTGTAAAATTCGATTCCAAAAACGTAAAAATGGTAGCGCACAGAGGCTGCAGCGGTCTTGAGGCGGAAAACACCTGCAGCGCCTTCGTTGCAGCGGGAAACAGATCTTACTACGGCATTGAAAGTGACGTTTACGTCACCTCAGACGGAAAATACATAATTTCTCATGACAACAACACCAAACGTATGACCGGCAAGGATTATGTCGTAGAAAAGACCGATTTCGAAACGCTTCGTTCCCTTCCCGTCCTTGACAGAGACGGATGCTTCTCCAGAGGCGACCTCAAGCTGGCATCGCTTGAGGAATACATCCTGATATGCAAGAAATACGAAAAGGTCTGCGTGCTTGAACTCAAGAGCACATTTACAAAGGATCAGCTCAAAGAAATAAAAGACATCTTCGACAGATACGCCTATTCGGAAAAGGTGATATTTATATCATTCGGTCTTCAGAATCTCGTTCTGCTAAAGGAAATTGACCCTTGTGTCAAGGCTCAATACCTGACCGCAGAGTTTACACCCGAGCTTATCGGAACGCTTACAAAGCACGGTCTTGATATAGACATACATCACAGTGCGCTGAATAGCGAAACGGTAGCAGCCTTCAAGGACGCGGGGATCAGGATCAACACATGGACCTGTGATGATCCGAGGCTTGGGGAGCAGCTCGCAGATCTTGGCGTAGACTACATTACAAGCAACATTCTCGAGTAAATAAAAAATCAAGAAGGTGACGCTTTATGTCAAAAAAAGTTAAGGTCGTTATGATAAGCGGATGGCACGTCCACGCTATGGGATATGCAAATTATCTCGCCGCAAGTCCAAGCTGCGAAATTGTCGGAGTCTGGGACGAAATACCGGTTCGCGGTACCGAATGGGCCTCCGACCTGAAATGCAAATATTATGACAGCTATGACGAGGTTCTTTCCGACCCAAACGTAGATGCCGTTGCTATCTGTGCGCCGACCTCCATGCACACAGAGCTTATGCTCAAGGCGGCAAACGCAAGCAAGCACATCTTTACTGAAAAGGTGCTTACCCTTTCCGTAAAGGATGCTCTTGCGGTGAAAAAGGCAATAAATAAAAACAAGGTACATTTTACGATATCGTTTCCCCACGAGACCGACAAAGCGGTACTGTTCGCCAAGGATCTCGTAGACCGTGAAGCTCTCGGACAAATAACCTATATGCGTGTCAGAAACGTACATTCGGGCAGCATAAACGATTGGTTGCCCGCGCACTTCTACAACCGCTCGCAGTGTGGCGGCGGGGCTATGATCGACCTCGGAGCGCATCCAATGTATCTTATATGCTGGTTTCTCGGTGCTCCCAAATTCGTTTCCTCGACCTTTACAAGCGTAACGGCCAGACCGGTAGAGGATAATGCGGTATCTGTGCTTCAGTATGAAAACGGGGCTATCGCCGTATCGGAAACAGGCTTCGTTTCGGTAGCGGATCCTTATTCTATAGAGTTTTCCGGAACAAAGGGATATCTCAGAATAAGCGGCGGATCGCTCGCTTACTCCTGTCCCGAAACCGAAAACAAGACAGTGACCCTTAGTGAATTCCAAACTTATGCTCCCCTTCCGCTCGATTATTGGATCGACAGCATCGTAAACGGCACTCAAAATCAAAAATACACGATAGATGAGGCTGTGGAGCTTACTAAAATAATGGAAGCCGCATACAGATCCTCGGAGAGCGGTAAAAAGATCAAAATATAAGAGTATCCCTTAATGCGGCTGCCGTATTAAGGGATATTTTTCGCTTGCCTGTATAAGGACATATTTTACAAATCATGTCATCATATATATTTTTTTCCTATTGACATTTTTCTTTTATTTGATATACTAAAGAAAAATGTTAAGGAGTGTACATTATGACACAGCACATTACCGGACTATTTCCCTTTTGGGATGACAGCTTAATCGACCGCCGTTTTACCGATGCTGATCTTTCTGTCAACAGACTTGAAAAGAAAGAGCTTGTGCTCACATTTGACAGTCCTTGGGAGGGAAACTGCACCGATTTCTTCACCGTTATCAAGGACGGTGACCTCTACCGTATGTACTACGAAGCGTGGTCATATCTTGATTCCCCGCTCTGCATAAAGGTCTGCTATGCAGAAAGCACCGACGGTATCCACTGGGATAAGCCTTCGCTCGGTATCTGCGAATTTAACGGAAGCACCGATAACAACATAATCATAAGCGGTATTCCCGACAATTTCACAGTTATGCTCGACACAAATCCGAGTTGTCCGCAAAGCATGCGTTTCAAAGCTCTTATGTCTTATGTTGAAGGTGGAGAAAACACCTTACGGTGTCTCGTTTCCGCTGACGGAATACATTTTGAATATCATTCGACCATATCCAAAAATTTTGCATATGACACGCAAAATACCCTTCATTACGATCACCGGCAGAACAAATATTTCTGTTTTATCCGAGAATTTCACGATGTTGAAAGCTCAAATGACCCGAGATTCAACGAAACCGCGATACGCGGTATCCGTGTGTTTGAATCATCCGATTTTATAAACTGGACCGAGCCCGTACCGCTGAAATTTATGGGTTGCGAGGATTATCCGCTCTATACGAACGTAGTTTCCAAATATCCTTACGACGACAGATATTACATAGGATTCCCTTCGAGATACGTTGAGCGCACGTCCTGGACCAAAAATTATGACCGTCTCTGCGGAAAAGAGATGCGTCTTGAGCGTTCTAAGCTACACCCAAGATACGGTCTTGTTGTTACCGACTGTATTTTTATGTGCTCAACCAACTGCTACGATTGGTACCGTTTCGACGAGGCGATAATAACGCCCGGTCCCGAAAAGGACACAAATTGGGTATACGGAGACTGCTATCCGTCGTGCGGCGGCGTATATTCTCTTCCTAGCGCAAACGGAGAGCCCGACGATCTCTCGATCTACGTTTTTGAAAACCACTGGATGAACGTACCTACAACACTTTACAGATATTCCTGCAGAAAAGACGGCTTTGCGTCAGTAAAAGCACCATATAAAAAGAAAACGCTCAGAACAAAGCCGTTTTCCTTTGAAGGCGACGAGCTCTGTATTAATTTCCGAAGCTCGGCTCGCGGAGGTATCACCGTTCGCATTCTGAACGAGATCGGAAATCCCATTTCCGGCTTTACGAGCTGCGAAATTTTCGGAGATTCGACGGATCGTATCATAGATTTTGACAAAGATATTTCCGAGCTTGCGGGAAAAACGGTAATATTTGAGTTTTCTATGAGCGATGCTGAAATATATTCTATAAATTTCAAGAACAAGGAGAGTAAATAATATGCAGTTTCCTATATTTGATCGCTCTGCTATCGATATCCACTCGCATTTTAACCACGGTGTTCCGGGTGATCACATAAATCCGAGATTTGTCGGAACAAGCAAGAATACACTTGATTTTTTGAAAACAGAGTACGACAGATTTGAAATAAAAGAAGCTGCCTTTTCATCCTATGCGGCTGTTCTTTCCTCGGATTATATTAAAGAAGAAAACGTATATCTCAACGATCTGACAAAAGAAAACGACTGGCTCTATCAGTGGGCGGTGCTTCATCCGAGACAGGATGACACCTTTGATCAGGTCGAAGAAATGCTTGACGATCCCAAAGTACTTGGCATAAAGATACATCCGTATTTTCACGAATATGGCATAGTAGAATACGCGGACAAGATATTCTCCTTCGCAAACGAGCGAAACGCAGTAGTTCTCATGCACCCCGACGCAATGGAGGAAATGGCGAGATTTGCCGACAAATATCCGAATATGAAGCTTATAATAGCGCATCTTTCGGAGGAGGCTCACATAAACGCCATAAGAGACGCAAAGCACGGAAATATTTACACCGACACTTCGGGCTCGCTCAGCGCCTGCAACAACGTAATAGAATACGGATGCGAGCAGGTAGGTTCGGAAAAGATACTTTTCGGCACTGACACCTACTCACTCACCTTCCAATATTCAAGGATCGCCCTTGCAAGGATATCGCATTCCGAAATGGAAAATATCCTCTACAAAAACGCGATAAAAATGTTCCCCCGCGCATTCAAATAAAAAACATCGACGGAAGACAAGCTTCCGTCGATTATTTTTATTAAGTCAATCCTCATCCTCTTTAAAAGCGTCAAGAAAATCACGCGCATAGCTTATCTGCGATGCGACAGATTCGGGCGAGGTTCCGCCGTATGAGGTCCTGCGGCTCACGCAGCTTTCGAGAGAGATATATCCGTAAAGATCATCATCAAAAAGCTCGGAGAACTCGCGGTATTCCTCAAGCGCAAGGTTATCGAGCACCTTGCCCTCGGCAACGCATTTTCCGACAAGCTGACCGGTTATCTTGTAAGCACTTCTGAACGGAAGTCCTTTTCCGACGAGATAGTCTGCAACGTCGGTAGCATTGATAAAACCCTTTTGCGCCGCAGAGTACATATTTTCGGGTATAGGACGCATCGTTGCTATCATGGGAGCAAAGACGCCGAGGCATGCCTTAAGCGTGTCTACGGCATCAAAGATCGCCTCCTTATCCTCCTGCATATCTTTATTATAGGCAAGCGGAGTTCCCTTCATTACCGTAAGAAGAGTCATAAGATCACCGTAAACTCTTCCCGTTTTTCCGCGTGCAAGCTCCGCCATATCGGGATTCTTCTTCTGCGGCATTATGGACGAACCCGTAGAGAAGGAATCATCAAGCTCGATAAACTTGAATTCCCACGACGACCAGAGGATGATCTCCTCCGAAAGACGTGATATGTGCATCATAACAAGAGAATAAGCCGCGCAAAGCTCTACTGCAAAATCTCTGTCCGATACTCCGTCAAGCGAGTTTCGGCAAGGGTACTGGAAGCCGAGAATATCAGCCGTACGCTGCCTATCGGTATTATAGGTGGTTCCGGCAAGGGCACAAGATCCCAGCGGACAGGAGGACATCATTCGCGCGCAAGCATCGGACAGACGCTCGATATCTCTTGTAAACATCGAAACGTAAGCCATAAGATGATGACCGAAGGTTATCGGCTGAGCTCTCTGCATATGAGTATATCCGGGCATTATAGCCTCTTTATATTCATCCGCCTTATCTGTAAGTGCCTCGATAAGCGAGCAGATATTTTCTATTATAGCATCGGTCTCATCCTTAAGCCAAAGTCTTATATCAACAACGACCTGATCGTTACGGCTTCTTGCGGTATGAAGCTTTTTGCCGACATCTCCGATACGCTCTGTGAGAACGGTCTCGACAAACATATGGATATCCTCTGCGGACATATCGATGGAAAGTCTTCCCTCGGTGATATCCTCTTCGATATTCGCGAGCTCGTTTATTATCGTTTGTGCCTCTTCTATCGTTATTATCCCCTGCATACCGAGCATCGTAGCGTGTGCTATCGATCCCCTTATATCCTGAAGATACATACGGCTGTCAAACGGGATGGACGAATTGAAATCGTCCGCTACCTTATTTAGCTCCTTTGAAAAACGGCCTGCCCATAATTTATTATTCATAACTTTGTTTCTCCAAAATTTTAAAACAAAAAGCCCCAAAACGGCAATATCTGCCCTTCTGCGGCCTTTTTGTCGAATTTTCGATTAAGCAGAAATCAGTCAGCGTAAACGCTAACGCACTTTCTGTCCTTTGCGATCTGTTCGAACTTTACCTTTCCGTCGATAAGAGCGTAAAGAGTATCGTCAGAACCGCGTCCGACATTGTTGCCGGGATGAATATGAGTTCCGCGCTGTCTTACGATGATGTTACCGGCAGTTACGGTCTGTCCGTCTGCCTTCTTAACACCGAGACGCTTGGATTCACTGTCACGACCGTTCTTGGTCGAACCAACACCCTTTTTGTGTGCGAAGAACTGCAAGCTAATTCTGAACATGGTATCAAATCCTTTCAAGTAAACTTTAGTAATTTTTACTCGAGCTCTACTTCCTTGACGTCGATGAAATCGTAATAATCTTCCAGCAGATCGCAAAGCTGCAGATAATATGCATAGAAGAGTCCCGATACGGCGTACTGCTTCTTTTCGTCGCAATCCTCACTCGGAAGCGCCGCCTTGGCAGTTACCGTTATATCGGTCGTTTTTTCGTCGATCGTGTATTCAACGTCCGAAGCGTAAGAGACCTCGATGGCGTTTATTATCAGCATGGTCATTGCGGAGAGCGCCGAGCATATTATGTCGTTACCCTCTTCGGCAAAGCCGGAATGTCCGGTTTCTTTAAAGCCGTAATAAACTCCGTTTTTTTTGAAAAAAGTGATCGTCGTCATTTTTTCAAGTCGGATCAGTTAGCAGCGATGGAGCTGATCTGAACCTTTGTGTAAGGCTGTCTGTGACCGATCTTCTTCTTCTCGTTCTTCTTAGGCTTATACGTCATAACGTATATCTTGGGAGCCTTGCCGTTCTTAACAACAACTGCATTTACAGCCGCGCCATCAACGTAGGGAGCGCCAACCTTAAGACCGTCGTTATCGGAAACTACGAGAACCTTGTCGAACTTTACAGTATCGCCTTCGGAAGCCTCAAGACGTTCGATGAAAATTACATCGCCTTCGTTTACCTTGTACTGCTTTCCGCCTGTCTCAAAAACTGCGTACACGAAAAGCACCTCTCTTTCTTTAAGCACCGTTTTGGTGCAAGACTCGCTGATAAAGGTAGGTTTTTAGTACCGTTTAACACCTTTCATTCATGCGGCAAATTATTATAACATTGATTTCTACGTTTGTCAAGACTTTTTTTCGCATTTTTTATAAAAATCAGGGCGTTTTTTTGTGAAAAACGTTAAATTTTCATCCGAGAGCAATATCAAGCACCATCATCACCGAAAAACCCAAGGCAAAAAGAAGCGTTCCTATATCCGAATTTTCTGCCTCGGATATTTCGGGCACAAGTTCCTCGACAACAACGTATATCATGGCTCCCGCGGCAAAAGCGAGCATATACGGAAGTGTGCACGCTATCATTTCATAAAAGATAATAGTCAGTATGGCGGCGGCAGGCTCAGCCACTCCGGAAAGTACTCCGTATATAAAGGAGTTCCCTTTTCCCATGCCTTCAGATGCGAGCGGCATCGATATTATTGCACCCTCGGGAAAATTCTGAACAGCTATACCGATCGAAAGAACAAGCGCAGATGCAAGCGAAATACCGCTATCGCCGTTTATAAGTCCCGCATATACCACGCCGACCGACATTCCTTCCGGAATATTATGGAGTGCGACCGTAAAGATCAGCATGGTATTCTTTCCAAAACGGCTTTTTACACCTTCCTTCTGCATACTTCCGAGATGAATATGCGGTATCAGATGGTCTAGTGCGATAAGAAATACTATTCCCAGCCAAAAGCCGATAAGCGCGGGCAGAAAAGCAAGCTTTCCGTAAGACAATGACGATTCCACCGCAGGTATTATAAGACTCCACACAGACGCGGCAAACATAACACCCGCCGCAAATCCTATAAGTGCGCTCCTTAGTTTATTACTTATATTTTTCTTCATAAAAAGTACGCACGCAGAGCCCAGCGAGGTACCGAGAAGAGGGAGCAGTATTCCCTTTAGTAAATTTGGCAGCATTTTATCCTCCTATGAGTTTACAGTCCTGTTATTTGTCCTCACAGTCAGTATATTTTAATGCCTGAAATAAGTGAAGCTCTCGATCGAGAGCTTCGGGAGATTTATTTACTTTTTACGTATCTGTCGATCGCCGCAGCCGCTTCACGTCCCGCACCCATCGCAAGTATAACGGTCGCCGCACCTGTAACGGCATCTCCGCCCGCAAAGACACCCTCGCGTGTGGTGGTTACTCCGTCAGAGGTCACTATACAGCCGCGCTTGTTTGTTTCAAGACCGTCGGTCGTCATACGGATAAGCGGATTCGGGGACGTACCTACCGAAATAATTACGGTATCAAGCTCAATATCAAATTCGGAGCCGACCTTTTCGATCGGGCGACGTCTTCCGGACGCATCGGGCTCTCCAAGCTCCATCTCGATACAGGTCATCGAAACAACGTTTCCCTTTTCGTCGGCATTTATCCTCGTCGGATTTGAAAGAGTCTTGAATATAATTCCTTCTTCTTTTGCGTGATGCACCTCCTCGCGGCGCGCAGGCATTTCCTCCTCACCTCGGCGATAGACTATATACACGTTATCTGCGCCGAGTCGCTTTGCGCATCTCGCCGCATCCATAGCAACGTTTCCTCCGCCTATTACGGCTACGTTCTTACCGCGCTTTATGGGAGTAAGATAATCGTCTCTGTACGCCTTCATAAGATTTATGCGGGTGAGGAACTCGTTTGCGGAATAAACTCCGTTTGAATTTTCGCCCGGAATATTCATAAAGCTCGGAAGTCCGGCGCCGCTTGCGATAAACACCGCACGGTAGCCGCTTTCCATAAGCTCGTCAACAGATACAAGACGTCCCACAACGCTATCAAGCTTTATTTCAACGCCCATTTTTTCGAGAGCCGCGACCTCTTTATCAACTATACTCTTAGGCAATCTGAACTCGGGAATTCCGTAGGAAAGCACTCCGCCCGCCTTATGAAGAGCTTCGAAGACGGTGACCTTATATCCCATTTTAGCAAGGTCGCCCGCGCAGGAGAGTCCGGCAGGACCGGATCCAACGACCGCTATCATAGGAGCATCGTCGGGGATATTTACGCTCTGAACACTGTTTTCATCAAAATGCGCGCTATGAAAATCGGCGCAAAAGCGTTCGAGACGTCCGATAGCGACGCTCTCACCCTTGATCCCTCTGACGCAGTTGTGCTCACACTGATTTTCCTGAGGACAAACTCTTCCGCAGATCGCGGGAAGCGAATTAGTCTCTTTTATCTTCTGATACGCGCCCTCAAAATCACCCTCAGCCACCTTTGAAATAAATTCGGGTATCTTTACGTTAACAGGGCATCCGCTGACACAGGGCATATTCTTACAGTTGAGACATCTTGTGGCTTCAACAATAGCGTCCTCGCTGCTATATCCCTTTGCAACCTCATCCCAATTCTTATTTCTTACATCAGGCTCCTGCTCGGGCATAGGGACCTTAAACGCTTGCATATTTGCCATTTCAGACATCGCCGCCTATCTTATCAAGATTACATTCATGAAAACGCTCGTTTTCACACGCTTCTTCGTTTTTATACATACCGTTTCTTCTTATAAGCTCGTCAAAATCAACGAGATGTCCGTCGAAATCGGGACCGTCTATACACGCAAATTTGGTCTCTCCGCCGACTGTAAGACGGCATCCTCCGCACATTCCGGTTCCGTCTATCATTATCGGATTCATACTTACTATCGTTTTTATCGAGTACTGCTTTGTAAGAAGGCTCACAAATTTCATCATAATCGGAGGACCGATAGCTATTACCGCATCGTAATCGGCACCATCCTCTATTTTTTTGCGAAGCCCGTCGGTAACAAGACCCTTATTTCCGTTCGATCCGTCATCGGTGAGGACAGTAAGATCGTGTGATACCGCCTTCATATCGTCCTCGAGTATAATAAGATCCTTCGAGCGGAAGCCCGCTATGATATCGACCCTTGCTCCCGAATTGTAGAGATATTTAGCCTGAGGATAAGCAATGGCGCAACCCACGCCCCCTCCGATAACGGCAACACTTTTTATCCCGTCAAGATCAGTAGGTCTTCCGAGAGGTCCAACAACGTCTCTTATAAATTCGCCCTCGTTAAGAAGAGCGAGACGTTTAGTGGATGCACCAATGGTCTGGCATATGATAGTGATGCTTCCCTTTTCGCGATCAAAATCGGCAACGGTGAGGGGTATTCTTTCGCCCTTTTCGTCCGAGAGTATTATAACGAACTGTCCGGGTCCTATCTTTGATGCGATCCTCGGCGCCTCTATAACCATACGAACTATGGACACGCCTATAGTTTCCTTGGATAATATTTTGAACATTTTACTTCACGTTCCTTACGATTTTAAATATACTCCACACAAAAGCGATGCTTATTGTTCAGTAGTACTATAATACCACAGTTTACAGTTTTTTTCAATAGCAATTTATCCAAACTTGTTTTCATATAAGATTTTTTTACAACAAATTGCCAAAAATACACAATTTATTCATAAATATACGATATAATAAGATTTAATGTTTGAACAAGAAAATATATGGAGGCAGAAATGATATCCCTAAAAAAATCAGAAAAATTTGAAGGTATAAGCGGTCCCGTTGTAACTATAGTTATGGACGGAATCGGTATCGGACGCGAGGAAGCTGAAAACGCGGTCTTCAAGGCAAACACACCCACTCTTAATATGCTCATGAGCAAATATCCTACTCTTTCCCTTAAAGCGCACGGAACCGCGGTAGGTCTTCCCTCGGACGACGATATGGGCAACTCTGAGGTCGGTCACAACGCTCTCGGCGCAGGTCAGGTATTCGCGCAGGGTGCTAAGCTCGTTTCCAACTCTATCGAGAGCGGAAAGATGTTTGCTTCCGATACGTGGAAGGCACTTGTATCGAACGTAACGAAAAACGGCTCGACCCTTCACTTCATAGGACTTTTCTCGGACGGAAACGTTCACTCCCACATAGATCACCTCAAGGCTATGATCGTAAAAGCGAAGGAAGAAAAGATCGCTAATGTACGTATCCACATTCTTCTTGACGGAAGAGACGTCGGAGAGACCTCTGCGCTCGAGTACATTCTTCCCTTTGAGGCATTCCTGTCCGAGCTTTGCGATGACTCCTTTGACGCCAAGATCGCTTCCGGCGGCGGAAGAATGAAGATCACTATGGACCGTTACGAATCCGATTGGTCTATGGTCGAGCGCGGATGGCAGACTCACGTTCTCGGAAACGGCAGATATTTTTCATCCGCAGAAGAAGCAGTTACCACTTTAAGAAACGAGACCGGAGCTATAGATCAAGACATTCCCGCCTTCGTTATAGCAAAGGACGGCAAGGCAGTAGGAACCATCGAGGACGGCGACAGCGTTATATTCTACAACTTCCGCGGAGACCGCTCCATTGAGATCTCCAAGGCTTTCGACTCGGTAGAGTTCGACAAGTTCGACAGAGTACGCACTCCCGACGTTATGTTCGCGGGAATGCTCGAGTATGACGGAGACCTTCACATTCCGAAGAATTATCTCGTAGCACCTCCCGAGATCTCCAATACTATGAGCGAATATCTCGTAGGCTGCGGAATATATTCTGCCGCTATCTCCGAGACCCAGAAATACGGTCACGTTACCTACTTTTGGAACGGAAACAGAAGCGGAAAGTTCGACGAGGAGCTCGAGACCTTTATTGAGATACCCTCTGACGTAATTCCCTTTGAGCAGCGCCCCTGGATGAAGTGCGCCGAGATCACCGACGAGCTTATAAAGCTCATCAGAAGCAGAAAATACAAGTATATCCGTGTCAACTATCCTAACGGAGATATGGTAGGACACACCGGAAATATCGATGCCACACAGATATCCGTAGAAGCACTTGACATCCAGCTCGCAAGACTTCTTCCCGTTATCGACGAGATGAACGGCGCGGCTATCATCACCGCCGACCACGGAAATGCCGACGAGATGTTCGAGACCGATAAGAAATCGGGCAAGATCAAGCTCGGACCCGACGGACGTCCCAAGTCCAAGACAAGCCACACCTTAAATCCCGTTCCCTGCATCATTTACGATAACTTCTGTGCGGACAAATACGACGTAGTGCCCGGAAATTACGGACTTTCGAACGTTGCCGCCACTACCGTGAACCTGCTCGGATACGAGGCTCCCGATATGTGGGATCCTTCTATGATAAATGTAAAGTAATTCCCATATAAAATACTGTCTTGCAGTCGCTCTTCCCTTTTTTCGGTAGAGCGACTGTTGAATTGATCCATAGTAAACAAGAATTCTACGGTATTTTCACTTACGTACCCATTTATTTCTCCTCACTAAACCAACGGTAGGTGTACTTTATCTGAAATATCGGTTATACTTAATACAAAGGGAGGTAATTATGAATCAGTTAAAAATAGGAAAATTTATTGCCGATTGCAGAAAACAGAAAAAATTAACGCAAATGCAGCTTTCCGAAAAGCTCGGTATCACCGACAAGGCAGTATCCAAATGGGAACGCGGCATCGCAATGCCGGACACCTCGATAATGCTTGAGCTTTGTGATATTCTCGGCATCAGCGTAAATGAATTATTAAGTGGGGAGAAGATAAATATGGAAAACAACGATCAGAAAAACGAACAGCTTTTGCTTGAAATGGCAAAGGAATTAGAAAGGAAAAACAAAACTATTTGGAATGCAATGTGGACGATTATGACAGTAAGCATCATTGGACTAATCGGAGGTCTTGCGATCATCGCGTTTTTTATGCCCGAGGGTCCATTAATGATAGTTGCGATACTTACGCTCTGCATAGTATTCATGATACCCTGCTTCTACGCATTAAAGCTAGAGGTCAGCGTAGGTGCTTATAAGTGTAAAAACTGCGGTTACGAGATCGTACCTACCTATATGCAGGCGCTTAATGCGATGCATGCAGGGACTACACGTCATTTGAAGTGTCCGAAATGCAACAAGCGTACTTGGTGCAAGAAGGTTTTGAAAAAGTAAGCTTGTACCGGTTTACAGTTACTTTTGTAGAAAACACCTTATGAGATTAGTACACTGTAACAAACAACTGCAAGCGACATATTTTTGCAAAGAAAAAGACAAAAGGATAGCAATTTTTGCTATCCTTTTATCGTTTCTAAAACATCATTACGACCGTTTTTATGTGAAGATCACTTTGCCTTTTTGGAATAAACTACGTTTACGGCAACGTATGCGCCGAGAAGCAGAACTATGCTTCCGACAAGCACCGCATACATGATCGGTATAGATATCCTATCCGCACCGATATAAACGTTACAGTCTATACTGTCCGCAAGTCCGTCAAGGATATCTTTAGGCAGATGTGATTTTTCAAGCTCGGCAAAAACTCCGCTCGTTGCGTGTGTACGCATAAGACTTGTTGCGTAGGTTCCGGGAAGGAAGGAAACTACATTTCTTACCGCCTCGGAAAACTGCGATATTGGCATATAAGCGCCGCAAATGAATCCGTATCCTGCGCTTACGATGCTTCCGACTGCCGATATCTGTGCTTGAGATGACAAAAAGAAGTTTATCAACGAGGAAAGTGCCGTTCCGAAAAGTGTCAGCATAAAGACGTCGGAAAGAAGAAGCATAACGTCAGTAAAGGAAAGATACCATCCTACAACCGAAAGGTAGAGAAGTCCCGCCGCAAGCGCAGTAAGGGTTATAATGAGAGTCGAAACGAACGAGGCAAAGAAGTAAGCAAGCGAGAGAGCAGAGCTGCTCACAGGAGTCATGATTATATCTCTTCTCGCTCCGTTTACCTTATCCTGAACCATAAGCATATTCGAGCAGAATGACACTGTCACGCAGCAGACAGCCAAAAGTGAGGAAACGAGCTGACCTCCGACGAATGCGTCGAGAAGATCCTCCTTTATTGCGGAAAATCCGGAAAATATATCTTCAAAGCTGCTTCTGTACACGTTTCCGAGAAAGGTAATATACAAAACGAGCAGTATGATCGGAGTGATGAGCGAGGTAAAGAAAAGTCCTTTATCCTTAAAAAACAGCTTTACGTTGCGCTTAAAAAGAACACAGAATTCATTCATTTGCTACACCTCCTTCAAGCTTTTTTCCGGTGACCGCAAGAAAAACGTCATCCATCTTTCCTTTACTTATCTCGTAATCGGAAAAGATCTCAGGATGCTTGATTATAAGCTCGGTAGCCTCTGCGGAATTTTTCACCGTCACTCTGAAGCCGTTGGGGATCCTTTCGTATTTCCTGCCAAGCAGCTTTATTTCGTCCTCGTTTTTTCCGTATATCGCAATAAAATCTCCCGTATAGGTATTTTTAAGCTCAAGCGGAGTTCCCGAAGCGGCGATCCTGCCCGAATCCATTATAACGACGTAGTCCGAGTCTGCCGCCTCCTCCATATAATGCGTGGTAAGCAGCACGGTCATGTTCTTTTCCCTTCTCTGATCGGATATAACGTCCCACAGCTGACGTCTCGTCTGAGGATCGAGACCGGTAGTGGGCTCATCGAGAATAAGGATATCGGGACAGTGTATAAGGGCTCTTGCAATATCGATCCTTCTGCGCTGACCGCCCGAAAGCCTTCCGAGTGTTCTTTTCAAAATATTTTTAAAGCTGAGCTTTTCCGAAAGGATCTCAAGCCTTTCCGAAAATTCCACTTTTGACATCCCGTAAAGAGACGCCTTTATCGAAAGGTTATCAATAACGCTGAGTGACGGGTCAAGAAGCGAGTTCTGAAATACGACGCCAAGCTTCTTTTTTACTGACACAGGATCGTCGTCCACGCTTACAGAATCAACGAGAACACTTCCCGAATCTCTTTTGAGCTGCCTGCAGATTATTGATATCGTGGTGGATTTTCCCGCTCCGTTAACTCCGAGCAAAGCAAAAAGCTGACCTTCTCCGACCGAAAAGCTGATCCCGTCGACCGCTCGGACACTGCCAAAGGATTTGGTGAGCGAGTTTATTTCTATGATTTTTTTCAAGATATCACTCTTTTCTAAATTTGTTTCTTCCCTATTTTATCACAAGCACGAGAATATTTCAATATCCGCGACGCAAACGGCGTTTATTTTTATTTTTTCGGTATTATACGAACGAGGTATACTTGTAATTACTCGGAGTAACACCGAAAATCTCTATAAAAGCACGGTTGAAGCTCCGTACACTGCCAAATCCTGACTCGTAAGCAATTTGAGTAAAGGTCATATTTTCATTTCTTATAAGGTCTGTGGCATTAATACAACGAAGATATTTGAGATAAAAATTGAAGCTTACCCCTGCGCGGAGCGAAAACGCTTTACTGAGTGTCACCGGATGAACTCCGACCTTGCTTGCAACCGTTTTCAGATCGATATTTTCGGCAAAATGCTCACCCATATACTCAAGAGCGTAAAAAAGAGGGTCCTCATACGCGATACTTCTTTCGGAAAAGGCACACTGAACGAGAGCTTCTCTGCACAACGGAGCGAGTATAGCCTGCGCATCGATCGGATTCACATCGTTTTTCGGTACAGGTATTATCGCATTTATCATATTAATAATATCCGATGAAACGGTGAATATGTGATCTTCTATCTGATTTTTCTTTATATAATTAAAGAAAAACGGGATAAGGTCATTTGAAAACATTATAACGTGGCAGACGTTATCCTCAGGCGATGAAAAGCTATGCATCTCAAGCGGAGGAATAAATAATGCTTCTCCTGCCTTCAGCTTATAAGTCTTTTTTCCCGCGGTCATGGTAAGGACTCCCGAGGTAGTCAAAACTATTTCCGAATGAGTATGAAGATGAGGAAAGCATTCGACATTCTTATGGAGGGCATCGGAAAAATAATATTTTTTACTGCTATCTATTATCATAAGCGTACTCCATGGAAACAGACTAATATTTGTCTATATATTGTAACATTTATGTCTTGCAAAATCAATGGTAAAATGTTAAAATATCGGCATATTTTGAGGAGATTTGTTTATGAACGCCACAACTCTTATTTTGTTATACATACTACTCACGTTTTCGGGAAGAATATCGTCAAAGCTATGCGGAAATATCGTAGAAAAAAACGGAGTAGGACGTTTCAGCATATTTTTTATATTGAACGGAATATTCGCCTGCCTTTTTTTCACAGTATCAAGCAGATTTAACATTTCGGTAAACCTTCCTACACTTTTATATTCACTTGCTTATGCAACGGTCGTAATATTATCGTTAGTTTCTTCTTTAAAGCTTTATTCCTTCGCAAGCATCGGAGGAACAAGCATAATAACAAGTTCATGCGCTCTTGTTGCCACATCACTTATCGGAGCGCTCTTGTTTAGTGAAAGGATCACGATTTTAAGCATAATAAAGATCATTCTCTTGATATTCTCGGTAGTTCTCGTCTTTTTTGACAAGAAGTCACAAAGCGATAAAAATATTTCCGCACAAAAAAAGAATCACATGATCTTTGCGCTCCTTATTCTGCTCTCCGTACTTTCCTCCGCTGCCAACACTATAGTAACGAAATATTTTACACTTTCAAGCATAGTTACAGACGAAAATTCCTTCTTTTTCCTTACTAACCTGATCCTTGTACTGGGATCACTTGCATTTTTAGGAATCTACGCATTGATCTCTCCGAGCGATACAAAAGAATCTTTGAAAATATTAACACCCAAGGCGGTGCTTTCAATAGGCGTAAATACCTTTTCTTCGAACTTATCATCTCTCGTCTCTATTTTTATGATATCAAAAATGGCTGTAATTTTTTACGCTCCGCTAACTACCGCAGTGGCTACCGTAGTCGGCTTTATATGCTCGCTTTTGTTTAAAGAGCGTCCGGGAATATTTTCCTACGTAGCTGCAGCGATATCTGTTTTGGTGATACTTATATAAAATCAATTAAAGCGCACGTCAGTGACGTGCGCTTTAATTATTTCATTTCTTACGCCTTTTCGATAATGGTTATATTTTCGGGAGAAATATTCGCCTGACTGTAGACTATCTCCTTTATCTGTGCCACCTCGGAAACGAGAAGATTCTGTCCCGAAACGATAACACTTGCCTTTCCCGAGCTGATAACGACTACGCAGTCCTCAAATCCCTTGGCCTTGACGAGTGTCTCGATATTTGCCTCACACTCTATCTCCTCCGCGATCTTTGCCATCTCGCTGTACGCATTCTCCTTCGCCTCCTCGGTAGCCTGCTCGCTTACCGTGATAGATGCAAGTACCTCGAGCGCTTCGGCACGAGCCTCGGCTCTGTCTATTATCGCGAGTGCAAAATAGCCGTCATCCTTAGTCTGTGCGTTTGACTGATTATTTCCGTTTGACTGATTATTTTCCTCTCCCGATACGTAGCTATCCGGCTTATAATCACCGTTATCAGAGAAAAGGATCCAGTTAAGGTATATTGCACCCGCAACGAGCACGAGCGTACAGATTATGGCGATATTTCGCTTCATATTCTTCGTAACGGCGCCCTTGATCTTATTCCATGCCTTATACTCTGTCATTTCGGTGTTTTTTTGCTTTTCTGCTTTTATTATCTTCATATCTTTCCTCCCGATATAAATTATGCTTTGTTATTATTTATTCACATCATCCCTCAAGTATTCCCGAATAATCGGGTAGATCTCTAATTAATTTCTTCCGCCGACGTAAACACGGTTCTCCGGAAGGTCAAGAAGCGAGCTTACAAGCTTTATTATCTCAAGTCTTTTACAAGGATCCTCCCCTCCGCCGCACACTACCGCGACCCCTCTTATATCGGGCATATTTTCAGATATGATCACTCCGCTCTCGTTTCCGTCTTTATCTCTTACGGTAACGTATTCGCTCTTTCCGTCGCTTGCATTTTCGGCGTACAGATAGTTTACCGTGCTTTCAAGAGTGACCATGACCGAGACGTCAGATATTCCTCCGATCTCGGAGATTATCTCGGAGACACGCCTCTCTACCTCTTTTTCATATTCCTCCCGAACGATGCCTGCAGAGGCTTTGACGTTTTCCTCGTTTTTTCCCAAATAATTCCCCAAAAAGATCAAAACAGCGGCAATAAGCAAAAGCAGCACGAGTATCTTCAGTCCCTTTATATCCTTTAATTTGTTAAAAAGATCATTTTTCATTTCTGTCACATCTCCTTATCTGAAATTTCGTTCCAACGGCTCCGATCAGATACTTTTCAATTTCCGACGTATCGATATCAGTATAGAAGGTAAAGGTCAGCAGCTCTATTTCAAAGTTATCGTTTATACTCGCATTTACCGAAATATCGTCTGTCGGTATATCGAATCTTTGCGACAGGATACGGCACATGCTTTTCTCGCATTCTGTCACGTAGCGCTCGGCTATAAGCTTATCGTTGCCGTTGGGCATGAGAGTGTCATCTTCATAAGAAATATCGGGAAACAGGCGGTCGCCGTTTCCTGCTTCGGATATCATTTTCGCTATCGGAGATACTATCATAACAATAATTGCGAGCGAGCAAACAAATCCTATCTGCTTTTCAAATCTTTTCATACCCGAGGAAAGATTTTTAAGTATCCCGGACGCGGCGGATGCCATAAGTACACAAAAAACATATCCCTTGATCTCGTTCATACATCCTCCTTACAGACCTGCGGCGGGGATCAAAGCAAATACCGAAACGCAAAATATAAATGCCACAGAAAGTATTATGCTTACCGCTATAAGAAAATTGAGCATCTTGACCGATTCGTCTATAAAGGACACACTGCTATCGTCGTTTATAAGAAACGCAAATGACGAGCTCATCTGCAGAGCGAGCTTTGAAGCAAACAGACCGACCAGAGGATACAGGGAGAGCACGAGTATTACCGCGACACCGAAAAATCCGAGAGCATTTTTCATAAGACCGAGCGAGCTTGCCAGGGTACGCGCGCTATCGCTCACAAGACCTCCGATTATCGGAACGGAGTGCGATATAGCGTAGCGTACACTTCTCATCGCTACACTGTCAGACGAATGCGCTATGACGCTCTGAAAGGAAAAAATCACCGATATCACGGTCATTAAGAAGACAAGCACCGACGTGAATGTATTTCTTACAGTCTGTATAAAGCGTCCGATATTTACTCCTGACGTCACGCTATGAGTAAGAGTCGCGCAAAAGGATATCTGCATTATCGGAACAAGAAGCTTATCGCAAAGCTCCTCAACGCTTCCGGTGAGAAAAAAGCACCACGCAGAATTTATACCCGCAGTCGATATTTCTCCCGCCGACAGAGCCACAGATCCCATAGCGAGCGCTTGAGCACGAACGAAGGTGACCGTATTCTTCGAAAATTCAACAACGCTTTTAAGATGCGATCCTACAAGAGTATAAACGCAAAAGGCTATACAAAGTGAGGATGTAAGAGTCCATATACGTACTCCTTGTCCCGATTCGGAAAAGGAATTTCCTATATTTGATACAAGCGAGGATATCAGAACTACAGTAACAACAAAGGCAAACGTCCTAAGTGCCGAGGAAAGTGCGGTTTTAAGAAGACTTGATGAAAGATCAAAAATATATTCTACCGAAAAAAGCTCTGATATCTTCTCCGGCGTATCCATTACAGTATCTATGCCGTTTGGAAGAGCGTCCTGTATTTCTTTGGGCAATGAATCCGTAATATCTCCGATATTAGGAGCGTTTTCGCTATTTGATTCGTTTTTTGCGGAAACAGCCGTAGAAAAAACGATCAAAAAAATAGCGACGGCACCCAGAATTCTCTTTATTTTCATATCACGCATAAAGTATTTCCTTTGCCAGGGCAAGGATAGATTTTATTACGGGAAGAGCCAAAAGCATCATCGCGCATTTTCCGACAAGCTCAACCTTTGCGGCGATCGCACCCTCGCCGCAGTCACGGCAGATATCGGCGCTTGCCGAGGTCACGAGCGCTATAGCGAGAGATTTCATCATAAATCCGATATATTCTCCGTACTCGACTGTTCCGGATATCTCTTTAACGTACTCGCAAACCGGTCTTATAAGAGCAAGTGAAAGCAGCGATAGCACGAGAGTCACGCAAACAGACACGGGGAGCGCTATATCGTTTTTGAACTGCTTTATTATGAGTATGAGCATTACCGCTCCGAGAGCTGATGAGCAAGACAGGAATATACTCATAGTCCGAAAAGCTCGCGTATTTTTAGAAGAAGCTCGGATATCTCACCGACCATCATAAGAAGGACGATTATTACCCCCGAAAGAGTTACGAGCATCGCTTGCTCGTCACGTCCCGATTTTGTCAGTATCTGACACGAAACGCTCACGAGAAGTCCGATCCCAACTACCTTTAATATAAGTGACGTATCCATTTTCACACCTCAAGTTTCACACAAGTAATATTATCACCATCGCACCCACGAGAAGTGAGAGCGACAGATACATCTTTCTGTTTTTCGGATATTCCTCCGTCGCCTTTTTCAGATCCTCCGAGACAAGCGATATAATATATCTGCATCTTGATATCTGATCACTCGGATCGCTCTTTCCAAGATTATATGCAAACGAAGCAAGCGATCTGTAGGTCGCATCTCCAAAGCAGAAAACGTTTCCGCTCTCGCTTATCGCTTCTTCAAGTGACGAGCTCCGTATTTTATCAAGAAAGCGCTCTTTTTCCAAAAAATCATCGGTAAAACTCAAATATATATCCTCGAGCGGAGTCCTGAAGCTTTCTATTTCTCTGCATATATGAGCGAGCAATTTGTACATTCCTTCGCCGTAATATATTGCTTTTTTCTCGTTTTCCGCAAGCCGAATTCCGATCAAAAAGCTTACCGAGCCGATAATGGCAAATCCTATATACTTAAGTATCATATATTTTTTCGGAAATATCGCTTCGATCTGTTATCACGATGCTTCTTTTCATGAAGTCCGAGACCTTTATTTCGGCATAAACGTCTCCGATGCCTGCCTTGTAAAGCGCTCCCGACGGTCCGCAGGAAAGCAGAGAATCAAGTGAGGAGGCGTGAGATGCGATTATCAAAGGAACCCCCGAGCTATGAGATCTGACTATGCTCTCCGCCTCCTCATAGCCTATCTCGTCGCAAATAATATATCCAGGCGACATAGTACGAGTTGCGAGCTCGATTCCCTTAGCTTTTGGATATCCGGCATACACGTCAATATTTTCGCTCTCGGCTATCCTATCATCACAGATCTCATTTCTGGAATCTATGACAGACACTCTTTTCGAGGGATGTCCGCCCGAAAGATAGAGTGCCATATTACGCAAAAGCGTAGTTTTGCCGCCACCCGGAGGCGAAAAAACCACAGCATCCTCCTTAAGTCCACCCGAAAGAAGCCTTTCATACAGTTCCCTTCCAAATCCCGGTATAAAAGACGGTATTCTTATATTGAGGGAAGAAATATCGGATACGTTGATTATTTTTCCGTTTTCGCAGACTGCGCTTCCGCAAACTCCAACACGGACCGATCCCGAAAAAGGAATATATCCTTCCTTTATGGTATCGCAGAAGCTATATACGGAATTCTTGCAAAGTGCCATAAGCGAATCTCTCATATCCTTCTCGCTTATCCTGCACTCAAGCTGATGATTTCTTCCGTCAACGGTCAGCGTGACCCTTCTGTCCGTTCTTATTCTTATTTCGTTTATACGCTTTTTTCTTTGATACAGATCGCTATTTCTCACAGCCCCTGATATTTTATCCGGTAAGACAGAAAGCACTTTCTCAAGTGCGTTTTTTGATGAATTCACATTATCACTCCTTGTCCTTTGATACAGTATATTAGACAAGCAGTTAAAGTATTACGCTTAGAGCTGCGAAAAAGAAAAATCCCCTTGAGTGTGAGAAAACCTTCTCTACACTCAAGGGGAAATATTTAAATGTAAGGATCATTCCATATCCCAAAGCTTCAGATCCTCATTACCTTTTTTGAATTTAACGTCAAGCGACTCGGCATAGTCATCTATATATCCGAAAAATTCGCGCGAAAGGTATTTTGCGATTATCGTATTGTAATTTTTATCTACGTATTCGCTACTAAGAGCGAGACGGTGTACTACAAGAAAAGAGTTTCCGGTATCTACGACATCGCTGTAGTTTCCGACACCGAGAGACTTTACGGTCTCTTCAAATATCTCTGTCTTTTCTCGATAAGTAAACGCGCTGTAATACTCATACGCAAGCTCCTCGCCGTAGGTTACGTATCCGTCGTCGCAAAGCTCTCTGAGCTTTGCACCCGCCTTAGCCTCGTCAAGCATCTGCTGCATAAACTGCTTACGCTCATCCTTGTTTTTGGACGTGTAATATATCACCGAATATTCCGCAGAGAAAAAGTTACCCGCCTCAATATCGGCATCGATAGTCTCATTATCGGATTTGAACATTCCCACGCCCGGGCTTGTAAGGTAGTCGTAAAGCTTGTCGCAAAGAGCCTCGACGCGCATTATCTCGAGGAAGACATCCTCTGTCATAAAATTCGCCTCAAGATCCTTCTTGTATGCGTCATCGCTGCCGTAGGCCTCCTTCGCGGCCTTAAATTCCTCTTTTATAGCCTTTTTCTCATCTTTTGTAAGAGATATCTTATGCTTTTTAGCAAGAAGTGCGTAGGATGCTATTTCACTAAGTGACGTTATAACGTTATCATAAAGCTTCTTTTGGAGCTCCTCGCTTTCCTCAAAATCCTTTTCGGTAAGTCCTTCATAGCTACTTATATAGTTCATAGCGAAATAACGGAGCATATCGTAAGAGACATTATAGTCTCCTATCGTCATGACCGTACGCTTTCCGCCGTTAGAACAGGACGCAAGGATCGGAAGTGTGCTAAAAAGCAGGACAAGTGCCAAAAAAAGCGACAAGATTCTTATTTTTACGGTTTTCAAAATTGAGGTCACTCTCTTTCATGGAGATCTACTGCTTCTGCGTTTGCCATCTTTTCCGCAGATTTAAGCATTTTTTCAACGGTAGCCACAGTCAGATAGAAGTTTCCTTTTTCTCCTTCGGAGCTTCCGTCCTTCATTATCGACTCGATAGTCATAAGACATCTGCCCGAGGAATACTGATAAAATCTGTATATCCTTGTGATACCTTCTACCTTTATTTCCTCAGCCTCAGCCTCCTGATCATCAGGCTCTACATAGCTTGCGGTGCGGTCTCTTGTAGTAATTGAAAGCTCGGCAAACGCCTCACCCTTCATTATTTCACTTATCTCCTCCTGAGTAAGCGAGCCCTTGACGTTGACAAGAAGGAGGGTTCTGTAGAACGTACGGAAATTCTCAACCCACTCTTTCTCTGTCATATTTCCCTTTCCGACAGACGTCGTGGATTCGACAGCGAAAATATTATCGTCCTGAACCTCTATGTTAAATTCGGTATCGACATTTTTCCATCCGTTCTGCGAAAGATTATCTGCATACTTACCCGTAAGCTTTATCTGCTCGCAGTCGGTGATAACAAGGCGAAGCATTTCCTTGCCTATAAAAGCATTCTGCTCCCACTGGAGAAAGGCCAGTGTGTCCGCGCTTACCTCACAGATCGTATTATACACGTACGAGATAACGTAATAGGTATTATTCTCGGTCTTATTACTGATATCAACTATGTTTTCAATACCTTTCCAGCTGAAAGCCATAGTGTATAGAATACCGTCCTCAAAATACTTATTCAACGTTTCTTCAGAGAAGCTGTATTTGACATCTTCTTTGCCCGTTTTCTCATTTATAACGATCTCATACTCTGCGAGCTCTTTTACGGAAATGCCGCTAAGTCCATCAACAAAGTTTGAGAAAAGATCGTCAAACGCGGACGAGGAGTGATATCCGTCGGGAACAACCGAATAATATTTAGCGTTCGCGGAGAACGTGGAAAGCGGATTCTTGAGGTACGAGCGCATATTGGTCGCTCTCATCTCAATTTTTGTAATCGGCTTAGTATCCTTATCCACATATTCGATTATAGTAAAGAGATCGAAATACGCATGATTCGTTCCTGCCATGGGATAAAGAAGGATCGGTGCTATCGCATCGGTAGGAGATATCAGAACGTTCGTGCAGTCGTAGATATAAACAGAATCGTTTGCTACCTCGGTGTTATAGAATTCACTGTCCTTATCAAGGCAGGTATCAGTTCCCGCCATTCTGACATAGTACGCAGTTCCCGAGGGAATACGGTCACCTACGTAAAACTTATATCTCGTTCCGTCGGCCTTGACCACCTCACAGTAGGTCGCATCCTCCTCGTTTTCAAAATCAAGTCCGTATTTTGAAAAATCGTCAGCATGATCTACAAGCCTTGAGAGGGTAAGCGTATACGCCGCATCGTTTATGATCGACGCCACTGCGGAATCGGAATCTGTAGCGTACAGAGGCGCATATTCATATCCTTCGATATAGAAATTTCCCTTTTCGATAATATTCTTACCTATTGAAACGTCTTCCTTGGCTTGGTAAAGCTTCCAGTCTACATACTGAGCGCCGTGAGTAGTAGCGAGTCCCGGGTTATGGACGTTTATTTCAGAAATATCCTCTTGCGCAACGGGTTCAAACATCAGAACACTTCCGTCAATTCCGGCAACCTCGTTTTTCCAGATCAGGGATGCGGTAATCTCGTCTTCCGAAGAGTCATCCTTTATATACGGAGCAATGATAAGAAACGCGACTAAAAGCACGACAAAAAGCGTAGCAAGAACACCTATGATCACGCTTTGGCGAAAAAACGAACTATGTTTTGTCTTTTTTGAATTATTCATCAGGAATGTCTTCTCCTAACATATACTATTATTCCGGCTACCGCAAAAACAGAAGGTATAAGCACGGTTATGAGCAGAGTCCAAAGTCTTGCCTCCTGCTCTGTACGGTCAAGGCCCTCGTCTCTTACGTTTTTTACTTTGATGTTGAGAGGAATATTTCCGTCATTCGAATCGTAAAGAGTCGACATAAGAAGGTTTTTATTGCTGTAGACGTCGCTCTCAAGCATTTGGTTGTTTGCAAATTCGGTCGACGCACACAGAATCATGCTTCCTCCGCCGCTAAGCTTTGTTTCTGTAAGAAGTGCGGGTATCGCATCGTACGATGATGCGCCTGCGCTATCGGGAAGAAGAACTGCTGCCGAGGTTTTATTTGAATCTTTCGGAACAAGTATGGGATAACTGTCGGCAAAGACCGCTTTATACGCCATTTTTTCGGAAACAAGCCTATCAATTATCGCAAAAGCACTTTCCTTTTTATTATCCTGATAGCGTCCCACTATCGAATATCCGTCAACAGAAACACTCGAAGCTCCCGAATCAAGAGCCTTTGCATCGGACACGGTAGCGCCCGAATACTTCTTTACAAGTGACATAAGATTTGCGAGACCGGAGCTTTTATTATCGAGAAATACCATAATGGAGTTTCCGTCACGCTTGAGAAAAGCGTCAAGCTTATCGGTTTCACTGACTGTCTGAACTGTCTGTGCTGAGGTTATATCTCTTTGCGGTCCGTAGAGTACAACGATTGAATTTTTGTCAGACGCATCGAAGTCGTCATACTTAAGATCGATCTTTTTGAGAGTATATCCACACTCATCAAAAAGATATGACAGTGCGGTGGCATTTCCGAAACCAAACTGCTCAGATGCGGAGCTTCCTCCGACCGCTTCGCCGTGTCCGACAAGAAAATAGACGGTCGGCTGATCTATCCTTACAAGAGACATTATAGCGGCGGTCATATAATAATCGCCTCTGTACGCATTTACCGTTCCAGTAGCGTGGTCAAAAAGATAAAACGAATTTCTCGAGAAGGTTTTATACTTTATATACTTTATCGGCTTACCGTCAGAGCCGAGTATCGGAGTTCCATCGGCATTCTGCTGATATGTCTCGTTTACTACCAGTATATGTCGGTCGGTAAAGGTAGAATTTTTATACTTCTCCTCTCCGATTATAGCCTTAAGCTTATCGGGATTTGAGGTATAATCGATATAATCAACAGAAATAAAATCATACCTTTCCTCAAGCTTTACGGCAAGCTCGTGTATCGGCTTCATTCCCCACAGAGAAGTATCGCTGATACTGTTTCCCGAATATACCGTATTTTCGAGATTATCCTTATCGGTAAAGAAATATACGGTTATATCGTTTTTATCCTTATCGATCTTATCCACATATTCAAATATCTTATCTGACGCCCGGTACATCTTTTCATGAGTCATATCGACGTACCAGCCAAACTTAAACGCAAGATTCTGAAAAATTGTATTTACGATAACTATGACCGCAATTACAGCCACAGACATAACGACCGACAGAAATCCGTATTTGAATTTTTTTGTTTTAAATATTTTCATGATCTGTAAAAATCCTTTCGGCGTTTCTCAGGCGTGTCTGCGTTTTACAAATACTACCGTTCCGAGAACAAGCGACGCAATGGGAGGTATAACGTATATAAGAACCTTCCAGAGGGTCATAAGAGCCTCTGTGGGTGTCGTAACCTTTTCCGTCTCTATGGTCTTCATCTCGATACTTACGGTAAAGCTATCTCTTCCCATTACTCTGAGCGCATATCCGATGACCTCGCTGTTTCCGTATTCGTTTGAAAGAGCCTTTTCCGAAACGTAGGAGGTTGAGGCGCAAGCTATAACGTAGGTCGGCTGCTCGTAATCGCTTCCGCCGGACCACTGATTATAGGTTATCGCCATAAGGCTTTTCGTACCGTCCTTTTCCGAGCTGAGCACAGTACCGTCCTTAAGTGTGATCTCGGAGGATGCAGGGGTATTAAATATACTTCCCGCATATTTCATCGAATAACCCTCGGAATATCCCACCTCGTTAGCGTAGTTATAGTCGATAGATATAGTTCCCGCATTTTCGAAATAGATCTTAGGCTGAGAGTCAAGCGCGGTAAGACCTGCGGTAAGGCTCACTCCGGGGCTGAGCAGACTTGTCTCGTAATCGGCAAGAAACGCCTTTCCGTCGGGAGACATGCTGTTAACTCCGGTATCCTTTACGTTAGAGTTATCGAAGGTAAGTCCCCAATAGTCGAAGAGAAATTCGGAAAGATTTTCAAGCACGTTATCCGACGGATCGGAGAAGACCATCAGATGACAGTTCATTCTGTTTGTAAATCTTCTGATGACCGATATCTCATCAACGGTGCTCGGATCTCCGTCAGAGGAGGCATCCGATCCTACCATATCGCTCTTGGGATTGAATATTATGAGTATTCGCGCATTTGGATCGCTGAGAAGAAGCTCGCTATCATCCGTGAGGCTCGCTTTTTTAACAGAAAATCCCGAATTATAGATATAGTCTCTGAGAGCCTGTGCCTTTCCGTAATCGTTCTCGCTTGCGGGATCGCTTCCTACATCCTCGCCGTGACCGTAAGAAAAGTAAGCGACAGGCGACTCTCCTGCAACGCTCATTATCATAGACGTGAATCTGAGCTCACCGTTAAAGCCGTAGGCATAATAGCTATTAGTATCGAAATAATAGAAATAATCTCTGCTCGAAACTCGGAAATTGTGGTGCTTTACCGGATTTCCGTCACTGTCGAGCACCGCCTTCCCGTTTTCGTCCTTTTCTGTGATACAGTTATCAACGATTATCTTCTGCTTATTAAAGACAGTGGATATGCTCGATTTGTACTTTTCGAGAGTGTCCATATCCTTATCGATATCGAGATGCTTTACGCTTATAAAATCGTATTTCTCTGCATAAACGTTGGCAAGCTCGTATATATGCTTCATTCCCCACAGTGACTCGGTGGGTCCGGTATATTCTGTGCTATAGCCAAATCCTGCGTTCTGAAGCTCGTCCTTATCGGCAAGGAAATATATGGTTATATCGTTATCGCTCCCCTGCAGCTTTGAAAGATGCTCGTCCGACACCTTGGTTATCTCCGTGTAGTTTGTCTTGGTCAGATCAAGATAAAGCACGTTTTTAGACGCAAGAAACGTAACAAGGATATTCAGAAGAAGTACAAGCAGGATCACAGATGCCGTAATAACTGCGGCTATTGATCTTTTTTTGAGTTTCTGATAATTCATTTCATTCTCCCGTTATTAGTTCGTTATAAGCGTGTTTATGAGTTTGCGCGGCAGATATCAGCTCCAGCGACGCTTCTCGTAGACACGCACGGTAAGAAAGAGGAAAACAAAGGAGAGTGATATATAGTACAGCAGCGCGTTGAAATCAAAGTAGCCGTACGCAAAATTATTGAATCTGTCAAAGAGAGATATCCAGCTGAGTATGGCTCTTATGAAATAAACGTCAATAAACGAGTTAAAAACGGTAGTGAACACGAACGCTATAAGTATAAGCATGGTTATTATAGCGGCAATGAACTGATTTTCCGTAAGAGAGGATACGAAGACCCCGATCGCTATACACGCACCGCCCACAAGAAGTATGGCTATCACGTTTCCGAAAATTATAGCCGTATTCGGAGTTCCGTGGATATAAAGTGCTATAAAATCGAGGCAAGAGAAAAGGAAGGTTCCCGCAAATACGGTATAAGCCGCAAGGAATTTTGCCATTACCATACCCATAAGGCTTACGGGAGAGGACAAAAGAAGAGGCTCGGTACGGAGACGTCTTTCGTCCGAAAAGAGCTTCATCGTAAGAAGAGGAAGCACGATTACGAAGACCATCAGAAGAAGTGAAAAATAACTTCCGACGCTACTTGCCTCACCTGCTTGGATCGTAGTTGTGGTAAAGATTATTCCGCTTACGCAAAGAAAAGCGGCAACAAAAATATATCCTATCGGAGAAATAAAGTAGGAACGGAGTTCCCTTTTATATATTGCAAACATTTATCAACCGTTCACAAATCCGTGTAACAACCGGAAATGCCCTTTCAATTATTTGTTTTCGTCTTCTTTTCCGAAATCTATTTCTATCTTCTGCCTTCTGCCGAGCGTGGTCTTTTTGCCCTTTTTCTGCTTCTTCGTAGGCTCAGCCGTATCCACGACAGCGATGAATATATCTTCAAGATTAAGACCGAGCGCTTCAATACCTATGATAGCCCAGCTCTTTGCGGCAAGCGCATTGAAGAGTGTTTTTCTGATATCTATTCCGGGCTCGCTCTCAACAAGATATGAGGTACTGTCGAGCTCATGATTTCCGAGAACATCGACATAGGAGACACCGGGAAGCGATCTGATCAGCGCAAGAACGTCCTTCTGCGGGCCGCAGACCTTTACGTTAAGTCTTCTGTTTCCGTCGATTATCTTTGAAATATCGGCAGTTTTCTCGTTTGCCACGATCTTACCCTTATTGATTATAACGATACGGTCGCAGACTGCCTGAACCTCGGGCAGGATATGGGTCGAAAGAATTACTGTATGATTCTTTCCGAGTGCCTTAATAAGATTTCTTATCTCTATTATCTGCTTGGGGTCAAGACCGACGGTAGGCTCGTCAAATATTATCACCTTGGGATTTCCGACAAGCGCCTGAGCAATACCTACTCTCTGACGGTAACCCTTTGAAAGGTTTCTGATAACTCTTCCGAGGACATCCGAGATCTTGACGGTATCACAGATCTCCTTAAGATGCTTTTCTCTGTCGAGCTTGCAGGAGCGCATATCGTAAATAAAATTAAGATATTCCCGAACCGTCATCTCAAGATAAAGCGGGGGAAGCTCGGGAAGATATCCTATATTTCTCTTCGCTTCTATCGGATTTTCGAGTATATCTATCCCGTTTATAAGAGCCTTTCCCGAGGTTGCGGAAAGACATCCGGTAAGAATGCTCATAGTGGTAGTTTTTCCCGCTCCGTTCGGACCGAGAAATCCTACTATCTCTCCTTCCTCGACAGAAAAGGATATACCTCCTACGGCTGTCTTATCTCCGTATTTTTTTACAAGATTTTCAATTTGTATCATACGCTTGACCATTCCCTTTCAGCTTGCACAAAGGTGCAAACGAACAGTATTTATTTGATTATTATAACACACATTTGTAAACAAATCTTTAAATAGAGTTGATGACCGAGTGATTTTTCACAAAACTATGGCTGCTTTCATAGTTCCTCTGAGTCCGTGGGAGGCACGATGCGAAAAAAACAGTTCGTTTTCACAGCAGGTGCATCTTGAGCAGACGCTGATATTTTCAAATGATATGCCGGCATCAAGCAGAAGCGAGCAGTTCATAGCGGCGATATCTGTATAAAAAGCGCCGTTTTTCCCTGCTTTTACGTATTTATTCGAAAATTTTTCTCCCTGAAGCGACAAAACGCTTTCGTAAAAATCCGCTCCCACCTCATAGCAGCAGGCGTGTATACAAGGACCTATCGCCACCCGTATATCTCTTATATCCGAGCCGAGCGACCGAAAGATATCAACACCCTTGGCGGCGATTCCGGAAGCAGTACCTCTCCATCCCGCGTGAAGCGCACCTATTATCCTGCGGTTAGGATCCTCAAGCAGTATCGGTGCACAGTCGGCGATCGAAACCGAGATAACGATACCCTTTTCCCTCGTTATAAATCCGTCTATGGCGTAAAAATGCCTTCCGGCATCCGAAATATCGACGATCCTTATATCGGTCGAATGCACCTGAGAGGCACTTACGAAATGATCGGTATCACTTCCGAGCACACGCGTAAATCTCCTAAGATTTTCGGCAACGTTTTCATCCCTGTCCCCTCTGTCGCTATTCAGATTGAGGCTTGAAAGATGACTTTCCGTGCTCACTCCCCCAAGTCTTGTGGAGAATATATGCTTCGCACTTAAATTTGACGAACGAAAGAAGGTAAGTCCGTCCTTTTCGTCAAGATAAAATTCGTCCTTGAAGGTCATATCAGGTTATATCTACCTTGAGAAGACGCACGTCCTTGCCGACGAATCTGAGAACTATCGATTCACCGAAAAGGCGGGAGGCTATACGCTCTCCGTACTTTTTCTGCATTTCCTCAAGCGAAAGATTGGTATTAAGAAGAACAGGTCTTCCGTTCATAAATCTTGTGTTTATTAGGTTATAGAGAGCCGAGACGGTAAACTGAGTCGTGACCTCGGTTCCGAGATCGTCTACTATAAGCAGATCGCATTCAAAGTATCTGTCGGTAGGAGTCGCATATTTTGAGTTCTGTTTTCCGAATCGCTCGTTTTCAAACGACAGGAAAACGTTCGCCGCGGTATCGTAACAGACGTCAAATCCGAGTTCTATGACCTTTCCCGCTATTGCGGTAGAAAGATGGGTCTTTCCGAGTCCGGTCGATCCTATGAACATCAGATTTTGCGATGCTGATGAAAATTTCTCCGCATAGTTTTTACTGACGTTATAGTTAAGGAGCATGTTTTCGTAAACGTCATCATTATATTTGTAATAATCGAGAGAAAAGCTATCAAAGGTCTGGACATCGACGAGCCGCCCAAGTCCCGATCTTCTGCAGGTCTCAAGGACAAGCTCCTTACGAAAGCATTCGCAGAGCGCCGCACCGTCATATCCGGTATCCTTACATTTCGGACACTCAAATTTCGGGAAGGTATAATCACTGTCATATCCGAGATGCGCAAGGAAATCGCTCCTTTGCTGCTGAAGCTCCTCGTTTTTATGCCGTATATTATTTATCCTATCTTCTATTCCCTCACGTCCCTCGGAGATCGCCTCCATAATGGCAACACCCGTCCCCGAAAGCGCGAGATCGATAAGCTTTATCTGCGGACATCTTTCGGTAACGTCCTTAAGGCGCATATCAGCCTCGTCGATAGCACGGGCACGCTTGGCGCTGAAATCGTCCATCACCTTTTTAAACGCATCGCTGTTATATGCCATTTATGACTCCTCCTTAATTACGCATATAGCGTATCATTTACTTTCGCCGTTATCGCCGTTATCGCCAAGAAGCTTGCGTGCTCTGCTTTTTGAGCTTGCAAGTATAGCCTCCTCGAGCGGATCGGAGATATTTCTTCCGTTTTGACCCGAGTTAAGATTATCGTTCTTTGTCGATCGGAATTTTTCAAGTGCCGCAAGAGCCTGCTCGGGGGTAGCGTATCCCGCCTCGCTCCAATTTATAAGCGTCTTATTCGTATAGGGCATAGAGGGTGATGAGGTATTATTGACCGCTATTTCATAAGCGAGCTCTATCATTTCCTGCGAGTACTTCATACGCACCCACTGCTCGATAAATTTCGATTCCTTCGAGGTAAGCTTTCTCGTACCAAGTCCGAAAAGCTTACGGACAAAGCTTTCAAGCGTAGAAATCTCCTCCATTTCGGCAAGCCTTATCTCAAGCTCGGAAAGAGACACTATGCCGTCATTATACAGTCCGAGCGCCGTTTTTTCAACGTAAGGAACGGTCGGTCTTCCGATCTTTACGGCAAAAAGACAGAGCGTGGTTATATAATCGCAGCTGAGTCTGTACTGATCGGCGAGATTAATCACTCTGTTTATCTCGATAAGTGTGAACATCTTACCGAGTATTCTCTGACAGTCCTCAACAAGCCTTCCAAGCTCGGATCTTTGAGAAAACAAAGACTCTATCTCCGCTCCCGTATAGCTTGGAGTATCGACTCCTGCCTTGACAACTGTTACACCTCTCTGCGCTACCTGCTTTGTTCTCACGGTGACGTTATTTTTATCCTCGCTTACCCTATGTAAAACGAGTCCCATATCCACGAGCTTACCGAGAGCTATTCTTATCTCATTTTCACTAAGTCCGAGCAGCACGGATGCGTCCGTCTCGGAAAAATCGGTGCATCTTTGCTTATCTGACGCAATATATACAAGAAGCCTTATTTCGCTATGCGACATATCCTTAAGAAGCTCTGCGGTTTTTTCGGGAAGCGACAGAACGCCGTATCCGAAATTGATATCAAGATGCATCGTAATTTTTCCTTTCGTAATTTATTCGTAACTTATGTTAAAAGAGCAAAAAATCAGTATTTCTTTTCATTTCTCTTTATATCAAAGCAAAGAGTCATGAAGGAATCGACAAGGTGAACGTCTCTTACAGCCACCTTCTCGGGATCGAGTCCGAGCTCTACCTCGGAAAAATTCCAAATTCCCTGCACTCCGAGGCTTGCGATCTTTTCCGCGACCGCGAGAGCCGCACTCGGCGGAAGCGCAAGTATGGCAACGTCTACTCTGTTTTCAGCCCAAAAGCTATCTATATCGTCGATATGTCTGACCTCACATCCGCAGACCGTCTGTCCGATTATCTCAGGCTTCACGTCGAAGAGACATTTGAGAAAAAGTCCGGTATGAGCAAAGGATGATGAGCTCGCGATAGCTTTTCCGAGATTTCCCGCACCTATTATGACGGTGTTGTAGCAATCGTTATTTCCCAAAATATCCCCGATCCGATCGCAAAGATTTTTTGTATTGTAGCCATATCCCTGCTGACCGAAGCCGCCGAAATAGTTAAGATCCTGTCTTATCTGCGAGGCGGTGGTACCCATCAGCCTCGAAAGAGCCAGCGAGCTTATTCTGTATTCGCCTTTTTCGACAAGCTGACTCAGATAGCGATAGTACCTCGGCAGTCGTGTAATGACTGCCTGAGGTATCTCGTTTCTTTTGTTCAGATCAATGCCTTTAAACTGTCTGGACATATATTTTTATCTCCGTATATTTTATAGTTTTACACTCTAACTAAAGAGATCGGAATCAAAGAGATTTGAGTGTTTCGGTAACGTATGATGCGAACTCCTCACAGGTAGCTCCCGTATCACGTCCGGTAATGGTAAGCTTCTTTTCGGTAAACATACACTTATCAAGTGCTGCGGAAAGCTTATCGGACTCTTCCTGATATCCGATATGGGAAAGAAGGAGTGCCGCAGCGCGAAGGGTCGAGCAAGGATCTGCGTACTTGGCGCGTCCTTCCTTTACCATTCTGGGTGCGCTTCCGTGAATAGCCTCGAACATAGCGTACTTCTTACCGATGTTCGCGCTTCCGGCGGTACCTACGCCGCCCTGAAACTCGGCCGCCTCATCGGTGATGATATCTCCGTAGAGGTTAGGAAGAATGAATACCTGAAAATCGGTACGGCGCTTCTCGTCAACGAGCTTTGCGGTCATGATATCGATAAACCATTCGTCGGTGGTGATCTCGGGATATTCCTTTGCGATCTCCTCACAAATGCGGAGGAACTTACCGTCTGTGGTCTTTATAACGTTTGCCTTGGTAACTATCGAAACACGGTTCTTTCCGTTTGCGCGTGCAAACTCAAACGCAAGACGTGCGATACGCTCTGTTCCCTCGGTAGTAGTTACGCAAAAATCGAGTGCAAGATCGTCGGTAACGTTAACGCCCTGACTTCCGACAGCGTAGCTTCCCTCGGTATTCTCACGGAAAAATGTCCAGTCGATGCCCTTTTCGGGAACCTTTACGGGACGAACGTTTGCGAAAAGGTCAAGCTCCTTACGCATAGCAACATTTGCGCTTTCGATGTTCGGCCACGGATCGCCCGCACGGGGAGTGGTGGTCGGACCCTTAAGTATGACCGTGCACTTCTTGAGCTCCTCAAGAACGTCCTCGGGGATAGCCTTGTTCTGTGCTGCTCTGTTTTCAATGGTAAGACCGTCGATGACCTTGAATTCTACCTTGCCCTTCTTGACCTCACCGTCCAGAAGGTATTCAAGAACCTTCATAGCCGCGCCCGTAATAACGGGACCGATTCCGTCACCGCCGCAAACACCGATAACTATCTTGTCAAGTGCTTTATAATCTACAGTTTCCTTTGATGCGTTGATACGCTCAACTCTTTCAAGCTGGGACTCGAGAAGCTTTCTGTATTTCTCGACCGCGCCGTCGATCTGATCGGAATATTTTTCCTTTACGTTTACCTTGTCTGCCATTTCTTTTGACCTCTCTTTTTTTAAATTTGCCGTATAGCATAAAATTGTTTTTTTGTCAAGTGTATTATAAATTCCGTATTGTGCAAAATGCGAAATCGTATAAACAGTTTAAAATTCTTTGGTTTTGAACGTGAGAAATCCACAAAATCCACAGGGTTTTCCACAAGTTACCCCGATTTTTCCGACATTTTTGATCCGAAAGCAAGATTTTGCGACCCCAAAAACAAAAGTGTAATATTTTTTCCACATACTGTATATTCAGAAAATTATACATTCAAAACGCTTTTTTACTCATTTCAGAGGAAAATTTTTTGTACAAAATCACGATTTTTTTATGTGACCTGACAAGCGTACGCATTGAGCGAACTGTCCGCCAGATTTCCCGCTATATATTCGTGATAGCCCTGCGCGGCGATCATTGCGGCGTTATCTCCGCAAAGTGATCTGTCGGGAATACAAAGGCGTATTCCCTTACCTTCGGCAAACTCGGCAGCCGTCCTTCTTATATGCGAGTTTGCCGCAACTCCTCCTGCAATCACGAGTGTTTCGTAGCGATACATCCCGTGTGCCTTTTCAAGCGTCGATATTATCGCCTTTACAACTGCAGACGAGAAGGAAGCGGCGATATCGGCGTTCGATATCTCGTTTCCGCGCTGTCTTTCGTTATTTACGTAATTTATTACCGCCGTCTTAAGTCCGCTGAAGGAAAAGTCTATACTGTCCGCAAGTGCGGGAGACGGAAGCTTTATCGCCTTTTCGTCACCCTCGTAAGCAAGCGCGTCCATCGCAGCGCCGCCCGGATATCCTATTCCGAGAAGTCGCGCGACCTTGTCAAATGCTTCTCCCGCGGCATCGTCTCGCGTGTGTCCGACCGTTACGTATTCGGTAGGACTCTTGACGTCGATAAGCGAGGTATGACCGCCCGATGCAACCAGAGCGAAAAACGGAGCCTTAAGACCCTCGTGAGAATAATATGCCGCCGCAGTATGTCCCTTGATATGATTGACCGCAACGATAGGCTTTTTATGAGCGTACGCCCATGCTTTGGCATATCCGACTCCGACAAGCAGTGCTCCTATAAGGCCGGGATTTGACGTGACCGCAACGATATCGATATCCTCGGGCGTGACGAATGCATCCGAAAGCGCCTCATACGTAAGGCGAGAGATCGCCTCGGTATGCGCTCTGCTCGCTATCTCGGGAACGACTCCTCCGTAAAGCGTATGCATGGATATCTGGGAAGCTACTATATTCGAAAGGATCTTGTATTTTTCACCGTCTATCTCCGCAACGGCGACCGAGGTCTCGTCGCAGGATGACTCAAAAGCCAAAATTATCATCTGAGTTCAAATTCCTTTAAAGTTTGTGTGTCAAAGACGCTTGTCCATAAGGATGGCATCCTCTATCGGATACCTGTAATACGCTTTTCTGATACCGACCGCTTCAAATCCGAGCTTTTCATAAAGCGCTCTTGCTGCAAGGTTAGATATTCGTACCTCGAGCATAAGAGTGTCGCACCCATTTTTTGAAGCGCGCTCTGCGATATCCTGAATGAGAAGCTCCGCGATTCCCTTTCGTCTTTGATCCCTTGCGACTGCGATATTAAGTATCTCGCATTCGGGAGGCAATGACACGGTAACCGAATATCCGCACACGGTCGGGACAGATCCCTCATAGAAAAGAGCCACGGTTATATCGGTGAACGGAGATGTCACACTCGATATGAAGGCTTCCTTGGACCAAGGATCCGAAAAGGAGTCCTTCTCAATGTCGGCTATCGCATCCGCATAGCGCAGATCAAACGGAACAAGGTCTATTTTCATAAGTCTGTGTCCTTTCAGGATTCACCGTTTGTAAAGAGCGAGAGCTTTTCCTTATCGATAAGCTTCTGCGCCGCAGACGGAAGAAGCACCGTCTCCTTTTCGTACATATCGTGGTAGTAAAATTTATCTCTGATGAGATAAAGATCGATGCAGAAGGACATATATTTGTATTTCGACGAGCGGAATCTCACTTCAAAGATCTCATCGCACCCTTCGAGCATAACTCTTTCACCGTTAACAAACGCGTCCGCGAGTATGCCCGTATGATTGCTGTCGAATTCTATCAGCGAATTGAAATTAAGATCGCAGACATACGAAAGATCGGGATCAAACTCCTCAAACGACGGTATAGTCACCTTTTTCGGATTGTAGTAGATAAAAGAGCCCTCGTCAACGGCAGTAGCGAGAAAATCGGAGGTCGGGAGCATCTTCACCGTCTTTTCTCCATCCTTCTCCTCGGTATATCCGATCTGGAAGTATTCGCGGTATCCGTCGGTCGCGTATGCCTTTTTGGAGACTCGAACAGGCTCGAAATACATCGGAGCCTCTACGTACGTTATGCCCGTGTGCTTGTCGTAAAGCTCGCCCGTTGCGTTGTTGAATTTGAATTTTTTTACGTGATGATAATTATCACGTAAATACACTACGCCCGTTATTGCCAAGATGACAAGTATGACCGACAGTATTATTATCCACGGAAGAAAATCGGAAAATCTGCTTTTTTTATCGGCAGAGGTATTATTTGTCTTTTTTTTGCTGTTTTTTTTCATTTTACAGATCAGTATCCGAATACGCCGGAGAGACTGTCGTCGTTAATTATCCAGTCACGTACCCGTACGGTTTTAAACTCACTTTCTCCCGTCTTTATAACGACGTTTTCGATTCCCGCGTTAATGACCGTGCGCTTGCACATCATGCAACACATCACGTCTCCGACAAGCTCGTTTGTCTTACTGTCAAGGCAGACAAGGTAGAGAGTCGAGCCTATCATACGTTCTCTCGAAGCGGCTATGATCGCATTCTGTTCTGCGTGGACCGAGCGACAAAGCTCATAGCGCTCTCCTCTCGGAATACCGAGATCGTCACGCATGCAGCTGCCGATCTCGTCGCAGTTCTTGCGACCTCTCGGAGCACCGTTATAGCCTGTGGAAACGATCGTGTCATCCTTTACGATAACAGCGCCGAACTTTTTGCGCAGACATGTAGATCTGCTCGCCACCGTGCGAGCGATATCGAGGTAATAATTAGGTTTACTGATTCTTTCCATAATCGCCTATCATCCTTTCTCTGACAGCTACGCAAGATCGAAAAACTTCGAAAAAGCGCAAAAATCGAATTTAACGATGTATTATACAACATATTTTTAATAAATACAATAGCTTTTGCGTTAAATTAACCGTTTTGTTACACTTTCGGTTATAAAAATCAGAGCAGAGCGTACCGATACGCTTTTTGAGCGAAGTTTTGGAGAGATCTTTCTTACCCCGTCGAGCGTGTCAAGATCTTCAAGGATCAAGACCCCGCACTCTTTGTTGATAGGCTGAAAACCAAAGCAAATCTGTCGCACACGGAAAAACGTCTCGTTCAGCACTTGACAAATACGAGAATAAGTGATACTATGGACTTACAGTTCTTTGCAAACAGAGGATTGCAAAGACAAACTGAAAATGAACTGATTAAAGGCATTGCATCGCAACAAGAAAATATAGAACTCCATAATCAAAAACTTTTGAACCCAGCACAATATGACAGCACATGGCACGAAAAAACAGAAGTGCAAAAGAACGGACTGTTAAAACACTGGAGAAAAGAAATTGCAACGGCTCAAAAAAACATAAACGATGCCACAGAAGAACTTGAAAGGAGAAAGAAAATGACTGATTCGGAAAAAATCCCAGTTTATGAAACGCAGATAGAAAGTTTGATTTCTACTATATTGGAACGCAAAGCAGAGCTTGATAATCAAGACAATCTTAGCGAATTCGAACAAGGAAGACAACTCGCATACTTTGAAATGGTTGATATCATAAGAAATCGTTACAAGGTACTAATGGATGTCATATCGGATTGACAATTTATCTCATATCGTTAAAGGACTGAAATTTTCAGTCCTTTTTCTATTGCCAAAACTCAATATTTACGCCACAAGGCGATAAATATAAACCGCTACAAGTTCCCCTGCCGAAGCGGTAAAAGTACGGCAGAGCGAAGATTTCGGGCAAAGCCCATACCCCTCAGGCTGCACTATCCAAAGGCTCTCCCTTTGGGAGAGCTCCCGCGATAGCGGGTGAGAGGGTAGTCGTTGCAACAATTTGCCCTCTCCGTCGGCTTCGCCGCCACCGTCTCGCCGCGGCTCGGTCACGCTCGGGCTCTGACACCACACCGTGGTGTCATTCACTCCCCTCGCGCCGCTTCGCTACCC
>JAFTUC010000034.1 GCA_017466445.1 Clostridia bacterium
CGGCTACGCCGCCACCGTCTCGCCGCGGCTCGGTCACGCTCGGGCTCTGACACCACACCGTGGTGTCATTCACTCCCCTCGCGCCGCTTCGCTACCCAAAGGGAGAGGCTTTTCGTTAGCCCCATTATAACACAAATCGGCAGAGAAAACAAGTTCTCTGCCGAAATTTTGTGACTGCCATTTCTCCGTTAAGAATGCAGACTGAAGGGTCGGATCTTTTTTATATCGCTTGGCGCTTGCTTTCTACCTCGTCTGCGAGCTTTTTTGCGGCGGAGGCCGCGCGGATTATAAATTCCTCATCGCTTAGCGAGGCGTAGGGAAGAGAATGCTCGACGGATACGAGCTTTCCTATCTCAAGCATCATCGTTCCCGTGTATGAGACCTCGGCAAGAGCATCTGTGATCTTGTCAAAATCGATCATCCCGTCAAACGGAATAAGATGATCGTCGGTGTTTACTCCGCATCGGTTGTCGTGGATGTGAAGAGCCCCGAGTCGGTCTCCGTACAGATTTAGAAAGCGTATTCCTTTCGTGAATCCGTACTCGTGCCCGCAATCCCAACAAAAGACGAGATCTGCGTGTCTGTCCATAAAAAAGGAGAGATTTTCAAGATATCTCAGATTTTCGAGCGCTACCGTGACTCCCGCGCTTCTTGCATATTCAAAGAGCTCGTCATAGCGCGCGACTCCCTGTGCGTTTATTTCCGGCATAGGTTGTCCGCTTGAAACATGTACGATAATTGTAGGGATTTTGTATTTTGCGCACTTGTCAACGCCGTCCTTAAGACGGTCGAGCATGCTTTGTGCGCTTGTTTCGTTTGTGCTCCACATATCGTTTATTTTGTCAAACGGAGCGTGAAGGGTCTCGCAGATAATCCCATTTTCGCTGAAAAGCTCCATCACCTTGTCAAAATCGGGCGTGTCCGACATTACAAAGGTCCTGCTTACTCCATGCTTTTTGAGATATTTTACCTGATCTGCAAAGTCTATCCCGTTAAATATGCACATTCCTGTTTCCATTTTTATTTCCTGCCGTTATTTTCCGAGCGCCTCTGTAAAAGATGCGCACTTTTTCTCTATGAAGTCGAGATCACCGCGCGCTATCGCGTCTCTGTCAGCGTCGCCGAGTCCTATGCCGACTCCGCACGCTCCGCTTTTGAGAAGCTCCCGGATATTGCCGAGATTTACACCTCCGACCGCTAAAAAGCGTATGTGAGAGAGGGGTGCGCAAAGGGCCTTTACGTAGGACGCGCCGAGCTGACTTATAGGAAAGAGCTTGACAAAATCGGCTCCCGCGCGAGTAGCGAGAGTAGCCTCGCTCGGAGTCAGTGCACCGGGAATGGATACAAGCCCTGCCTTTTTGGTCTCTTTGATTACTTCCTCGTTTACGTCGGGCGATATTATAAATTGGCCGCCCGCTTCCTTTGTAAGTAAGACCTGTTCTCGGCTTAGTACGGTTCCCGCGCCTATGAGCATTCGTCCTTCAAAGCGTTCGGAAAGTGTTTTTATCATATGTGCGGTTTCGCTTGCGGGTATTTTACCCGACGCGTCGTAGGTACATTCCATTATGCGTATACCCCCGCGCCACATGGCCTCGGCAAGGTCAACTATATCGCTCTCGGGAATACCGCGAACGATCATTATTATCTTTTCCTTTAAAATGTTTTCTACCGTTGATCTCATGTTTTTCTCCTGAAATATTTGTTAATGCGTATCGATGAAGCTGCGTATCGCCGTCTCAAGAGTGCCTTTTTCGTAGATTATAAATTCATCAAGCTGCTCAGCCGCCGCTAAGGCGCCCTCCGCATACATGGTTTCAAGATTTTTACGCTTGTATAAAAACACCACACTGTCGCACTCGGTGTCCGGAGCTACTGCCCTGAATTCATTTATGATCCGATCGGAGGTTTCGCTTATACTAAGACAGTCGTCTGTGTTTTCCGTGTCATTATCACAGTCGTGCTCGTCCTCGCAATGCTCGTCGTCCGTCTCCGGATACGAAATGAAGATCCCCTTTTCCCTGTCAAAAAACAGTGGTTCGTAAAATACCAAAAGAATATTTCGAAATATGAAAAATCCCGGAAGATCATAGTCGGACGGATCCTTTACGTATTCTATCGGAAGAGCTTTTTCCTTGATCAGCGTATAGAGTTCGTTGTCGATGTGAGGAGATCTCAGCCAGGAGTATTTGTGCGGAAAATCCTGTTGATACCGTGAACGCTTGTATTTTACGTAATCAAACGGAGTCATAATGAGCTTGAATACGAGAAACAAAAGAAGAAACGGTAATAATAAGATGAAAATTACACTCAACAGAATATACGAGAATATGCTTGATACAGCTTTTTTGAATTTCATGCTTCGTTTTCTGCTTTTTTTGATGTTTTTTAAATCAATTATCCTCGTACACGGTGAAAAAAGCAAAACCGTACGGAGGAATATCGTCCTGCAGGATCACCCGATTTTTTTCTGTTTTTCCTTTGCAGTTATAAAAATCGGCTCTTGCATACTCACGGTCCAGTGTGATAATCGGGGATATGACCTCGTCTGCAAAGGAATTCCATATTCCGACCGCCATAGAATTTGCGTCCCTTTTGCATATAATATATAGCTGCGGATTTCCTTTACAAACGGCGGGGAGAGGATGACCTTGCAGACGCTGAAGTGCATCGATAAGCTGCGTCTGACGGTAATAGTGCCTAAAAAGGCCCTTTCGCCATCCGTTTCTTACACGTACTCCTTGCGCTACGAAGGAATAGACCAAAAATTTTTGATGCTTGCCGTTTTCATAGTAGTAACAGGCGGGAAATCTCGGCATATTTTCAGTATCCTCATCGATTACGCCAAGACCCGACTCTCCGATCAAAAAGTCGGAAAGTACTTCTGCTTCGGGATCGAGAGAAAATTTATAGAACCTTCCCTCGTTTTCCAGCGAGCAGGGAACCATGTCTTTTTCTTTTATAAAATATTCGGCACAGGGGGTCGGAGCGGTATCGATTTCACGTATTCCTATGTCGAATCCCTTTTGATGCAGTATCAGCGCAGCGGTGGCGTCTAAGATCACACCGTGAAAGAGCGCTTCCTCGCTTAAAAAATGTGCGCTTTCTCCGAATACGATAGACGCACTTTCGGAATCTCCGTATGCCGTGGGGATAGAGTTGTCCACGCAAATTTCCTGCGCCATTGTGGGTAAATGTCCGTTTATGAAGAGCGTGCTCGGTGTCAGCGATCGGTCAAAGACCGTCTTGGTTGCAGTCATCATAGCTTCAAAAATATTTAATCCGACGCATCGTTTTCCCGAAAACCGACGCTCTATCTCCATATAATGCTCTGCGTTTCGGGTGTGTCTTTCCATGTATCCCGTTTCATAATCTGCACGGGAATTGTAGTCAAGCATGTATTTTAAAATACCGTCCGGATTTCCGTCGGCACGAAGGGACATATCGTAATGCTCCAGAAAATTCGCGGGTACCCAATGACGCGGGCGCGGAAAGGTATCGCCCTCCGCGACTACCTCGATGTTTGGATTATATTGCTTGCACCAAACTGCCTGTAAACGGATCGCCTCCATGTTGGTAGGGAAGGATGCCGCGTTTCTCCAGTAGGGTGCACCCGTCATACGGATAAAGGGACGTGTGTTTCCCGCAATGATCGTGGCAAGCTCGGGAAGCGGAATTCCTTCCATCGTGTAAGAAGAGCTGTTTGCCGACAGACCGATGCGGATGCTCGGATACTCTGCGTGGATCTCTCTCTCTATCTTTGCCGCAAAATCCGCAAGCGTCTTTCCTATGACGGACTGCCAGACCAAGCGTATTTCGTTTTCTCCGCCGCTGTAGGTTGCCTGCCTCATCTCTTCTTCGGAAATATCTCTTCCGAGCATCTGACGGTAAAGTGCCATATGCTTTGGACATGCACAACCAAGCTCGATGCTTTTTCCGCCCGAAATAGTAAAATCATCCTCAAATAAGATGAATTTAACCCCGGTAGAGCAGAGCGCCTTGAGTGTGCGAACAAAATCGTCCGTAAACGCATTGTCGAGCGGACAATATGAATAAAGAAGATTTCCGTTGAAATTTTTGATGCGTGTATAGACCTCGTCGGCATCGTGATCAAAGGCAAACTTTTTCCCCGTTCCACCGTAGCCGACGGTAGGGGCCAACCAAGCGTTGACCGTTATTCCTTGCTTCTCCAAAAAGGCTTTGTTTTTTGAAAAGACGGCGATCTGCTCACTCAGGACGCTTTTGCTACGCAGTACGCGTGGAAATGTGAGCATTACCTCGGAAATATCTGCATTTTGAAGCTGCTTTACGATCAATATCAGTTCGTCTTCTGAGAATTTTTTGTTGAATATCGGAACGAGAATACGGTACATAGGATACTTTCTCCTGACTTTGTTTTTTGTTTTCGAGCTTAGAAGAGAAGTGTAAAATCTGTCTTGTAGATTTTCACATCATCCTTCATTATGTGGTTTACAATGGCAACGTCGTCGGAAAAATCAAACCCCATGAATTTTCCCTCGGTGTCAACCGTAAGCGAGGCGATCTTTCCTTTTGCGTCAAAGGTCTCGAAAATGTAGTCGTATATCTTGCTTGTGGTGACCATAAATTTGCCGTTGCTGTATTTAACGTTGGGACTGCTTCCGCTAAGCTCGACAGGCTCAAAGCAGAAGCTTCCGTCCTCCTTCATTATCGTGAAGAAGAACTTGTCGGCGCTCTCAAACGTAACGCCTGCCATACCGTCCTTAAAATCATCGATATAGTAAAGCGTTTCGCTGTACTTGCTCATATCGATAACCGGTGTCTCGGAGGAGCCGAGCATATCGTAAACGCCATCGCCCTCCCAATACCACATATCCGAGGGGTTTTTAAGCTTAAGATCCTCCAGAAACTTGGAAAAATCGGTGACCTTCTTGCCCGATATGGGATCAAAAACGGTAGGCTCATCGTATCCGTTGTACTCATAAAGGTAACCGCCGTAGCAGGCAGATACCAAAAACTCCTCGTAGATACGGTACAGTTCCTCGGAAAAATCGTGAAGCTTCTCGAGCTTGTGGTTGTAGATCGCAGCCTCGTCCTTAGAGCCCGAAAAAGTAGTCGTTGTCTTCTTTACAAAGAAATACCCCGACCTGAAGAATTCGTTGGATGCGTGGCTTTGAAGGGAAGGCTCAATAAGTATCGTGTCGCCGCCAAGATCCTCGGGCTTCGTTATTTTGCCCTCTTTGTCACAGATCCACACAGACTCTGCCGAGCCGCCGAAAATAGCGATGCCGTTATAGAATCCCAAATTTTCAAGTCCGACCTTGATGTCAAGAGTGAACAGGATCTTTCCTTCTTTGTCAATGCAGTAGGATTTTGAAATATCATCATTGATCTCGGCAAAGGCAAGTCCCTCGCGGTAGGGAACCATATCGGTGATCTTCGTCATGTCGATCTTGTTTTTGTTGCCGTTGTTGCTGTTGTTGCTGTTGTTGTCACCGTCATTATTGCCGCCGTCCGTGTTTTCACCGTCATCATCATTGTCGGTGATTTCGATCGGATCGCCGCATGCGGAAAGAGCAAGCGCGCCTAAGAGCATAGCAAGAGCAAGTAAAAAGCTTAAAATTTTTTTCATGATCATTTCTCCTTGTGCTTTTGTGCTGATGTTATAAGCATTATAACTCCAATGTCGTTTTTTGTCAATACAATATGTTTATTTGTGCCGAGGAGGCTTTGAATCAAGGCGTGATCCTGCTTTATTTGCGAAGTACAGATCGGAAAAGTGCGAAATGCACCTGCGAAATTCCGAAAAGCTTGCCGTCGGGAAAGTGTTGTTCCATAATTTTCGTTTTGATTATACCGCCGCTACTTACTTTTGATTTTTACGATATAACGGCTATTTTTGCCGTATATAATTGTTCCCGTACCGTGTACATCCATTCCGATATTGCCGGTCATATCAAAATAGAGCGGATCTTCCTCTCCCTCAACGGTAACAGTGCGTAGGTCAAACCATAATTCGGAAGCTGAAAAAGAAAAATGATATGTAACATCAATATCAATATCGTAATCACCCACATACGTAACAAAGGAATTGTTCTCGATATCTTTTTTCATATTGCTGATATCTTGGAAGCTTGTAATGGGGATCAGCGACAACAACAGGAAAATAACAGTAATGCTTGCCTGTGCTATCAGGGACTTTTTGGGGATACCGACGCTTTTCTGCTTGTCTTTTTTCTTTTTGTAATATAAGAACGGAGTAATCCAAATAACCCCTATTATGATAATTATAAGAGATAACAGGATCACAATGTCAACGATCGTTTTGTTGATCAGAATTTGCATTTGCTCAATGTAGTTCATATATACCACCTCGCGAAAATATTATATCACACCTCCGTAAATAAATCAAGGGGAAGCCTTATTATATATTATCAATATTATCACTGCGACCGTAGGGAGTAATATCACGCTGAGCGAATGCGAAGCATATCACTTTTGTTGCATTTGTGTCCACAAAAGCAGTGCTTGTCAAGAAAATTGACACGGCATAGATGAACATAAAAAAGGCTCCCTTGTGTAAATGGAGCTGTCACCGATATCGCTAGTTTCGCCTTTGTATTACAAAGGCATCGGGCAAAGCCCATACCCCTAAAGATGCACGTATCTTTAGGATCTCCCTTAGGGAGAGCTCCCGCGGTAGCGGGTGAGAGGGTAGTCGTTGCAACAATTTGCCCTCTCCGTCGGCTTCGCCGCCACCGTCTCGCCGCGGCTCGGTCACGCTCGGGCTCTGACACCACACCGTGGTGTCATTCACTCCCCTCGCGCCGCTTCGCTACCC
>JAFTUC010000038.1 GCA_017466445.1 Clostridia bacterium
AAATACAAACATCCTTATGAGAAGGAGCCTAAATCCGCGCTTTTTATTATTAACGGTTATGCTTCGGTTCTTGTTTTCATAAAGACAACGCCGCATCCGAGAGCCGCCACGACAGCAACGATAGCGATGATAGCAGTCATATCGCCGGTATCGGTTGCAGTAGCCTTATATCCGCATACGCTGCACTCGCCGTTAGCACCCTCCTCGTCGTGCTCGTTGGTGTCAAGGATGTCACCGCACTCGCACTCGTACCAGTGGCTGTACTCGTCCTTCTTGAGCTCTGCATCGTCGGTAGTGTTAACGTGGTTATCGTTGATCGCGCCTGCGGGGATCTCGTCGAGTTCCTGCTCTCCGTTTTCGTCAGCGAAGATAAGTCCGCACTCATCGCACTCCCAGTACTCGCCATGTCCGACTGCAATACAGTTGGAGGTAGACTCGTGATGGATAAGGTTATGCTCAACCTTGGGAAGGGTCAGTACGACGTCGGTAAAGGTAACGTACTCTTCCGCAGCGGTAGATCTTCCGCGAAGAGCGATCTGACCGCCTTCAGGTATATGGGTATCGTTCTGTGCTGCGGGATCCCAGGTAAAGAGAGGAGCCTCGTTCATATAAACGTTAAGCACGCCCTCTTCGGTAAAATCGACCTTAATATCGAACATAGCATCGCCCGGTTTGCTTGCGAAATCCGCAACTGCGGTGCTGTAAAGCGCGTTCTTACTAACATTGAGAGCAGCGTCATATAAGTTGTAGAAATACACCTTGTCAGCGCAGAACTGAAGAACATATGCGGTAAATCCGGGTTGCTTTATTCCGGCCCATTCGGTATTATATTCGACAGCCTCAAGTCGATCACCTCTGACGAAAACAGCCGACTGCTTTGCAAGATCAAGCTTGCTGAGCGACAGACTGACAGAACCGGACGTGGTCTCGTCCTCGAATACGATCATCGAGCCTTTATCCTTAGTCTTGATGCCGTTTTCAACAAGCTCCCAATTACCGGTCTCGTGCTGAAATCCGTCCTTTTCGCTCGCAGCGAAGGAAACGGTGCAGATCGAAAGAACGAAGACAAGCGTAAGAATTAAGCTAAGTGTTTTTTTCATGATTTTTTCTCCCTTTGGATTATTTGACTAAATGATATCATTATGACATCAAAAATTCAATAAGTATCAAAAGATTGGTCAAATTATTCCCCAATCAGAGCAAAAAAACACCAAAACTCCCCACCTTTTCGGTGGGGAGTCGATAAAGTCGCCCGATACAAAATCAGATTATTATACTCAGTATTTTTCTATGTTTATACTTGCCCTAAGTGAAGTCCCATCATCTCTTTCAACCGAGCTTTCAACACTCAAATATACCGCACCGGTGTTTGAGACAGTCACATACGGCGGCTCAAGCGTTTTGAGATATTCATCCGATATGCACGAAAGAAGGAGAGTATACGCCTTATCCATCTCTTCCTCCGACGGAAGCTCGGTAATGCGGTCAAACATTCCGATACCGAATGCAAATATTGTGTCTATCCATCCGCTCGTGTTTATGCGAATCATTATTTTCTCGGCGGTCATATAACCGTTTATTTTCCTCGTAAATACGATAACGTAGTACGGATTTTCATAATCATAATCATAAAAATCAGCACTTGTCAGCTTAAATCCGTCTTTTTCAAAGATGCTCTCACCGTAAATAATTCTAACGGCATCATCACACATTCCAACAGCTACATCCTTATTGAGCTGTTCAAGGTCGCCCTTAGTCTTCACAGAGCCGTGCAAAAGCTCGGTAAGCTTACCGCTTTCGGAATGAAAAACAGCCCTGGGTCCGCCTGAATATACGTCCTCTGTGATATTGGAGCCGTCCCAACGGCGGTCATACGAATGCTGATATTCAAGAAGACACCTCTTACTGTTAATCCTCAGCTCCTTTGTTCTCGGAGCGTTCGCATTTTCATAATAATTTGATTCCTGCAACGGCATTTCAAAATTGCTGTCATTGTATGGAAAGTATGGAAAGGGTGTGCCGGCGGTAGCCATGCTCACGTTTTCCGGCAGCTTATCCTTTAACAATTCATCGCTTCCGCCGATCCAATACTCTATTTTCGGCTCTTTTTCATTCGTAATACCGCCATTATCTGTTCCGTCTGTTTTTTTATCATCCTTATTAACACCCGCACACGAGCAAAAGATCATTACGAGAATTAAAGACAGTGCTAACAGTTTTTTCATTTTTGTTCCTCCTTTTTGGGGTTGCCGGGGTATATCCCCCGCCGAGGCGGGGGAAATTTTGGGTATCAGTTGACGTTGATATAAAAGCTTTGCTCGTAGTTTTCGCCCGAAAGCTTATCGTTTGTTCCCTTGATCATAACGAAGAACTGTCCGGCGGAGTCCCTTTGGACAGAAGATGTGGTCGCAAGACTCCAATCATCTCCTACAGATTCTCTCAGCAGCTTTTCGGCAGCCTCGATCTCTTCCTTCTTTATATCGGATGTGGCTCCGTCGAAAAGTCCGAAGTTTTCCGCATATATTACACAAAGCTCTCCACTTGCGTTAAGCACAAATTTGACGGTATCATTCGTTTCGTAGCCATAGACCTTTCTTGAGAAGGTTTTGATAAACGTCTTTTCGTCCGATTTTCCGCAATCTATAGCCGTATACAGCTCTGCGGTCTCTTTTCCGTAAAGATCAGCGAAGAGCGTATCTGCCTTTTCTGAAAGCTCGGTCTCTGTGAGAGTGCCCGCTTTCTCCGACCTGCTTGCATCCGCATCAAAGAACCATAGGATATTATCCGAAGCTCCGTTGAATGCAATATGACCCATTCCCTCGGTGAACTTATAGGTGTAAGCCGTTCCGAGGTTCTTTTTTGCATAAGCCTTGCTGCTTGCAAACTCAGAGACCGTTGCGCTAAAGAAGGACAGAGAGCGTTCCTTTCCGTCAACCGTCACCTTTTTGCTTTGCAAAACGCTTGAAGGTGCTGTTACCTCGTTCGAAAAATCGGATACTACGAAATTCTTATCCGATATATTTTCGATCTTCATATCGGTGCTTTCTTTGAAAAGATTCTCGATCTTATCCGCACCGTCGTGAGTTGCGGCGTACAACGTATAAACTACGCCTGCTTGGTTTTTGTTGTCATTTTCCTCACCGGCGTCAGACTTTTTCCGGTCATCCTTATTAACACCCGCGCACGAGCAAAGGAGCATTACGAGAATTAAAGATAATGCTAACAGTTTTTTCATTTTTGTTCCTCCTTAATTAATGCTTAAATATTGACATGTATCACCCACATAGTATATGGGATATGTATAAGATGAAGTTGATGCAGCCGTATTAGCAACATACAAAGCAAGGTCTATATCGAATTGTAGGTGTATCGAGTTTATAAAGTACCTAAGCCACGTATTGTTTACTCCGGTATCTACTGTTTCGGTTGTTCCCATAACAAAATGTGCGCCACTTTCATAGGTTTCATCAACAAGATTGTATTCTTCTCCGGTATCGCTATTAGTCTCAGTTACACCCGTACTACATCCCAAATAAAGAACACATCTTGCGTTTGCAAACGCATTGTCGGGTACTGTATCTCCACTAACTACATACGCATCCTCAACATTATAAAGACATTTTGAACAAATGTAACCCGAACGAGCTCCTTCTGAGTCGCGAAAAGAAATATAGCATGCCGAACCATGTCCTCTGAACACAAATATTCCGGAGGAATTCAGAGCTGCGTATGCATCTTGTGCAAAGCTATTTACATGACATGATGCATTATATCCCAATTCATCGAATTTTTCATCAAACAAGCTATTGCACGTTGTAGAGTTGTATACACCATTGTTACTGCCATCCGGATAATAGAACGAAAACATAGATGCGCTTCCCTTATACACTTTTATGAATGACCAAAAGCAGTCCATTCCAAGCATTGATGTCAGATATGTATTTCCGCTATTATCAGAAGCCACATAATTGTCACCGGAACGTATCAAGTATGTACCAGAATAATTCTTGTACATATGAGTTTTGGGATAAGTCACTCTTTCGAGCGTAAACCTTCCGAAATCAACATTCTGCGGATTTTCGTACAGGCTAACTGACAAATAATACGTTGACACACCGTATCCATACGGGTTAGTAGCTCCGACAAATGACACTTTATTAGTTCCGCACGATATCACGAACCACTGCTTTGTGTAGTTTGTAGTTGCCGGTGATGTAGTTCGAAGTGGCTCACCGGGCGCTAACGTAGTCGGCATATCTAAAAGCTTCCCCGACTCTGCACCCATTATGTAATAAACCTCATCGAATTCTATACCCGGTATCTCTGCATTTACACACATCGTTGACATTCCCATGATCATAACAATTACGAGCACAACAGAAATTATTTTCTTTTTTAACATAATTAGGTTCCTTTCATAAACATAATAATTATCATTTTTATACGTCTATACTATTAAGAAAGCCCGCTTACCACATCGTTATCACCTCCTATTTACTAAACTTTCTGCCGATTATCTTCTGTAATCTGCATTTTTATCACCTCCAAAATTGTTTTCACTTATACAGATACCTTTTTTATCAAAAAAATTCGCTGAATTTCAAAAAAAGTTTGTTGTTTACAAAAAAATTCATATTTTTCGCTGTCGGAGTCTCAAAGCAACGAAAAAAGCGCACAGAGAGACCCCTAAGATCCCTTCCGTGCGCTCAAAATGCATCTAACAAATCGGATATTCAAATCATTAAATGCCACTTTGGCTATTTTCGGGATCCGCCTTCTTCGTTTCCCTTCTGTTTACAGTATATCATATATGGCATATCCTGTCAATGTGTGATAGTGCACAAAGATGGGAGGCAGTTTTTGTGAGAT
>JAFTUC010000004.1 GCA_017466445.1 Clostridia bacterium
CCCTTGCCAACTGCAGAATTCTTCTCTGCGTTGTTTGCAGCGTAAAGGTGGTCGCCGCCGAAGAAGAAACCGTTGTTTCCGGTGCCTTCCTTGAAGTTGTCAGCGGTAACGTCGAAGGAAACGGTGCTTCCTGCGGGTGCTGCAACGTTTGCGTTGTACGCAAAGCCCTGCTTACCTGCAACGTTGGTAAGACTGTCGCAATCAGAGGTCCAGTCTGCATCGTTGGAAGCATCCCAAGGAGTGAACTTGAAGTTGGTGAAGGTATCGTCATAGGACTGGATAGCGATCTGAGTACCCATGGGGCACTTGATATCGGTGTTAGTGGTGGTAGCCTGCTTATCAGCGAAGTCTACATTTTCAACAACTACCTTGTCGTTAACGATAACTCTGATTCCGCCGGTACCGAATTCTATACGGAGCGCATACTCTTCGCCGTAGGGAACGTTATAAAGCCACGTATCGTAGGGGAACTTGGTGTAGTCTGCACCGGTAGCACCGTCTATGTTAGGTCCGCCGCACCATGCGTTTTTGTAGTTGTTGTAGAAGCCGATCTGACCGTTGGAGTCGTTAAACAGAACTCTGAGACCGGTGGTCTTTGTATAAATGTTGTCAAAATTTTCAAGAGTGTCGAATCCGGTTCCTCTGAGGTAAATAGCAGTATCGTTGACCTTTTCGGTGCCGCGCTTTACGGTAGCTTCAAAAACGCCTGCGCCCATCTGCTGATCCAGAACGATCATACCGCTTACAGAATTTGCCTTGTAGCCGCCCTCAACTGCCGACCAATCGCCAACCTGGTTGATAAGTCCGGGAAGGATCTCTTTTTCTGCTTCTTCAGCAAAGGTAAAGGTGCACATAGAGAGCACAAAAACGAGTGCGAGAATAATGCTTAATGTTTTTTTCATGGTTTTTCTCCTTTTTATATATTTTTTTAAAGCATTTTACACTCAAAGTATATAGCATATTAATTAAAAAGTCAATACCAATTTAAATTTTCGTAACAATGCACAAATCATTTGTTTTCTTTTTGTGCATTGTTACAATTCGCTTGCACGAGGCACTCAGAGGCAAAAAAAGAGTACGCAAAAACGAGCGTTTCACGTACTCTTTATCATCTTATTTTTTTAATCGAACCACATTGAGAAAAGCTTTGCCATACGCATACGGAAGCGGAGTCTTACAGGCTTTCCGGCGTAATCCTTAAAGCTCGATCCGTCCTCAAAGCTGATCCTTCTGTCGGTAGAGTTTCCGAATATCTCGAAGCTCGTCTTCCCATCGATCGCATTTCCCTCCTCATCGAGCAGATCGACGTAGATATGTCCGAAGGCGCTCGTCGAGAAATTAAGATGCAGATCGCTTCCTTCAAATATAAAGGGCTTGGTCACGACCTCTTTTTTCTCGCTATCTGCCATTATGCAGGCAAATCCGTCTTTTCTTATCTCGTAAAGACCGAGGTGCTTTTCCTTACCGAACGCCATCGAGTTATCCTTAGCGTACATATAATAGGTGTCCTTACTTGCCTCGACCATTCCGTACGCAAGGTAGCAGTCTCCGTACATCCAGTTCTTACTTGTCTCGATATCGCAGGCTACGAAGGGCTCTGCGTATCTGGTCCAAGTATATCCGTCGCGGCTGGTCATAAAGAGACCGTCGGAAACGGCAAGTCCAACACGTGCTTCGATGATCTGCATGGATTCCTTCTTCTCCTCCACGCATCCGAGCTGCTCAAAATTATCGGTCCACTTTTCACGCTCACAGTATCTTGCGGGGAATCCGACGAGAATATGCGGTGCGCGCTCATAGGGCATGATATTATTTATGTAGAGCTCGAAATCCTCGCCGTCAACGTAGGAAAGCTCCTTGGGTGCTTCCCATCTCTTGAAATCGGTAGAATGGGTCACGCGGATATCTCTTGCGCTCTTATGAACGTTATAGAAGCGATCCTCTCTGGGCGGATGGCATCCTCTGAAGAAGCAGTGATATTTTCCGTCCTTCCAGAAAATGGTGTTCGCGCTATCAAAGGTTCCGTCCTCACAGATACATCCCTGAGGTGTGAAATGATATCCGTCACCCGAGGTATAGCACCAAAGCTCGTGCTTATCGCCATCGTGGTGCGCTCCGATAGCCTTATATTTCTCATTCTGAGGGCAATCGGGATTAGTATCGTAGAATATCGAAAATCCGTCGGGAATACGCTCGAGAACGACATTATTCGGCTTTCCCGCATCGTCAAGCTCAGGGCAGGAGAATATAGCCAGATTCGGTCTTGTCCAGTTTATTCCGTCGGTGCTTTCTATCACCGCAAAGCGGACGTGGAACTGAGGCTTCATTACCCACGGTGAGTAATACATCTTATAGCCCTTATCATCCTTAAGGATAACAGGGTAGCTTATAAGTCCCGCCTTTTCATATCCGCAGTCGAGAGTAAATATCTCTCCCTTATAGGTGGGATTCATTACTCTGTGAAATGCGGTGGTCCTTTCGGTATCGATCATAAAATCGTCCCAGAAGGGTTCGAGTCTTTTTCCAATGTTTATAGCGTTCATATTAAACACTCCTTTTTTAGGTCGTTAACACGATTTTATCCCATTTACGAGGTCAAGTCAATAGGGTTTCGGGCAGTTCATGCCAAAATAAGGACATAATTTCAAAAAGATGTCCATGTTTATCACTTGAGCGAGTTTACCTTATCGACGAAGAAAAATCCGCGCTCTTCAAAATTTTTAAAAGCGTCGAAGCTTGCGCACGCAGGAGAAAGGAGTACCACGTCCCCTTCTTTTGCTATTTCGGAGGCAAGCTCCACCGATCTTCCGAGATCCTCGGTCTCATATATCTCGGGGGGCTCAGCCGCATTTTTATAGCACTTTGACTCAACGAGCGCTTTTTTTATCTTCTCCTTCGTCGCTCCGCAGAGTATCACTGCCTTTGACTTATTGCAAAGAGGCTCGGCGAGCGGCTCGAACGGGATATTTTTATCGTATCCGCCGCAGAGAACGATCACCTTACGGTCAAAATTCGAAAGTGCCGCCGCAGTCCTCGTAGGGCTTGAATCGATCGAGCTGTTATAGTAGCGGACTCCTCTAAGCTCGCGAACGAGCTGGCATCTATGGGCAACTCCGGAAAACTCCCTTGCGACCTGTCTTATCGAATCTGTCGAGACTCTTCCGTAAAGCGCCCCGATAGCCGCCATATAGTTTTCTACGTTATGGCGTCCGGGAATACGTATATCCGAGCTTACTATGATCGCCTCGTCGTTATAGAAGATCATACCGTCCTTTTCGTAGACTCTATTATCGCAGTCGGGAACCGTTTTTGATGAGAAGAGCACTACTCTTCCCTTTGCCTTTTTCGCGAGCTCTCTTGTGATCGGATTTTCGTAGTTGAGGACCGCGGTCGAATCCTCGCTCTGATATTTCAGAACGTTTGCCTTGGCATTAGTATATTCGTCCATATCGGTATGATAGTCAAGATGATTCGGAGTCACGTTCGTTATGACCGACACCTCGGGGGATCTGTTCATCGTATGGAGCTGGAAGGAGGAGAGCTCGACGGCGCAGTAGCTGTCCGAGGACATCTCATCCACTCTCGAAAGGAGAGGAAATCCGATATTTCCTCCGAGAAAAGTGTGCTTTTTATCGCATTCGAGGATCTTACTTATCACAGTGGTCGTGGTGGATTTTCCGTCACTTCCGGTAACACCTATCATATGAGCGGGGGAGATATCGAAGAAAAGCTGCATCTCGGACGTAAGCAGAGCGCCTCTTTTCACGGCATCCGAAAGGGTCGGCTTATCAAAGCGTATACCGGGCGAGCGGAATATTATATCCTCGGTGATCGAGTCGAGGTAAGACTCACCGCAAACAAGTCTCACGCCCTTATTTTCAAGCGAGTCGGCAAGCTCACCTCCGAGCCTTTCGCGAGCCTTCATATCCCTTGCGCAGACTATCGCTCCGCGCTCAAGCAAAAAGTCGATAAGAGGAAGATTGGAAACACCTATACCGAGAAGTGCCACGGTCCTTCCCTTCAGCATATTTTCAAGATAAAGCTCTCTCTGTTTTTTATCCACGTCAGACCATCCCTTCGGAAATTTAATAGATCACGCATAGAAATCTCTATCACGCGCATAATATTTACTATATTATACATTCAAGCGCGAGAGATATCAACAGATTTTTTAATATTTTTCCGATTTTTCACAAAAAAACATACCTCGCCCAATCGGCGCGGCGGCACAGAAAAAATTTTTTCAAAAAAATCAAAAAAAGTTGCCGAAAGATGTTGACAAATCGATTTTGTTCTGCTATAATACAAAACGTCGCCGACAGAGCGGAGACAAAACCATAGTGGGGATTTGTGTAACGGTAGCACAGCAGACTCTGACTCTGTATGTTGGGGTTCGAATCCCTAATCCCCAGTTCAAAAACAAAAGCACGCTATAAAGCGTGCTTTTGTTTTTTCGACCGTGTTGCGACCGTGCAAAAAAAGGATGAGAACCCCCGCAAATCGAAGATTGCAATAGCGCGCGGAAGAAAAAAGAAACGGAATAGCGAAAACGGCAGAAATGCTTGATTTTGATAAGAACAAAAAGCTATTAGAGGATCATTATAACCGTATCTTGCGTTTATTTCACAAGTTCTGCTTCGTTTTTATAGCTTGAGCGGTATTTACGTGGAGATATACCGTATTCATTTTTAAAAAGCTTGCTAAAATATAATGCATCATTTATGCCAACCGAAAGGGCGATCTCTTTAATAGGAAGATCGCTTACGCTCAATTTCTCTGCGGCAACAGACAATCTGTAATGATTGATATAGGATATGGGAGAGATCCCATATTGTTTTTTGAATGCAGCATAAAAGTTTGATTTGGACATATGAGCTATTTGCGCAAGCTCTGAAATCGTGAGCTGCTGTGTGACATTTTGGGTCATATAAGTCACCGCCGTGGCAATACCGGAATGCTTCGAATGTTTAACGGCTTCTGCCCGAGACATCAAAATTTCTAAAATTTTATAAGAGATACTGTATTTTGTCCATATATCGTTGGACCCAAAGAAATCATCGAAGAGCTTGTTTAAGGCTTTCTTTAACTCATCATTGATAACAACGGGGAAATTATAAAGATTATCCAACCTGAAGGAATCGTTAATCTCAACATCAAGAAAAATCCACCTTGCGCTCATTTTTTTGCTTTTGGGAGCCACGTGATGAACGATGGTCTGTTTGATATGAGCCGGCGCAATGAAAAAACCGCCTTCGTCTGTTGATGCTGTTGCGTCGTTTCCAAGAGAAATATCATAGTTACCCTCTGTCGCCTGAACAACAGAAAGATACGGAAGGATCTTTACGTGCTTTATCCCCTCGTTTGATTCAGAGCAAAAGCTTCCCGATTTTAAATATTTAATATCTGCTTTTAATATCTCCATAGTGATCACCTAAGTAGTATTATACATATAAATCATAGTATTGTCAATTGCGTTTTGTACTTTTATCCTATATAATGATATTATCGGAGGTGATGGTATGAAATTTTATACACAAAACGGAGGTAAACGTCCTGTACGATTATCCGAAAAAACAAGACAATTTGCTTATGACTCATTGAATCGAAAATACGGCATTGATACGTTAAAAACGATGAGTATCTGTCTTGATGATGTTGATAACTTCAACGAGCTTTCCGTATTAAAAAAATATGATCTTGCCATTATGAGAATCGCAGAAAAGGCACCGATCAGAATCTGCGAGGGAGAAATGCTCAGCGGTGCGGCGACACTTGGATTAGCAATCAAGCATACTGTTCCCGCAACTTATAACGGTACCCCCGTTTGCTCAAGCATCAGCCACCTTACCGTTGATTTTGAAACGGTACTGAAAGAGGGTGTAAATTCGATAAAAATAAAAGCCGAGGAGGCTTATGAGAAGTATCGAACCACCGAAAAGGAAGCTTTTTCCAAAAGCTGCTTGAATTGTATCAGAGCATTTGAGCTCTGGCACACACGATATCTTGATGCGCTTCGTGATCTTCCTGAATACCAAGCAAATTACGACAATCTCACGCGCGTGCCATTTGAACCCGCTAAAAGCTTTTATGAGGCGGTGCAGAGCCTTTGGTTCACCTTTGCTTTCATTCGCCTTTGCGGAAACTGGCCGGGCATTGGACGAATCGATTATCTGCTTGGCGATTATCTCAAAAAGGATCTCGCAAGCGGGAAACTGACACAGGACGAGGCGCGCGAAATCCTTTCGCATTTCTTTATCAAGGGCTGCGAATGGGTGAACGGACAATTCATCGGTAGCGGTGACGCTCAGCATTATCAAAACATAGTGCTTGCGGGTATTGATGAGAACGGCAAAGAGGTGACCAATGAGGTCACGTATCTTGTCCTTGATATTTTGGAGGAGCTTGGCATCAGCGATTTTCCCACCACGGTGCGCCTCAATAAAAACACTGACGAGAGGCTACTAAGACGGGTTGCCGAAGTGATGAGATACGGTGGAGGAATACTTGCCGTTTATAATGAGGATCTGATAACAAACGCGCTTGTGAAGGATGGATATGACGAGCTTGAGGCAAGAAATTTTGCCAACGACGGTTGCTGGGAGGTACAGATCCCGGGAAAGACCTTCTTCATCTATTCACCGTTTGATTCTCTGCAGATCCTTCAGCAAAAAACCTTGTGCGGATACGATGCCTCCGTAGACTTTGCAAATTTTGAAGATCTGTATAAGCAATACGTATCTGATCTTCATAATACGGTAGAAGCAATTTTTCTCGACAAGCAGAAAAATTTTGCTCACAGCGGTGTACAAGCAAAGGATTGGAGGTGGGCGGAACAACCTCCTTGTACGGTAGTTTCACTTTTTGAGCAGGGTTGTATCGAAAAAGGGCTTTCGTATCTTGAGGGCGGTCCGATCTATAACGTCAACTCGCCTCACATTGGCGGTCTTGCCGATACGGTAAACAGTCTTTATGCAATTAAAAAGCTGATTTATGACGAGAAAAAATTGACGTTTACACAGCTTCTCAACATTCTAAAAAGCAATTGGGAAGGAGAAGAAGTACTCCGCCAATACGTGCTTAACCGCTACGTGTATTACGGAAACGACAACGACGAGGTCGATGAGATAGCCGCACGTCTGCTTTCGGACTTTTCCGACGTTTGTACGTCCTTCAACGGAAAATGCGGATACCGTTTCCCTGCCGGTGTCAGTACGTTTGGCCGTCAGCTTGAATGGTCGACTAAAAGGTTGGCGTCACCTCACGGCAGAAGGTCGGGAGAGGTTTTGGCGGCAAACGCTTCACCTACGCCAAATACCGACAAAGAGGGGGCAACGGCAATCATCCGCTCCTACTGCAAGGCAGACCTTTCAAAGCTTGCCACGGGTGCGGCACTCGATATTAAGCTCTTACCGTCAAGCGTTGAAGGCGAGGACGGTTTGCAAGCGCTGATCGCCTTGATGCGTGGTTTTGTATCTCTTGGCGGCTTTTTTATGCAACCCGATGTAGTGGATGCGGCATTGCTTCGCGAAGCGCAGGCGCATCCTGAAAATTATCAAACGCTTTCTGTCAGAGTTTCAGGCTGGAACGCGCGCTTTGTAACTCTCAACAAAGAATGGCAGGATATGGTGATCGAGCAAAATGAGCACTGAAATGAAATTAAGAGTAACCGAGATCCAGCGCTTTTGCATGCACGACGGACCCGGTATCCGTACGACCGTTTTTTTGAAGGGTTGTCCCTTACGCTGCTCGTGGTGTCACAATCCCGAAACGCAAAAGATAAGTTCCGAGCTTTTGTTCTACAAAAACAGATGTATTTTGTGCGGAGGGTGTGCGGTGTCTTGTAATTCTTTTGCACAGGCGACAGGCGCAAATCGCGAGATCGACCGCCAAAAGTGTATTTTATGCTTTGCTTGTGCAGAAAACTGTCCCACGGGTGCTTTGGCGAAATGCGGTGAGGATATGACGGTCGATCAGGTCCTTGAAATCATCCAAAAGGATAAAGCCTTCTACGGAGAAAACGGAGGCATCACTGTTTCGGGAGGAGAGCCCTTTACACAAGGAGAAGCAACGATCGCTCTGTTGAGGAAATGTAAAGAGCTGGGGTTATCCACGGCAGTGGAGACCTGTGGCTATGCCGACACCGAAACTTTATGCAAAGCGGCAGAATTTGTCGATTTGTTTTTATGGGATATTAAGGATACCGATAGCGAACGGCACAAACAGTACACCGGTGTATCAAACAAAAAGATTCTTGAAAATTTAAGTGTGATCAATAAAACGTGTGCAAAAATACGCCTGAGATGTATTCTCGTAAACGGCATCAACACACACAAGACACATTACAAGGAGCTTGCGGTAATTGCAAAAAAGATCAATAATCTTGACGGATTGGAGTTCATTCCGTATCATGCCTACGGTGGGACAAAATTTGTTTTTCTCGGTTTTTCGGACAGTGGCAGGACAGAATGGATCCCAACAGAGCAGCAAATACTTGAAGCTAAGGCGATCCTGAAATCAGAAGGTGTGAATGTGATTTAATAATGTCATCTGAAAACGGTAGCCAAACACAAAAATAAAAGCACGCTATAACGGGTACCTTACATAAAACAGGTTTTAGCCACCGCAAGTTTGTAGGGCGGTGGCGAATCGCCCGCTGAAATACGCAAAACAAAAACGGGCGATTCATGAATCGCCCCTACGGATACGCATAAATTTCGGCAGAGAGGTTGTCTTCTCTGCCGATTTGTGGTATAATGGGGTTAGTAAAAAAGCCTCTCCCTTTGGGTAGCGAAGCGGCGCGAGGGGAGTGAATGACACCACGGTGTGGTGTCAGAGCCCGAGCGTGACCGAGCCGCGGCGAGACGGTGGCGGCGAAGCCGACGGAGAGGGCAAATTGTTGCAACGACTACCCTCTCACCCG
>JAFTUC010000005.1 GCA_017466445.1 Clostridia bacterium
AGCGTGGAAGATAACAAGGTCATTGCCGGTTCGGTGGATCTTGTCGGTACCGAAACACTGACGTTCAAGGAGTTTGTGTTGTCAAACTGGGATGAGGCATCCGGTGTTTCCGATGTGGATTGGTACAATGCCGCTCTTGCTGAAATTACGGATGGTAACAATCACTATGATAACTATCCCATTGCCGAGCCTTACCGTTATGCAGGTGGGTTCCAGGATAGTCTGATGCGTTGGTATGAGTATGAGATCACCTTAGAAGCCGGTGAGCGCATCGTTAACACGTTCACGGCTCCCATCTATCATTCCATCGATCTTCGTTATGAACCCAACGTTTGTGGATATACCTATCTGTTGTCTCCCGCAAAAACGTGGAAGAGCTTCGGTGAGCTTGAAATTGTGATCAACACACCGTATTACGTGTCGAGCTGTAGTATCGAGGGTTTTACTAAGACGGAGACCGGCTATACCGTGAAATTAAATGGTCTTCCTGATGGAGAGCTGACCTTCAATCTGTCCACGTCAGAAAATCCCGTGCGTGCGACTCCGCCATATAGCTATATCGGTTGGATTGTTTTGGGCGTGATTGGTGGAGTAGTTGTGCTTACCGGCGGAGTGGTTGCGTTTGTAGTAATCCGTAAAAGGAGGGCTCATCGTGGCAAAACTTAACATAAAGAAATTTCTGCTTATTATGATGCCTATTGCGGCATTGATTCTTGAGCTTTTACCGAATGGCGTAGTTCTGCGCTTTGCCAATCCTGATGGAGATCCTTGGGTGCGAACATATTCACATTTTGACATGATGCCTTTCGGATATGCAAACTTCGGCCCGCTGATTGCCGCTGTTCTGACCTGTGTTTTGCTTCTGCTTTCTGTGATCTATTTCTTCAAACCGTGCAAGGGTTTAAACACAGCGATGATGAACGTGTCCGGATTTGCAACCGTTGCCGCTTTTGCCCCTCTGATGTTTGGCACGGACTATTTAACCGTGATCGGCATTATCGTTGGATTGTTGCTTGCTGCAACATTTGGCATATGCTTTATGAAAGGAAAACAATGATGTTGGGAGGTGGATTCCATGAAGAAGACGATAACGAAAATAATCATAACCGTAGCATCGCTCATCTTATTTATGATGATCTTGCCCTGGCTGGCAATCAAGTTCGCTGACGGTTGGGCCGTAACGGGATTGTGGATGTTCGCTTTCTTTACCGTGAATCCTGCTCTCGTTATAGGTCTTAGCATTATGGCGGGCACCGAGCTACGGAAACTTTGGTGGATCCCGCTTGCCATATCTGCGCTGTTCCCGCTGCTCTTTGGTGCGGCCATTGGAGATTTTGTTTGGGATCTGTACGTTTACTCGGCAATTTATCTGCCGATTGGTCTGCTTGCAATGCTCGGAACACACTTTGGTATGAAAATCGCTTTGAAAAGAAAGGGTACTGGTAGGGAGGCGTCGTGATGAAACGTATACTTGCTATAACATTAACCCTTGTTATGTTGCTTGTGGCTCTGACGGGCTGTATGGCACCGCAGATCTCTTCTGGACCTGAGGAGGATCAGAATCCGCCAAGCAAGGAACAGGGCTCGCAGTCCTTGAACCCACCGGTTCCCGGTGAGATAATTGATCTGAAAATCAATAGCCTTGACGAGCTGAACTATTATGCCGCGCTTCGCACGATTACTTCAACACCAAAAGTAACGAAGCAGAGCGTGATTGGTTCGAATTTTGAAATTGTCCTATTGGCAAACGGTTCCGGACAGGACAAGGAGGAAGCACGTCCAACACCGGATACCACCGGTCCCGATGTGACCGAAGGTCCTTCCGTCACACCGGATAATCCCGGCGACACGGATTCCGACGAGGATGTTTATTATTACGAATTGGATTCTAATGAGCCCTTCTTTATCAACAAGGTCAGTATGTTCCAGATCGAACTGACCGATGAGAACGGATTCCTGGCTTCTAAGCTTGGTCTTGGTTTGGTAGACGTTGTGATCACAGAAGAATGCATTTGGGGTGACAGCCTTATTACCTTCCGTAACGGAGAGAAGTTCTTCTCCTGCCTGTCAAACGGATGGAGCCTGAATGGTGAGACCGGCGGTTGGCTGTGGGATTTCTCCACCCATAAATACGTGGAGGGCTTCAATATCGTTAAGAACTTCGAACAGGAAAACCATGCTTTTTTCATTGAAATGAATGCGGAAGGGCAGGCAATTGCGTTTGAGTGCACAGGCACGCAGAACGGTGGCTACCATGCAGATCAGAACGTAAGGATTGCCAGCTCCACCAGCATTTCCGATCAGAACAGCAGCTTTACCATTGCCGAGCTGGAGGAATATTTCAACGACGATAGCGTTTTGTGATTACACACAGCAAGTGGTATTGAGAGGCATCGCATTGCGGCGATGCCTTTCAGTTTGGGAGTCGTTCATAGAAATCCCGATTATACGTGTTATAAATAGAAGTGAAAACTATCTTATTCTCGGTTTGCGAGACTGATTTCCGGTATGCGGGCTGTTATTCTCAATACCGTTTTGGTAGAATGAGGTTGTAATAAACTTCATCAGGAGGCTTTGATATGGCAAAGAATTCGATAGGGCAATTTATTGCCGCGCTTAGAAAAGCAAAGGGAATGACCCAGCAGGAAGTAGCAGACCGTTTGAATGTATCCAATAAGGCGATCAGCCGTTGGGAGCGTGATGAATGCGCTCCGGATCTATCGGCAATCCCTGCCTTGGCCGAAATGTTTGGCATTACCTGTGATGAGCTTCTGCGCGGAGAGCGTAGCAATCCCGAGAGAGACGCTGATGCGGAAACGGTAAGCAAGCTGAAGGCGAAAAGTGATAAGCAGTTCAGACTGATGCTTCACAGCAGAAAGAAGAAATTCACCAATCTTTCCCTTATTTCAGTCGGGCTTATCATTGTAGCCTTAATTGCTGCAATGATCTGCAATCTTGGTTTCTCAAAAGGGCTGCTCGGTTTCTGCCTCGCAAGCGTACTCCTTGTTGCGGCAGCAATATGTCAGATCTGTTTTACCGTGAGTTGCAGAATACTGATTGACGAGGATGACGATGAGCACGCAAAGGAAATCCAAAGGGCAAACACGCAAATGGTGTTCAGCTCTGTCAGGATATTCTTTGCAATTCTTTTGATGCTTGCGTTTTGCCTGCCAATAGCAGTTTTAACTGTTGGGTATTTTAACAGTTATTATGGACTCGAAATCGGTTCTTGGATTTTATATGGCGGTTTGTTTGCAGCATCCGCATTTCTTCTCGCATTCTGTGTGTATAAGATATTCGTGCTGAAGGCATTGATCAGCAAGGAACTGGTATGGCTTGAAGAGCCGGCAGTTAACAAAGTCAATGCAGAAAGAAAACTTCTTAAAAAGATATGTATCGTATTTACGGTCATCTTTGCGATCATTGCGGTTGCAACATACGTTATCACTTCTTCTGTTAGTGAATCTGATTTTAGAGAAAGCGTTACATTTAACGATCCCGATAAATTCATTGAGTATGTGCAGAATGATTATGATGCGTGGTATAGGGAGGGATACGATCACGAGCCTTCTTCCTCCAACATAACCAATGAGCTTAACCATTTGAAAACATGGTCAGAAATTGATGGTAAAGAATACTACTACAATTCCAATTTATATGATACGCTGGCTATCCTGCAACACGAAAACGGAGAATGGGAAATCGTAGTTATAACCGTGGAAGCGGCTCAGCACGGTCAAGCTATATATTCAATGATAAACGCAGGATTGTTGTCCCTGCACGTAATCAACCTCGCAGTGTGCGTTATTTGGTATCTTGTTAAATCAAGGAAGTACAGAATAGCTTAAATTCAGCCCTCGCTACTCAGCCCTCGCTTCACGACGGAGCGAGGGCTTCTTATTAATGCGAGAAATATATAATTTAACGCAAAACATTAAAAACCCATTGACAAACATTAAGGATTGTGCTATACTTATGCCAACAAATCACTCAGGAGGTATGAGTAATGAAAGGTCTTAATAAACTCGGAAAGGTTATTACCAAGATTTTAGAAGTATTCCATTGGGTAGGTGCAGTTTTAATGACAGCTGCCACCATTTGTTCTATGGCAGCGCCCGGCTGGGTAAATTACTTTGTCGGCTTTGATGCAAAGGATTGTTGCGGTGCAGAACTGAAGGTGTATGGCTTTGAGGTCAACGCTCCTGTTACCGATGGCAATGCAGATATGTTGACGTTTATGCTCTTTGGAATCGGCGCGGTCATAATCCTTATAGTTATGGCTATGGTATTCCGTAATTTGCATCTTATCTTTAAGAAGTCAGAAAATGCTACCCCGTTCCAAAAGGATAACATTCGCATGATGCGTGAGATTGGTATTCTCTCCATTGCCGTCCCTGTAATCGGCTTCATTATGAGCGTAATTATTCGTTTGGTAACCGGTGTCGAAACAGCCGAACTCAGCATTGATATGTCGGGCATCTTTATGGGCATTATCGTTCTCTGTCTGACACAATTCTTTGCTCACGGTGCTGAACTAGAAAAAGACGTAGACGGTTTGCTGTAAGGAGGTCGCTATGGGTAAAATAGTTCTCCGCTTGGATCGGATGATGGTTGAGAGAAAAATGTCATTAAACGAGCTTGCAGAGCGTGTAGGTATCTCCAACGTCAACCTTTCCAAAATCAAAAACAATAAAGTAACGGCTATTCGCTTTGCCACCCTTCCTGCGATCTGCGAGGTGCTCGATTGCAAAGCCGGAGATATTTTGGAATTTCAGAAAGATGAATGAAAAAAAGGCGTCGCTTAGGCTGATTCTCATAAGGATGTTTACCGTAGGGGCGATCATTGATCGCCCGCAAATAACCGCAAAACCAAAACGGGCGACCAATGGTCGCCCCTACAAACAAATTTTGGCAGAGAACTTGTTTTCTCTGCCGATTTGTGTTATAATGGAACTAACAAAAAAGCCTCCCTCCCAGAGGGAGCCTATTGAAGCGTTCGTACAACTTTAGGGGTATGGGCTTTGCCCAAAGCCTTTGTAATACAAAGGCGAAACTGGTGATAAAACAGAACGATAAATACAGGTTTAGCGAGGAACTTGCAATGGACAGAAACGAACAATGGTTACAATGGGCGATAGAATTGCAAAGTCTTGCACAGGCTGGTCTTACCTATGGTAAAGATGTTTACGACAAGGAGCGGTATGAGCGTATTCGCGATATCTCAGCTGAAATACTGTCCCATATGTCAGACATCCCGACAGAAATCGTAAAAGACTTGTTTTGTAATGAAACAGGATATCAAACCCCAAAGCTGGATACCCGTGCGGCCATTTTTAGGGAAGAGAAAATTCTTCTTGTTCGTGAGAACAACGGAAAATGGTCTCTTCCTGGCGGTTGGTGTGATGTGAATATCTCTGTCGGCGAAAACACCGTCAAAGAAGTAAAAGAAGAATCTGGGCTGGATGTAACCGCCGATAGTATTATTGCCGTTCAAGATAGGGCAAAGCACAATCTTCCAGTATATGCCTATGGTATATGCAAAATTTTTGTTCTCTGTTCTCTGGTTGGCGGCAGCTTCCAAGAAAATTTGGAAACCACGGGTTTTGATTATTTTAACGAGGATAGTCTTCCAGAACTTGCCACAGAAAAGAATACCGCTGAGCAAATCAAAATGTGCTTTGATGCCCACCGTTCAGGTGACACATGGAAGACATTGTTTGATTGACCAATTCCAATTTGTCGGGATGATAATAAGAGCGAGGGCTGGCGGAAAACAACTGTCAGCCCTCAAAATTTGAGTCGCAGAAAGCAAAGAAAAGGAATTTTCAAAATACTATGAAAAAGCCATGAAAAATCCAATAAAAAGCCGAAAAATCAGGCGAACATGTGGTCAACTGAAAACAGCCGATTTTGTGAAAAATATATAGAAAAACAGCCGAAAACAAGTCAAAATAGCTTGTTTTCGGCTGTTTTTTGGTCGAAGTGACAGGACTCGAACCTGCGATCTCATCGTCCCGAACGATGCGCGATACCATCTTCGCTACACCTCGAAATGGTAAAATTATTAGATTTTTTGTAAGTGGTCAAACATGTGGTCAGACCGAGGAATTGCGGATTTTTCGACATTCGGGAGAGCCGAAAAAGTCAGTGTTTGTGGGGGTTTTCGGCTCTTCTCGAAAATTCTGCGCCGAGCGTGGTGATTGAGACCCGAACCAAGCGCTCTACCTAGCTGAGCCACACCCCGTTTTCGTACCAATAGATTATAGCACAACAAAAACGAATTGTCAACACAAAATCAAAATATTTTTACTGTTTTTTATTTTTATAAAAAAGATTGCATTTTTAGCAAATTTATAGTATCATATACACGAAAAGCATTTGCAACATGCCAAAGGAGACAACATCTATGCTCTTTCCCGAAAACAAGGGATCTACAAACATCCCTTTGTCCGAATATCCACGCCCGCAAATGGTCAGGGACAGCTATTACTCGCTTAACGGAAAATGGGATATCAGAATAAGTGAAAGCGACGCGATCGTCGATGAATTTGACGACGAAATTATCGTTCCCTTTTCACCCGAGAGCAGACTTTCGGGCGCAAAGCGTGCTCCGAGACCGAGCGAATTTCTGTTTTACAGAAAGAAATTCTATCTCTCGTCCGATTTTATGAAGGATCGTCTTATTATCAATTTCGGAGCCGTCGATTTTTCCGCCGATCTTTACGTTAACGGACATTATATCGGATCGCACCGTGGTGGATACACCGCCTTTTCCTTCGACATAACCGAGTGGATATTTATCGGAGAAAACGAGATACTCCTTCGCGTATCAGACCCGTCCGACACATCTTATCACTCAAGAGGAAAACAAAAGGAAAAGCGCGGAGGCATCTGGTACACATCGCAAAGCGGAATCTGGCAGAGCGTTTGGCTCGAAAGCCTACCGAGCGACTACATCTCTTCCCTTCTTATCGTGCCGTCTCTTGAAAGATCGTGCGTTTACATAACGGTAAGATCTGCATCCGACACGGAATGTGAGATCGTATTCAACGGCAAGATCCACAGCGCAAGATCAAACGAGCCATACGCACTTTATCTTGAAAATTTCATCGCCTGGGCGCCAGAATCCCCGATGCTTTACGAGTTTTCCGCATGTCTCGGAGACGACCGCGCAGACAGCTATTTTGCCATGAGAAGCTTTGGCGTCGGAAAGGACAGTCGCGGTATTCCCCGTCTCATGCTCAACGGCAAGCCATATTTCCACAACGGGCTTCTCGATCAGGGATATTTCGGATACGGACTCTACACCCCCGAAAGCGACGAAATGATGATATCAGACATAACACGCGCCAAGGAAATGGGCTTCAACATGCTCAGAAAGCATATAAAGATCGAGCCCATGCGCTGGTATTACCATTGTGACCGTCTCGGAATTCTCGTCTGGCAGGACATGATAAACGGAGGCGGAAAATACAATCCTCTCGTAATATCGTCCCCTCTGATCACCAAAAAGCATTTCAGGGACGATCGCTACTCCTGGTTCGCAAGAAAGGACAAGGAGGGACGAAATGAATATTACGCAGAGCTTGAGGAGATGATAAATCAGCTCATAAACGTTCCGTCGATCGCCATGTGGGTTCCCTTTAACGAGGGATGGGGGCAGTTTGACGCCGCAAAAGCGCTCGATCTCATACTCTCGATAGACAAAACGCGAACCGTAGACCATGCGAGCGGATGGCACGATCAAGGCATTGGAGACATACAAAGCCTGCACGTTTATTTCACAAAATACAGATTCTCGCCCGACAAAAAGGGGCGCGTCGTCGTACTCAGCGAATTCGGAGGATACAATCACAAAATCGAGGGACATTCCTTTACGTCGAGAAATTTCGGATACAAGCATCTGAAGACGCCCGAGGATCTGAAAAAGGCACTCACAAGGCTATACAGTGAAGAGATATTTCCGTCTGTAGAAAAGGGACTTTCGGCAGCGGTATATACTCAGCTTGCCGACGTCGAGGACGAGGTCAACGGTCTTATAACTCACGACCGTGCAATGACCAAGCTTCCCACCGACGTAATAAGAAGCATCGTTGAATACAAAAACAAATGATCAAAGCCGCCGGGAAATTCCCGACGGCTCCGATTTTTATTCGCCCTTAAACTTGACTGATTTTGCGTACTCTATGTAGTCTTCGAAATTATCATCGAAATCATCCTCCTGAGCGGTGATCTGAACGACCCAGAATGCATCGTCGGTATTATATACGAATGCGACGTATCTGAACATATCACCGTCGATATCCACTTCATATATAAGATATGCAAGTCCGTCCTCGAAGGTAGTCTCCTTGAGTAACGCGCTTATATCGTTAGCCAGAACAAAGCTATCGCAGTATTGACTAAGGGTATAACCCTCAAGTACGGGATACTGTTCAAACGTTTCGCTGAAAATGATTACAGCCGTATCGTACGAGGAATATGCTACGTCGAACTTTTCCTTTTCATCCTCAGTGAGCTTTTCCTCAGTGAAATCATCGGTAAGAACTATACTGAGATCTCCGTATTCAAAGGTCTTGGGCTCCGTGCTGAACACACTGGATGCAAAGCCGATAACAAATCCGATAACGAAGCAGACAAGTGTGATTATTACATCCCTTATTATCGCCTTCTTTTTCATCGCCTTTCGATGAGAGGCAACCTCTTCGGATTCATTATTGTTAAACAAAAAGGGATTTGAAAAGGAGTAGACGCTCCTTCCGCTGACATTTACGTCATCCTCTCCCGCGGGGATAGGATAAAAATCGTTATACTGATTTCTCGATCTTTTTGAGTAGCAGGCATATAATCTTGCCGACTCGTCGCTGATATCAAAGCTTTTTTCCTCACCGTTTTTCAAATCTCCGAGATGCCTGCAAGGAACACCGTTTATAAAGGTATCCACAGAGCTTGTATCCTGCAGATAAAGATTAACGCGCGAAAGAGATGCAACGTATTTCTTTTCTCTCTTGACTGTTAATTTTCTCATATAAAATCTCCTCAAAGAAATACTAACAAAGCAGGTCATTTACGGGACCTGCTTTGTTATTTATCTTAATTACATAAGACTGCGATAGATAGCCTCAATGTCCTCTACGCTGGTTTCCTTCGGGTTGCCGGGACGGCAAGCGTCATTATAAGCGTCAACAGACATCTGATGGATATCCTCTTCCTTAGCCACACCCTTAAGCGAGGTAACGATTCCAACGTCCTCAGCAAGCTGACGTACCGCCTCTACTGCTGCGGCACGGTACTCATCCTGAGTCATACCGTCAACTCCCTTCACGCCCATAGCGCGAGCGATCTCACGGTACTTTTCTCCGGTAGCCTCTGCATTATATGCCATAACTGCGGGGAGAAGTGTCGCACATGCCTTTCCGTGAGGCATATCGTAATATGCGGAAAGAGTGTGTGCCATAGAGTGGTCAACACCGAGTCCGACGTTAGAGAAGCCCATTCCTGCGATATACTGACCGAGTGCCATGCCCTCACGTCCGTCTGCGGTATTCTTTACTGAGCCTCTGAGCGAGCGTGCTATGATCTCGATAGCCTTGATATGGAACATATCCGAAAGCTCCCAAGCGCCCTTAGTGATATATCCCTCGATAGCGTGGGTAAGAGCATCCATACCGGTAGCCGCGGTAAGGCCGGCGGGCATAGACGCCATCATATCGGGGTCAACTACAGCTACGACGGGGATATCGTGCGCATCAACACAAACGAACTTACGCTTCTTCTGTACGTCGGTAATAACGTAGTTGATAGTTACCTCAGCAGCCGTTCCTGCGGTTGTGGGAACTGCGATGATCGGTACGCAAGGATTTTTGGTGGGAGCAACGCCTTCGAGAGAACGAACGTCCTCAAACTCGGGGTTGGTAATGATTATACCGATAGCCTTTGCGGTATCCATAGACGATCCACCGCCGATAGCAACGATACAGTCAGCGCCCGAAGCCTTGAACGCTTCTACTCCGCTCTGCACGTTTTCAACAGTAGGATTGGGCTTGATATCCGAGAAAACACTGTAAGCGATTCCTGCCGCCTCAAGCAGATCGGTAACCTTTGCGGTAATGCCGAACTTTATAAGGTCGGGGTCGGAGGCAACGAATGCCTTCTTGAAGCCTCTGTTTTTGATCTCATCGGGGATTGCTTTGATAGCTCCTGCGCCGTGATAGGAGGTCTCGTTGAGCATAAATTTGTTCATGGGAATACATCCTTTCGTTATTTAATTAACGATTTTATTATACACCCAAAATTTTCCGATGTCAATACCCTACAGGTTAGACTTAAAGAAAATCTCGTATTTCAACAGCAAGTTTTTCCTCTATTGCAATAAGCTTTTTCGCTATATCCTTTGATTCCTCGCTTGCCCCTTTATACTGATTTAAATACCTGCTGAGAGATTTTACTCCCATATTGCATCCGTCGGTCATAAGATCGGCTACCGAATTATCCGATTCGCTCATAACGAGCTTCACGTTGGTCTTTGCCGATGACATACCCTTAGCTATGATGCTCGGCTCCTTTCCCTTATCGCAGCATTTGGCAAGCATAACGTCTATATCCTCGGACAGTCTTTCATGCTCTCTTTTACAGTCGGAAAGATATTTTCGAAGCTTTTCCTCTCGAACGTAAGATATAACCTCATCTATCGAGGATATTCCCATTTTGACTCCCGCATCGCATTCGCGAAGCAGCTTTACCGTATCCTGTTCTATCATTTTTATCTCCTTTGTTTTTTTATTAGTATTACCCGCCGAATCAAATCTATTACGGACAAAAACAAAAACGGCAGTTTTCTGCCGTTTTTTGCATTATTTTACTGAAATTTATTAAAGAAGCACCGAAAAGATCTCTTCTCCTCCGTTTACGAATATTTCAAGGATAAACTCATCCCTAAGGAGCTTGATATCCCTTATCTCGCCCTTATAAACGAGGGCTTCTCTTCCGACACGCTCTACCGTAAAGCCATCCTCGGTACGCTTCACAGCAGGATCCTCATCCTTTAAAAGGTATCTTATCTCTTCTATCGGATATCCGCATATCTTCGAATCCCTTATAAAGATCTCGCGAGGAAGTGACATACATCCGACGTCCTTTTCGGCATATCCCGCATATGGCCACCCCGGTATCCATGAGATAAGTATATTTCTTCCCTTATGATCTCTGAACACCTGCCCCGCGTACTGATCGGGTCCCTTATCTATAGCTCCCACAAGATCGGGAGTGAATTTCCCGTCTTCAAAGCTTCCGTACATAAGCGAAAAATAATGATATTTTTCAAGGCAGACCGACGCGGTAAGAAGATATCTGTCATACGCGTGCATAAACGAAGGGCATTCGGCATATCTACCGTTTTCCCACTCGGACATAACACCAACGTATTTCCAGTTGAAAAGATCCTCGCTTTCATAAAGAAGAAGTCTCGCAAGCTTTTTTTGCGGATATCCGCTTGCCATAACGCAGTAATATTTTCCGTCTGCCTCTATAATTGCGGGATCTCTGAAATCACGGCTTCCGTCCTCGGGAAAATGTGGGATGACAGGATTGTTTTCGTATTTTTCAAAATTTATTCCGTCTCTTGAATATGCGACGCTCACCGACTGCGTATTATGCGTATCCCCTTCAAACGTATGAATAGAGGCATAGAAAAGATAGAGCACGCCGTCCTTTACTATAGCGGTACCCGACCAGCATCCGCCGTCATCGTAATCTGTATCGGGAGAAAGCGCGATCGGAAGCTCCTCCCACTCTACAAAGTTCTTTGTTCTGGCGTGACCCCAGTGCATCGGTTCTTTCCACGGTCTTTCAAAATGTGGCGCGTGCTGATAAAACACGTGATAATATCCGTCGAAATAAACGAGTCCGTTCGGATCGTTCACCCAACCCTTTTCCGGCTTAAAATGATATTTCAATTTTGCGGTATAGTCCATGATCTCTTCTCCTATATGGTTTTATTTGAAAACTTTTTCCTTCGACGGAGGGTATCCGAAAAACTCAACGTAGCTTCTGTAAAACGAGGTATAGTCCCCAAATCCGCATTTTTCCGAAACCTTTGTCGCCATCTCGCCCATTGATATCATATTCTGAGCGGCAAGAAGACGCTTACTGCTTATATATTTCTTAGGTGTACTGTGCATCTCTTTTTTAAAGCATCTGTAAAGATAGCTTTCGGTAACGAAAAGCTCCTTTGCAAGATCTGATACACTTCCGAGCGTGAACAAATTATCTCCTATCATCTTAAGCGCATCCGAAACGAGCGGACTCACTCTCAAGTAGGAAACGTCATGCGCTCCATTATCAGAGATGCTCAGTACGAAAAAGAGCTCGGAAACGCTTATCTGTATGATCTTTGCAAAATCCTCGCTTCTGAGCTTTCCGTAATAAAAATCGAGCTTTGAAAATATATCGGATACTACGGTATTGCCGTACAGACCGAGAACGTCCCTTTCCTTCGGAAGTGGCGGAAGATCCTTTATCGGAAGAGTTCTTATATCGAAAAAAACGTCGTATCTTTCGTAATCCTTTTCCGAATCAATGCGAACAAAATGATATTTCGCAGGCTCGGTTATGATAAGATCACCCTTTTTGAGCTTATATATCCTATCCTCGATAGTATAAGAAACGTCACCGCTCACTATATATATCAATTCATAGAAATTATGCGCTTCTTCCGAAAAGGATCCCTTTGACGGATTTTTGTGTATCACGTGATTATAAACAAGCTCAGTGCTCTTGTACTCGGATATTACATCCATAAAATATCTCCCGAAATCAATTATCTGAGCAAAGAATATCACAAAAGTTCATTTTTGTCAATATATTTGTACAGTTTTCACCATTTATTTTGCAAAAAATATATTGCATAATAATAGTGGAGTAAGGATCTCCGAAAATAACATACAAAGGAAGATGTTTATGAAAAAATTAAATTTAGCAATCATCGGTCAGGGACGAAGCGGAAAAAACATACACGGAGCATTTTTGCGCGGAAGCAGCAATACCTTTTTTAACGTAAGATACGTTGTTGAAACAGACGAGGAAAGGCGCAAGGTGTCCGAGAGCATCTATCCGAACGCCGAGGTAATAAGCGATTACAGAGATCTGTTTGAGAAAACGGATATCGACCTCGTAGTAAACGCAACTCCCTCCGACACTCATTTTTCTATAACCAAGGAGCTTCTTGAAAACAAAAAGAACGTGCTCGTTGAAAAGCCCTTCTCGAGAAGCCGTTACGAATGCGACACTCTGATACGACTGGCCAAGGAAAACGGAGTCCATCTTGCGGTCTTCCAGCAGTCATTTATGGCGCCCTATTACAAAAAGACGCTTGAGGTCATAGATTCGGGAATACTCGGAGAGATAAAGCAGATAAACGTCAGATTCAACGGATTTTCGAGACGTTGGGACTGGCAAACTCTTCAGAAGAAGTGCGCAGGCGGAATATACAACACAGGTCCTCACCCGATCGGTCTCGGTCTCGGATATCTCGGATTTGACAAAAACGCGCGAGTCGAATATTCCTCACTCGGATGTGCACTCACAAGCGGTGACAGTGACGACTACGCAAAGATCATACTCAGCGCTCCCGAAAAGCCTACCGTCGATATTGAGGTAAGCTCGATAGATCCCTTCTCCGATTACACGGTCAAGATCCTCGGAAGCCGCGGATGCTTCAAGACAACTATTACAAATTACAAGTGCGTATATATCGTGGACGGAGAAAATCCCGAGCGCGACGTTATAGAATCATCGCTTAAGGATGAGTCGGGAGAGCCTATCTACTGCTCCGAGAGGCTTATAAAGCACGAAGAGTCGGATAGCTATAGCGGAAGCGCGTTCGACGTTGGCACGCACGATCTGTACGAGGAGCTCTACTATCTCATATCAGAGGGACGTCCGATGAGTGTAACGCCCGAAATGGCGGCATCCATAATCTCGGTCATCGAAACGGTCCACGCACAGAATCCGCTTCCCGTTAAATTCTAAAGCATACGGTTCGGTCATTTTTCAGACCGAACCGTATTACTTTATGCCGAAATATTTCTGTCCGAAACGAATATTTTTGCCATCTATGAAATTTTTTTTTGAAAATAAGCAAAATTTTTTCAAAAAAACTATTGACAAACGGTTTTCGTAGTGCTATAATGTGATCACTTTAGCGAGCAAAAGTGATGATCGGAAAGAAGTAATCCTCCGAAAAACTTTCAGAGAGCCGCTGTTTGGTGCGAAGCGGTAGCGAGTAGGTCGATGAAATACATTCCGGGAGCTGCGGGTTGAAATCTCTTGACAGGATCGAGATGATGTGTAGGCCTCGCCGGGTGCGACCGTAATATCGCAGGGACATTATCTGTGCCCCGTGAGGCTCCTGCCGTAAGACAGAAGTGAAGCAGAGTGGTAACACGTATTTTTTACGTCTCTGCGTCGATATTTATCGACGCAGAGACTTTTTTTGTTGTAAATAGCAGACATTCCAGCCTGTTAAAATAAATTTATTATCAAAAGGAGATTTCCATTATGAAAATCAAACGTTTACTCAGCGCAGTGCTTATTACGGCACTTGTACTCACGACCATGACCCTTGTTTCCTGTAGCAGCAAAAAAGACAAGTACACCGTAGGTGTTATTCAGCTCATCACCCACGATGCTCTTGATGCCGCTACCGAAGGCTTTATCAAGGCTCTTGAAGACAAGCTCGGCAAGGACAATGTCGAGATCGACGTTCAGAACGCCGCAGGCTCGCCTGACACCTGTGCTACCATAGCAAAATCCTTCGTAACAAAGAAGGTCGATCTGATCATGGCAAACGCGACCTCCGCTCTCCAGGCGGCTTACAACGCTACCGCTACCATTCCGATACTCGGAACCTCCGTAACCGAATACGGTGTTGCTCTCGGAATTGAAAACTTCAGCGGAACCGTCGGAGAAAATGTATCCGGAACCTCTGACCTTGCAGATCTTGCCAAGCAGGCGCAGATGATAATCGACCTTGTACCCAACGCTCAAAAGGTCGGCATGCTCTACTGCTCTGCAGAGGCAAATTCCGATTACCAGGTAAAGAAGGTAAGCGAGTACCTCAAAAAGAAGGGACTCACATGTGTCAACTACGAGTTCTCCGATTCTAACGACGTTACGTCCGTAACTCAGAAGGCTGCATCCGAATGCGACGCTATCTACATTCCCACCGACAACACCGCCGCATCCTGTGCCGAAACGATCTACGGTGCTATGGGAGAAAACAAAAAGCCTATTATTGCGGGCGAAAGCGGAATCTGCGCCGGCTGCGGAATAGCTACCCTTTCCATCAGCTACTACGATCTCGGATACAAGACCGGTGAAATGGCTGCTTCCATACTCAAAAAGGAAGCCGAGATAGAAAAAATGCCTATCGCATACGCTCCTCAGGAGACAAAGAAATACAACAAGGCGATCTGCAACGACCTCGGAATCGACACCAAGGCTCTTGAGGATGCAGGATACACCGCTCTTGACTAAAAAAGCTTTTACATTCCTTTATATTCCGAGGCGCGGTCTTAGCATACCGCGTCTCGGATAAGCCATTTAAACAAATAGGAGGATTTTATGGAAACGTTGCTTAATTATTTTTCATCTCTGCCCGCAGCAATTGCTCAGGGTATGATCTGGGGAATTATGGCGATCGGCGTTTACATCACCTACAAGGTCCTCGACATTGCGGATCTGACCGTTGACGGAAGCATCTGCACGGGAGCCGCGGTGTGTGCCGCCATGATGACTATGGGATATTCTCTCCCGATCGCCATGATCTGCTCGTTTATAGCAGGTATGCTTGCCGGACTGCTCACGGGAATCTTTCACACGTTTATGGGGATACCCGCGATCCTTGCAGGTATCCTTACACAGCTTATGCTTTGGTCGATAAATCTCAAGATAATGGGACTTGCGCTTGAGAAGCAAAGTGCCGCAAACCTCCCGCTCTCCGCGAGAAATTTTGACACTCTGATATCTATGCTCGACATAAACCGCACACTTATAGTAATTTCTATTGCCTGCGTACTGCTTATTGCCATTCTATACTGGTTTTTCGGCACCGAATACGGCTCGGCACTCCGTGCGACCGGTGCAAATCTCGGAATGAGCCGCGCTCAAGGTATAAACACAAACGCTACCAAGATAGTCGGTCTTGTTCTCTCGAACGGCATAGTAGCGCTCTCGGGAGCTCTTCTGGCACAGTATCAGGGAAACGCCGATATAAACATGGGCCGCGGAGCGATCGTTATCGGTCTTGCGGCAGTAATAATCGGAGAGGCACTTTTCGGATGGTTCGCCAAAACAAATTTTGCTCTGAAGCTCACGACCGTAGTTCTCGGCGGAATAGTTTACTTTATTGTATACTCTACCGTAATCTACTTGGGTCTCGATTCCAACTACCTGAAGATGCTCTCCGCTATCGTGGTTGCAGTATTTCTTGCAGTTCCCTACTGGAAAAACAAATATTTTTCGGGAAAACGGATCAAAAATCACACGCAAAAAAGCAAGTCGGATAAGGAGGTAAAGAACAATGATGCTTGAATTAAATGACGTACGAAAGACCTTCAATCCGGGCACGGTAAACGAAAAGCACGCTCTTAACGGAGTGGATCTTCACTTAAATGCGGGAGATTTCGTTACCATAATAGGTGGAAACGGTGCGGGAAAATCAACTACGCTTAATGCGGTAGCCGGTGTTTGGCCGATAGATTCGGGAGACATAATCATCGACGGTATGAACGTAAATCGGCTCTGCGAGCACAAGCGGGCAAAATATCTCGGACGTGTTTTTCAGGATCCGATGAACGGTACCGCCGCTACGATGGAGATACAGGAAAATCTTGCTATTGCGGCAAGGCGCGGCGACAGAAGAACGCTCAGTTGGGGCATAACAAAGAAGGAAAAGGAGCAATACAAGGAGCTTCTCAAGATACTTGACCTCGGACTTGAAGAAAGAATGAGCGCAAAGGTGGGACTTTTATCGGGCGGACAGCGTCAGGCACTCACCCTTCTTATGGCGTCGATAAAGAAGCCGAAGATCCTCCTTCTTGACGAGCACACCGCGGCACTCGATCCCAAGACCGCCGCCAAGGTGCTTGAGATAACGCAAAAGCTGATAAACGAAAACGAGCTTACCGCAATGATGGTAACTCACAACATGAAGGACGCTATCACCTATGGAAACCGTCTTATCATGATGCACGAGGGACGCATCATCTTCGAAGCCTGCGGCGAGGAAAAGAAAAAGCTCACAATAGATGATCTTATGAAAAAATTCTCGCAGACGAGCGGTCAGGAATTTTCAAACGACCGTACTCTTCTAAGCTGACAAAAAACAGACGGAAATTTCCGTCTGTTTTTTTACTCAGTTTGAAGTTCTCTTATCCTCAAGCTCGCGCGTACCCTCAAGCGCTTCCACGTTTTCTATAACAACGTCCCTCATATCTCCGGCAAGCGAGATCGCAGCATACATAGCTCTTGAGTGAACGTTACGAACCGAAATATTATAGGTCTCGTCCGACGTAGCGTGACGCGATCCGTAAAGATGCGTATCTCCTATCCTTACACCGTATATTCCCTTTTCCATATACGGACAGTCCTTTGACATATCCGTCACATTATCGATCTCTATATCATGAAGCCTTACACCACCCTGATTAAGAAGTCGAACGTTGGTACAGAACGCGGACGTAGCGATATTTCTGATCCTTACGTTATATATATCTGACGAAAGTCCCTCAACCGCAAACTCTTTTTCAAGTCTTCCGAAAAGACCTGTAAGCGCTACCGAATCGTCCTCGGTAAAGCCGCTTATATTTTCTATCAAAATATCGTGACATCCCCGGCGCAGGTCGATACCGTCGGCATTTTTGACGAGTATATCAGCATATTTCTCGTGCTTAAGTCCGTGAGTCTCGACTCCGTTTTCGTCCACCATTATATCACACGCCTTGAAATCGATATCAAAGATCTTTCCGTTTGCGCAGTAAACAAAATTCAGTGCCCACCAGCGCTGATTATGGCAGGACAAACCCGATACCTCAAAGCCGTCGACGTTAGTAAACAGGATCAGATTATTCTTCCAGATAGGCGGAAGTCCGTTTTTGAGCTGAGTCTTTTCGGAAAGCATATTATACTTTCCGCCGTCGAGAAGCGCTCCGTTTTTACCGATTATCCTGATATTACGGTCTCTTCCTTCGACGGTCCTTCCGATATCGGTACTGTGATTTTCATTCACAAACATATTAGAATAGCATCCGTCTGCCATTTTAAGATGGCAAGAATCAAGAATGAGCGTAAAATCGCTCGGGATACGGACCTCCCTGTCTATTATAAGGTCCTTATCTACCGTTACGCGATCAAGACCGCGGCATCTTGCGTCCTCAATAAGAGCGCTTATATACTCATATCCGTTTGATAAAAAAGCTTTTTCCATAGTAAAATCTTCCTTTACAGCAGTTACATTCCGAGCTCGAAGCAATAGAGATTTCCGTAGCTCCAATTATAATCGCTCCCGTTATGCCGATCAAACGTGAGCCAAAAATATCTCGTTCTGCTTCCGAGCCTTACGGGGATCACGCTTCCCCAGCCTCTGAAGCCCCCATCGGGGTAATCGAATTTCGCGTTTTTCATACCGTCTTTACTGTATATGCGGTAATTTGAGGTCGATTTGAAATCATTGCCGCAAACGAAGAACAGCTCCCCATCTACTTTTACAAACGATCCCCCCGTTTCGGCACCGGGATATCCTTTGCCGATATATTTATACCGTGCAAACGGGTCATCCGACTCAAAAAAGGTATACACATACTGCTTTTGTTCAGGATCGATACGGCAGATCGCCATAAGCCATCTGTTATTTTCCGCATCGTATAGGATATCGGGATCCTCGTCACCCTCAAATCCCGCAAAGAGCGAAATATCGGAAGTATCCGGCGCTTTATCCACAATACTCACGTCCACTACGTTAATTCCGAATCTCGGATCCCCATCAAAGGCACCGTGTGCAAGGATATGTCCGTGACCGAACGAGCTCAGCCATGTCAGGTACTGCTTTTTATTTCTGTCATAAACTATGACCGAGGCAAGGAAGTTACACCATCTGCCGTCACCGACGTCGTAAAAGAGCGCTCCTGTCATACCGATCTCTGAGGTTCCGGGAATCCACGAGAACACGCCCTGAAACGCACCCTCCTGCATGCGGACAGATGCAGAAAACCATATCCTTCCCTGCTCGTATATAACGTCACCGTTTTCATATTTTATAGGTCGCATATCCGCAAGCGAGATGCCGTTATCAACATAGGAAAGCACCTCCTTTACCACAAGCTTACCGCTTGCAACAAGGCAGACGTGTGAGCTTGAAAACAGGGCGTACCGATTGGAATCGGCAAATTTTTCATCGTAGAAGGTGGTTATATATTCGGCTTTTCCATTTATTTTAAAATAAATGTCAAACGCTCTCGGACGGCAGGACACCACAAGAGTATGAGCATTTTCTAAGCCTTCAGGTACATCAATAGTCTCAAGGTGGTCATCGCAGGAGTAAACTATCTTATTTCCGTTCACCGTTACGGCAGCCTCCGTATTCGGAAGCTTAAAGGAGAATCCGACCTCTCCGTCTGTAAGATCAAAGGAGGTCTCATAGCTCGCAAAGGGAAAAAACTGACAAAAAAGGCGCTTTACCATCCCTTTATCTATTTTGTAAAGATTTCGGTCAACGCTCTCCTTAAGATCCTCGCTTTTTTCAAGCACGGGATAAAGATCTCCTCTTTTATCATTTACAAAATCCTTAAAAAAGGTCATTTCTCCAAGTCCTATCCTCATATTTTTATAAGTGGACATTGAAAATTTCCTCTTGAACTGAAAGTACAAGCAACTCATATATACCTCTCAAAAACGTTTTATTTCAAAGCAGTCGCCGCAAAGTGTCGGAAATTCCTGTTTTCCCCATGGCTTATGCCATGTAAGCGAGCCGTGAAGACGCTTATCGGGATCGTAAACTCCGTATTTAAGTGCCGAAACAGATGGCTTAAGTCCTGTGCCGCATTCAAAATTAAGCGAGCCGATCTGAAGAAAGCACGGTCCCTTTTCCATACCGAAAAGGTCATCTGACGTCGTTGAAAGAATCACGGTATTATGCTGCGCGACTATATGACCTATTACCGAAAGATGCGAGCAATCGTGGAACGTAATACCCTCCTCGCAGTTATGGATATACAGATAATCGGCAACGACGTGCTCACCGCAGACAAGTCCGTAACGAAATCCCTGGACCGCAACGTTTCTGAGAACGTTATCGTCATTCTGATCTCCAGAGGTAACAAGTCCGGCTGTATGGCACGGATTTTTCTGCAGTTCTTTTCCGAGCAGAGTATCGCCCACCTGGTCATTAAGGCAAAACTGCGAATCGGTAATATTTACGCGCGATACGTTCTGAAGATTGACGGCAGACTGAGTGGGGTACATTTTTCCGTGATCAAGATGAACGCGGAATTCAAGATTTGTAATCGAGAAATTAGAGACACTGAAATGTCCCTTGCACGAATTACCCTCGGGCGCGGCAAGTATTGAATAGGGGCGTTCGTTCGGATCATGCACCTCGGGTGCCTCCCAATCGGAAAAGATCCTCGTATTGTCATTATGAAGGGTTTTGAAGGTAGTGGGAAGAAAATTATTTTTTACCGCCTCCACGGGACGCACCTGATACGAGTTCAAAAGGCGACAAGGCATCTCTCCCTCAAGCTGCACGTTAGCATCTCCCTCAGGGATCACAAGCTGTGCGCGGACTGCTTTTCCGTCTATCTCCTCCACGGCGGGCGATGCAACGCGGTATCCGCCCTTTGTATACGGAAAAAGTATTTTTCCGCCTCCGCGTCCTGCGGCAAAATCGATCGCCGCCTGAATTGCGGCAGTATCGTCGGTAATTCCGTCGCCCTTCGCGCCGAAATCAAAAACATTTATACCAAAACACGCCATAGTGAAGCTCCTTTATTATAAAACCGTTTCTTTAACGATATATGGAAGCGTATCATCCCGTTTTACAAGCTTTAATACGAAATCAAATCGGTCAACGTCTGTACACATCGCAAAATCTTCTTTCGGGAAGACGTCGCTCTGATACGGATCAAAGAATTTTGCTCCGGAGGTATATCTTAATTTATCGACCTCTGAAAGGATATCGATATCGGTATCGGTATTTTCTAAGATGCTTTTGATGTAGAGGGCGCACAGAGTATCCTCCTCGGTAGGTGCGAGCGCATCAAGACCCATACAGACAAGCGACACCTCATCTGCGCCGCTTTTTCTTATATAGTCTGCGGTAGCTCTCGCGTTTACAAGAGAGGCTCCAAGGATCTCCTCGGCATTTTTCGCTCCCGCAATTCCCTGCGTACCCGCGCTGGTCGTGTGCACAACCGTCTTATTTTTGACGTCAAGAGACAAAAACTGAGAGGGAGAATTTCCCATATCAAATCCGGGAAGTATCCTTCCGTGTCTCTCGCCTGCAAGGATATAGTCGGGATTTTCCCTTTTGAGCCGGTAAGCGGTATCAGCATCGCCTATGGGAATTATCCTTTCCACGCCCCTTGAAAGCAGGTAAGCCTCTACTGAAAAAGCTCTGAACACATCGATTATAACCGTAAGTCCGCGTGCCGCTCTTGCACCTTCAACCAGGTGCAGTATCTTTACGTTCATATTATTCCCTTTTATTCTTATTTTTCGAGCAGTCCATATGCGGACAGAATATATTCGGACGTTTCGTACATCATTTTTTCGATATGTCTCTGCATAAAGAGCTGCGGTTCGGAAAGCAGAGCTTTTGAAAACCTTCTTCTCGGACGTATCCACGAATTATAAGAAACGAGCGAAGAATCGCATTCAAGCGTGAAATATCCCTTATATCCGACGTCAACAAGCGCATTTATGACCTCATCGTGATTCATCGTTCCGAGAAAAGGAGCGATATGCTCATCCCCGTTTGCGTGATTATCGTTATAATGGATCGCAAAAAGCTCATCGCCGAGCGCCATGATATCGTCATACTGCGATCCCTCGCAGTTTGCGTGTCCCGTATCCCAGCATCCGTGGAAGAGCGGATGGTCAACATATTTGATAAACTCGCGCATATCCTTGCCCGAATTTACAAAATACAGATCACCCACATTTAGCTTTGTCGAGTTTTCACAAAGGACGTTTACTCCGCAGCGCTCCATCACGGGAAACAGCTTTTCATAGAATTTTTTATTAAGCTCAAACCACTCATCCTTACAAAGATCGGGGCGCGTACCGCTATGTACGACCGTATTTTTGATACCGAGGATCTCGCATATCTCGATCGAGCGCTCTGTTGCCGCAAGGATAAAATCAGTATCGTCCTTATTTTGGGAAAGCGGATTTCCACCCTGAGAATGTGCCTGAACGAAGGTCACACCGAGTCCGTCGGCAAACTCCTTAAGCTTTTCGACCTCATCGCGCCATGAACTCTGCATATACGCGCATTCGGGGGTGAAGCTATACATACTAAGATCGATATACTTAAATCCGGCATCAGCTATCTCACGCACGCGATCGGCATCACTTGTACAAAATCTTTTGAAATCGCCGGTAGTTGTCGCTATTTTCATTTTTACACCTTTCCTTTCAAAGCTATGATCTTTCTATTTTTTCATTGAGAATAGCAAGAGATTGACCCTCGCCAACATATATATCTGATGCCTTACGGAGTCTTCCCTGCTCGAAATTATATTTATCGAAGATACCGACAGTTTTAAATCCGACCCCTTTAGCGGTCTCGAGCGCCACAAAGGAATCCTCAAAAACGCATATCTCTTCCTTTTCAAATCCGAGCGCGTTCATTGCGTTAATATAGATGTCCGGCTTATCCTTACCGACTCCTATGTCGGCGCAGGACATCACGAAATCGAAATACTGCTTCAGGTCATGATGCTCAAGCGCAACAAGTATCGTCTTCATCTCGGTTCCTGACGCAAGGCAGAGCTTTATCCCATTATTCTTAAGATACTGCAAGAGCTCAACTGCTCCCTTCTTTACCTTGACGACATTTTTATAAAAATCGTCGATACCCGAGCAGGCGAAATCAAAAAACTCGTCGCCGTCCTCCAAAATGCCGTAGCGCTCTCTGAAATACGCCATTCCATCGACAAACACCATCGTCCTGAGCTCTTTATCGATGTCCTCGCTCGGCTTGAACTCGGGATCGTTCATATATTTTTCTCCGATACGGCGCCAGAGATAGTTCCAAAACATAAGTGAATCGACGATGGTTCCGTCCATATCGAATATTGCACCCTTTATTTTCATATTTCCTCCGATTTTTCATAATTTTCGGTAAAAGCCTTCTTTTTCATAAGTATATCACATTAGATAGTGGTTTTCAAGTCGTATGCTATAAAAAATCCATTTAGATTATCCGAAAAATCATATAACAAAAGTGACCTTTAAAATAAAGGTCACTTTGATCACAGCACATATTAAAGCTGAAGAAAGAAGAGAGTTCCGACAAAGGCAAGCGCAACGCTTATTATCATATTTTTAGTAGCCTTTTCCTTAAAGAATATCCATCCTGCCAGCGAGGATAGTACTATACTTCCTCCGGTTATGAATGGGTAAAGGAGCGAAGCATCTATATATTTCGCGCCCTCAAGCTGCAAAACGGAGGAGACTCCACCGACTATTGAGGATAACAAAGCAAGCGTTACGAGTACTGGAATCGGATTTTTACTTTTTGTCAGTTCCTCATCAGTATGATCGGTAGGATCCTTTACGGTGTACAGGAAAATGATATTTATAACGAAATTTATAAGTCCCGAAAGCACGACAAACTCCTGCGGATCCGCCGCGATATCAACGTTTATACCGTGTATCTTATTGACTATACTTACAAATCCGTTCAGGACAAATACTATACTGCAGAGAATGACAGTAAGCTTATCCGGCTTTCCTTTGCCGAGAACGCTGAAAAACACACCTGCGATGATGAGCGCAAGACCTATAAGTCTGAATATTGAAAAGCTCTCCTTCAGAAAAACAAGTCCGAAAAGGTACGGAAGTGTCATTCCACCCGTCATAAGGAACAGTGTATAAAGTGACATTCCCCGTCTTTTCATGATCCGAAAACCTATTAAGGTATATGCGGTACAGAGAACAGAGCCGATCACGGCTATTACAAAAGAAAACCACGTAAGTCCGAATTTAAATCCGTTATATACCCAGAATATAAGCGCGGTAAAAAGTGACGACAGAGCCGAGAAGATAAATCCCGCCCTGAAGCTCGTCCCTGCACTTTTCTGATATATTTTACTTATTGTAAATCCGACAGCCAGCATCAGATCGGCAATCAGAAGCAGCAAATAATCCTTCATTATATTTCCCCCTGTTTTCAGGCATCCTACGCCATATTTTATTTTTTTTAATTATAACACACTAAATGATAAATTTATATTGACTTTTCGTCGTAAAATATGCTAAAATCGTCACATAAAGAACATAAAGAAAAGGAAGGAAATAAGATGAAGTTCAGGCACCGTGATATTAATTTTCCGGGACTCAGTGATTTTAATATGTCACTGCGATATATAGAAAGCGAGATAACCACCACCGTATCCCCGATAGGGCAGCATATACACGACGACTGCGAGATATACATTCACCTTGAGGGTGACGTATCATTTATGGTCGAGGACAAAATATATCCCATACGGCACGGTGATATTTTGATAACCCGTCCTTACGAATATCATCACTGTCTGTATCATTCAAAAAGCGATCACAAGCATTTCTGGATACTTTTCAGTGCAAAAGGCAACGAAAAAATCTTCAAAAGATTTTTCGAGCGTGAAAAGGGCGTTGGCAATCTGCTTTCACTTGACAGTGAGAAAAGGCAGGAGCTAATCGACATATGCTTCAGCCTATGCGAGCGTTCAGAGAGTGATCCGGTGCCTTACTACCGATTTTTCAAACTTATGAATCTTATCGAGGAGGCGGGAGACGGAGAAACGGGAGAAAATGAAACCGATGCAATGTCGCGGGTCCTGAAAAGCATCCACCAAAATTATACCGACAAGCTGCTCATCAGCAGGCTTGCCGAGGAATCCTACGTGAGCGTAAGCACGCTTGAGCGAAAATTCGAGCAGCACTTTAATATAACTCCGCACGAATACATAAAAAACGTAAGACTCACTAACGTCGCAAGGATGCTTGACGAGGGAAGATCGGTAACGGAAAGTGCCGAAGCGTGCGGCTTTTCGGACGCATCGGCCATGATAACCTTTTTTAAAAAGCACTTCGGAATGACTCCACTGCAGTATAAAAAAAGAGCTTCCGCTCATTTGTAAGGGCGGAAGCCTTTTTATACGCTTTACTCTTCAAAGCAATTATATTTTTGGAGCACGCATTTTCCAAGCTCGTAAAGATATCTTTCAAAGGCGTCTCTTAGCTCGATCGGTGCCGAGGCGAGGCGATCATCGCGGTCACACTTACGCCTGATATGTGCGGGAGTGAAGAAGGATCCGACCTCGAACGTGAAATATCCCTTGTAACCGATATCCAAAAGTCCGTTTATGACAGAATCAAGATTCAGCGTTCCGAGAAATGGCACAAGGTGAGAATCGTCATCTCCCATATTATCCTGAATATGAAGTGCACGAATATGACTTCCGAGTATAGAAAGTGCCTCATCCTGCGGCATTTCCTGCATATTTGCGTGTCCGACGTCCCATACTGCGTGGAAAAGAGGGTGATCTACGCATTCTATCATACGAAGCAGGTCGGGTGCGTTATCGATCCAGTAAAGATCATCAACGCACATTTTATTGAAATTTTCGACAAGGATATTTACGCCGTATTTTTCAGCACATTCAAGAAGGGGCGGAAAAAACTCCCTGTTTTTCTCAAAGGTCTCCTCGGGCGATAGTCCGTGGATATATCCGGAGTGGACTACGAGATTATCTATTCCCCACATGCCGCAGGCGTCTACGCAGCGCAGCGTATCCTTCAAAAAGCTTTTATCCTCATCCTTAAGCGGAGTTCCCATAGGCGAATGTGCCTGAACGAGCTTTATACCGATTTTGTCGGTAAAATCTGACAAGCTGCTTATATATTTTTCAAAGTCGGAGGAATATACCCCGTTTCTCATTCGGAAATCGATACCGAAATTATAATCAGCATATTTGAATCCCGCATCACGGATATGCGAAAGGGCAAATTCCTGCGAATCCGTGTACGCAAAGTAATCTCCCGTAGTAGTGGCAAGCTTCATAACAAACCTCCGATATTATTAAAAGACAACCGTTAAAATCAAAATATCAACGTTTATATTATAAAATATCAAATACAAAAAGTCAAGTGGGCGCGGCAAAGCTTTATCGAAGCTTTCATATCAAGTGGTGCGCAATTTCCTTTTCTCTTCGTTTTTGCGCTCCACGGAGCATCCCTCCGCATCAACGCTTCCGCAGTTAGTCAAGGTCAGGGTCATAGGTTTTCCCATGGAATTTCTGTTTCCCTTAAATACGATTTTATCTGCATATCCGCCCAGCAGAGGAGAATCGGTTTCAAACTCGTTATTAATAATTTTTAAGTTTCGATGGTAATACGGCTCTCTTTCACTTGGGAAGATCTCACTTACAATATTGATCTTCGCATATTCACCAATAAAGCGGCAGTTTTCAACTGTCAGATCGGTCATAGGACCCGATTCAAACCAATAGGATGCGTCACCCGAAAGAAGGACAGGCAATTCGCTCTCACAATTTCGCATGATAACTTTGCCGCGAGATTGAAGCCTCAGATGAGAATTAGCCTTTCCGAAGATACAGTTTTCTATCAGCACGTCACAATTCGCGGTTATATTTTCGATCAGATCTCCCGCCTGATGCTCCTCCACCCTTCGGTCGACCGTGAATTTTTGGACAGTATTGCTTACCTTCTCGATTTTTTCAACGGTATATCGCGCAAGCTCTTCCATCGTTTTTCCGCGATATACGGCGATCTCGTCTCCCACCCGATAAAGGTCGGCCGCCTGTTTTTCACAGGAAGCAAGATCCGTATAGATCACGTTTCCACAAACGTGATCTACCGTACGAAAATTGGAGTGAATATTGATAGCATCATCGATCATTCCTTCAAAAACGCTGTTCTTGATCTCAAGTCTTCCGCTAGTACCGAAGGTATGGAGCGCATCCGCAGCGTTTGTGATCAAACATGGCGACTCCTCGTCATATGTCAAGCAAAAGCCATCCAGCGTAATGTTTTGGGTCCGATAAGCATAGAAGCCCATTCCCCACCCCGACATGATACGGTAATTTTCGACAGCCAAGTTCTTGGAATCGATCGCAAAGATCCCGGAGAGGGAGCGCGTTTCGTGAGCGATCACCAATATGCGATCCTCCTTATAATATTCGGGGATCTCACCTTTAAGGAGAATATCCTCGCCGTCCGCCTCTGCCGTATAGGTATGCGGAAAAAAGCCCCAATTAGGATCGAGCACAAGTGTATTACCCATAACGCCCAAGCCGATCCCCGCGCCCTTCCGTGTCTCACGTTCAAAAACCTGATAAAAGCATCCTTTATGATTAAGCTTGCGGTTTTCCCACGTAGAGGAATACGGGATCAGACGTCCGTCCTCAATACGGCACGGGCAGTTCTCGTTCAAGCGAAGCCTTGCGTATTCAGAAGTCGCTTCTAAAATAAGCGCCTCGGTATATGGCGGACGGTCGTAGACCACTTTGCAGTTTTTGACCGTGATGTTTTCAGAGGAATCGATCAAAAACGGCTGAATTTTCCCGTGCATAACGAGAGTCGCTCCGCAGAAATCAAAGGTGATATTCTTTTTCCCCTTGATGAGAAGAAAAACATCAAACTCATCCGTATCGTGCGCGCGGAGTGCCACGTATCTCCCATCACATACCTCGGAGGTATCCTTTTTGTAAACGTGATATTCTTTCTTCGTTGCAACGTATTCGGTATCGCTTTCCAAAACGATACCGATTTGAAATTCCTTGGTCATATATACCTCCATTATCTCCATCTCATTATAAGAAATCGCCAATTGCAATGATCAGCGGATAGTCCCTTAGCGGAAGGTGTTCAAAGTAGTACAGTCCGTTTCCCATATCCCTCATAATATCATCACCGATCTGATAGACCGAGCCGTCCATGGGATCGATCAGCCGAGCTTTTCCCGTAATGGCACCAAGCTCAAAGCTTACAGTACCCTCATATCCCTGCACCGAGGTGAGTTCGGTTGATTTCCAATAGACAAATGCCCACGAGCCGTTTGCCTTATGAAGTGATCCGTAGATCAAGTCATCGGGAGAAGTGTCAAAGCCCTCGATCAGTTGTGATCTTTGCACCTTGAAAATCACAGGCGCGTCTGCGGGGTTCACGTTTTCATCCAGCACGGAGCAAAGATTACGAAAAGCATAGTAAGAAGGCTTTTCTGTATAATCGCCCACGAGACTTCCCGTATTCGGATCAAACTCCGCGCCAAGCAGACCAAAGTAACCGCAGACGGTGATCGGCTTTCCTGCCTCGGCATCAAGGTTCTCCGCCATATCAACTGCCGAGAAAACCGACGTGAATTTTACCCCCGCAAGGATCTCGGCTATCATATGGCGAAGAATATATTTTGTTTGCATCATTGGGCAGGTCCGAACGTGAGAAAAAGCACCGCCACCACCGTTTTCGGACTGTGATCCGGTCTCACCCTGAATGATCTCAATATTACTGCCATATGATCTTAAAAGTGCTTTGATGGCTCGAATCCGACGAATTGAATTACGTTCGTCATAATGGTAAGAATGGAAGGAGACCGCATCGGCAATATCCAAAATACCGTTTGCAAATTCCTCGTTAAAGAACTCGATGGAGTCCTGATAATGCGATCCGACAATCACCTTGGCACAGGGATCGCACTCCTTGATGACCCGTCCTGTCCTCAAACAGAACTCGGTATATTCAACGGGATCCGGTCTTGTTCTCCACGTCCAATTCCCTTCCGGCTCATTCCAGATCTCATAATATTCAATCCTGCCCGCAAAATGCTTTACCGTCGCCTCGACGTAGTGAAGCCATGCGGAATACGTCCGTTCGCTTCGGATAGGGGGACAGCCCACCGCTCCGTAATATTTCTTTGCAAGATCATCATAGATCGAGTTACCGTAGCAAAGACAGAGCCAGGGCTTAAGTCCACGGCTTATCAGCTCGTCAACCTGCTCGTCCAGCCATGCAAAGTCATAAACACCCTCCACGCGTTCGGTCTTCTGCCACCCTGATTGCAGGCGGATCCATTTAACGCCCAACGCGGCGACCTTATCATACACCATCCGAGGGTCAAAGGCATCTCTGTCCAGCTTTTCCATTCCGAGTCCCAAACGAGATCCCTTGATCTCGTGGGAAGAGCGAGGCTTGATCTCGCCCACCTTTACAAGTCGGTTCATTATTACTTTCCTCCGTTAAAATTCTTCCGCTAAAGACCGTACGGATCACGGCTCTGCCCGTTTTTTCAGTTAATAACATCAGCAACCGTTTTTCAGCGGAATTATCTCAATATCTTGACATTCAGAAAGAGTTTTGATATACTAAATATATCATATTTTTCTTTGACGAACAATACAAAAACATACGAACTTTTTATAAAATCTTACGCTATTGGAATTTAAAAGAATGAAAAACGAATTGTTATTACCAACCGGTCTTATGTGCGGATATTTTGATTGCAGTGCCTTTGGATCTCTCAAGGTATCCCCCGAGCGTACTTGTGCGACGTTTGAAATCGAATTTTTTTTGGAGGACGGGAGAAATACATTTTCGGACGGAAACGTATATCCCATCCGCCGCAATTTCGCCTTGATCTGCACTCCGGGTGAAAAACGACACAGTGATCTTCCCTTCAAAACCAAGTACTTACATTTTTATGCAGAAGGAAAGCTTGCCGAAATTCTGAAAAAAGCCCCTCGTTATTTTCACGTTTCTCAAAGCCTTGAAGCAAACGCACTGCTTGATGAGATCATCACTATCCACACCGTGCAGGGATGTGATGACATTCTTTTAAGCAGCAAATTTCTTTCATATATTTCATTGATCCTTGAAAACGCCAAATGCTCCGAGCAAGTTAACTCTGCTCAAAACGAAACCGTAGTGCGATCTCAAGAATTTATCAAAGAGCATTATGCAGACCCAATCAAGCTTTCCGATATTGCCAAGGCAGTAAATTTAAGCCCGAATTATTTTCACGCAGTTTTTTCGGAGGTCTGTGGGATCACGCCCCGTGAATATTTGGAGGAGTACCGCGTCAAGATCGCGCAATCGCTTTTGCTCACCACGCAGCTCACGATTGGTGAGATCGCCGAGCAATGCGGATTTAAGAGTCAGCAATATCTGAGCGCGGTATTCAGGACAAGACTCGGATGCTCCCCCACAAGGTTCAAGCGTCAGCATCAGGATTTGTACCTAATTTAACCCTAATTTGATGCTTCAACGGCAATAACGCCGGCAAAGGAGTCAAATTTAGCGAAGCTTTCCGTCATAAATTCACTGTGTGCGCTTGCAGGCACAAATAAAAAGCAGAGCAATTTGAAGTGAAACCCGAATATTTCACTTCAAATATGCTCTGCCTTTTTCAACGCAAGGACCTTATATCCTTCTTTTGATATTCGAAAGCTCGGTTTTTATTCCATACTCAACAGAATCAAAATCCTTTTCGGTAAGTCCGGTAACGCGAAGCACCTTTGACGCGTCCACGTCGCGGTTATAGCGCCTGTCATGCTTCCACGCCCATCCGCGTGCCTTGTTTGCTTGAATATCTGGATTGAACGCCAGAAACTCATCCTCACCGCACCAGCGAATATGTACACCCGTCAGCTTTTCATAGCTCTCGGAGACCTCACCCCAGGTAAGCCCGTGACCGGAATAGATCGAAAAGGCTTCTCCGATAGCATCCTTCTTGAAAAGCAGATTTGCGATCAGCTTACCCGAATTTCCTGCCCAATCAAGTCCCGCCACGTAATTTTTCGCAAGTGACGGCATAAGGAGTTCCTCGCCCTTCTCTGCCGCGCGAAGGATCCGATCGCCCGAATACATAAGAAGGTCGAGTCTAAGCTTTGAAAACGAGATAACCGGGCGAACGATAGTCCAAGGCTCGCCCGAGTGCTTACTTCTCAGGTAATCCTCGCATCTTGCCTTTGAAACGGCATATTTTTCATTTTCGAGGAAATCCCGATCGGTGATAACATCAAGAAGTCTGGGTGCCTCTTCCGTTATCGGATGCTGCATATCCGCATAAACTCTGTAGGACGAGAGAAAGATCAGATGATCGGTGTTTTTAATAAGAAGCGGATGGATTTTATCGTAATCCTCGACCTCATTATAGTGAATGAAATTAACGATGCCGTCGTAACGTGTCTTGGAAAACAGATCGCTTAAAAACTCACCTGTTGCCATACTGCGGTGAAAGGTAAGACGCTCATTATCGGACACCTTCTCCTCGGGGCAAATAACGTCTACGCTCGCTCCGAGACGGAGAAGCTCTTTGGAAACGTACGTACCGAGAGTGCCTCCGCCCGCGATAAGCAAAACTTTTTTATCGGTATACATAATAAAACCTCCTTTTTTATTATTTTAACATATTGACAAGCTGTTAAAAATATGTTATTCTCTCCTCGCAGTATATTATTCTACACACAAAAGCGAGGATTTCAACATGAACGACGCAGTATTCTGCAAAAATTTCCGTTTTAATGAATTTTCCTTCTCAGAAACCGCTCACAGAGACAACAGTCGCGGAATAGATTTTCATTTTATAGGATTCATAAAGCACGGAAAAGGACGTATAGTATCTGAAGGAAAGATCCTTGAGATAAACGAAAACGAGATGTTTTACATCCCCAAGGGGTGCAAGTATCACTCGTGGTGGATCGCGGACGGTTACGTATGCTTTGATTCTATCGGATTTTTGTATTTCCCCTCCTACGCCTCCAACGGATATGCTCTCCAAAAGATAGATTATGACGACGCTTTATTCAATGCATTTTTACCTTTATCTAAAAGCAAGGCGGTAAATACCACGTCGATCGGAGATCTTTATCATTTTCTCGGAATGGCAGAATCGGTGCTTACCTTATCGCCTACGAGCAGAGACGTAGAGATCTACGAAAAGCTGCTTCTTCACATGCACAGAGATCCTAAGCTTACGATCCCCGAATACGCTACTTTCTGTGAGGTTAGCGAATCTCTTCTCTACCGTTACGTGAAAAAGGTCTCGGGAAAATCACCAAACAATCTGCGTCAGGAGATATTATGTCAAAAAGCGGCCGAGCTTTTGTTGACTACAAACCACACAATAGAAGAAATATGCGACAAGCTCGGATTCAGCTCTGCCGCATATTTCAGAAAGGTCTTTGAAAGTATTTACAAAAAAGCGCCGTCTCAAATGCGCAAGGAAATATACACGGTATAGCTACGGTTGATGCCAAACAAGGCATTTAACAAGCATCTGTTTCCCTTGCGTCTCCCTTATATATTAAAAGAGCAAGAATCACCGCACAGATACTTGGTATTATCTTCCCGATCATACGACAGCAATCAGAAAGTCATACCGTTGATACCTTTTCACTGTTCACTATTGCTTCCAAAAAAAATTTCTCTGCGCAACTCTCAAACGGTTCAATAAAGAATACACATTCATCATAAGTTTTTGTACCCTCTAAAATTACACTACTCTCAAACTGACCACAATTATATCATTGCTATAGATAGCAATAATCAACCTAAGTCAATAAGGATTAGCTGAAACACATAAATATCCGTTTTTGAAGATAAAATAGAAATAACCTAAGCAATGTGTGAATTGATAAACGACTATATACCATATTGACTTTTATACACATACGTGATATAATAACTACAAACCACTATATTAACGGAGAATGCTGAAATGGAAGTGAAAAACACAAAAAGACATTTGATATGCAATGCGCATATTGACCCTATTTGGCAGTGGGACTGGCCGGAGGGAGTAAGTGCAACTCTTTCTACTTTTTACAGTGCGGTAAAACTTTGCAATGAGTTCGACTACATCTTTTGCCACAACGAGGTAACTGTATATAAATACGTTGAGGAATACGCCCCCGAGCTTTTTGCCAAAATACAAGAGCTCGTTAAGCTTGGCAAATGGCACATAATGGGCGGATGGTATCTTCAGCCTGATTGTAATATGCCGTCGGGCGAAAGCTTTGTACGCCAAATACGAGAGGGGCAGAGATATTTTAAAGAAAAATTCGGTGTGACACCTACGACTGCAATAAACCTCGACCCCTTCGGACATACAGTAGGACTTGTACAAATAGTAAAAAAATGCGGACAGGACAGTTATATGTTTATGCGCCCATCCCCGCACGAGCTTAATTTGCCTTCCGAACAGTTTATTTGGAGAGGGCTTGATGGAAGTGAGATAAAGGGCGCGAGAACGATAGGGGGATATAACACTGCATTAGGCCAGAGCGTTGATTCCATTCGCCAGCGATCAGAGTGGCAAAAATTCCCCGTTGGAGCGGTGCTTTGGGGCGTTGGAAATCACGGAGGCGGTCCCTCTCACAAGGATCTCTCGGATATAGAAAAGGAGCTTCTTCCCTCCACACATATAGAATATATTCATTCTACTCCCGAAAATTTCTTCGCCGATATTGCCCCCGACGAGGTCTTCGACCGTTCGCTCCATATTTCTCATCCCGGTTGCTACAGCTCAATGTACAGTATAAAAAAACTTCACGCATTGCTTGAGGCAGAGATATATATGGCAGAGAAAATATCCTCTGCGGCGTATATAAGCGGAGCCCTTAAAGAATATCCCGAGGCTGAACTGACCACCGCTGTTCAGGATCTTCTTATCGCCGAGTTCCACGACGTTCTTCCGGGAACCTCAGTTCAGTGCGGTGAAAACGCGGGAATAAGATATCTTAACCACGGTATGTTTGAGGCGGAAAGAATAAAAATAAAGGCTTATTTTGCGCTTGCGGCTTCGCAAAAGCCCGCTGATGAAGGAGAATACCCCATAGTAGTATTTAATCCTCATCCATACGAAATACTTGAGAATGTAGAATGCGAATTTATGCTTGCAGATCAAAATTGGAGTGAAAGCATCTCATCTGATATACGAATAGTTGACAGCGACGGGAAAAGTGTCCCATATCAAATTATCAAGGAGGAGAGCAACCTCAATCTTGATTGGAGAAAGAGAATTGTTTTTGAAGCGATCCTTCCTCCGATGAAGCTTGCAAGATATTCGGTATACGTTGATTTCGTCGATGCCACAAAAAAATCGATAAAATCTGAATTTACATTCGATAACGGCAGAAAGCACGTTGAAATAGATGAAAAAACAGGCTGTCTTCGTTCGTATAGAATAGATGGAGTCGAGTATATTGGAGATGGCTTCGGACTTTGCTCATTTAACGACAATCCTGATCCGTGGGGAATGGGATCAGATCAGCTCCTTCGTTTGGGAACGTGCGAAAAAAGCTTCTCTCTCTCAAGTTCTCCCAATGGTCCCTTTAAGGGAATGAAAAGCATCAACGTTGTAGAGAATGGAGACATATATCTCGGTATAGAAGCATTTTTTGAGAATGATAACAGCATGGCAAGAGTCTTTTATAAGATATACAAAAACAACGACGACGTGGATATCGAAATTACGCTCTATATGGGTGATATAAACAAGATAATTAAACTCAAAGTGCCGGTAGCATCTTCAGGAGAGCTTATCGGTCAAACCGCATTCGGTACAGATAAGCTTTATACGGATGCGAGAGAGAATGTCGCACACCGTTTTGTTGCTATTGATTCGGGCGATAAATGCCTTGCTCTTCTCAACAATGGAGTATACGGAAGCCACTATGAAAATGGAAGTATATATATGTCACTGGTTCGCGGAGCTACATATTGCGCCCATCCCATAGCCAAGAGAGAGCTTATCCCTTCAGATAAATTCACCAAAAAGATAGATCAGGGAGAAAATAGCTATTCTTTCAGACTCACGGCTTGCAATAGAGAAAGCATTGAACGAAAGACTATGCAATTCATCCAAAAGCCCTATGCGCTCAACATATTTCCTATACCTACAAACAACGAGGAAATAAAAGAGCTTGAGCTTGAAATAGGTGGGGACGTTGTCGCAATGTCGGCGTTTAAGAAGGCATACGGAAACGAGGCAATGATATTCAGACTTTTAAATAATACCCCTGATAACGTGGAATCCCACATAAAGCTGAACGGACATATCTTGCCGCTTTCCTTCGGTAAGTATGAGGTAAAAACAATAGTTTACGAAAACGGAAAGCTAACAGAATCTTACGAAATGATTATATAATCGCATTTTTCGATATAAAACAATTTATTTGTAAATTTATTCCTTGAACGATACAAAATCCGCCGCTTCAGTCCCCACGGGGCAGAGAGTGGCGGATTTATCTGTTTATACATGAATACGATGTATTCATGCGAAAAAACGCCCTCAAAACCGCTGAAATGAGCGGTAAAAGGGCAAAAATAGGGCATTTTCCGTATAGAAAGCAAAATTCCATAGCCGAAATTGTATCGACCATGGAATCTTTTTTGTGTTATCTTGACAGAATAGATGCCAAGTCGAACAGTATTAAAAATAATACTGTTCAAAATCATTCGTATAGGCATAAGCCAAGGATGCTGCGCCATGAGTTTCCGGGTATGAGTCAGCGCGGGATCCATGGAAGAAAACTATGTATCGATAGCCAAAAGCGTTCCCCGGACTGCAAAAATTCTTCGCGTTATCCTTTTCTGTGATAAGTATCGGCGTGGAAAAGGTCTTTAGATCTGAAGAAACGGAATGAGCGACGTAATTATACATGTATCAGTTTTCTTTTTCCGAAACGGTAAAGAAGAGATGATACTCATCGTTGTAATAATAGCACCCAGGATCGCGATAAGCAATCTTTTCGTTTCCGTTAAAAATAATCGGCATAACTTTTACCGTCCTTCACTTTATTTCATCAATTATACTCTTGCTTGGTTTTCTTTTTGTGTCGTGCTTCCTAAATAGATGCTCTGATGAATAACCAATAAATTTATTTGATAATCACAAATAATGTTTCAGTGTTAATCGTGTTTAACTTTATACTTCAATTTCACATCGCCGAGAAGACCTGAGGGAGAAAGCTGAAGATATTTTGAAAAATAGTCGCGAACCTTCTGTCCGAGGGTATTAGAAGCCACTACGGTTACAGAATTTTCTCCAACTACAAGTGCTTTTGTAATATCAAAAAGGTATGGCTGAGATATTCTGATGCCGCAATACTCACCGTTTACCCAAAGCTCAGCATTCTGTCCGACTCGCCCAAGGTCAAGGTAAACCTCTCTATCGATATTCTTCACGTTAACGGTAAATTCGTACTTCATCTTTCCCGAGAAATCGGGGCGAAAATCCGGAGAATTGATATTAAACCAACGATCGAAGTGACCTACACACTCGAAACGTTTAAGATCATCGCATTCCGCTAAAGAAAGCGTATAATCCACTCTCACAGTCTCTGTGTCTCCAAGCTCGAACTCGTCGGGAAGTCCGGCGCGGTCGCCGAACACTATTATCTGAGACTGATGAGGAAGCAGATTGAGTTGAAGACTACCGTCGGCACTCTCGCCTGACGTACAGATATCGGTAAGCAGATCGAGGCGAGCGTATTCACCGTTGCAGGGTAGCTTTACCGTAAGGGCGGCGGTCTTGGAATAATCCTCGTTTACAAACATAAATATATCGGATTTCTTTCGTGTGCAATGATAAAAACGCAGCTTAGGAAAACCGTCGGGAATGATAATGTCCACCATTCCGAGAGCCTTCATTTTTGGGATGAGCTCATCTCTCTTGACTACTACGCCCTCACGATAAGCGTTTTCGGGGAGCGCCTCCATATACCACACCGGAACGCCTCCGTCTTCAAGAGAACAGAGAATATCAAGCTGAGTCTTTATCATATGGTCTGCATACGGAACTATGAGGCAATCAAAGTATTCCTTGTTGATCTTAAGTCTTCCCCCCACCACCATTGCATCCTCGCGCAGCATATCCAGAGAAACTATATCGTAATCGATATGACCGTCAAGAAGTGCGGTTGCAACGGGCTCCATATTGGATGCGTTACCGTATCGACTTGCCCATTCTCCATCAACGTGATAAAGAATTGCCGCATTTGCCTTATGTTCAGTATCGCCAAGCAGATGCGCCACCTTGTTTGAGTAGCGCATAAGAGCGCTGAATGCCTCGAAGCTAGGATCTTTACCCTCGGCACCGAAATGAGGCGGACAGTCTCCGTCGGGAAATTTAGAGCTGAACGCATGAGGAACAAACCAATTGATACCGCGGACAAAAAGGTGATCAATCAAAAACTTCATCAGCACAGAATCCTCACCGTATCCGTACGCGCCAAACACCTCGCACATCGCGCGTCCTTGCATATGTGGAGTAAGATGCGCCAAAGACGAACAGAGTTTTGCAAGGATATATTCATAAAAGGATCCCGCTCCTGTTCCCGTGGCGCAGGTAACGGTGTGAATGTAGTCAGCCATCCCGGGCATTACCTGATGAAGCACGATATCCATTCCGCTCATATCCTGATGACGCAAGGCACGGAAATAGTGACCGACTCCGCTTCGCATATGGCAATTCATATCTTCGATCACGTGTCCTACGTACATAACGCCGTGTTCACGGCACCAATCACCTAACTGCTTATTGAAGCACTCGCTGTAAAGCGCAGTTACAGAGTCCATATAAGCGTGGCGAATATCGCCCTGGAGATCTCCGTTCCGATCATCCTCGTACCAAAGCAAATTGAGATGCGGTATCGGATCATACCCCAGCTTTTTCGTCATTTGCTCAAGCAGAGTATCATTCCACGGGAGCGCAAGTGAATGCTTCCCGATGCGTGCCTCGTAAAATCCGAAGTCAAAACGTTCTTTGCCAAACACCTGGTTTCCAAACTCCGGTTCGTCAGAGAAGAACCCCGCGAAAGTATTGCCAAAATATTTTGCGTAATGATCGTAATGCGTTTCGTACACAGCGTCGATCAGCACCCTGACAGAATCGGGGTTAATCATATCTATATATTCTTTTCTGCCACCCTTTCGAGATTGGTAATAAAAAAATACTCTCCAAACTCCCTCGGGGATATCCCAATAAAGATAGTTGCCCTTTATTTTGTCGGTAACGCATATGCCATCATACGCGCAGGTCTCCAAGAAATCCGCATTTCGCTTATATGCGTATGCTCCGATAAAGAGATTCTCGTCGTCTTCCCCGTCAAAAATTATAGAAACGTCACTCGCAGGTCCGACCACATCAACATGACGCTCAATAAGCTCCCACTGACGAAGCTCGGGATACTTTTTTGCTATCATTCCGGCTGCGTGTCCCGTAGGAAATTTATCATCGTCAAGAAGCCACACCTTCATATTTCTCTTTTGCGCTTCAGCGAGAATTATATCCATATCTCGCCACCAGGTCTCGCCTACAAAATCAGGATGAGGACGTGATTCCACACAAAAAGCACGGCAACCGCTGTCGTATATTCTCTGTATCTGCTCAGGGATTAGTTTAGTGTGATCTCCCCTCTGCCAAAAGAACGGAAAAAGATAGTTTTCCTCTTTGTTATTCAATATTTCAAAAAGTTTTTTATCCATTTCTATTACCTTTCCATTACATTGTGTTACAACAATATATCTTACGCGTATGTTATCATAAAACTTTCGAGAAGTCAACACTGCAACAGAAAATATTTTTTGCAGCAAACAAAAAAGAGGGGTCCGAAACTGAAAAATCGCAAAATCTCCCCGAAAAGTCGATTATTTAAGTTCAAATCCCATCCACACGTCGTTTTTGGCTTTTGGCATCTACCAAATTTGCACTGTGAAAAATGGGTATAAAAAAGCCCAGAAGCCTTACGACATCTGGTTTTTTTGGGTTGGCATCCAAATTGGATGCATAACATGTGTTATCTTGACAAAATAGATGCCACCCTGAAAAAGTCAATAAAATCAAGGGATTTGGAGCTTTGGAGACGGTTTTATGTGCAACCTAAATAGATGCTCTTCAAGTCAAATGCCCCAAATCTCTATCATTTCTTTGGATGGCTCGGAAATATCATTGCAAATATACTTTCTGTCCAGTAATTCATATTTGTATGAACCAATCCTGTGATACGGCATAATCTGAATTCCCTGACAAAATTCCATAGATTCACGAATCGTTTTCAATGACTTGAAATGAGACTCGCGATCATTTAATGTTGGAATAATCGGTGCGCGAATGATAAACGGAATTTTCTTGTCATTGACGAGCTTTAAGTTTCGCAGAATAGTTGTCAAGGATACTCCCGTATACTGCTTATGCCTTTCTTCGTCTGTTTCCTTGATATCAAACAATACGAGATCGCAATGCTCAAGCACCGTAAACAACGCTTTTTCGTTAGCAAATCCGCTTGTTTCTATCGCGGTGTGAATTCCATTCTCACGGCATTTCCGAAGCAGCTCGGCAGTAAATTCAGGTTGAAAGAGCGGATCACCACCGGAAACGGTAACACCACCTCCCGAGGTTTCGTAAAACGCCTTATCCCTTTTGACCTCATTATAAACCTCGTCCACCGTGATGCTTTTTCCGTAAAGTTCCAACGCTCCGGTAGGACAAACCTCGGCGCAAGCACCGCAGCCGATGCACATCTTTCGTTCGAATTTATGCATTGCTTCAAGTGAGTGGCAATTTTTGTGGCACACGACCGCACAACGTCCGCAAGCAACACATTTTTTTGAATTGTACATAATCTCGTGTCGTTTTGCCTGTGATTCGGGATTATGGCACCAAATACAATGTAATGGGCATCCCTTCAAAAAGACCGTTGTTCTGATTCCCGGTCCATCGTCGGTGCAAAAACGCTGAATTTTTAGGATCGTTCCCGTTATCATATGTGATGCTCCGTTCGTAAGATGACCTCTTGTTGCATTTCGGGTGAAAGCCTTGTAAAGTAATCGCTGTAGCCTCCGATCCTTACAACAAGATCACGATACTCTTCGGGCTTTTGCCGCGCTTTTTCAAGCAATTCCTTATCGGTTACGTTGATCTGTATTTCAAAGCCGCCTCGGAGCATATATGCTTTAATTAAGCTCTGCATAATGTTTAGGGAGTCTTTTCCTAAGGTGCTTTTTGAGAATTTCATATTGACCGCAACGCCGCCGATAAGCTCATGATGCTCCCACTTGGTAGAGGAAAGTATCGATGCTGTCGGGCCGTTTGCTTCTCTGCCTTGGCAGGGACCCGAGCCGTCACCGAGAGGAAAACCTGCGAGTCTGCCATCGGGTGTTGCCCCTGTTTTGCGCCCAAAGCGTTCGTGCATTACCCAACAAAATACGCTTGGTATCAGATTTTCCGATGGTAATTCGCCCATATATTTTTTGCATTCGGAAACGATGTGGCTTGTAAACATACCGAAATATTGATCGATTTCATCAATATCGTTTCCGTATTTTGGCAAAGCCGTAAGTAATCTTTGGCGTAAAGCTTCGTTGCCTTCAAAATTATTATCCAATATCTCCTTCAGCTCACAAACCGTATATTCTTTGTTCTCATAAACTATTTTTTTCAGCACATAGATCGAATCCACGAGATTCGCCATTCCAACAAAGCTCGGCATGATCCAATTATATCTCGCTCCTCCTCTTTCGATATCGATCCCCAAGGATAGGCAATCGTTCACAAAGCAGGAAAGAAGTGGATTCATTGAATGTTCTGTGCGTTGTTTTCTCAAACGGTTTTGCTCCAAATAATTGTTTTTAATGCTGTTGTCGAGTTTTTCAAGCAATGCCGAAATATGCGCTTCAAGGCTATCGTATTCCCGAGTCATCGTATCAAGCAGTAGCTGAGCCATATTCGTATAAGGACTTGCCACCCAAACGTTCGACGAAGATACGGGCGTGATCTCAACACAGGTACTGTGAATATAGCTATGAGCTTCTTTTTCGGGAACTCCATAGCCGATAAGACCTTGGGTGATCACATCATCGTTAAATATGGCGGGATGAGATCTTCCGTGTGATAGGATGTCGCAAGCCTTTTGCAAAAAAGATTCGGGTGTATCTTTAGTATAGCACAAACCGACAGAGGGGTAAACCAATTTAATGTCATCAACGACCTGCATCAGCATTTCGGTCAGCTCATTCGCTACAATATCTCCTTTTTCGTCTCTGCCGCCAACCATATAGCCGCTTGAAAGCCCTGACGGTACGCGCATATTGATCTGAATACCGAGGCAGTCGAGTAGCTCTTGCGCTGCTTCTTTCGTTATGATTCCTTTTTGAATATCGTTTTTGTAATAAGGATAAAGATACCGATCGGGATGACCAAGCTGAAATTGCTGATGGCAGTATCGAAACGGATTCAGAGAAAGACAATACGTCACAAAATGAACCGATTGCACCGCCTCATAAAAGCTCTGCGCCGGCTCGGCAGGTACTTTTTTGCAAATTTCGGCGATCCGCAAAAGCTCTTTTTTTCGCTGCTCATCACATTCCTCTTTTGCTAATTGAACCGCAAGCGCAGAATAGTTTTCCGAATGTTGAATGACAGCCAACAAACAGGTCTTGGCGGCAGAATAAAAATCACCTTGCTCGTGAGAGCAGGTCTTTTCATATTTCTCAATGCGTGCAATAATGCCTTTTAATCCGCAAGACAGTAAGAGCTCGTAATCGATCGCCATATGGGAATCCTGTCCACCCCCTGCTACCCTGCATCTTTCTTTAGCAATTTCCTTATATATATTCTCCCACTCCTTCTTTTCAGACTCAGTGAGAGCGTTTTTGATTTCTCCTACGACTAATTCACCATCCGATATATTGGGGGTTAACTGCGAAAAAGCGTAATAAAATGCATCGGCATACCTTAAGTAGTCCGAACCATTTTTATTCTCAATATATCGTTTGTAAAAATTATAAAAGAATTCATCATTGATATGTGAATGACAAAGAGCATTCATGCGTAATTTTTCAATCCTACTCATATTTACCTCCGAAATATAAACTTATACTTGCATTATATCATAATAGATGATATAATAATAGTAAATATGAGCTATAATTATGTAAAATCATTTCAATATATGGGGGAGATAATATGAATATAAAATTTCATTGCAGTGAAGAATCAAACTTCAAAAGGCAGAATAGCTTTGTACGCGCATTTACGTATACCGAGTATTCAATTGAGCCGCACAATCACGATTTTTATGAAATGAATATCGTTATGGGCGGAACGGGGTGTCATCAAATTGAAACGGCAAAATTTTCCGTAAAAACGGGGGATGTTTTTGTTATTCCCCCTATGACTGTTCACGCTTATTACAACACTGATCACTTGGAAGTCTACCATATCCTTCTAAAAAAGGATTTCGTAAGGAGAAATCAAGACGAAGCAATGACCATGCCGGGATTTTTGCAGCTTATGGAAATCGAGCCGTTTCTGCGTCAGAATTGTTCGGAATCCATGTTTTTGCACTTAAGTCCCGCAGAGCTATCTGAAATAAAAGCTGAATTTAAGTTTATTGAGAAAAACGGAGCTTTTGATCAAGAAGCATTTTCATCACTTCACCGTCATACAACTTGGAAAATTCTTTATTATCTCTCGTATCTTCTTCACAAACAGAACGACGGTGAAAAAAAGCCAATACAGACCAAATACCGACAGGAGATCTTAGATACACTTGAATATTTGCATCAAAATTTTTCAGATAAGATTACCATCGATGGGCTGGCTGAGCGTGTCTATCTTTCGCGCTCCACATTTATCCGAAGTTTTCAAGTATTCTGCGGTTGCTCTCCAATTCAGTATCTGACAAAATACCGTACGAAAAAAGTAATGGAATTATTGGAAAATTCTACAATGTCCAAAACCGAAATTGCGCATTCATGCGGATTTTATGATCTATCACATATGGAACGGAGCATCAAAACATATGGACTGCCACATTAAAACAAAAAAGAGAAGATCTTGCGAAGAAAATCGCAAAATCTCCCCGAAAAGTCAATTATTTAAGTTCGAATCCCATCCACACGTCGTTTTTGGCTTTTGGAATCTATTAAAATCGCACTATGAAAAATGGGCACAAAAAAGCCCAGAAGCCTTGCGACATCTGGGATTTTTGGGTTGGCATCCAAATCGGATGCATAACATGAGTAGAGGTGCCGAAAAAGATGCACACGATTTTATAATAAAAATGCTTTTCGACCAAGGGGAGAAAAGCTACCTTTTCTTTTCTCTCTTCTCTCTTATCTCTTCTCTGGAAAAGTCGCGCGGCGGTTAGAGAAAAGTGAAGAGTGAATAGAGAAAAGTGAATAGAACAAAAAGAAAAAGCCGCTTGCGCGACTTTTCTTTTTTGAGTAGAGGTGCCAAAAAAGATGTCTATCATTGTTTACTTTCAAGATCGATATTTTTCCTTGCTTCGTCCAATACAGCGATAATCATACCTAAACAAGCGGTTAGCGTCGGGGAAAGTCCGTTTGGAAATCCTGTTATGAAATACACAACATCCATAACTACAGAAAATGCACCCATGATCAGAAAGAAGCAAACACCGAATTTTATAAATTTCAAAGAACCGTTAATTCTAACAACCTTGAACATTAGCCTTACAAATCCATATATTACAAACGGCAAGACCAAGGATAAGACAAGAACCATTATTTTATCCTCTCTGTTGCCAAAAATCAACGTCATTATCCAAAGTATAAGTAAAATCGCAACGCATATGATTAAAATATATTTTTTCTTTTGAACTAATTTGTTAAGCATATATTTTTCTCCCTTGAGTTTATTGTTCTATATCGTATCGAAATTGTATCATATTATTCTTCATCGATCCGCTTTACTTTTTCACCTTTATCATTTACATACCAATCATCAATAATTGTTCGGAAGCCGCCGCCAAACGTCCAGCCGTTATTTTCTACAAAATCAATAAATTTATCTATTACAAAATCCGTCTCAACATCAGCGGGTATTTCGATACAACCGCCTATTTCAACTAACTTATTCATTTCATTCTCTCCTTAGTTGTATTTCGCTCATTCATTATATCAAAATTGCACTCTGTCTGCAATAGTTTTAGTTCAAGTCCTCCCCAATGGTCCTTTTGGGGAAATGATATCTTTTGATTCCATTTACATCAGAGTAACCGGATAGCAGATCAAGTATGTATTTTCCCTGGAGTGAGCAAAGCATGGTCAACAGCGGTGAAATCAAGTGGAGCAAGAATGTTGCCTGTACCGCCCTCGCTGATGCCCGCCACCGTCAGCCTTCCGATGGAAATGCCATCCCGGGTGCTCATGATTACGGCAATTTGGCCGGATTCTTCGGTTTGACTTTTGTTAGCAGACCTTTTTTGTATAAACTTCAATTTATTGCAGTATCTGTGCTATCATATACGTTTACTAACTTCTGCATATCATCAGCTTTAGAACCGATAACATTCAGCCGATCAATTGATACATGGGCGGTATTCCGCAATTCAAAAACCGGCTCGTTCTCGCCATAAGTATCCGGAAGCCTGACCGTAACGTCTGAAAGCCGGACGTTTTCGAGAATGTTGTCCGAAATTCCCCTCAAAAAGCTGTTATGCAGCTGATACAGCATAAGGCTTGACATTTTTATGTTCCGGACATAACAGGGATTCGGCAGCGAAGCTTCCGCTCCGGCTGTAAAAATGTGAATCGCCTGACCGCCGCGGACATTGATATTGGAGAACATGATATCCTCGATTGTAGTAGCGTATTTCGATTCCGGACTCCAGTATCCCATAATGCCGATTCCGGCAGTATTCATGCCCTCAACATCCAGATTTGAAAACACACAGTTTCGTATAATTCCCGAGCCTACGCCAACGCGAATACCATAATCCCTATCGGCACGGAGAACACAATTTGTCACAACAACATTCTCGCAAATACCGTCGCTGTGCAGAAGCGGAGCCTTGTGCGCACGTACGGTCAGCGCATCGTCACCGACGTCTACTATACAATTGCTGACGCATACCCGCTTGCAACAGTCGATGTCAATGCCGTCGTTTGTCCAGCGCGGGCGGTCGCCGCGTATTGTAAGTCCGCACACAAGCACATCCTCACAGCCATGCAAGAACAGATGCCAGTACGGTCCGTTGACAAGATTCACATCTGTGACATGGACATTTTTACATTCGCAGATAAATATCATCTGACCGGGACGTTCGGGATTCGGAGCATATTCCCTCGAATCGTAAGGACTCGGGCGAGATTCGTTCATCCAATAATGCCCCTCCCCGTCAATCGTTCCGCGTCCTTCGATAGTTATGTTTTCCTGCCCGACTGCGACAATCAGGTGCGCACCGGTGACATATTCCGCCGTGAACACGTCATTCTGCGGACAAAAATCGTCGGCGTTGTAGTCCGCTCTGTCATGACTTCCTTTCAATACCGCACCGGCTGCGAGATGCAGACCACCGTTGCTCTTTAGGTAAATCGTTCCGATACGATATACTCCGGCGGGAATATAGACCATACCTCCGTCGTCAATTGCTCTCTGAATAGCAGCGGTATCAAGCGCGATACCGTCGCCTACTGCTCCGTAATCCTTAATGTTGCGCATATTCACATCACCTTTCAAAAATATTATAAATAGAATTTGCTCAAATTAGCAGTGTACCTTTCTTTAACACAACTGCTACTAAGGAAGCTTTGTCGCAGTGCTTGCATTTAAAAGGTTACTGCCCGAAACGCTTTGATCTTACTGTCAGATCTGTGCTATCTGTAACTATTTCATAAAACGGAAAAAGGTATCAAGTTACCCACTTCCGTTTTTGTTGTTTAATTTCAGTTATCAAAATCGAACCAAAGATTGCAAAAGCAAAATTCCATATCCGAAACCCGAAATCTTTTTTGTGTTGTACAGCCTAAATAGATGCCACGGTGGGGAAGTCAATAAAATCAAGGGGTTTGCAAATTTTGAAGCGGTTTTATGTGCATCCTTAATAGATGTCAGCATCAATTATTTATTGGATAATACCGATTTATATACTCGGAGATATCATAATTGCTATCATATCGGCATTCCTCAATAATATCGCGAGTTAACCAACGATGCTTCGCCAATGCTCTAACTGCATATTCACGACAGCAAGAGCAGAGAGTTGTTTCATAAATGTAGACGAAAAATTCTTTTGACAATTTGATTCCTTGATCACAAACGTTCAATATTTTTGAGCCAACAGAGTGCCAATCGGATTCGTTATTATAATTGACCTTGATTTTGCCAAGCTCCGACAAAAACAATGCTTTGTCGGCAGACGTATAATTGCATAGCAACATTTGAATTGCTTGTGCCTTGTATTTGCCTGTTGCTAAAAGTTTTAAGGCATACTCCCGAACCTCGTGGCTTTGGCAACCCGTCAAAACATCAAATGATACCTCACGGAGTCTTTCGTGTGAGGACTTAGAATATTCAATAATAGTTTCGTGCGAAAGCGGAAAGTTCTCATCAAGGAAAGCAAACGTGGAAAGCATCTCGGCTTTTTTATCAAGATTCTGCTCAGCAATAACTTCTTGTGCAAGCTTTACCTTTTCGTCTTCATTTGCCCGACGTGAAAATCTTACTCTTGAAGATGGCTTCAATGCTCCTGTAATGTCAACTTCGTTTTTTATGTCTTCCGCGCAGAGAATTTCTATCGGCGACCTGACAATGTTCTTTGTTTCTTCGATTGCCTTTAAATAATTATCGTAGAAGCAAGCAACATTTTCTGATTTTTTTGCTTCTCGTTTCAATAGATTATGAAGCCCCTTTTTCCCAATTCCATCATCCATACTTGAGCAGAACCAATCAAAATCACTTCCGCTATAATGAGGATTCTTCTTGAATAACATTCCCATATCAGCAGCGATTTTCAATAAAGTATCGGTACCGCCCAGAGAACTGAGAGTAATACAAATGCGCTCAAAATTATCACGTTCAAAGTCATAACTGCAAAATCTTCTTTTGTTCAACAACACATACAACAGATAATCATATTTTTGTTTCAAGGCAAGCTCTGCACGTTTGTTTCCGTTTTCTGCAAATCTGCGTAAAAGCTCTGTAAAATGAGAGAACAACCAATCCGACCTGCGAGGGATTTTTTCAAAAGCTTCGATACAAGGCAAGAGAAAATAATCTTCGTCGTTAAAATAAGTTGTCAGCTCATAAATATAAGACGCGCGGGTGCCTTCGCATTGTGTGTCATATGACAAATTGTGCAAACATCCCCATAACACGATTTCTTTATATTTTTCGATATTTTCGGAGGACTGCAACACAAGGATACAGCGCCCGAGCCCTTGTTGCATATACTTTTTGAAATCTTTTTTATTCATAGATCTCCTTTGAATTTATTATAATATGCCTTGATCAAATTTTTGTTTTTCTCAAAATCAAGCATATCAATCTTTTTTTCGTTTATCCAATACGCTTTTTGATAATGTCATAAGCATATTTCTCGTCCTCGGTTTTCGGGGAATTGCTCGAAAAAGATGCTTTGTATACAAGTAGGTGTAATTTCACTTGGTAATATGGCTTTAAGTCTATCATTTCTCGCTCCTTTCGGTTGGTAACATTCATTATACCGAAAGAATGCGGAAAGTCCAGAGGTTTGGGAAAATTATTTATTTTTCAACGGAAGATTTTGCAGTGTTGAGGGAAGCAATCAACATACGCTTGATTTCTTCTGCTAACGAGAGCAACTTATCAAAATCGTAAACAATTAAATTTGTGCGCTTCAACAAGGTGAGCCAATAAATACTTTCCCCCGTTTCTTTGAGAGAAATATGCAATTTGGAGATAAAATCTGCTTTGCTGTTTCCGTAAATAGCTTCATTTATGTTTGCACCTACACTTGTAGCAGAACGCAATAATTGCTTTGCAATCGTCGTATCCTTTTTACTCTTTGAAAATTCCTCGTAGAAAAGTACAATTTGCGTTGCAAAATCCATTGATTTTTCAAGTAATGGGCTATTCATTGTCTTCACCTCACTTTGCAATATGATTATATCACATTTTTAACTAAAAATCAATACTTTTCGACCAAGGGGAGAAAAGCTACCTTTTCTTTTCTCTCTTCTCTCTTATCTCTTCTCTGGAAAAGTCGCGTGGCGGTTAGAGAAAAGTGAAGAGTGAAAAGAGAATAGTGAAAAGTACAAAAAGAAAAAGCCGCATACGCGACTTTTCTTTTTGTGTTGTACCGCCTTAATAGATGCCGCCCTCAAAAAGTCAATAAAATCCGGATCTGTGTGTGATTTTCAATGCCGATAAAAAGATGCCATGATTCTTGACAAGGGTGACATTCACGCTTTTTGTGATGCGTTACTGCTCCGAGACGAAAAATTCGTTTTTACCTGCACTAAGCTCTTGAATATGTGAAAGAGCACAAAAACTTGCCTTGCAGCCTGCCGGAATCGAAATATTGAAATTCACTCCCTCGCTCGTTCTTTCGTAGCTTACTGAAACGGTACCTTTTGGAGTAGCCATACTTCCCGACATTCTGTTAAATTTAGATACTGCTTGGGGATTTATGACCAATTCGGAATATCCGCAGGACGCTTCTGTTTGCTTGATACCTAAGAGATATTCAAAAAAATATGCCACGGGTGCACCAAACATCGGGTGACAGTGAGAACGGCTTCTGTTACTGTCCCAATACTCATGGAAGGTGGTCGCGCCATTCTGTCTCCAATGCTCATAGCCTTGACTTCCGTTGCTTTTAAGAATGTCCACTGCAAGCTCCGCATCACCATTCTCAAACAACGTACGGATCAGCACGTCGGTAGCAAAGATACCCGTGTCGAAATACCCAAGCTTCTTATAGTAATTTACCATGTTTTCATAGGTGGTCGCATTGCCCAGACAAAGGTCGATTGCGAAGGAGTTAGCGCCTTGAACGTTCATAATAAAGTTGCCGTCAAAGGCGTTGAAATAAGCGGCTTGAATCGCGCTCTTGCGTAACTTGATCTTTTCATCATATTCCGTTATGTCTTCCTCGCGTCCTACTATCATTGCGATCTTTCGCATAGTTTCAAGCGACTTTACCATAAAGTAGGTATTCACATAAGGTGCGGGAATAATAACCTGCTGATTATGTGACGTTACATCTTTTTCAGGGTAGAGGATATTGGGACTGCACCAATCTCCAAGACACCATTCTCCCTTTTTATCGCTTGTAACAAGACCAAACTCGGAATGTGCTTCAAGATAGTCGATGTAACGGCGCATATTGCCGTAATATTTTAAGAGTATTTCTTTATCGCCATAATGCTTATAGAGCTGATAAGGCACCTCAACGATCGCGCACCCCCATCCTCCGGGACCACCGCCGCTTCTGATATAAGGAGCTGTATACTGTACGTGACCGCTTAATTGATCCTGACCGTCGGCAATATCTTGAAGCCATTTTTCATAAAAGCGTTTTGCGTCAAGTACGGAAAGCGCCGCGTGGCAAGTGAGCTGACCGTCTCCTGTATAGCCGCGGCGCTCAAGGTGCGGACAATCGGAAGGGTGACCGGTGTGCATGTTGCAGAGCATCGTGTGTTTAAAGGTATTGTACGTCCAATTGAGCGTTTCATTATCACATTCAAAGGTAGACGATGGCGCAACATCGGCGTGTATCACCTTTACGCATTTCGGAACAGCGTTTCCCGTAACCTCGAAATATCTGAAACAGTACCATGTAAATTCAGGTTGAACCCTACGATCCTTCCCGTCCGAGGTTATCGAATAGCTCTGTTTTTGAATCTGTCTCGGGTCAAGATTTCCGTCCGGAAGAAGCTCTTCCGAAAAACGAACTCTTACCGTTTCGCCCTGCTTGGCTTGTAACCCAAGAACAGGATATCCGGTGGTGTTTTCGCCGCAATCGTATACGATGCCGTGTTCAGTCCTTCCCACCACCTTTACGGGGAGCTCGCATATAAGTTTATCCGTCGGGCAATCGGAGGAACAATAATCGGTATCAAGACCTTCGGTGAGTGAGGCGTTTTCCCAACCGCCGTCATCGAAATCTACATCAAAGCAATCGCTTGAAAAATTGTAATCATGGCTTTCGTACGATACAAAATCATAGTCTGAAACATAGCCGTCACCTATGCGGCAACTTTGATCCGAAACAAAATGGCTCACTTTCCCATAATAATCTTCTGCAAAAATACAATAGATTACCTTCGGGAGACCGAAAACACGATTCCTGTGCGTGTACCATCCGCCGCCAAAGTGAATGGCAATCACATTCTCGCCGGGCGTTACATAAGGAGTGATATCGAAGCTTGGAACGTATATTCTGTGACCTGACAGTACCTCGCCTGTCGGATCGCAGGTAGCTTCAAAATCCGATGAAAGCGGCAAAAAAGTGTCGGGATTGATGCATTTACCATTGATATAACACTTAAAAAAGCCAAGCCCCAAGACATTCAAAGTAACCCTTTTGATTGAGCAGACATGAAAGCGTCCCCGAAGCACCGAAAAGGTCTTTTCCGTTCTTTCCGCTTTTCCGACCCACGCGGCATTTTTGAAATAATAAGGTTGGTCCATGTCGTTATTCTCCTCACTGCCTATTTCTGTTGTTTCTTCTTCAAAAGGATAAAAACTGATGCTTTTCCCATATTATAAACACCGTCCCTTCTTTCGAATTCAGTATAACATGATTTTTACGAATTGTCAATAATGAAGGTGAATGATTGCAAATACTACAGAAGGAAAAAACTATGGCTTAAAAATCGAAAAATATCCCCTGAAAAGTTGATTATTTAAGTTCAAATCCCACCCACACGGCGTTTTTGGCATTTGGCATCTATTAAAATTGCACTTCGAAAATAGGCACAAAAAATCCCAGAAGCCTTATGGTATCTGGGATTTCTGCTGTAGCATCTATTTAGGATGCACAATATGAGTAGAGGTGCCGAAAAAGATGCAGGACTTAAAACCTTTTTCACCCGATTATAATAAAAAATGCTTTTCGCCACAGCGAAAAGCTACCTTTTCTTTTCTCTCTTCTCTCTTATCTCTTCTCTGGAAAAGTCGCGTGGGAGATTTAGATAAAAGTGAAGAGTGAAAAGAGAATAGTGAAAAGTACAAAAAGAAAAAGCCGCATACGCGACTTTTCTTTTTGATTGCGGAGGAAGGACTTGAACCAACGACCTCCGGGTTATGAGCCCGACGAGCTACCAACTGCTCTACTCCGCGATATATGGTCCGCTTCTGCGGAACAATGGTATTATATCACAAAAGTTTATCCTTGTCAAGTCTTTTTTTCAAAAAATAAGATTTTTTATTCCCCGATTTTCGACTCCTTTTGACCTTTCGTCTTTTTACCGTTTTGGCAAACGAGACTCCGTACACCTTATGCGCGCCCGCCTTCAGAAGAAGCTCCGCACAAACGCTTAGTGATGCGCCTGTCGTAACAACGTCATCACACAAAAGAAAAATCTTTCCCTTAACGTCCGCTTCCCTACCTTTTATTATTTGGTACGAGCTTCTTGCGTTATCGGCACGGGCATGCTTATCGAGCTTTTTCTGCTGCTTCTCGCCCCTTTTCTGAAATATCTTATCAAATTTAACGCTGAGCTTATCTGCAATTGCTCTCGATATCATCTCAGACTGATCGTGCCCTGTCTCGCGCTTACGCTTTGCCGATCGCGGAACGAAGGTGACCGTCAGATCTCCGATGGCGGGAAGCGATGCGTAAAGAGACGCGATCATCTTATCCGCCATAAAATCAAACAGCTTCTTATTCTTAAAATCCTTTGCGAAAAGCACGATCTTATCTGTTTTACTTCCCGACGAGGTATATCTTGAAACGCTGACCAGTGACTCAAGCGAGGGTCTTAATATATCGGGCATACACCGACATTCGCTTACGGTCTTCCCACAGTTATCGCATTTTTGTGAAAGCTCCTCATCAAGCGCATCATAGCAATCATCACAGAAAAGGCTATCGCTGTAATACGGAAGCAATTCGTTACAGGTAACACACCGCGGAGGGAAGAAAATATTTACAAGAACATCAAAAGCCTTCATACTCACAGATCTTCAAAAGCCTCAAGCATATACTTAAGACCGGTATAGCGCTTAGTCAGGCGTTTGTTTTCGACCATCATCTGAACGATATCCGATCTTCCGACAATTATTACCATTTTCTGCGCTCGTGTGACCGCAGTATAGAGCAGATTTCTTGTAAGAAGTCTCATTGAATACATATAAGCGGGTATTATTACCACGGGATATTCACTTCCCTGACTTTTATGAACGGTTATTGCGTACGCGTGCTCGATATCGTCAAGCTCATCGTATGAATATTCGGTAAGTTTACCGTCGAAATCAACGTACATTTTTTCATTTACGTTATCGATAGTCTTTATAAAGCCGATATCCCCGTTGAAAACGCCCTCTCCCTCTTCGGGACCGCGTTCCCACGTTATGGAGTAATTATTTCTTATCTGCATGACCTTATCTCCCTCTCGGAAGATTATATCGCGCACCTTTTTCTCCTTTTTATCGGGTGACGGAGGATTCTGAACGTTACGAAGGATCGCATTAAGGACCTCCGTTCCCGCGACTCCCTTCCGCGACGGAGTGATTATCTGTATATCCGATATTATATCATTTCCGTATGTCTTCGGAAGTCTGTTCATACACAGATCGGATATAGTTACCGCGATCTTACTCTCGTCTTCTCGTGAAAGGAAGAAAAAATCACCCTTTTTATCGTCGAGAACGGGCAATTCTCCGTCATTTATGGCGTGAGCGTTAGTGACTATACGGCTTTCCTGTGCCTGACGGTATATTTCGGTAAGTCTAACCGACGGAAACATATCGCAGGCAAGAAGATCACAAAGCACGTTACCCGCTCCGACCGAGGGAAGCTGATCGGCATCTCCGATAAGTATCACTCTCGCACCCGGCTTTACCGCCTTTAAGAGCGACGACATAAGAAGAGTATCGACCATTGACGCCTCGTCGATTATTATAACACTTTCGTCAAGAAGATTATGCTCGTCCCTTCTGAATCTCGGACGTTCATCGGAAGAAAATTCCATTTCGAGAAGTCTATGTATCGTCTTTGCTTCCTTTTGGGTAGCCTCCGACATTCTTTTTGCCGCACGTCCCGTAGGAGCGGCGAGTGCGACCTTTATGCCTATTTTATCAAATATTCTTATTACCGCGCGGATTATCGTGGTCTTTCCCGTTCCGGGACCTCCGGTAAGAAGCATTACTCCGCTTGAAACAGCCTCGGATATCGCCTTTTTCTGAAGCGCCTCATACTCGATATCCTCTTCCTCCTCCACCATTTTTATAAGGGAATAGGAATCGTCTATATGTGCTGCACCGCTGACCTTATATAGAAGCGCCAGCTTTTTTACTATATAAGATTCTGCTTCATAATAATCTTTAAGATAGACACACTCCTGATCAAAATACTTAACTATTACAGTCTTATTTTCGCGTGTGAGTGAATCTATTGCGTAAAGTGCCGACTCGGGCGTACATTCGATCATAGACGCGACGTGCTCGGCGAGTCGTTTTTTGGGTATAAAAACGTGACCGTTACCGATCGCATTTGAAGAGAGCGCATAAATCACGCACGATCTTATACGTGCAGGAGACGCCTTATCTATACCGAGAGAGAGTGCAAAATTATCAGCGCGTTCAAATCCGATACCGTATATCTCGTCGCAAAGAAGATAGGGATTCTTTTTTATTATATCCACCGATGCGGATCCCCATTTTTTGAATATCTTCATTATCGTGGACGGACCGAAATAATCTCTGCAGAAGAGCATCACGTTTCTCATTCCGAACTGATTTTTAAACGCCTCGCTTATCTCCTGCGCCTTTTTAGGCTTTATTCCGGGAATATCGCAAAGAAGCTGGGGTGAATTTTCGATCACCTCAAGCGTCTCGTCTCCGAACATAGCGACTATCTTCTGCGCGGTCTTTTTTCCAATTCCCTTCACTACGCCCGATGAAAGATATCTTATCATCGCAGTTCCGGTTGCGGGAAGCTCTTTTTCGTAATATATAACTCTGAACTGCTTTCCGTAACTTGGATGTGTCTCCCACTTTCCTTGCGCGCGTATCATCTCGCCCTCTTGCGTACATGGCATTATTCCAACCGCGGTCACAAGCTCGTCATCGGTCTCAAGCATGCAAACGGTATATCCGGTCTCGCTGCTTTCAAACATGACAGTATCAACAGTTCCCTCTATTACGATAAGATCCTTTTCCTCAAACGTTCCTTCCACACCGTTCACCGCCTTTCTACTTATTTTTGTTTTTTGGTCCTTTTCGGGAAGATCCCAAGTTAAAAAGTCTTCTTTTAAGCAAATACAGCAAATAAACAAACAAAAGTGCCGAAAATATCTCCAAAATCAGACTTATAAGTTGCAGCATAGAATTCACCTCGCAGTTCATTCTATGCTGTAACAGTGATCTTTGATTATTTAGCGAGCGCCTTCTTGATATCGCTTGCGATATCGGTCTTTTCCCACGCGACTCCGAGATCCTCGCGTCCCATATGTCCGTACGCTGCAAGCTGCGCATAGATCGGCTTTCTGAGATCAAAGCGCTCGATTATTGCGGCAGGTCTGAGATCGACGAGATCCACGATAGCATCCGCGATCGTTTCGTTTGAATATACGGACGTACCGAAGGTATCGACCATTACGGAGACCGGTCTTGCGACTCCGATAGCGTAAGCAAGCTGAACCTCACACTTCTTAGCGATTCCCGATGCTACCACGTTCTTTGCGATATATCTCGCCGCATAAGCCGCAGTTCTATCCACCTTTGTGGGATCCTTACCTGAGAACGCTCCGCCCCCGTGTCTTCCGTATCCGCCGTAGGTATCGACGATTATCTTTCTACCGGTAAGTCCGCTGTCACCCTGAGGTCCTCCGATAACGAAGCGACCGGTGGGATTTACGTAGATCTTGGTGTTTTCATCAAGAAGCTTTTCATCGACTGTGGTCTCTATAACATTTGCGATTATATCTTTCCTTATCTTATCCTGAGTCACCTCGGGATCGTGCTGAGAAGAAATCACTATGGTATCGACTCTTACGGGCGTATCGCCGTCATATTCTATCGAGACCTGAGTCTTTCCGTCCGCGCGGAGATATGGGAGCGTACCGTTCTTTCTCACCTCGGTAAGCTTTTTAGCGAGCTTATGTGCAAGCGAGATAGGAAGCGGCATGAGTTCGGGAGTCTCATCGCAGGCAAAGCCGAACATCATTCCCTGATCTCCCGCACCCGTATCGTACTTATCCCCGTCTCCGTTTTTTGCCTCGAGCGATCTGTCAACGCCCATTGCGATATCGGGAGACTGACTGTGTATCGAGCTGATTACTGCGCAGGTATCGCAGTCAAAACCGTATTTTGCTCTATCGTAGCCGATCTCACGGAGGGTCTCTCTGATTATATCGTCATATTTTACGACCGCGTCGGTGGTTATTTCGCCCATTACGGAAATGATTCCGGTGGTTGCTGTAGTTTCGCACGCAACTCTCGACATAGGATCCTGAGCAAGGATCGCATCAAGTATTGAATCCGAGATCTTATCGCAGATCTTGTCGGGATGTCCCTCGGTTACAGATTCTGACGTAAAAAGTTTTTTCATAATTTATACCTTTCCTTTTTCTTAAACGTAAAAAAGCGTCTGACAGTTTCCCGCAGACGCTCGCATTTATATTGCTCTCATCTTTTAGGAATTGGCACCTTCCCGAATATCGGCAGGTTGCCGTAGGATCAGCGGGCCTATCCCTCCCCTACTCTTGATGATCTATTTTGTTCGGTCTCATTATAGCACACAGATCTCTTCGTGTCAAGAACTTTATTACAGTTCAAATATAATTTACTTTTTAGGAAAAGATCTGAAAAGCGGAGACAACTCCGTAAGAGGCGAGTGACATAAGCACACCCGCTATCAAAACTCCTATAAAGCAGGAAAGAAGCGCCTTCCAGAATTTCATATCGATAACGGCAGCAACGAGGGATCCTGTCCAAGCTCCCGTCATTGGAAGTGGGAGCGCAACGAATATACAAACTCCCCAGAAGGAAAATCTTTCGATCCTCGTACGGTTTTTATCTGCCTTATCGGTAAGTATGGTTCCTATTTTATTAAAAAACGCTATTTTTGACGATGTCATCCACTTAAGCACCTTTTTTATAAAAAGGAGGATGAAGGGCACCGGCAAAATATTCCCCAAAACGGCAAGAATATAGTTGAGCCACCACGGAACCCCGAGAACCGCACCAAGCGGTATCGCGCCTCTGAGCTCTATTATCGGAAGCATCGAGCAAAAGAAAACGCAAAGCTCCTTCCCGACCGTTTCGAGAAAGAAATTTTGTATAATATCTATCATAAAAGCTCCGTAAGATCAAAAGCTATCAGCGGTGAAGCAGTCGCGAAAGCCGTTTATAAAGTATCAGCGATATCAGCGAACACAGTATACCTTTTATAAAATTGAACGGCACCACCGCAAAAAGAACGAAGGTGAACTTATCGTTTATTATTCCCGTTATCGATTTTCCTGCCGCGATTATCTGCTCGAGAGGCATAAACGCCGAATACATCGGCAGCATTACGAAATAGTTTATAAGTCCTCCCGCGATTCCTATCGAAACGATTCCGACGAGCATTCCGACAAGTGCGCCCTTTATATTTTTGTGATATTTATATATAAGAGCCGCCGGCACGGTCAGGCAGCATCCGGTGACAAAGTTAGCAAGCTCTCCGACAAAACCAGTCGTCGTTCCGTTAATAAGTAGGTTGAGGACATTTTTAACGAGTTCCATTATCGCAGCGGCTATCGGTCCGAGCGCAAATCCACCCATAAGTATGACTGATTCGCTGAGATCGAGCTCATAGAAACCGGGCGCGACAAAAAGAAGCGGAAATTCAAAAAGCATTATAACGACCGCAAGTGCAGAAAGAATTGCGATCTTCACTGAATATTTAAGTTTGGAATTTTTCATTTTTTTCTCCACATATTAAAAATATCGGAGAAAAGACAGTATAAAATGCCGTACACACGGGAAATATTCTATCTTTTCTCATCCGGACTTTACCGTCGGTGCAGGAATCTCACCTGCTCGGCGCCATATCTGGCGTTTGCGGACTTTACCGCCGGTGTGGAATTTCACCAAGCTCTCAAAGTATAGTATATAAAAATCACGGCGGGCGGTTACCCGCCCGCCGTATGCGTTCAAGTTATTTTATAAACTTACGCGATGATCTCAGCAACGACACCCGATCCTACGGTTCTACCACCCTCACGGATAGCGAAACGGAGTCCCTTTTCAATAGCGATAGGAGTGATAAGCTCAACTGTCATATCAACGTTATCGCCGGGGCGGCACATTTCGACGCCATCGGGAAGAGTGATGGTTCCGGTAACGTCGGTAGTTCTGAAGTAGAACTGAGGTCTGTATCCTGCGAAGAAGGGCTTCTGACGTCCGCCTTCCTTCTCGGTAAGAACGTAAACCTGTCCAACGAACTTAGTGTGAGGCTGAACCGAGCCGGGCTTACAGAGAACCTGTCCACGCTCGATCTCATTCTTAGCGATACCACGGAGAAGTGCACCGATGTTATCACCAGCCTGAGCCTCATCAACGATCTTATGGAACATCTCAACACCGGTAACGGTGGTGGACTTCTTCTCATCGGAGAGACCAACGATTTCGCATACGTCACCGATCTTAACGGTTCCGCGCTCTACTCTACCGGTAGCAACCGTTCCACGTCCCGAAATCGAGAAAACGTCCTCGACGGGCATAAGGAAAGGAAGATCGGACATACGGTCGGGAGTAGGAATAAAGCTATCAACTTCGTCCATAAGCTCAAGGATAGGAGCATACTCGGGAGAGCTGAGATCGTTAGAAGCGGACTCAAGTGCATCACGAGCAGATCCACGAACGATAGGAGTATCGTCGCCGGGGAAATCGTACTGCGAGAGAAGGTCACGGATCTCCATGTCAACGAGATCGAGAAGCTCGTCGTCGTCAACGAGGTCGGTCTTGTTCATGAATACAACGATTGCGGGAACGCCTACCTGACGAGCAAGAAGAACGTGCTCGCGAGTCTGCTGGAGAGGACCGTCGGTACCTGCAACAACGAGGATAGCGCCGTCCATCTGAGCTGCACCGGTGATCATGTTCTTAACGTAGTCAGCGTGTCCGGGGCAGTCAACGTGCGCGTAGTGACGAGCATCGGTCTCGTACTCAACGTGACGGGTATTGATTGTGATTCCTCTTGCTCTCTCTTCGGGAGCGTTGTCGATCTGGTCATATGCCATAAACTCGACGGTTCCGGTCTTAAGACCGAGGGTTTTGGTGATAGCCGCAGTAAGGGTGGTCTTACCGTGGTCAACGTGACCGATGGTACCAATGTTAACGTGCGGTTTGGTGCGTTCAAACTTAGCTTTTGCCATTGTAATTATTCCTCCTGAACAATTATTTATTTTTATTTTTTATTTATGCTTTTTTCTTTATGATCTCTTCCATGATGCTCTTAGGCACTTCTGCGAAGTGGCTGGGCTCCATAGAATAGTTTCCGCGTCCCTGAGTAGAGGAACGAAGGTCGGTAGCATATCCGAACATCGTCGAAAGCGGAACTTCTGCGATTATCTCAGCGGTTCCCTTATTGTCTTCCATAGAAGTTACGTTTCCACGGCGAGACGAGAAGCCACCGATTACGTTACCCATGTATTCCGAAGGAACAACGGTAACTACCTTCATGATCGGCTCGGTAAGAACAGGGTCTGCCTTTCTCATTGCTTCCTTGAACGCCATAGATCCGGCGATCTTGAATGCCATTTCCGAAGAGTCGACCTCGTGATACGATCCGTCATAGAGGGTGATCTTGATATCAACTGTATTATATCCTGCTACGACACCGGTGAGCATTGCATCTCTGATACCTGCGTCAACTGCGGGAATATATTCCTTAGGTACTACGCCACCGACGATAGCGTCGATAAACTCGTATCCCTTACCGGGCTCGTTAGGCTCGAGCTTGATCTTAACGTGTCCGTACTGACCCTTACCACCCGACTGTCTGACGAACTTACCTTCTGCCTCAACTGCCTTACGTGCAGTCTCCTTATAGGATACCTGAGGCTTACCGATGTTAGCTTCTACCTTGAATTCTCTGAGAAGTCTGTCAACGATAATTTCGAGGTGGAGCTCGCCCATTCCGGCGATGATGGTCTGACCGGTCTCCTCATCCGTATAGGTTCTGAAGGTCGGGTCTTCCTCTGCAAGCTTTGCAAGAGCAATGCCGATCTTTTCCTGTCCGGACTTGGTCTTAGGCTCAATAGCGACCTTGATAACGGGTTCCGGGAACTCCATCGACTCAAGGATAACCTCATCTGCACCTTCAAGGCAGAGAGTATCACCGGTCGAGGTGTTCTTAAGACCTACTACTGCAGCGATATCTCCTGCGTAGCAGATGTCTATATCCTTTCTGTCGTTGGCGTGCATCTGGAGAATTCTTCCCATACGCTCGCGCTGCTTCTTAGAGGAGTTATATACGGTCGTTCCTACCGGGATCGTACCCGAATATACACGGAAGAAGCAAAGCTTTCCGACATAAGGGTCTGTCATGATCTTGAATGCGAGAGCCGAGAAGGGTGCGTTATCGTCGGAAGGACGTTCAACCTCTTCGCCGTCCTCGTTAGTTCCGCGGATTGCGGGAACGTCTACGGGCGAGGGCATGAAGTCAACGATAGCGTCAAGAAGCTTCTGTACTCCCTTGTTCTTATAAGAGGTTCCGCAAACTACGGGAACGAGCTTGTTCGCTATCGTAGCCTTACGGAGAGCAGCCTTAAGCTCATCGACCGTGATCTCTTCGTCCATAAGGAACTTTTCCATCAGGTCGTCATCGGTTGCCGCGATGGCCTCTACCATCTTCTGTCTGTATTCTTCTGCGATTTCTACCATATCGGCGGGAATCGGCTCAACTCTCATGTCTTTTCCGAGGTCATCGTAATAAACGTCTGCCTCCATGTTCATAAGGTCAACGATTCCTTTGAAGTTTTCTTCTGCTCCGATAGGAAGCTGGATCGGTACCGGATTCGTCTTGAGTCTGTCGACGAGCATTCCTACCACGCGGTAGAAATCGGCACCCATTATATCCATTTTGTTAATGTAACACATTCTCGGAACCTGATACTTATCAGCCTGTCTCCAAACGGTTTCAGACTGAGGCTCAACACCGCCCTTTGCGCAAAGAACGGTAACTGCGCCATCCAGGACTCTGAGCGAACGCTCAACCTCTACGGTAAAGTCAACGTGTCCGGGGGTATCGATGATATTGACACGGCGACCCTTCCAGAAGCAGGTAGTAGCGGCGGAGGTAATAGTGATACCTCTTTCCTTCTCCTGCTCCATCCAGTCCATAGTTGCCGTTCCCTCATGGGTATCTCCGAGCTTATGGTTTATACCGGTATAGTAGAGTATTCTCTCTGTTGTTGTGGTCTTTCCGGCGTCTATATGCGCCATGATTCCGATGTTACGAGTATTCTCAAGTGAATATTCTCTAGGCATAGACTTTTTTTCTCCTTTTTAATCAAAGCGTAACATTTTCAGATAATTTTAATGTTCAGGCTGCCCTTCGAAAAACACAGCCGTTACGATCAATATCTGTAATGTGCAAACGCCTTGTTAGCCTCTGCCATTCTGTGAGTTTCGTCCTTTTTCTTGATTGCGCCGCCCATATTGTTGGCAGCGTCCATGATCTCGCCCGCAAGACGCTCAGCCATCGTCTTCTCGCTACGAGTTCTGGCAAAATTTCTGATCCAACGAAGTCCAAGGGTCTGTCTTCTCTCGGGTCTGACTTCCATAGGAACCTGGTAAGTCGATCCGCCAAGACGGCGAGCCTTTACTTCGAGAACCGGCATTACGTTTTCGAGAGCTTCGGTGAAGACCTCAAGTCCGCTCTTACCCGTCTTTTCTTCTACGGTCTTGAACGCATCGTATACGATCTTCTGAGCCACGCCTCTCTTACCGTCATACATGATGTTGTTTATAAGCTTGGTTACGAGCTTAGAGTTATACATCGGATCCGGTAATACGTCTCTTTTGGAAATTTGTCCTCTTCTCGGCACTGTACTTCCCTCCTTCATAATAATGATATCATAGGTACTCGAAAGATTTCCTCCGTAAATGCAAAGTCGATAATGTGATATAACAATAAACGTTATTTAAAATCAACAGTTTCGGTACTCTGCTTTAAACGATAAAGAATTAAATACCTTTTTTCGGATTTCTCCGAACTTAAGAAAGCTTATTTCTTCTTAGCTCTCTTTGCGCCGTACTTGGAACGGCTCTGCTTACGGTTGTCAACGCCCTGTGTATCAAGCGTACCACGAATGATGTGATAACGTACACCGGGAAGGTCACGGACTCTTCCTCCGCGGATAAGCACTACCGAGTGCTCCTGAAGATTGTGTCCGATTCCGGGGATATAGGTCGTAGCTTCAAGTCCGTTGGTAAGTCTTACTCTGGCGATCTTACGAAGAGCCGAGTTAGGCTTCTTAGGGCTGGTGGTCGAAACCTTTGTGCAGACGCCTCTCTTCTGAGGTGAGCTCTGATTGGTAGGCTCATTCTTCAAAGTGTTGAAGCCCTTCTGCAATGCTGCAGCCTTGGACAGATAAATCTTATCGTGTCTTCCCTGTCTGACAAGCTGGTTAAATGTTGGCATATGGCACCTCCTTACCTGCTGATTTTAAAGTTTAATATTATATCCAAGCAGTGTAAACTTATGGGCTGACATAAGTCTACACCGTAAGACCTTAAGATTATATCATTTTATCGTCAAATTGTCAAGTCAACTTTCAAACCCGGCAAATTTTCTACTATTTGCACAACTTTTACTCATTTCCATTTACTAACTTGCACATTTTTTTCATCTTTTATACAAAAAGATCTTTTTTATCCTTATATTATTAATCAAACAAGCAGCGAAGACCAAAACGGTCTCCGCTGCTTTCTGTCCGTGTTTATAAGCATATCATTCTTCTACGGGCGGTACGACGTATGTAGTAAACCAGTTCTTATACTGCGTGATATAAGAATTGGAAGAATTCTCGTCGCTGCTTGTAGCCGCTGCGAAATAAGGATCAGTCTTGAGCCAGTTCTTAAGCGACAGGTAGAACGCATCAAAGGTCATCTTAACTCCGGTAGTTTCATCCACCATATCGGAATATCCCGCCATCTTGATCCAAAGCTCATCGTAGAGCATTTCGAGATGCTCATCAATGACCTCAAGTGTAATACCGTTTTCAGGTTTTCCGGTATAATCGAGTTCAAATCCGACAAAGGGAGTGAGAAGCATATCCTCTGCAGCCTGCTTTGCGTATGCCCAATCATTTAAGGAAAGGATTCTTTCTTCCTTCGTCATATCCGCGCTGGGCTCGGTGAGGAAGAGATTTCCTACGTTATATCTGTTAAGAGCGTATCCACTATCAGCGATTCTGGTTATAAGATTGTCATTATCGCGAGTATAATGGACCTCCTCGACTCCGTAAAGGAGAGTGTTGATGAACTCCGCGTTCGTATAGAGGAGAGACATTACCTTAAAGGTTCTATCGGTCGCAGACGTAAAGTAGGACATTGCGAACATGGAGTTGTATATGTTTTCGGTAGTTCCGAGAGGCATAGCCACGGGAATAACGTGATATTCGTCGGAATACTTATCAACCACCGAAGCATTTCCCGAAAGGAAGCATGCACCGAAATCCTTTGTGAAATCAACATCGCCGGTAACGAGAGGCATCTCCGCGCCCGCATCGGTAAGTGCTCCGACAACTGCAAGCTGAGACTTGACAGAAGATATATCAAGTATGCTCGATGGAGGATTTTCGGTAGTAAGAACTGCCGCCTGATCGTTCTTTGAAACGCCCTTACCTACAACAGACTTATCTCCGTTAAGCGTATGAACGCCGAGATTATTTACGTTGTAGAGAGGAATAACGTCCTTCTCGTTCTCAGCCAGAGCAACGAGATATTCGGTTATCGAGGAAAGATCGGTTATCGACTTAGACTCAAGAGTTCCATATTTGGTATAAAGATCCTTGTTAACAAGAAGATACTCATAGTTTCCGTAATAGGAGTTAGCGGGGAGACCGAAGGTCATCTTCTGATATACGCCGAACTGACGGATCTTTTGGGGAGTAAACTTCTGAACGAGCGATCCCTCGATCTCAGAAGAACCGAGCGCATCGGGACCGTTAAGAGGGCTTATCCAGCCTTCGTTTGCAAAATCCTGAAGCATATCCTGATCGGTGATCATAAGTATATCGACCTGATTTTCATAAGGCGTGGGATATTTTACCTTTTTTCTGCCGAATTCATTTATGGTATAAGAATAACCGTCGGCAATAGACGAGGGAAGCTCGCCCTCCTCTTCAAGAGCCATAAGAGCCGTCAGCTTCTTTTCCATGGCCTTTCTGTAGGTCTCGGGAGTATAGAACTCGAGCTGAACAGCAATATTATATTTACTGCTTGTGATCTCAGTAAGAGCTTGTTCAACGAGAGTGGTATCCTTCTCGCTGGGTATATCATCTGTAACAAGCGCAAGGACTACGGTCATAGCCTCGGTCGTGTCTCCGCCCGAAACGTACTTTCCACCGCATCCGGCGAAGGTCAGAACGACCATTACTATACAAAGAAGCGCTGCAACATATCTTCTTTTCATTTTGGGATTTCCTCCTTGGTAACACCGCTTTCGCGGCACGCGTATTTATAACATTACTATTTTACACTATTGTCTCGATTCTGTCAAGATGCTTGCAAAATTATCGTCGGTCGCCTTTTTTCAGGTTTTTACCGCAGAATGAACAAGTTCACAGTTTATTCATTCAAGTTGCCCAATTAGTGGCGTCTCCATTTGGTGATATTGTCCATTTGCTTTGGTTGATATTACTATTTAGCAAGGCGTCTAATTGTCAATTATGACGATTTTTTACGGATCGAGATAATCTTTGAGGCGCTTGGATCTGCTGGGGTGACGAAGCTTGCGAAGAGCCTTAGCCTCGATCTGTCTTATACGCTCTCTTGTGATATTGAATTCCTTTCCGACCTCCTCAAGGGTGCGCATCCTTCCGTCGGTAAGACCGAATCTGAGCATAAGGACGTGTTCTTCCCTGGGAGTAAGTGTGTGAAGGACCTCAAGAAGCTGCTCGCGGAGCATCGTCTGCGAGACTGCGTCGGAGGGAGCGGGTGAATCGTCATCCTGGATGAAATCTCCGAGATGGCTATCCTCCTCTTCGCCTATAGGCATTTCGAGAGACACCGGATCGAGGGCGATCTTTGATATCTCGCGAACCTTTTCGGGGTTGATATCCATCTTCTTAGCGATCTCCTCAGTCGTGGGCTCGTGTCCGAGCTCCTGAAGGAGCTGTCTGGAGACTCTGGAGACCTTATGGATGGTCTCGACCATATGAACGGGGATTCTTATGGTCCTTGCCTGATCGGCGATAGCTCTCGTTATAGCCTGTCTTATCCACCATGTAGCGTAAGTAGAGAACTTATATCCCTTGCGGTAGTCAAATTTTTCGACCGCCTTAAGAAGTCCGAGATTGCCCTCCTGGATAAGGTCGAGGAAGGAAAGTCCTCTTCCGGAGTGTCTTTTCGCGATGCTTACGACGAGACGCAGGTTAGCCTCAACGAGGTCGTTCTTTGCCTTTTCATCGCCCTCGAACATACGCTGTGCGAGCTCGGCCTCCTTTTCTGCACTGAGAAGCGATACCTTTCCTATCTCCTTAAGGTACATTCTTACGGGGTCATCTATAGCAAGACCCTCCTGCGCGAGCATCTTTTCCATGTCCTCTGCGGACTCGTACTGCTCGATCTCGCTTTCGATCTCGCTTGCTTCTCCCTGCTTGATATAGCCGTCTATCTCGTCATCGAGCCTGTCATCGTTGCCATCAAATGCCTGCTCGATGTGTTCGAGATTGAGATCGTCATCATCGTCAAGTCCTGCCAGCAGCTCGCTGTCCGAATAACAAGGCTGAGTATCGTTCTTGCCGATTATATCGTGCACGTCGATAATCTTGTCATCATCACTAATATTCATTTATGCAATTCCTTTCTTTAAAAACGTACCGAGTACGTTCGTTTTGACCTTTCTTTGTATTTTCCTTTATAAAAGCGCCGTTTTTGGCGATTTTTCAATTATTTTCCCGATTCTGCCGTGATCTTTCACGCTTCTGTGATATTATATCGCTGATATCGAGCTCGTTTTTGGATTTTGCTTCCTTAAGGGATCTTTTGCATTCGATAAGCACTGCCGGAGTATTATTTGTAAGCATACGCCTTGAAATTCGCATGCGCATCGCTCTTTCGGTCTCCTCGACCGTCAAATACTCACCGAGAAGTCCTTCAAGCGCAGATTCATCGGGAGCGCCCGCAGAAATTATCGATATCAGAGCGGAGCAAATCTTTTTTCCAAGCTCGGTAAACATTTCATCAGCTGACAAAGGATCTCCCTTTTTGGAAAGCTCTGAAAGATATTCGGGATGGAGCATCAGAATTCCGAGCATCGCCTCCTCAGCGGAAGCGGCGCGAGGATTTTTGACGTAATCGGGATTTACCCTGTCTCCGTATCCCTCGCTTGAGGTTATGATCTTACGAACCTCTTCCCTTTCGGCGTTTCTTTTTTTTGATGCAATGATCCGTTCGATATCGCGCTTCATGGCATCGGGCGTGATCCCCAGCTTAGGTGCGGTATCGAATATATAGATATCGCGCTCTGCCGCGGATGGAGTTGCGGCTATAAGATTTTCGCATTCACCGAGCGCCTTGATCTTATCACCGGTAATCGAAAAATCGTATTTTTTCATTATTTTTCCGAATTTATAGTCGAATTCGGTCTCGGACGAATCTATTATCTTACGAAAGCTTTCGGATCCGAATTTTTTTATGTATTCGTCGGGATCCTTCGCACCGCTCATGCGGAGTATCTTAGTCTCGACTCCCACCTCACCGAGAAGTCTGAACGCCTTATCGGCGGCATTCTGTCCCGCTTCGTCGCTATCGTAGGATATCACTACCTTTTTAGTATATCTCTTGAGCATACGGGCATGCTCGGGAGTTATAGCCGTTCCGAGCGTTGCGACCGAATTCGTAAAGCCGGCGCAGTGGAGTGCTATAACGTCCATATATCCTTCGCAAAGTATGAGCTGCTCGGAGCAGTAGTTCTTTGCAAAATTCATCGCAAAGAGGTTTCGGCTCTTCTTGAACGCGGGTGTATCCGAGGAGTTAAGGTATTTCGGCTTAGAATCATCCATAACTCTTCCGCCGAACGCGATAACGTCTCCCGAGATACCGAATATAGGGAATATAACGCGGTTTCTGAAATAGTCGTACGGTCTGCCGGTCTTGGTGCTGACGCCGCAGAGAAAGGCGGTAGCCATCTCATGGTCAGCATAGCCCTTTGAGCGAAGCAATCCGGTCAGTGCGCCGAAATCGTTTGGGGCAAACCCGAGTCCGAAATGTCTTATATGCGCGTTACTGAGTCCTCTCACCCTTGTCAGGTAGTCATATCCCTCGCTTCCCGCGGGGGACATAAGAGTTTCGTAGAAGAAGCGTGCCGCAAGCTTGTTCATTTCAAGCACACGCTCTCTGCGTCTTGCTTCACGTTTGTCGTCATCGCTTCTCGTGACCGTTATTCCGGCTCTTTTTGCGAGAAACTCGACCGCAGACGGATAGTCGAGATTTTCTATCCTTCGTATGAAATTTATGACGTCACCGCCTGCTCCGCATCCGAAGCAGTGGCAATTTCCTTCGTTTACAAAAACGGTAAAGGAGGGCGATTTTTCGCTATGAAAGGGGCAAAGTCCGACAAGATTCGAGCCCGCTCTTTTAAGCGTCACGTACTGCGAGACGACATCCTCGATGCTATTTCTGAATTTTATTTCTTCGATTACAGCCTGATCTATCGCCATCGCCTTCTCCTTTCATTTTTAATTGTTGTAGGGATCCGTTAAAATCCGATCCAAAGCTTGGGAACGTATATCTCGCTATACATCCTTATAGCGTATCTGTCGGTCATTCCCGAGATATAATCGCACGCGGCGCGCTCGGCACCCTCCTGCTCGACAGTTTGCGAGAACTCGCTCGGAAGCTTTTCGGGTCTTGAGGCAAAGTAGTTATACAGGGTCTCGACGAGCTCCTCAGCCTTTGATTCCTCAGATTTTGCCTCCGAATTGAAATAGACATTCTTAAAGAGAAATTCTCTCAGCGCATCGGTCGCCTCAAGCACGTTCGCTTCCATAGTTATATCGTTTTTATTACCGCTTGCGCGAACGATACTTTCTATCATCGTATTTATACGCTCGCCGTGTGTCTTTCCGAGAACGTCGGTTGCCTTTCCGGGAAGCATTTCGGGTGAAAGTATTCCGGCACGCAGTGCGTCGTCTATATCGTGATTTATGTAAGCGATCCTATCGGCAAAGCTTATCACTCTTCCCTCAAGCGTTTTCGCAACGTTACTGCCGCTGTGCATAACTATTCCGTCACGCACCTCGTAGGTAAGATTGAGTCTTTCAAGCTTATCCGCAACGCGCAGGCTCTGCTTCGCGTGAGTAAAATCGGAGCTGTAGCAGCGCTGAAGCACACGCTCTCCCGCATGCCCGAACGGGGTGTGCCCGAGATCGTGCGCCAGTCCTATCGCTTCGGCAAGATCCTCATTGAGCGAGAGCGATCGGCAGATGGTACGCCCTATCTGCGTTACCTCAAGGGTGTGGGTAAGTCTCGTTCTGTAATGGTCATGCTCGGGCGAGAGAAACACCTGAGTCTTATGCATGAGCCGTCTGAAGGATTTCGAATGAGTTATCCTGTCGCGGTCCCGCTGAAACTCGGTACGGGTATCGTCATAACTGATGGGGAACTGACGTCCCGCCGAATTTTCCGAAAGCGCGGCAAACTCGGAAAGAGTTTCTCTTTCCCTCTTTTCAAGCATACGCCGTAAGGTCATCTCATATTGCACGGTCATCACGCTCCCAACAAATATTTATGTACACATATAATATACGCATTTTTTTCGAAAAACCCTCTTTTTGATTATACATTGCCTTTTACCAAAGATAAATGGTCCGGCAAAATGTTTACACTGTGTTCACAATTTTCTTTGAGTCTTACCTTAGTAACTCACATATTATTCACAATTATGTTTTAAAATCTTTAACATAGGCAGTAAATCTTGCAGCGCGGAGGAGAACACCTTGATAACTGTAAAAAATCTTACAAAATTTTACGGAGACTTTCCGGCGGTAACAGACGTCAGCTTTAACATTGAGGACGGTCACGTTTACGGTCTGCTCGGCGTCAACGGAGCGGGAAAGACCACGACTATGAATATGATCTGCGGATCGCTCGCACCAAGCTCGGGAAGCGTACGGATCGGCAGCTACGATCTTTTTGCCGAGCCGGAGAAAGCGAAGGCGCTCATCGGATATCTGCCGGAGATCCCTCCGCTTTATCCCGATATGACCGTAAACGAATTTCTTTACTTCATCGCCGAGGCGAGAAGGGTAAAAAAATCGGAGATCGGTTCACACATTGAGCGTATAAACGAAAAGACCGGGCTTACTGACGTTTCGGAAAAGCTTATAAAAAACCTTTCCAAGGGATACAGACAGCGCGTGGGAATCGCTCAGGCGATCGTCGGTGACCCCGAGACGGTCATACTCGACGAGCCGACAGTCGGGCTTGATCCGCGTCAGATAAGTGAGATCCGAGCGCTTATACGCGAGCTTGGAAGGACGCGCACGGTACTGATATCAAGTCACATACTTTCCGAAATATCCGAGCTTTGCGACAGAATATTGATAATATCCGAGGGAAAGCTGATCGCCAGCGGAACGCAGTCGGAGCTCTGTGAGGCTCTCGGCATAAGCGACAGACTCGTTTTAAACGTAAAAGCACCCGTAAAGCGTGCTATCGAGGTAATGAAGGGACTCGGAAGGATCGGAAAAGTCTCATTTGACGAAATATCCGACTCTGTCTGCGAGATAAGCATCGTAGCGGGAGAACGCGACATCAGAGAGGACATCTTCTTTGCGTTTGCATCGGCAAAGCTTCCCATAATCTCGATGGAAATGAAGCACTCATCCCTTGAGGACATATTTATGATCGCGACTACGCCGAGCGAGGACTCGCACAAGGACGGCGAAGACTCCGATCAGGTCAGCGACTCGATCCCGTCAATATCGAGCTTTTTCAGATCCGCCTCCGTAAAAAAGGAGTCCCGTGACAGTGACGGAGAGGACGACGATGACGAAGGATACAAGCCTCTTTTCGGAAGAAAATGACATCCGTTTACCGGGCAACTTAAACGAAAGGAAACAAATCATATGATATCTGTATACAAGCGCGAGCTGAGAAGCTTCTTCTCTACTCTTTCGGGATTTGTTGCGATCGCATTCTTTCTCCTGTTTGCGGGAATATTCATTACCGTAATGAATCTGTTCGTAGGAAGCTCCTCTATAGAATCCTCGTATTCGACGACTGTCCTCGTTTATCTTATCGCGATCCCGATACTAACGATGAAGATAATCTCTGAAGATAAAAAGACACGGACCGACCTCCTTTTGCGTACGCTTCCGCTGAAAACCATAGACTACGTTCTCGGTAAATATCTCGCCCTCATAACGATGATATTCATTCCGACCGCGATAATCTTCTCATATACGCTCATACTTTCCTTCTACGGGAGCGTAAACATCGCCGCGGCGATCTCGGGAACGCTTGCTCTCTTTCTCTGCGGATGCGCTCTCGGAGCGCTCGGCATGTTCATATCCTCTCTCACGGACAATACCGTCATCTCGGCGGTGTTCTGCTTCGGAGCCATGCTTCTTATCTACTTTATGCCGACCGTGATCCTTCTGCTCCCAAAAAATCCGATAAGTGCCGTTATATTTTTTATAATCCTCGGTATTCTTTGCGCGTACGCGGTTTACAGGCTTTGTAAAAGCATTGAGGGTGCGCTCATCACTCTTTTTGTATTCGCTCTCGGATCACTTGCAGTTTACGCGATAGATCCCTCTCTTCTTGAGGGTCTGCTTCCAAGGATGTTCTCCGCTCTGTCCGTGACCGAGCGCTTTGAGATATTTGCGTCAAACGCGATACTCGATCTTTCTGCGATACTTTATTTCATTACGTTTGCGTTTATTTTCGTTTTTCTCACCCATCAATCGTGTGAGAAGGCAAGACTCGGATGAAGGGAGGACGATTTATGAAAAGCTCAAATCAAAAAGGTCACAGCTCCTTCGGCGCGTTTGCGATCATAATGACCGTCACCCTTCTTCTTATTTCGATAGCCGTAAATCTTTTATTTTCGATGATCCCCGAAAAAGCAAGACGCATAGATCTCTCGACCGAGCAGCTTACAAGGGTATCAAGCGAGGCAAAAAAATATTTAAAAAGCTCGCTTGACAGTGAGATCGATATCTATCTCGTTGCGGAATCGGGCATGGAGGATATATCGGTTCTCGAATTTCTGAAGCGTCTATCCGAGATAAATCCCGATCTTATAAATCTTGAAACGGTCGATCCTACCGTAAAAAGAGCATTCGTACAGGGTCTTATCTCCTCCTCGGTAGACGATATATCGGACAACACGGTAATAATAAAGGGTAAAAAGCACGGAAGCGTCAAGGTGATCTCGCCCGAGCGTCTTTACACCTACGAGACCTTTTTACTTGATGCAAATTCGGGCACGTACGCCTCTGACGGAGAATATTCGTACAGAGAGTTTATTGCGGTATACGCGACGCTCGGAGAATATTTCTCGGGCGGATACGCATATTACGAAACGAAATTCAACGGCGAGAGTGAAATAATCTCCGCCATAGACTACGTTCTGACACCGCCCGACAAGCTTCCGTCGGTTTACGTATCGGCAATGCACGGAGAAAGCGCCCTATCCGACTATCTTACCGAGCATCTCGAGCTTTCAAATCTTCCCGTAAAGCAGCTGATAATAGCCGAGGGCATTCCGAGCGACGCTTCTGTCATCCTGATAAACGCGCCGTCATCCGATCTCAGCGCAAAGGAATCGGAATCGCTTTCGAAATTCCTCGAGGGCGGCGGAAAGCTGATAGTTACGACCTCGTACGAAAAGGTAAGCTCTCTCAAAAATCTGACCGCCGTACTTGAAAAATACGGTCTTCTCTTCGAGGACAAGGAAATATTCGAGGACAACGAATCCTACTACTATTCCACCGGATATCAAAATCTTCTGATCCCCAACATTTCGGTGCTTGAAAAGCTCTACAAGACAAAGCATTATCGCTTCCTTGTATCGAGCGCGCACGCGATAATCCTTAGCGACAGTGCCGAAAACGTGATCCACACATCCCTCCTTTCCACAAGCGAAGACTCGTATTACGCGCCGGAGGGAGAGGATGCCGAGATCGACAGCGAAACGAAAAGCTCTTACAACGTGGCGGTATCAGCGGCAATGTCAAACGGAGGTGAGGTCGTATGGTTCTCATCGCCGCACGTTCTGAGCGATTCGGACAACGATCTGACGGGAGGCGGAAACTATATACACTTCACCGCTATTCTTTCCGAGCTTTGCGACAAAAAATCGGTCGTATTCCCATCAAAGCTTATTGAGCGCGACACTCTCACTCTTTCCGCGCTGCAGGCAAATTTCTGGGCGGTAATCCTTATTGCGGTCATCCCCGGAGCAGTAGTGATCGTCGGTCTGATACGCACACACAGAAGAAGGAAGGCCTGATTTGAAAAGCACAAGACAGTTAAGGATCGTTATCTCGGCAATCGCCCTGTGCGCTATACTCTTCGGCGCTTATTTTGTGATAAGGATCACAACGAAAAAGAGCACCGAAAAAGACAGATCCGACACGGACGGCGCTTACATCCTTGTCGATCGGAACGGCACCGAAAAAGTATCTTATTTTTCATTTACGGACGGAGAAAATATTTTCGCATTTGAAAAGCAGAACGGCATTTGGCGCTACAAGGAAAACACTACCCTTCCCACAAATGCGGAAAGGATAAACGAATATCTCGAGAGCTGCGAGCTTATACTTGCCAAAAAGCTCATAAGCGAAAACTGTGATGATCTTTTACAGTACTCGTTAAGCGAGCCGAAAAAGAATCTCACTATAGTGGCAGACGGAGTGAAAAAATCCTATCTCTTCGGAGAAACGATAGAGTCAAAGGGACTTTGCTATATGCTCGACTCACGCTCGGGCTCGGTCTATCTTGTCGATATCTCCTTTACGGATACGCTTTCCGTCGAGCTTTCGGAATTTTTTACATCAGACAGCCACAGTCCGCCGGAAAAGGACACTATACAACAAGTAACGGTCACATCTCCCGAATTTTCAAAGGAAATAATCCCCGACGGAATCCCGGGAAGCAGCGCTTCTCTTCTTACCGAGGCAATCTCCTCAATAAAAATAACCGAATTCGTTGATTTCGGCAGAGACTGCTTTGATACATTCGGACTCTCCGAAAGCGAAGCAATCGAGATGAAGGTGATCACGGACAAAAAAGAGATCCGGTATATTTTCGGACTTGGAGAGAGCGAGGAATTTATCTATCTTCTTGTGGAAAACGAAAGCGGAATACTTTCGGAAATGGTCTATCTCTTCTCCTGCGACAATTTCTCGCATCTTTACTCTGTTCTTTCGCAAAAATAAAAGATCACGCCGAGGACACTGCACTTGTCCTCGGCGTATTTTATATCACTTTTTCTTTACTATCATTACTCCGTAAGGCTCAAGCTCGACCTTTTCGCCCTTCTTGAAGGTCTTACCGGTGAGAAGCTCATCGCCGTCAAACGGAACGCAGGCATACGCACCGCTGCGCCTCATAAGCTCTACCGCAGAGAATATTTCTCCCGCCTCTCCGCTTCTTGCGGTGAGAGCGACAGTCTCGCTTGCCTCGGACACGGGATGAATATCCTCCTGAGTCAAAACATCCGAAAGGAATTTCTTCCATCCGTCAGCTGAAGGCATGGCTCCGAGAATGATGATGCGTCCCTTGCCGTAAGGCGTTTCGGTGATCGCCACCATATTATCAGCCATCTCTCCGTCATATCTTGCAAGCACCTTGGTATTCTTACCCGAAGGCTCGACAGAATAGACCTCGTAGACCTCGTCTATAGTCTTTGTTCTGCTTCCGTCCTCAAATACGATAGAATAATCAGCACCCCTTACAAGCGTATATTCGAGTCTGCAGTCGGTAATATCCTCAAGCATTCCCATAGCCTTATCGGTATATTTCGAGCCCGACGCGTTTCTTATATCGGTCATAGGACCCGCTATCCACGTGCCACCGTTTTCTACCCACTTAAGCACCCTTTCGGAAAGGTTATCCTCATGAAGAGTGGGCATAAAGGGAGTGATCACGACCTTATATCTGTCAAGCTCCTTTGAGGGAACGATAAGGTCGGCGGAATAATGCATCTGCTCTATCGGCTGGTAGACGGCGTTTGTAAAGTGCCATCTGTAGTTGAAGGTGGGGGACATCGGCTGGAATCTGAAGATCTGATGAGACGCGAACGATGTATGTATCGCGATCTCAGACCTGTTTATCGAGGTGTTTGTAATAACATCCGAAAGTCTTGAAAGATCTTTTCCGAGCTGTCTTACCTCTCCCGAGGTCTGATTTTCTCTTCCGCAGGAATTTATGACAGCGCCGTGCATAAGCTCGTTTCCGCCGTAATGAGATCTCCAGAGCCAAAAATCAACAAGCTCGGCTCCGCGCAGATAGGAATTCCATACGTTCATCCTACAGAAATTCTTCGGACGCATATACGCACCCGCAGTTCCTCCGTTCCAGCACGTAGAGGTCTCGGTCAGCCAGAAGGGCTTATCCTTAAGATTATAAAGAAGATTATACCAAACGAGCGAATCGGCGTACGCTTCATCACCGTAGGTAGTCTTATAGTAATACTGATTCAGCTGCATTACGTCGGTTCCGCTGCGAAGCTTTTCGTGCTCGAACTGAAAATGAGGCATCGAGCAGTGACCTGTAGGCTTATCCGAATATTTATGAATTATATTATGCTGGAGCTCGAGCACCTCGTGGAGAGAGTCGTTTGCAAAAAGTCCCCAATGGTAGCTAAATGCGGGATGATGAAGCTGATAGTTCGGTGCTCCGATATCCTCAAAGCAGTCAAAGCGCATACCTCTTATATGAGTGCCCCACTCGCGATTGAGCTTTTCGATATCGTTATCGTACATCTTGCGCATACGCTCACGGAACTTGCTCGCACACGTGTCACAGCAGCAGTTCACTTTACCGGCATGGGACTGCGGCTCCATCTCGTTATCCATCTGCCAACCGATGATATTTTCGTCCTTACCAAACTCGATCGCCATCTTTTCTACGACCTTTGCCAGATAGTCGCGGTATATTTCGCTGTTGGGGCAGATATGACGTCCTCCCCCGTGCTTCAGGCGTTTTCCGTCCATATCCACTACAAGCATTTCGGGATGCTTTTTTTCCATCCATCGGGGAGGTATCGCAGACGGTGTTCCCATAATGACCGCGATATTTCTTTCTTTACACTTGTCCACGACCTCTCTGAAGAGAGAAAGATCGTAAACGTCATCGTCGGTCTGTATAAATCCCCACGCAAATTCGGCAATACGGACGCAGTTGAGTCCCATTTCCACCATCTTATCGAGATCCTTATCTATCTCGCTACTATCCCATGCCTCGGGATAGTAGTTAGACCCGAACATCGGTCTTTGAAGTTCATATTTTCCGTTCATAACAAGCCTCCTTATTTTATAAGCACCTCGGTATTATTACCGTAAAAAATGTCATCTTTTCCACTTATGAGCCTAAAAAACTCCTCAAGTCTGTACCAAAAATCAGACTCGAAATCAAGCTCGTACGAATGCCCCCAGATATAGAAAATCTGCGGCTTATCGGTTTCAAGCTCTACAAACCTTTTTCCGAGATCCATCATCTTATCGAAATCAAGATGATATACGGAAGGCTTGAAATCGAACATATTCTCCGGCTCGTCGAAATTTCCCGAGCAAACGGTGCCGCGCGAATAGAGAACTCCCGTGCGCTCCCTGACTATTTTGTCAACTCTTTCATCGGTAGCGCTTGATCCGCAAGGATAGGCCATACCGACAACGTCATATCCGACAAGGGAAGAAAGCTTTTTTCTGTCCTCTTCTACCTGACGCACTATTTCCTCATCGCTGCAGGTATTAAGCCGCGGATGAGTAAGAGTATGCACCGCCACCTCGTGCCCCTTATACACCTCGGCAAGGCGAGATTCGTGGATCTTATAGTGTGAAACTCTGACTCCTCCATGTCGGACAAGCATTCCGTCATATCCGAGAAATCCCGAATTTATATTGAACGTACACTTAAGACCGTACTTATTAAGCAGCTCTATAAGGTGTATATCCTGTGTAACCCCGTCGTCATAGCTGAACGTGACAGCCTTCTTTTTGGTATCTCTCCAATTTTCCATAGCACACTCCGTTTAAAAGCAGTATTTTATTTAAGCAGAACCTCGGCATTGGTTCCGTAAAAAACATCGTCGCGACCGCTTACCAGCTTAAAAAGCTCCTCGAGACGGACCCAGTAGTCGCTACTGTAATCCATTTCATAGGTATGACCCCATATATAGAAGATCTGCGGCTCATCCGGATCCATTTCAACGAATTTCCTTGCGAGATCCATCATTATATCGAAATCGAGATGGAAAACGGTCGGCTGAAAATGGATAAGATCGTCCTGCTCATCAAATCTTTCCGTGCAGTTCGTTCCTCTTGAATATCTGACTCCCGTTTTCTCTCTTACGATGCGCTCTACCCTTTCGTCGGTCGCATTCGATCCGAAGGGATATGCCATTCCGATGACCTCGTATCCAACGAGCTCGGAAAGCTTTTTTCTGTCCTGCTCTACCTGACGTACGATCTCATCATCACTGCAGGTCTTAAGATTCGGGTGGGTAAGCGTATGCACAGCGACCTCATGTCCCTTATAGACCTCAGCAAGACGCTCCGCGCGGATCTTATAATGAGAGACCCTTATGCCCTTATAGTAATCAAGCATTCCGTCCTTGCCGAGCAGGTCGGAATTTATATTAAAGGTGCATTTAAGTCCGTACTTATTAAGCAGCTCTATAAGGCGAATATCCTGCGTGATTCCGTCATCGTAGCTAAAGGTGATCGCCTTCTTTTTCGTTTCTCTCCAGTTTCCCATTTCGGTCCTCCGAACTTTTTTTGTTAAGTATAACACACACCGCATACAATGTCAAGCCGACCCATCCGATTTAATTATAAAATTCACGCAGTATCTTGACATTTTTTTCATCATATGCTATCATTATATCGAAATGAAATCAACATTTATACTATCATTACACCCAAATTATAGGAGTTTTCTCTCACAATGTTTGAAGACGTAGTAGACGTAAGCGCGCGTACTCTATCCCTCGATGGAATCGATTTTACGCTTCGATTCGGATATCCGTACAACCTTGTCGATTCTCCCGACATAGAACCGCAGCACATACACGATCAGTACGAATTTTACGTAAATCTTTCCGGTGACGTATCCTTTCTCGTCGACACTCAGATATACGCTATCGAGAGCGGAGACGTGGTCATAATAAAGCCTAACACTCTGCACAAATGCATATACAACAAATCGTGCAAGATGGAGCATTTCGTGCTTTGGCTAAGCATAGGCGAGGACTCTCCGCTTGTCAGCTTCATAGGCAAAAAGGAATTTATTCCGATCATTCGGCTTGATGAGGAGCACAAAGCATCCCTAAAGCTTTGTCTCGGCAGGCTTCACTCAATGCTCGTAAACAGATCGGAAAATTCAAATCTTATGACCACCGTGCTTCTCATGCAGTTCATCGGACTTCTCGCCGATGCGCCAAGCAGCGTAGCGCCCGACACCTCGGGATTTCCGATCAAATTCCGCAGCGTTCTCGAGATCATAGATCAAAAATTCACAGAGCTCAACTCGGTAGAGGACATAGCTAAGGCATCGTTCGTCGCTCCGTCAACGCTTAACCGATGGTTCAGAGAAAATCTCCATATGACACCCTACGAGTTCCTCGAAAAGAAAAAATTTGCGCTTGCAAAGCAGCTTCTCTCGAGCGGCGTATCGGTGACTGAGGTTGGAAATCGACTCGGATTTTGCGGAACATCATATTTTATTTCAAAATTCAAGAGGCATTTTGGTGAAACGCCTCTTGCGTACAAGCATCGGAGCGAGCAGGGGATTCCCAAGATAGACACGAAAAAGAATAAAAAGTAAAGAAGTGGACGCCATACGTCCACTTCTTTACTTTTTATATTTCATTTACGTATATAAGTCTTGCCGATCTGCGATCCTTCAAAACGAATTCAACACCGGTTCCAAGCTCTTTTCCGGTAAAGACCGTTTCTTCTCCACTATCCTCGTCCTTCAGACGATATTTCTTCTCGATATCCGCGTAAGGAAGCGAGACGCGAAGAGTATCGAGCTCGCACTCCTCCTGACGGAAAACAAACAGTATTCCTTCGCCCGCATCATCATCGAAATAACTGTACGCAGTAAAATCGCTCTTATCCTCCGAGCGATGCCATGGCGTATGGATATAGAAATCCTTGAGCAGATACTTATTTATCTTACGCCATTCGTTAAGACCGTTTCTTAAAACGTCAAAATTCTGAGTGGGATCGTATACGAACTGGGAATCAACGTTAAGCACAGGCAGATAGGAGGCTCTCCAGATATAAGTATCACTTTTTCCCGTAGCGTCGAGCTCACCGACCTTTTCGCGTGAGTTCGCTCCACAGAACGGGATCCACTTATTAAACGAGGTCGTCATCGAAAGTCTGAGAGACGTACTCGTACGGTCGGCGTCACTTCTTAGAAGAGGCACGCCACTTCTCATCGATTCGATATCGTTACGTCCGCCACCCGAAGCGCACGAGTCTACGAATCCACATCCGCCGTAGGAAAGCGTGCACTTTATTATCTCATCCCACATTTTATAGTGACCGTTTATGAACCTGCACTCGGTTATACCTCTGCGGTCCTCACCCTCGATATCGTCAAGATATTTCCAAAGAGGTGCGGGATCGCAGTTGTTATCCTCTCTGTACATTTCTACTCTTCCGCGCTTAAGAGTTGAGCAAACTCTGTCAAGCGTCCATTCAAAGCATTCGGGATTTCCGATATTATTGGAGATAGCGTGTACTCCGTCTCTGCGAATCGCCCATTCATCTTTATATCCGTAGTTCTTTACGAGATTTTCGGGATCGCTTATACGCTCGGGCTCAAACCACATAAGAGTCTTCATTTGATGCTCTCTTGCAAAATCGGTGGATTCTCTGAAGGTCTCACCCGGCCACTTGGCAGGGTCGAGCTCCCACGTTCCTACCATTTCCCACCATTCTATTCCGGTTCTCGGAGATCTTCCGTCGGGCGCTATGTACCATCCCGCGTCAAACCAGCGGAAATCTATCTTTATGTTCTCGGAAAGCATTTTTTCAAGCGTCGGACGCCAGCTCGTATGACTTTCGGAGATGCTGCCGTCGGAATTTGGGATTCCCGTATCAAGGGCGAGACAGCAGGTGGAAATAGGCGTCATCGCCTCGCCTTTTGAATTTGCCTTCGGAAGGTTATGCTTTATAAACCAGGATCTCCAATAGTTAGTAGCATAGCTCTCATTTCTTTTCGTATACGGAGCGACCACGAAGAGCGCGCTTCTTATCCCCTCTCCCGCGTTAAGTCGGCAGGATAGATTATTTACCGATCTCGCTACGTAGACAGTGCTCTCCCCGTCCGATGTGAACTCAGCCTTCCAGGTTCCCGCCCATCCGATAGCGAGCATAGCGCCCTTATCTCCGTACTCAAGATTGAAATACGGGAAGTTTATGTGAGTCGCTCTTCCGCTTTCCGAGGAGAAGCAGGTAGCGTTATTTGTAAGATCTATCGAATAAGGTCTGTACTGATTCACATGATCCCCGAGTATTCCCTTAAGTGTAGGATAACCTCCGTCAAAGCGAACAGTTGACTTCATCTCCGAGATCACACCGCTTGGCTTATTCGAAATATTGTCGAGGTAGACGGTCCATTCGGTAGCACCGAAGTCGAAATAATGCAGAAGATCGAGGGTGATCTTCAAAGCACCGTCAAAGACAAAGGTGAATACCGAGCGTTCCTTTTCATCCAAGGTAAACACCTTTTTGTCATCAAGCGACATACGGGCATCGGAAAATCCGGATATTTCCTCTCCGTCGTATTTAAAGGAAAAGGGAAAATCGACGATATTTTCTACGATATACGCATACGATCTGTCCGCCTCAGGATTTGCATATTTTTTCATAACTTTCTCCTTTTTGTTCAATGAGATGAGAGAAGTATTCTCGTTTTTTGATATTATATCACAGCAGAGCCGGATATACTATAAAAAAAGAATCAAAATATATAAGTTTTGTATTCATTTACACTCTGAAAAAAAAGGAGCATCGACCGTTCTTTCTTTATTGTCCGTTCCTACAATTTTTTCTGAATTTTAGAGGTGACATTCCGTATTTTTTCTTAAATACCGAATAAAAATAGTTTTCCGATCCGATACAGGTTCTCTGAGCGATCTCACCTATCTTCATGTCGCTGCTTCTGAGCAATATTTCGGCGTTGGCAAGACGCTTTTCAAGGACAAGGTCGGCAAGGGTACATCCGTACTCCTTGTGGATTATACGCGACACCTGTCTCGGACTCAAAAAGACGTGTGCGGCAACGTCGGTAAGGCGTATCCTGCTTCTTGCGTTAGCGTTAATATAGGTCTCGATCGCGCTTATATGTCTCGAATCGCTCTTTTTTGCCGCTTTTTCGTCAAGCTCCGGCATAAACAGAGATATCATTTCGTTAAAGAGCAGTCCCGAAAGAAGCTCTGCCTCTTTTTCCGAAACATCGGTTCCTTTATCGCTTTTTTCGGCAAGCTTTCTGATATAGAACGAGATATCGTCTGTAATATCGAGCACGGATATTCCTCCGTTTTGTGAAAGAATGTCACGGAACTTCGCAGACAGCTTTTCATTTCCCGATCCGCCAAGAGAAAAAAGCAAGCAGAAGCTTCCCTTCTTACTCGGTCTGGTAAAATGCTTTATTCTTGGCGGGATTATGACGATCTTCCTTTCATAGACCGTTACACCACGCTCACTGACCAGCCTGAGGCTTCCATCGGTAACGAAAAACACCTCGTATGTAAAATGTGTGTGGACGTTTCCTATCCTTATCGGAACGTCGGGCGGAATATAATCTCCTCCTATGAGCGGTGTATTACCCACTCTGAACACCTGAATCTCCATTCCGCAAACGTTTATATTAAACGCAGGTCTGTCTCTGTTTTGTTCACTCATGATATTAAGTTTAGCATAGTTTTTTTCTTTTTTCAATAGAAAACGGCGAAAAACTTTAAAATTCGGACATCAACGCATATTTATGTCCGTCGAATTGCTTTACTTTTCGAGTTTTTTAGCATATAATCATACCCACAAAATAAAAGCGAGGACAGTCAATATGATAACCTTAAAGATAAACACAAAAGAAAAGCACGAAATATCGCCCTATCTCTACATGCAATTTATGGAACCGCTCGGAGTATGCGACTCGTCGGTAGACGCGGCATGGGATTTCACTGAAAACTGCTGGTATCCGAAGGTAATAGACAAGGTAAAGGAGCTATCTCCGACTATGGTCCGCTTCGGCGGATGCTTTGCCTCATACTACCGCTGGAGGGAGGGCATCGGTCCCTTTGAAAAAAGAACTCCTATGGTAAATTACTGCTGGGGAGGAATATATCAAAATCAGGTGGGAACTCACGAGATAGTCGACTTTTGCAAACGGATAGATGCCGAGCCTCTTCTCGTTGTAAATATGGAATCGGACGGACGTATGCACTGGGCAAATCCGAAAAACGGCACCTGCCGTCTCGGAAGCGCGAAGGAGGCAGCTGAATGGGTATCCTACTGTAATGACACAGAGCATCCCCTTCGCGCCGCAAACGGATCGGAGCAGCCGTTCAATATAAAATATTGGCAGATAGGAAACGAGACCTCTTACGACGAAAAAGGATATTCGAGCGATCTCGGAGTTGACGCCACAAAGCGCTTTATTGAGGCTATGCGCGATGCTGATCCGAGCATAAAGCTGATCGGCTGGGGCGACACGATAATATCAAAGGACAAGACCTGGTGCAAAAAGATGAGCGCAGTAGACGGTCTTGATCTCATCGCCTTCCATCATCATTTCGGATCGGGGCTTCCCGACTCTCCGCTCGTCGGAACGAGATACAGAGCAGATCCCGACTACACATGGAAGCATATGATGAACGCATACAGATCGCTTGAGGATCACATTGCCGAGATGCGCTCGGAAAGCGGAGGCAGACGTCTTGCCATGACCGAGGGACATTACGGTATCCCCGGACGAAACAGAAACGAGGTGCTCTCCTCCTGGATGGCGGGAGTTTCCTATGCAAGATGCCTTAACGTGATCATGCGAAACAGTGATATCATCGACATCGCGACTATGGCAGACTTTTTTGGAAACGTATGGCAGGTCAACGCATTGATGATCCCCACTCCAATAACAAACGGCGAGCCCTATTTTCAGCCGGTCGGCGCGGTCATGAGCCTTTTTTCGCATCATCAAGGCAAAAAGGCGCTCGATATATCATATAGCGGCGCTATAGATGCGGTAGCGTCAAAAACGGGTGATACGGTATTTGTACATATTGCAAATACGGACATGCACTACGCTCAACAGATCGATCTTGACCTTGGTACAAGTCTGACATCCGAGGCGAAAATGTATTACATTGCCGCCGATCCCACCTGCGAGATAAATCCCTCGGACAGGCACTGTCACGCAGTACGCGAGGCGGTAATCGAGGGAGGTAGATTTACCCTTCCCGCGGCAGCGGTTGCCTCGATCGAGATAAAGCTTGCTTAAGAATATCAAAAAATCACAGATTTCCGCGTGAATTTACCCTTGCAATACGAATTTCGTTGTGATATAATTCTTCATATTACATATTACATCTTGCATCGCTTTAAACGGAGCCTCATAAAATGAACCAAAACAAAAAAAGCAAGATACTTGCCTATGCGGGTCTGATATTCGTAATACTCGTATGGGGAGTCTCTCCGCTTATAACACTCTATTTCTACAAATATTTTTCTCCTACAGTAAGAATAGCCTTCGGAGGTCTGATAAGCACCGTCGCGCTTCTCATTATATCCTCAAAAAAGCTTGGCGAGCTGGACAAAACGCACCTTAAGCTCGCCATTCCCACCGGAATCTTTCTTGCAACGGCAAATATTTTGCAGAAAATAGGACTTCAGTACACTACACCCACACACTATTCGTTTCTCGAAAATCTTTCCTGTATAGTAGTCCCCTTCCTCGTTTTTCTCCTTATAAGGAAAAAGCCGACCTTTCTCACCGTCTTTGCTTCGGTATTATGTCTTGCCAGCGCGTTCATCCTCACCGGAATGGGATCCGATATGAAGAGCATATCCGCCGTCGGAGATCTTCTCTGTGCACTCGCGGGTATATTTTACGGAGTAAACATCGCCGTTACCGGGGTATACGCAAAAAAGCTGAACGCTCCGCTTTATCTTATGCTTCAGTCGTTTATCGAGATGACGGTAGCGACCGCATCGGTCTTTGTTTTTGATGCAACCGGCATTGAACAGATCAAATTCACGCTCAGCCTCCCTCTCATAATTATAAATGCGGTATGGATACTGATCGCATCGACCTTCTGCTGGCTCATAAGGACGAATTCGATGAAGCACGTAGACCCCACCGTCGTAGCGGTTATGATGCCATTTTCCTCGATCGTTACGACCGTCTGCTCGATAATCGCAGGCAAGGACTCTCCGAGCCTCGGTCTGTTTTTGGGCGTTGCGCTCGGACTTATAGCGATAATACTTTCTGAGCTCGGCGGAAAAGAGAAGCCTCAAAAGCTTACGCTCCCGAAGGGCGCGGAAAATCCGGACTCATACTCATAAAAGATAAAAGCGCCTCGCTTTCAAAGCGAGGCACTTTTTTGCCTACCCGTCAAATCCAGAGAGCTACGCTCGGTCTCCCGATAGGATCGGGATCCTTGCCCTCGAATATCGTCTGCGCGTTGGAATAAAAATCGGCAAAGGTGAGATCTCTGTCACGGACGAGCGTTTTCGGGCATCTGAGACCGATCTCGTACATCCAGACACCGCTATAGCCGATCTCCTTAAGGGTAGCGAGCATCCTCTTCCAATCAAGCCTTCCTTCTCCGGGGAGCCAATGCCTCTCATTTACAAAATCGTAGTCAGATATATGGACGGTAATTATCTTATCGCCCACCTTTTTCATAAAGTCGATATTGTCCTCGGAAAGAAGATGATTCGTATCGAAGCAGACCCTGAGCTTATCGTTTGCGCTTATAAGTCTTAAAACATCGTCGCTCGTATTGCCAAGGCAAGTCCTCGGTAGATCCTCCACGGCGATCACAGACCCGCATCCGTGCGCTATCTCCGCAAGGCTATCGAGTGACTGCATGGAATATTTCATCCTGTCTTCCCTTTCGCTATCGGGAATCGGTTCTCCGCTCGGATGAACGATAAATTTATCAATTCCGATATCGGACGCCATTTTTATAAGCTCCGAAAAATACGAAACGGTATTGTCGCGAATGCTTTTATCAAAAGCAGATATCTCAAGAGTCTCAAAGGGCCAGAAGGGCAGATGATACGACCAAAGACCGACTCCGTATCGCTCCGAAAGGGTTTTGACCTCTTTATAGTTTATATCCTTGTATTTTTCGTAGCTCATTGATATTTCGATACATTCTATCTTGCTTTCGGAAAGGGATTTGAAATTAGCTTCATTAGGCTCAAATCCACAGCTTGACATGCCTATTTTATACATAATACACCTCATTTTTAATATTGCCACCCTATAAAGGTGATTTGGTTATTATAGCACTGCTCTAATTCAGTGTCAAGACGATTGCCGACAACAAAACAAAAAGCACTTCAAAAGAAGTGCTTTTTCAGAGCTACTACCCGGATTCGAACCGGGGACCTCGTCCTTACCAAGGACGCGCTCTACCAACTGAGCCATAGTAGCATATCTCGTGACTACCTCGCTATTATAGCAGAAGAATTTCTGTTTGTCAATAGTTTTTTTCATTTTTTTTGATTTTTTCAAAAAAATTCCCGTACTTACGAAAAACTTTAATTAAACGTAAAACCGGTGTACCAAAATCCCATATAATAAAATTTTTAAAAGGTATTGATTTTTTTGTTTTATTGTGATACAATGGACGGGTGATGTGCCGGTATGGTGGAATTGGCAGACGCGCCGGACTCAAAATCCGGTCCCGGCGACGGGGTGCGGGTTCGACCCCCGCTACCGGCATGAAAAGGCAGTGACTTACCGATGGATCATCGGCAAGTCACTTGTTTTTTATATAGTCACGGTACAAATATGAATTTTTTATGCCAAAAGCATTGACTTTTATGTACTGTATATGGTATAATATTGATTGAGTATTTCAATTTGGAGGTAATACATGAATCCTACAATACAAATCCTGATTGCGATGGTCATCTATATGGCAGCGGTCATTGTAATCGGAGTAGTGTACGCAAAGCGTGCAAACAAAAGCTCCGAGGCTTACTTTCTCGGAGGACGCTCGCTCGGTCCTTGGGTGACCGCAATGAGTGCGGAGGCTTCCGACATGAGCGGTTGGCTCCTTATGGGTCTTCCCGGACTTGCTTATTGGTGCGGTCTTGCAGACGCCGCGTGGACAGCCATCGGTCTTGCGATCGGTACATATTTCAACTGGCTGATCGTTTCAAAGCGGCTTAGACGTTACAGCGTACGTGCGAACAACTCTATCACTCTTCCCGAATTCTTCTCTAACCGTTTCCGCGAGAAGCACAAGCACATTATGTTCCTTGCATCCGCATTTATACTTATATTCTTCACTGTGTATGCGGCAAGCTGCTTCGTCACCTGCGGAAAGCTCTTCTCCACTCTGTTCGGAGTCCCCTATCAGGCAATGCTGATAGTCGGCGCGATATTCGTTCTTCTTTATACGTTACTCGGCGGATTCCTTGCTGAAAGTATTTCCGACTTTATGCAGGCAATCGTAATGATAGTCGCGCTTTCTGTCATCGTTATAATCGGTGTCGTAAAGGCGGGCGGCTTCGGTGCCATTATGGAAAACGCGGGCGAGATTCCCGGATTCCTCGAGTTCTTCGGTCTCGCCACTCCCACTCTCAACGAAGCAGGTGAGCAGATCGTAGAGGCGGGCAAGCCTGTATTCGGCGCTACAGCCGATTACGGAATCCTTTCCATCTTCTCTATGCTTGCATGGGGTCTCGGATATTTCGGTATGCCCCAGGTTCTGCTCCGCTTTATGGCTATCCGTAAAGAGGACGAGCTCAAGCGCTCCCGCCGTATCGCTATGATCTGGGTAGTTATCTCTCTTGCGGTAGCGGTATTTATCGGTATAGTCGGACGTCAGCTCTTCCCTGTTACTCACCTCACGAAGTCCGCTTCCGAGAACATATTCATCACTATGTCCGAAAGCTTCCTGCCTCCTATCCTTGCGGGATTCGTAATGGCAGGCATTCTCGCAGCTACGATCAGCTCCTCCGACTCATATCTGCTTATCGCGGCTTCCGCATTCTCTAAGAACATGTTCCAGGGAATTTTCAAGAAGTCAGCTACAGACAAGCAGGTCATGACTGTTTCGAGAATCACTCTTCTCGTTCTTGCCGCGCTCGGAATCGTAATCGCGCTTGACGAAAACAGCGTAATTTTTGAGATCGTTTCCTTTGCGTGGGCAGGATTCGGTGCGACATTCGGACCCATCATGCTCTTCTCGCTCTTCTGGAAGCGCGTCAACAAAGCGGGTGCAATTGCCGGAATGGTCGGCGGTGCCGCTATGGTATTCTTCTGGAAGCTCGTTCTCAACCGTTTCGGCGGAGTATTCGCGATCTACGAGCTTCTCCCGGCGTTCATCTTCTCTGCTATCTGCATCGTTGTATTCTCTCTCATCACAAAGGCTCCATCCAAGGAGATCGAAGAGGATTTCGAAGCAGTACGCACAGGCAACGTAGTAGACGAGCAGTAATCTTACTTTTAGCAAAAAAAGACGGTCGGATCGACCGTCTTTTTTTACGTCTCTGTTCAAAGTCCGTTTTTTGGTACTTGTAATGTTGTAAAATAATACCAAGCAAGATAAAAATAATTTCAGGAGAAAAAGATTATGGCATTCAAAATAGGATTCACGGCAGAAACCGAGGATAATACCGTTTCGTACATTGAAAGCGAGAGCGTGAACGTAAACACGCAACCCAAGAGATCTGTAGTAGAGATATACTTTGAAAAGCGCAATATGACTCTTTCCTATTACAATGACAGATTTGATCTCAAGCTCGGAGATCTCGTTTACGTTGAAGGAAAGCTCGAGGGAATGCTCGGGGTAATAAGAGACATAAACTACAATTTCAAGATCAAAATATCCGACTACAAGCGAGTAATTGCGGTAGTTGACAGATCAGTCAGCGGAGAATTTTTCATGGCCGGATCTCATTTCGTATCATTTGACCGCCAAGCGCTCCCGTACAGAAAGATCCTCGCATTCTTCAAAGCACCCGAGGAGGAGTACGACGATTTTATAAGCGGAAGCGACGGGTCCGGCTTTTCACTCGGAAATCTCAGCGATCTTAACGTGCCCGATGCGATATCCGAACGCGGATACGAATACTACGTTGAAAATCGGGTCTTGTTCATCTGTATTGACGCAGGAAAAGGTCGTGCCATCGTGGAAGGCAGAGATATTTACGAGGTTGAATTTGAATTCTCGGGCGGGCAGATAAAAAGCCTTACCTGCTCCTGCTTCTGCAGTAATATCTGCAAGCACGAATTTGCGGTTATGCTTCAGTTAAGAGAAACGTTAGGTATGATCGAGAAAAACTATTCCGGAGCCTTTGAGAAGAGCGATTATTTTTCTGCTATACGCAAGAGCGTGCTTTTTAACTTTGCCATTGACGGAAAAAAGTCCGGAAGCTTCACGCTCGGACAATGATAAAAACGCAGACCTTTCTCTCTGTGTTCTTAGCGGAGAAATAGGCAGGCACATAAAATTCGGCAGAGAACTTGTTTTCTCTGCCGATTTGTGTTATAATGGGCTTAACGAAAAGCCTCTCCCTTTGGGAGAGGTGGCGGCGTAGCCGACGGAGAGGGCAAATTGTTGCAACGACTACCCTCTCACCCGCTACCGCGGGAGCTCTCCCTGAGGGAGAGCCTTAAGATAAGTGCATCTTTAGGGGTATGGGCTTTACCCTATGCCTTTGTAATACAAATGCGAAACTGGCGATAAAACAGAACGATAAATAAGAATGTGAAAAGATGAAACATATAAAAATATTATGGATCATTATTTTGGTGACAGATCATCTGCTGCCGTTAATAATTACACGATTTTATCCAAACTATAAGCATAAAGAAATGGCACTTTCGGTACTGGGCTCACGGCAAAGCCCTGTAAAATGGATATACAATGTGTGGTGTATTATATCAGGAATTGTTTTTTGCATTGCTCCTTATGAGTTGTACAAAGAGAATAGTAGCGGTTTGATGATAGCAATATGGGTATTGCTTGCAATATACGGCATTGGATGTGAAATTATATCTGGGTTATGCCCGTTAAACGAAAGCAAGGAGGACGAAGATGTTATTACTAAAATTCACGGAGGAACTTCTGCTATTGGTTTTATGACATTACTCGGTGTACCGTTACTCTTGGCAATACTGCAGTTTCAAGCGATAAACATATTTATGGGAACGATCTCACTTGTGAGCTTTATTGTGGCTTTCGCTTTCTTCTGCTTTTTCATTATGGGAGAGAAAGAAAAGTTTGCAAATACGGTTTTGCGATACGTCGGTCTTTGGCAACGACTTGTTTTATTAAGTTGTTACATACCGTTGTTCGTTTGGTGTCTTAAATAACAAATTCCAATTTGTCGAACAGAATAAACAAACCCCGACAGAAAAATCTGTCGGGGTTAATTTTGCTTTCTGCATATCAATTTTTGTTTATCCGTAGGGGCGTTCTTTGAACGCCCGCGGGCGAACGCAGTTCGCCCCTACGGAAAAGGACAGAGAATGTGAAATTTCTCTGTCCTTTTTTCACACTTCTTGCTCCGCAAGGTATAGCGTGTTACACCTTTTCGGTGTACTATCGGGCGGCAATGAGCCTCCCTTGTGTAAAGGGAGCCTTTGATTCGTGCGTACCGAAAGTCTGTCTACTTGACAGGGGGCACATTATAAAACGTAAAGTGAGAATTTTTATCTATCGGTATTTTATTTTCTCTATCTATACTTAAATCAAAGTTTCCATTTTGTATATAGTATTGATGGAGATTTGTCGCCTTTTAGTCTTTGATAATATACTGTAAACAACGATTTATCCGGTAGTTCTACCGTACAGGGATATCCTGCCTCAGCCTCAAGCGGAACATCCAGAACTAATTCTTCTCCGAAGGTTTTGCCATCATCGTAGCTTATTTTAACTTTTTCACCCGGTTTAATATAACGGTCGGCATAGGATAAAATTACGGCACCGGATGAGTGTCGCATTAAATGTGGAGGAATACCTTGTATGCCTGTGGGTTGCGGTTTTGTCCAAGTATAACCGCCATCATTAGAGTAAGAAAGCAATATTGAAAGACTTAGAGCGTAATCAGGATTGTCGGTATGCCACCTAATTGCTCCTAATAAACTTCCGTTTGAAAGCTCTACTACATGAGGCTCATGCATGCTTTCGCCCGTGTACCCATCGGGAAAATCTATTTTTGATATTATATTCCAACTTTTTCCACCGTCTTTACTTTCAGCAGCACAAATGTGTCTATCTTTCTGCTCAATATTACTATCTGTTTCCCTTCCAAGATACAACAATCTACCATCTGAAAGCTTGATCGGTCCGTGGGGAGCACTTACCGGCACTTTAATTTTTTCGCTCCAGCTTTTACCCGAATCCTTGGAAATACGTATGAATGATCCACTTGTATCATCAGGCAGAAGTTCAACAGCATTAAGATAACCTTCTATGATTGCTTGTTCTATGTCAGAAAATCCGGAAATCCTCATCCCGTCTTGATAGTATTGTCTATAATTCTTAGCCGGATTATTAAACCAAGTCAGTAATAATTCATTTTCACCTATACTTATAATTCCTGCATCACGGTCATCAAGTTCGGTGTCATTTACTATAATAGGTGAAGACCATGTTTCACCATTATCATAGCTAACACCCATAAGTGTTTTTCCTGTTGGACAAAGATGACCTATTCGTTGACCGGAGCAAACGGCATAAAGCGTCCCTTTTTCATCAACGCAAGCTGACGGCCATCCATGAAATTGAAAATAACCACTGTTGTTACGTAATACTACACCTTGTTTAATAATTTCCATAAAGACCTCCATTTTTATAAATTTATAAAAACATTTCCACAGAATAAATACTATATGTTACAACAATTTAATATTTTTACCATGGTTTTGAGCTAGCAACTGTTATACAACGAAAAATATTATCTAAATTAGTTTCATCTCCCTTTTCATAAGGACGGCAAGCGCAATAGAAATGATACAACGTCTCATTATTATATATAACAAAAGGTTTATGCGCATGAATAGAGTCTATAGTCCCTTCTTTGCCCGGGGTCAGGATAGGGTATGGATATTTTTCCCATTTTAACAAATCCTTACTAACAGCAATTCCGTTACAGGCATTCAAATGCCCATAACCATAATAAAACATAACCCATTGACTTTTCTTGGAATCGTAAAAAACTTGTGGATCAGCAGCAAAAATGCTATCCCATGATTCTTTATCAACGGCAACAATCGGTTTGTCAAATATGCGTTTCCAATGAAACAAATCATTTGATACAACCACACCTATCTGCTCCCGCCAATCTCCGTCTTCTTTGTTTTTTGCGTTATAAAACATATAGAACTTACCATTATGTTCTACCAGATCAGCTTTATACAATCCTCCCTTTTCCCAATCTGCACCATCTCTCCAAGAAAGAATAGGCTCGCCATAAAAATGCCAATCCAATAATTCTTCGTCCTGCGTCCACGCAAGACCTATTTCTGCAGAACCGGCTTCATATCCTTTTTGTGGATAAGCATGATAAATTAACCAATATTTATCTTGCCATTTTTTTAGTCTGTTCCCTCCGTACAAATCTTTATCCATAAGAACAGAAACTCCCGCCATTCCAACTCGGTCCCACTCCATATGACTTTCTCTTTTTAGAATAACCCCAAGTTTTTCCCACTTGATTAGATCATCAGATACAGCCAATCCGGTTTGATATCCAATATTGTCAAATCCAATATAAGTCATATAAAATCTTCCATTGTGCGAAAAAACATTTGGACAATCTACTGCATTGGCGTCAAATGTTTCTTCGATACCGGCACCCACAAGCACGGGCTTACCGTATTTATAATTAGAAATAAGATGTTCTATATTCATAATAATTACATATATCCTTTCTCTTTTATTAAGATAAAAAATCAACTAATATGATCAAATAACTAAAACAGTTTATATTTTTAAACCCACAATAATGCAGTAACAATATGTCTCATTATACCACAGATCGGTAGAGAAAACAAGTTCTCTGCCGATTTTTTGTGTTTGCCAATTCTCCATCAAGAACAACAGAGAAATCGGTCTGCAATATTTTTTACGATTTTGCGATCTCGTCGATAAGAACGGTTCTGAGTGTCTGCGGATCGCAGTTACCTTTAAGCTCCTTCATGCACTTTCCGAAAAGTGCCATAAGGACCTTTTCTTTTCCGCCCTTATACGCTGCTACCGAGTCAGGATCGGAGGCGATGACCGCCTTTACCACTTCCTCGATCTTGCCTGTATCGCCTGAGATGACAAATCCATTCTCATTTGCGTACTTCTCGGGGTCAAGTGTTGGATCATCGAACATCTTTGCAAGGATCTTTTTGGCATTAGCGCGTCCGACCTTACCGCCTGTAACGAGAAGTATCAGGCTTCCGAGAGCCTTTCCGTCAAGTGTAAGCATATCGTAAGTCATCTTTTTTGCGTTAAGAAGACCCATTACATCCGAGATCATCCAGTTTGCCGCATCCTTTGCGTTTTTGCAGATCTCATACGCCTGCTCAAAGCACTCGCACAGTGCGATACTTCTGCTGATCTGCTCTGCGTCATATTCTCCGAGTCCGTACTCGTTTATATAACGCTCGCGCTTGACCTCGGGGAATTCGGGGAGAGACGACTTCACCGAGTCGAACCACCGGTCATCGATAACAACGGGCATTACGTTAGGATCGGGGAAATAACGGTAATCTCCCGCGGTCTCCTTTGTTCTCATAGCATAGCTCTTACCCTTGATATCGTCCCAACGGCGGGTCTCCTGACGAAGCACCTCTGTACCGTTCTCGATTGCGTCGATATGACGAGCGGTCTCATATTCGATAGCCCTCTTGATAGCCTCAATAGAGTTCATATTTTTCATTTCCGCACGTACACCAAGCTTATCGCTACCCTCGGGTCTGACCGAAAGGTTTACGTCGCAACGCATCGTTCCGTGTGCCATCTCGCACTCAGCGACCTTGGCGTAGCGAAGCAGGGTCTTAAGTCTTTCGAGATAAGCCTCGACCTCCTCTGCGCTCGACAGATCGGGCTGGCTTACTATCTCGATAAGCGGAACGCTCGTACGGTTGAAATCGACGTGAGTCGTATCCTCTCTTATATCGTGAACGAGCTTACCCGCATCCTCCTCCATATGGATCTGCTTGATACGGATATTCTTTTTACCTTTAGATGTCTCTATCTCGACAAGTCCGTTGACCGCAACGGGCGCAAACCACTGTGTAGTCTGGTACGCACCGGGAAGATCGGGATAATAGTAGCTCTTCTTATCGAAGGTCGTAGTTCTGTTTATATGGCATCCGAGCATCATTCCCGCCTTCATACCGAAATCGACTACTCTTTTATTTACTACGGGAAGCATTCCGGGCATACCGCAGCATGCGGGGCATACGTGAGAGTTAGGCTCCGCTCCGTAGGAATGAGCCGAGCAGGAGCAGAATATTTTTGAGCTTGTTGCAAGCTCTACGTGGACCTCAAGTCCTATCACGGTTTCGTATTTCATGATCATCTGTCCTCCTTTTCAAGCATTTTGGCAACCGAAAGGAGCATTCCCTCGGAAAACGCCTTACCGACGAGCTGCACAGATCCCGAAACTACCGCGGGAAGTCCTGTGATCGAAGCGGGTGCGGTATAGAAATTTTCCTCAAACGCGACAAATCTATTAGCCTTTACCTCTTCCTCGCTATAGTCGAGCTTAGAGCAAGCAGGCATAATAACGGCATCAAATTCTCCGAATATCCTTGCAAACTCCTCACATATGACTCGTCTTACTCTGAGACATTTATCGTACACCTTCATATAATTTTCGGTCGAAAGAGTTTCGGATCCGAATATTATTGCGGTCTTGAGAAGTTCTCCGAATGCTTCGGTACGGCTATTTGTATAGAGCTCGTCGATGTTTGAAAAGCTTTCCGCACGGTAGCCGTATTTTACTCCGTCATAACGGGAAACGTTATTACAAAGCTCGGCTGACATGAGAACGTTCCACGCAGGGCGTGAGGATGCTATTATCTCGCTATCTATAACGCAGACCTCAATTCCCTGTTCCTTAAGCGTATCTACCGCTCTATCGAGCTTTGCCTTTACATTCTCATCGATATCCTTGCACATAGAGGAAACAAGAGCAACGCGGCGAGGCGCTTCTCTGCTCGCAAGAGTACTTAAGCATTCCTCCGAGGAAAGGCTGGTCCCATCCTTATCGTCATGTCCGACGATCTCGGCAAGAAGTGCTGCGCAGATATCACTGTCACGCGCCATAAGGCTGACAGTTTCTCCCGAGCAAGCGACCGGTACGGTTCCGTAGCGGGAAACCGTTCCGTAGGTCGGCTTTATGCTGACAAGTCCGCTCTGTGCGGATGCACGGCGCACGTAGCCGTTAACGTCGAGGCAAAGTGCCGCGAGCGCTTCGTTTGCCAAAACTATCTCGGCAGCCGCATTTTTTATCTTGCCGTCCTTAACCAAAGCACCGTTGCTTGCGCTCTCTCCGAGAAGGTCTATCGCAAATTCTCCGACCGAAGCCTTTCCGCAAACGGGATATCCCGCCTTTTCAAGGCGTGCAAGTGCTTCCGATCCGATAAGACTCATATAGCCCTCGAGCATTTTCGAGCCTGCCGAAGTGGGCATGTCGGTCGTCAGGATCATATCGTCGGCAACGACAGCTCTATCGGAGGTAATATCCTTTTTTACTTTATAAGCATTCATTTCATATCCCTCCTTATCACTCGACTACCTTAGGGACGCACCAATAGCCCTCATCGGTCTCGGGTGCTCCCGCCTGAAGATCCTCGCGCGAGAAGTTCTGATAGACCTTATCATCACGAACAACCGTCATAATGGGCATAACGTGCACCATTCTCTCGGTGTTTTCGGTATCTATCCCTTCAAGCGCCTCAAGATCCTTTTCTCTATCCGAGAAGAAGGAGATAACTCCATCCTTCTCCGACTCGGTAAGACTCAGCTGATTAAGCATTTCAAGTCTTCTGAGAGTCTCTCTATCCATAAAATCACTCCTTTGATGGTATTCAAGAGATATCAGTCTCTTACTTTTATGTGTACTTCACGAAGCTGCTGCTCGGTAACCTCTCCGGGCGCGCCCATCATAAGATCCTGCGCGTTTCCGTTGAGCGGGAATGCTATGACGTCACGAATGGTCTCTTCCTCGGCGATAAGCATTATCATTCTGTCTACGCCGGGAGCCATTCCCGCGTGAGGAGGAGCACCGTAGGAGAACGCGGTATAAAGCGCACCGAATTTTGCCTTTACGTCCTCTTCTCCGTAGCCTGCGATCTCAAACGCCTTCTTCATTATCTCGGGGTTATGATTTCGTACCGCGCCCGAGGAAAGCTCTACACCGTTACATACGATATCATACTGATATGCGAAGATCTCAAGCGGATCCTTATTCATAAGGGCATCCATTCCGCCCTGAGGCATCGAGAAGGGATTATGCGTGAAGTCGATCTTTCCGGTCTCGGCGTTAAGCTCATACATCGGGAAATCAACTATAAAGCAGAACTCGAAGGAATCCTTCCTTACAAGTCCAAGCTCGTTTCCGATCCACGTTCTCATCTCGCCGGCGAGCTTATCTATAACAGAGGCGCTATCGCTGATAAAGAAGAGCGAATCGCCTTCCTTTATATTGCATATCTCGCAAAGCTCCGCCTTCTGCTCTTCTGTAAGGAATTTCGCGATAGGTCCCTTGAATTCGCCCTCCTCAAGGGTGATATATCCGCATCCGAACTTCATTCCGATGCTTCTCGAATAGGTATCGATAGCCTTTTCAAAGGCCTTCTTTCCGTCTCCCTCTCCGTCTCTCTTAACAAGATAGTTAGCGACGATTCCGCGAACAAGCTTATTCTTGAAGGGCACTGTCCTTCCGCTGATATTAAGGAACTCGTGTCTTGCAAAGAAGTCGGTGAGATCCATGATCTCAAGAGGATTTCTAAGGTCGGGCTTATCGGTTCCGTATTTGAGCATAGACTCTGCGAAGGTTATGCGTCTGAAGGGCGGCTTAGATACCTTCTTATCGCTGAATTTCGAGAAGGTATTGTAAACAACGGTCTCGGCAACCTCGAAAACGTCCTCCTGAGTTGCAAAGGACATCTCAAAATCAAGCTGATAGAATTCTCCGGGAGAACGGTCCTGACGTGCATCCTCGTCACGGAAGCAGGGCGCTATCTGGAAATAGCGGTCAAATCCGGATGCCATAAGGAGCTGCTTGAACTGCTGAGGTGCCTGAGGAAGCGCATAGAACTTGCCCTTGTGCTTTCTGCTGGGAACGAGATAGTCTCTTGCGCCCTCAGGAGAGGATGCGGTGAGTATGGGAGTTTGGATCTCGAGGAATCCAAGCTCCTCCATCTGGGAGCGGAGATAGCTGAGTATCTTTGCTCTGAGCACGATATTATCGTGTATCTTTCTGTTTCTGAGGTCGAGATAGCGGTATCTGAGTCTTACCTCCTCACGCGTAAGGGTAGATGCGTCGATCTCAAAGGGGAGTCCGAGCATACAGGGTCCGAGGACCTCTATAGAGCTTGCCCTTACCTCCACCATTCCGGTGTCGATCTTGGGGTTTACGGTCTCCTCATCTCTCTTAGTAACCTCTCCGTTTATCAAAACGACGGTCTCCTTGGACATTCCGGCAAGCATAGAATCGTCAGAGAATACGATCTGCGTCACTCCGTAGTGGTCGCGAAGATCCACGAAAAGGACTCCGCCGTGGTCACGGACGGTTTCTATCCAACCGGTGAGAGTCACCTTCTGTCCGATATGCTCAAGTCCGAGCTGATTACAGTTATGCGTTCTTAACATTTTTCTTTCCTCCGAAAAAGTTTTTTAAGTATTTGGTCCTATATTAGTATTATGCCGAAGCAGACGAAAAATATTGAAAAAATAACAGCCTTCCGTCCGCAAATGGGACGAAAGGCTATCCTTCCGCGATACCACCCAAATTGACCGCCGAAGCGATCCACTCAACTGCATCTTGACGCGATGAACGTGCGGTTCTACTCACCCACAAGGCTTTCTTCCGCAGGCTCCGAAGTGTTCTTCCCGTACACTACGCTACCGTCCTTTCACCTTACGACGGCTCTCTGGGAGCGTTATACATACGGTACTCTCTTCATCAGTGCCGATATATATTAAACTTAATTACAAGCAATTATATCACTACTCACACGAATTGTCAATAATTCTGCAAGAATTCACTGAAAATTCACATTTTAAATTTCTTAAATTTCGAGTTCAAAGCACGCGGGAAGCTCATTTGTCGCAAGGGTCAGATCCTTTGCCACGCTTTTTTTGCACCTTGCTGCGGCGATATATCTTTCAAGACCCTCGGTAATAACGAAGCATCCGTCCTTGACGCTGACCTTGACAGGCTCGGGAATTTCTCCGCTCTCAAAAAGCTTTTCCGCTTCGGATATCCGCTTGGGATCGGCATCACATACACTTACGGTGCTGCAGAGCCTTCCTCCTCTGCCCTCAAACGCGATCAGCTCTTCCGCAAGAGCGGCGGTCTCCTCGAGCGACTTATTATTTATGAGATAGGAATAATATTTCTTTTTCGACATCTCGTGCTCATAGCGACGGAGCCTGAGCTCTATATCCTTCTCTCCTCTTCCGATAAGGCGCTCAACAAGGACATCTGCGCTCTCGACGTAGAGAAAGAGCGTAACTATATGAACGTCATCCTTAAGTATCTCCGAAAGATTCAGCGCTCCGTTTACGTCGATATCCTTGACGAGTATCTTTTTACTTTCAACGCCCTTGGCAAGCAATTTTCTGGAGGTCCCGTAATAGTGATTATGAACTCTTTCATACTCATAAAATTCGCCCTGCGCGATCTTTTGCTCGAACTGCTCATCACTTATAAAGTGATAAGGCATCCCCTCTCTTTCTCCGGGGCGCATATCTCTTGTTGTATATGTGGGGAGCAGTCTGTAGCTGTCGTTTTCCGACATAAGCTTATTTATAACGGTATTCTTCCCCACTCCGGAGCAGCCTGAAAATATAACGAGCATATAGTATTCTCCATATCCTTAAGTCATCTTGAACGCTCGAAAAAAAGACAGATCCCATCGGCGCTTTTTGTCATTATACCCGTTTTTTCGCGAGATGTCAATAGCTTTGCGCTTTTTTATTTTTACTTATTGACATGCAAAAAAATTTATGTTAAAATGCGCTTAGCTTTGATATTTTTAACTAAAAACAAAAAGGAAACAGAAAAAATGCTTGATATAAACGTAAACGAGCTGCGCGCCGCAGCATCCACGCTCAGAGCGGGAGATAAGATCCTTCTTTCGGGAAGGGTCTACACAGCAAGGGATGCCGCACATGCGAGAATGGTAAGATCTCTTGAAAAAGGCGAGTCGCTTCCGTTTGAGATAAAGGATGCGGTAATCTACTACGCGGGTCCGACTCCCCAAAAAAACGGGCTCGCTATAGGCTCGTGCGGCCCCACAACATCCTCGAGAATGGACGTCTACACGCCGAGGCTTCTCGATCTCGGACTGCTTGCCATGATCGGAAAGGGTATACGAAGCCGTGACGTTACCGAGACACAGATTCGAAACAAGGCGCTCTATTTCTGCGCCATCGGAGGCGCAGGTGCTATAGCGGCATCTCACATCAAAAGCGCCGAGGTGATAGCATATCCAGACCTCGGATGTGAGGCGATCCGACTTCTTGAATTTGACAGATTTCCTCTTTTTGTCGGTACAGATATTTACGGAAAAAGCATTTACGACAGGTAATTGTTTTTGTATAAATTGTAGGAGGACGAGGATATGATATACACAAAAGATTTCATAGGCGAAAACGACAACGTACGGATCGAGAACGCGATCAAAGGACGCGGACGTGACGGGCAGGTCGTAATCGAGGCAAAGGCAAATGGTGAGCCATGGATGCTCGACAGGGCGATACTTCTTCCCTCAAACACCACAGTCATACTGCGAAACTGCAGGATAAAGCTCTCCGATCTCTGCCGTGACAATTTCTTCCGCACCGCAAACTGCGGTCTTGGCATCGAGGACCCCGAAAGGGTGACCGACATCCATATAATCGGCGAAGGTAACGTCATTCTTGAAGGTGCCGATCATCCCCGTGCCACTGGAGACAGCTCGAAATCATTGGCAAATCCTTGTCCATTCCTTGACGAGGATCTCTGCAAATACGGAGACTGGATTCCCGAGGAGCGCCGCTTGAGCGGAAAACTCGATTTCTGGGACAGGCACAACCATTCGTTCGGCACGGATGCTGGAGACGAAAGTCAGTCTCAGTACGGAGATTGGCGCGGCATCGGAATACTTTTTGCAAACGTCGACCGATTCTCTGTCGAAAATCTCACTATCGTGCGCTCTCATGGTTGGGGCATATCTGTCGAGGCGGGAACCAACGGAATAATAAGCCGCATAACATTTGACTCATGCATGTCGGGAGAGATTGACGGAATTCTTCAGAACATGGAAAATCAGGACGGCATCGACCTTCGCAACGGATGCAACAACATAACGATATCGGACATAAGCGGAAACACGGGCGATGACGTCATCGCTCTCACGGCGATCGCTAAACCCTGTTATTGTCCGGGAGGAGCTCTGAAAAGCACGCATGTTATGCACAGCGACTGGAAAAGACGCGATCCCACGATCCACGACATCATAATAAAGAACGTACGGGCAACATCTCATCTTTGTTGGGTAATTCGTATGCTCCCCGCACAAACAAGGATATACAATGTTATAGTAAACGGCGTTATCGACACCGGCGACGATCTCACTCATTCGGGTACTATCCTACTTGGTGAACGCGACGACGGATACGGCGAGAATTATCGGGACGGACTGCAAAATATAATCGTATCAAACGTTATCAGCAATGGAAAAGACCACGGCATCGGCGTTTTGGGATTTCTCAAGGATTCCGTTATAAGCACCGTATCTCATAGAAGTTCCAAAAGCGCGGCTATAAAAACGGTGAGGGAAAACGCTTTTGACAACGTTACGGTGACGGGCATTATCCAAACGGATAAAACGGATAAAAAATAAAATATACGCTTACTTTTAAGTAAACGATTGACAATCTTGAAATTATATTGTATAATTAAGGCAGTAGGGGCGAACACAGTTCGCCCCTACCATATTTCCCAAAACATCCTTATGAGAACGCTCCTAATGAAGTGCTTTTTATGTTTCAATATTCGATCTTTCCGTTACTGCAATGCACTATGCCCGATACTCCTATGCTTTCGAGAGCGTTTTTTTCGCGCTTAGCACCCTTTTGCACCGCTTCTTTAAATTCCTCCACGGTACCTCCGTAATAAATATCGGTAAGTGCGGTGCAGCCCTCAAGCGCTGCGTTATCGATGAGGTTGACACCCTCCGGAACGGTTATACATTCAAGTGACGTACAGTAGCTGAACGCGTGATTTTCAAGAGAGGTCACACCGTTTGGTATTACAACCTCCTTAAGCGACGGGCAGTTAGAGAAGGCGCTTATACCTATATACTCAAAATGCTCGGGAAAAACGATCTCTGCAAGATCCTTACAGCCGTAAAACGCCTCATGATCAATATAGGTAACGCTATCCGGTATATCAAGTCTTGTAATTCCCGAGCCTTCAAGCAGTTGATATTCGAGTGTGGGAATCTTATTAGGCAGAGTTATACTTTTAAGGCTCTTAAGACCCGAGAGTGCATATTCGTTAATAAAAAGAACACTGTTTGGAATAACTAATTTTTCGAGAGCTTCGCAAACACAAAAAGCAGTTTTATCAATATACAGCACTCCGTCCGGAATGATGATCTCCTTGATTTTCGTGCAAGCATGAAACGCGTTTTGTCCTATTATTTTCGTTTTGGGATGTATCTCGCACTCGCTTATATCCCTGTCTTTTGCTTCCATAAGGATGAGATACGGATTATTTTCATTACCGAGATAACGGGCATTATCGTACTCGTTATATACGAGATTTTCGCAGTTGTAGAAAGCATCCTCGCCTATAAACGTTATACAATCCGGAAGACTTATATCGGCAAGCGTGCTGCAATTCTTAAAGCCCTCTTTTGCTATACCGAGAACGGGAAGACCGTTATGGAGCGGTGACACTGTCACGTTTTTTTCAGTACAGCTCCCGCGCGACACCTCATAACCGTTCTTATTATCGAGCAGCGTGAATTTCAGTCCCTTTGAAGAGAGGACGATCTCTTTCCCCGAGTTTTCCTTCTCTCCGTCGGAGCCGATATTTTGGCAGGCGGAAAAAGTACCCGCACACACGAGCAAAACAAGTAAAACCGAGATAAAGCATTTAAATTTTTTCATAATGATTTCCTTTCCGCGTACGTACTACGCAAGTGGTATATACTACCGTATTTTACATATTTCCCGACATCACAAAGATCAGTTGTACATAGTCCAACACCTCCGAAACATTCTCTTTGTCTATAAAGACACCTTTTTTTCGAAAATAATTCGGTTAATCCAAAAGAAAAAGCATTGTTTACAAAAAATTCATATTTGCGGAATTTTAGTCTTGTATCACCCGAAAGCGTGCTTTATATCAACAGATCGACAGATTATTTCAAATTTACGATTGACAATCTTGAAATTATATTGTATAATTAAGGCAGTAATATTTATCATGCGCGTTTCACGCGCGGAAAGCAGGTTTCAAATGAGCACTGAAAGAAAATATTTCGGCACTATGCCCGACGGAACAAATGTTGACTGCTGCATCCTTGCAAAGGGTCAGACCAAGGTCACTCTCATCGAGTACGGTGCAAGGATCGCCGACATAAACTATCGCGGCTTTCAGACAATCGGAGGCTTCCACACTCTCGAAGGATATCTTAAGGACACAGAGCATCAGGGCTCTACCATAGGAAGATACGCAAACAGAATCAAGGACGGTCTTTTTACTCTTAACGGCACTCAGTACGTTCTCGCAAAGAACGAGGGCGGCGTAACTCATCTTCACGGCGGAAACGTCGGATATGACGTAAGAGTCTGGAAGCTCACAAAGATCGAGGAGACCGACGACGTCGCGCGCGCGACCTTCACGATCGTTTCCGAGGACGGTGAGGAGGGTTATCCCGGAAAGCTTGACATTTCTGTCACCTTCTCTCTTACAAACGACAACGCATTCACGATCGATTACAGCGCAACGACCGACAAGGACACTGTCATCTCTATGACAAACCACAGTTATTTCTGCATCTCGGGTTGCGGTGAAAGCATTCTCGATCAGATCCTTACCATTGATTCGGACAAGTTCGTAGCGGTAGACGATCTTCTTATTCCGACCGGACTTGCAGACGTTGAGGGAACCTATTTCGATTTCAGAAAGCCCAAGGCTATCGGATGTGACATCGACAAGTTCGACGATATTCAGCTTAAGCGCGGCGGCGGATACGATCACTGCTGGGTCCTCAATCACTCTAGCAAGGATTCTCCCGTAGCCTCTCTCTACTCTCCCCTTTCCAAGATAAACGTCGACGTTTACACCACGGAGGACGGCATTCAGGTCTACGCCGGCAACCGTATGGACGAGGACAACCCCTTCTACGGAAAATTCATCCAGAAGCCACGTTACTGCGTATGCATGGAATGCTGCGCAAGACCCGACTCTCCCAACCAGAAGGATTTTCCCTCAGTCGTTCTTAAGGCAGGCGAGACCTACACTCAGACGACTACCTACAAATATTCCACAAAGTAAGCACACTTAAGAGAACAAGCGGAAATCCACGACCGTGTGATTTCCGCTTTCCTTCTTAAATAAGAACAATTTCAAAAATTCTTTTAATGTTCTTCACATTATCTACACATAGGGCGTTTAAAATTATATACAGTAGCAGTAAGTGACAAAATTGCTCAAATACATCCTTGAAAGAGGGAGGTCATTAAAACGTTTATGGATAATTACAACAAGAGTCAAAGCAGCGAGGAGCTTACAACGGCAAGCGGAAATCACGAGACCGAGACCGTCGAGACCCAAACAGCGGAAGATATCACTGCGCCTACAAAGGAAGAGGGGTCGGAGGTCACTACAGCTTCTTCTGACACGTCCGAGGAGTATGAGGTCTCGTTCGACAGCACGACCGGAGATTTTTCCTACACCCCGGGGTTTAACACATCGCCCTCTTACGGGACAGGCAACACCGCAAATCTTTCCTCAAGCAATCAAAAAGCCAAAAAGAGACCACTCATCCTTCATCTGACGGCTATAATAATAGCACTTGCCCTTCTCGTCACCTCGTTTGCTGCAGGCGCTCTCACAGTAGCGCATCTGCAAGGTCTACTAAAAAAGAGGGACGGAACAAGTAACGGCGAGCTCGGACAGATCAACGGAACCAAGCTTACGGTAGACAAAAGCGATCTTGAGGTCGCTGAAAACGCAGTTGCCGCCGCAACGCTCGTAGCATACGATTCCAATCTGCTTATCGAAGCATATTCCGACACAAGCGGAAGCTCACTTCTCGGAACGGGAAGCGGCGTGCTTTGGAACGCAGAGGGATACATCGTGACCTGCAATCACGTCGTTGAAGGAAGCAAAACGGTAAAGGTGACCTTCACCGACGGATCGAGCTATTTTGCCGAGTCGATGGCGACCGATCCTATCACCGATCTTGCCATTTTAAAGATCACTCTTGCAGAAGGCAGTGAGGTATGTCCGATCACGGCAAGAGACACGTCAGTTTCAGAGCTTATGCTCGGTGAGACTGTAATAGCGATCGGAAATCCGCTCGGATATTTTACAAACACGGTAACCGACGGAATAATATCATCCTTTGAAAGAGAGATCTCGGTCGAAGGAAAGACAATGAAGCTTATGCAGACCAACGTTGCGGTAAACTCGGGAAATTCGGGTGGCGGTCTATTTGACATAAACGGCTCGCTCGTTGGCATAGTGAACGCCAAGATCGCGGAAACGGGAGTGGAAGGCATCGGATTTGCAATTCCGATAGACACCGTAATCGACGTCGTTACTCAGCTTGCCGACAAGGGTTACGTTTCCGGAAGACCCGCTATAGGCATTGAGTGCGTAAGCATAACAAATTACAACTACAAGGACATGCTCGCCGCTTACCCCGATCTTGAAAAATACGCAGTCACCTCCTCCGGAAGATGGGGAATCTCCACTATCAACGAGGGAATATATATCGTAGGTCTTCAGGATACTATCAAATACGCAAGCGAATCGGGCGAAAAGCTCAAATTCGGAGACAAGATATACAGTATAGCGAGTGATAACGAATCGGGTCTGACTCCCGGAAAGGATCTCGACTCCTTTATAAATTATATATCCTCCAAAAAGGTCGGAGACACCCTTAACGTTACCGTTATTCGAGGCGGTAAGGCACTTACTGTCTCCGTAGTTCTCGGAGAAAAAAAGATCTGATCATTTTCTGAGTGAAAGGACTGATTAAATGTACCGCATACTCGTCGTGGACGACGAAGACAAAATAAGAGAGCTTATAAAAAAATATGCTGAATTCGAAGGCTACACGGTCGACGAAGCCGCAAACGGTATTGAAGCGCTAAAACGTGTCGACTCGGAAAGCTACGACCTTATAGTTATGGATATAATGATGCCTCTGCTCGACGGTTTTACCGCGAGCAGAGAGATCAGAAAATCCTCGGACGTCCCGATAATAATGCTTTCGGCGCGAAGCGAGGAATACGACAAGATAAGCGGATTCCAGACCGGAATAGACGATTACGTTGTAAAGCCCTTCTCTCCGCGCGAGCTCATGCTCCGCATCGATGCCGTTCTCAAGCGTTATAAGAAAAGCTCGGCTCCCGAAAAGGCGGATCAGTTCGTTCTTGAAGGACTCAGGGTCGATTTTAAGGCGAGGATAATCTACATAGACGGAGAGATCGTAAGCGTTTCTCCGAAGGAATACGATCTTCTTTGCTACATGATAAAAAACGCGAACATCGCCCTTTTCCGCGAAAAGATAATCTCCGAGGTCTGGGGATACGATTTTTACGGAGACGATCGGACGCTCGATACGCACATAAAGCTTCTCAGAAAATCGCTCGGCGCCTACAGTAAATATATAATCACATTAAGGGGAGTTGGATACCGCTTTGACGCAAAATAAGAATCAAAAAAGCAAATACCGCAGGGCAAATCCGTTTTATCTTATATTTACAAAAAAAGGTCGTCGCCAAGCGGGCATAACCGCAAAGATTCTCTTTTATTTCATCGTTTTTATGGCTATAACTCTCATACTTCTCTGGCTCTGTCAGATCGTATTCTTCGAGAGAATATACAAAACGATAATGATCCGAGATATAAAGAGAGACGCAGACACCATTATTGCGACCGAAACGAGCGATAATTTTATGGCAAGGACCGAGGCGCTCTGCGAGAGCAGTAATTCCTGCATAACCCTCTATTCGCACACAGACAAGGCCTCGATCGACGTATCAAGCACCAAATACAAGGAATGCTATCTTTACGATCTTAAGATAAACGACATTATGGACCTCTACGACAAGGCGTACGAAAACGGCGGCGAGTTGCTTTACACCTTCTCGCCCGATCCCGAGAGAAATTCTTTCGTCGGTGTTCCCTTCTCAGAGGATTCCTCGGATGAAAATCACAGCGTTCTGCTCGTAAAGATATTCACGTCAAAGGCAAACAAGGACTGTGCCGTGTTCATCAACCGTGTCATCTCGCCCGTAGGCGCGACTACGACTACGATGCTGCACATTCTCATCATGCTTTCGGGAATATACGTGATAATGGCTATACTTATGGTCATAATATCATCGAAAAATCTTGCCCGACCGCTTGTCGAGGTAAACAAGGCCGCAAACGAGCTCGGAAAGGGCAATTATTTTGCAAGATATATGCCAAAGCGCGGATACCGTGAGGTCGACGAGCTTGCACATACGCTTGAAAATGCGTCTCAGGAGCTATCCAAGGTAGATATGCTTCAAAGGGAGCTTATCGCAAACGTTTCGCACGATCTCAGAACGCCGCTCACCCTTATCTCGGGATACAGCGAGATAATGAGAGACATTCCGGGCGAGGCGACCAAGGAAAACTGTCAGGTCATAATCGACGAGGTCGGAAAGCTTTCCTCCCTTGTCAACGATCTTTTGGAGATATCAAAGCTTCAAAGCGGAAACATGCAGATCGAAAGATCCGAATTTTCACTTGTCTCGCTTCTCGGAGAGTGTATTCACGGATACGATGAGCTTGCCGCCGCGCAAGGCTATACTCTCCTGCTTGAATGCGACAGAGACGTCACCTTAAGCGCGGACAGAACGATGATCTTCCAGGCGCTTCGCAATCTTATAAACAACGCTCTCACCTACACAGGAGATGACAAGACGGTGCGTGTTTCCATAACATTTGCCGAGCATTTTGTACGTATATCGGTCACCGATTCGGGCGAGGGCATCGCTCCCGAGCATCTGCGTGATATCTGGGACAGATATTACAGAGATCCCGAGCACAAAAGAGCCAAGAGCGGAACCGGTCTCGGTCTCTCTATCGTAAAATCGGTAGTTAAGCTTCACTCCGGCAGGTACGGTGTACGAAGCAAGCTCGGATCGGGTAGCACCTTCTGGATCGAGCTTCCTGTCGGCACTATAGAAAATTAATAAAATAAGGTACCTTACTACTTGACACCCTTTTCAGGATGTGGTATAATAAGGTACCTTACTTTTTTTACAAAGGAGCAACAAATGAACAGTATCGCACCGTACGAGCTTTTGGGACTGCTTCACAGAGTATCCAAGATGGCACGCCCACCGCGTCCTGAGGGACCGTGCGAGGGTGAGACCGTCAGAGGCAGAGGCAGGATACTCACGACCCTTTGCAAGGAAGACGGTCTGAGTCAAAAAACGCTTTCCGACAGACTCGGGATCCGTCCGCAATCGCTTTCCGAGGCTATAGTAAAGCTTATCGACGAAGGCTTTGTAAAGCGTCTTCCGAGCGACAGCGACAAAAGAGAGCTTCTCATATTCATAACCGACGAGGGAAGGAAAAAGGGCGAGGAGATCCGCGCACGGCGCGAGCTTTTCGCAAACGATTTTTTCTCTCCTCTTTCCGAAAAGGAGAAGAACTCTCTGTTTGAGATAATGAAAAAGCTCGAAGAAAACTCAAAGGAGGAAAACATATGAATCCGGGATTCGGACCTCCGCCCGATCCGCGCGCCATGATGGAAAAATTGAAGGAGCCGAAGCCAAAATCGCTTCGCGAGGTACCCTCGTACCTAAAAAAAGTCATACGCGGATTTTTCTCACGCCTTCTTTACATAGTAAAGCTCGTGTGGGAGGCAAAGCCCTCTCTTCTCTTTCTTATGATATTCATGTCGGTCTTCGACGGCGTAATGCCTGTCATCGGATCGCTCATATCGGCAAATCTTCTAAACAAGCTCTACTTAGTCCTTATACATCTCGAAAGCTTCAAAACTCCCGCATCCTTCTCAATAATCCTCTTTCCGCTTCTGCTTCAGTTCGGATTTCTCTTTTTCAGAAGTCTTGTTGCGAACATAAGCACCATAATAAACCGCACGTCATCCGAGATCGTTACAAATCACATCAAGCGCAAGATAATGAAGAAGGCACGCGAGCTCGACATTTCGAGCTTTGATATGCCCGATTTTTACGAGCGTCTTGAAAACGCCAACCGCGAGGCAAGCATACGTCCGATAAACGTTCTCAACTCGACCTTCAGCATAGTCAGTACCGTAATAAGTATAGTATCGTACATAATCATCCTTTCGACGGTAGCGTGGTGGGCATCTCTTGTGACCATAGCCTTCGCCATTCCGTCCGCTATAATAAATTTCAAATACAGACGCAAGAATTTTATGTACATGCGCAGAAATTCAAAGGAGAGGCGTCAGCTTAATTATTACAGCGACCTTACGATAAACAAGAACACGGTCAAGGAGGTCAGACTTTTTGATCTCAACGAGACCTTTGAGAAGAAATACGATGAGGTCTTCCAAAAATATTATGAGGGGCACAGGAAGCTGATACGAGACGAGGGCATCTGGCACATAGTGCTTTCCTTCTTCTCTACTGCAATAAACTGTCTGCTGTTTCTCTTTATCGCAAACGGCGTACGAACGGGAATGGTCTCCGAGATCGGTCAGTATTCTCTGTATTCAGGCGCGCTCACATCGATATCAAACGGAATAAACACGCTGATATCGACCTCGTCCGCCATATACGAGGGTACGCTGTTTATCGAAAACATGATAATATTCATGAACGAGAAAAAGAAGATCGTTCCGCTCGACAGTGAAAGGGTCGAGCCTATCATAAGAGGAAAGGGGCACACGGTCGAATTCAGAAACGTAAGCTTTTCCTATCCCGGAACCGAAACAACAGTGCTGAAAAACGTCAGCTTCAGGCTCGACCCGGGTGATACCGCAGTACTCGTCGGTCTCAACGGTGCCGGAAAAACCACGCTGATAAAGCTTCTCACCCGTCTTTACGATCCGAGCGAGGGCGTGATCCTTTTTGACGGCAAGGACATCCGCTCTTACGATCCCGCGGAGCTTTACAAGGTCTTCGGCATCATATTCCAGGATTTCGGAAAATACGCGTTCACCGCGGGAGAAAACATCTCGTTCGGCGAAATAGAAAGAGAAGCCGACATCGAGGATATAAGATACGCGGCATCACAGTCGGGTGCCGATGACTTTATAGAAAAATTCCCGAACGGATACGATACTCCGCTTATGAGAATATTTGAGCAGAACGGACTTGAGCTTTCTATCGGACAGTGGCAAAAGCTTTCTATATCCCGCGCATTCTACCGAAACAGCGACATACTTATCCTTGACGAGCCGACCGCTTCTCTTGATCCTATGGCGGAGCAGGAGATATACAACCAGTTCGACGAGCTCAGAAAGGACAAGACTACCCTTTTCGTCTCGCACCGTCTTTCGAGCGCCACGACTGCCGACAAGATAATCGTACTCAAATACGGTGAGATAACAGAGATGGGTAGACACGACGAGCTTATGGCGAAAAAGGGCGAGTATTACACCCTTTTTTCAACGCAGGCGAAGCGATATCTCGGAGAGGATCACGAATCCCTTAACGTAGAATCTCATAACGGAGATGCTCCCTCTTACGCAAAAAACGATGGCGTATAAAGGGTATTGACATTTAGGTTAAAAACGTATAAAATAGTACTTGTCTCATCTGAAATTTGAAAGGAAAAACGAAATGAAAAGAAAATATCTTTACCCCGCAGACATAATGCTTCCAAAAAAAGGATTTGAAAAATGGGCGGTAGTTGCCTGCGATCAGTATACGAGCGAGCCCGATTACTGGAATGCGGTCGAGTCCTTTGTCGGAGAAGATCCCTCCACCCTTCGTATAACGCTTCCCGAGATATATCTTTCGGGAAACGTACAGGAGCGTATCGACAGGGTCAATGCAAATATGAAGAGCTACGTTGAAAACGGAGTTTTCGAAACCTTCGAAAATTCCATGATATATGTCGAGCGCGAGATCTCGTCGGGCGAGATCCGTCACGGGATAGTCGGAGCGCTCGATCTTACCGAGTACGATTGGCATCCCGGCGCAAAATCGCTCATACGCGCGACCGAGCAGACGGTCATCGAAAGGATCCCGCCGAGAGTGGAGATCAGAAAGAACGCTCCGCTCGAGCTTCCTCACATTCTCATTCTGATCGACGATCCCGAAAACAAGGTACTCGGAGCGCTCGAATCTGCCAAATCCGAAATGAAGAAGGCATACGGCTTCGATCTTATGCAGTCCTCGGGACACATTGACGGATATTTCATCAACGAGTCTATGCAGACAGCGATAAACGAGGCGCTTTCCACTTTGATTTCCGAGGACGGCATGCTCTTTGCGGTAGGCGACGGAAATCACTCGCTCGCAACGGCCAAGGAATGCTACGAGAGAAATCCTTCCGAAATGTCAAGGTACGCTCTTTGCGAGATAGTAAACATTCACGATTCCTCACTCGTTTTCGAGCCGATATACCGCGTTGTTTTCGGCGTTTCGCCCGAAGATATGCTCACATCCATAGAAGCATATTTCGGTCGTTGCGACGCAGAAAACGGCCGCAAGGTACGCTATCTGTACAAAGGATGTGAGAAAGAACTTTGTATCGATACAAACGGATCGCTTACGGTCGGCGCGCTTCAGAATTTCCTCGACTCCTACGTAAATGAGCACGAGGGCGCTTCTATTGATTACATACACGGTGAGGATGTCGTTGCAAAGCTTTCCGAAAAGGAAAACACGGTCGGATTTATATTCGACGGAATGAAAAAGAGCGAGCTCTTCCCTGCCATAATGCTCGACGGAGTCCTTCCGAGAAAGACCTTCTCGATGGGACACGCTTCGGACAAAAGATTCTATATCGAGGCAAGAAAGATAAAGTAAGCGTAGGCAAAGCAAAAGACAGAGGCTTTTAGGTCTCTGTCTTTTTCGTACAGTAAATACTATTATTTGGAGCTTGCGCGAATTATCTTGGTTTTATTTCCGTATCTGATTTCTATTTCGATCGGTTTTTCGCAAACAGCGACAATATCCGGCTCCTCGTTCTCCGACATTCTTTCCTTACAAATAAGATCGACAGAAAGATCGTTGATAGGATAATTTTTAACTCCATGCTCCTCGAGCAAGCGAACATCCCAGACTATCTTTTCCTCTCTTGCATACGGATGTATACCAAAAACGTACTCAAACAGTATGCTTACGGGGAAAAGTCCGGACCAACCGACGAAATCTTTTTTGGCGGGCTCTCCCTTTGCGGCGCTTTCGGGTGCGTAATTTTCATAAAGTGTAGCATCGTTTTTGAAGACCTCAACTACGTTTTCAAGGCAGTTTCTCGCGATATCGTACGCAAGATCGTTATATCCGTTTTTCTCAAGACCCTTTAAAACCATATAGTTCGTCGGAGCCCATACGCCTCCTCGCCAATATCCGCCGTCTCCTCTGTATTCGGGATGATCCGCAGAGAGTGCGGGAACACGGCAGGGGCGCTTAAACTCATTTTCGTTATTCAGATGAGCCACAAAGCGCTCAAGTCTCTCTTCGGGGATTATATCTGCCAAAAGCGACCAATAAGCGCCTACCGATTTCACTCTGTTAAGCTCACCGTTTCTCCAAAGATCGTAGTAGAAGGCGTCCTCGTCATCCCAAAGCTTATAGTTGATAACCGAGGTAAGATCCTCTACCTCTTTTTTTAGAACGGCAACATTTTCATCGTCCGAGCGACCGATTATTTCCGCGAACTGTATAAGCATCTTCGCGGAAAGCACCTGCTGAATACAAGCGTCCACCCACACCATATGACCGTGCGAAAAGGCAACGTGATATCCCTTTTCGTGACGGGGCTGATTATCCATACCGCACCCGCATCCCGTGGACCAATAGGTACCGTCCGGCCAGGTTCTGAACTCTCTAAGCCACAGATGATAGGCAAGAAGCGGATCGAATATCCTTTCGAGTCGGTCCACATCACCCGTCTGGCAGTAATACTCCCATTCCGACCAGCCGAGAACGTTCGGACCTGTCGACGAGGGATCGTGTCTTGCAAACTGCTCACCCTCCTCGATCTCGCACAGCTCGCGGCAGATAAATCCGTCCTTATGCTGATGCGAATAGAAGTTTTCGAGCGTTTTTTGGAAATTGAAGACGCGGGAGCCGTATTTTCCGAACATAACTATAAATGCGGAATCCCACATAAAAAGGTATCCGTTAAAAGCTGTATCTATGTAGTTTGAAACGAACCGTGATTCCGCGTTTGCTCGTCTCAGATTAGCAAACGCGGTGCGCCAGGCAAAGTCATAGCAAGCATTTACATCCTCGCGGCCATTCCAAACAGGCGTTGGCAAAAGATGCGATATCTCTTCGTATTTCGGAAGCTCCTTTTCCTCAGCAGGCATATTTAAAAAGACATTTTTCTCGACCAGCGGTGACGGCTTATAGCCCAGATCCTGGTTCATTCTGAATCTTGCCACAACTTTATTCCTCACATTCCGATAAAATATTTCTAACATGAATTATATCATAAAACACATTTTTGTCAAGTGAAGCGCAGAATTTTACAGAATAAAATACTTTATTCGCCTTTTCCCTTTCGAGCGTTTCATCGCACCATAAATTACCACGGCAGGTTTTATGTATCAATTATTAGCGCAAGGGCAACAATGATACAGTAAAGTAAAACAAAGGATGCGGTAAAAATGTATATCGGCAAGGTCGATATTTGCGGAATAAACACCTCGACTTTAAAGGTACTCACTGAGGATGAAAAGGAATCTCTCATAAAGCTGTCTAAGGCGGGAGACGAAAAAGCAAGGAAGCGTCTTATAGACGGAAATTTAAGGCTCGTTCTGAGCATAGTTCAGCGATTTGCCGGTCGCGGAGAAAATCCCGACGATCTTTTTCAGATAGGCTGCATAGGACTTATCAAGGCGGTGGACAATTTCAATCCCGATTTTAATCTGAAGTTCAGCACCTACGCGGTTCCGATGATAATCGGGGAGATACGGCGATTTCTGCGCGACAACAGTGCTATAAGGGTCAGCAGGTCGGTACGTGATCTCGCGTACAAAGCTCTGTCCGTAAGGGATGCTCTTTCTACAGAAATGTCAAAGGAGCCCACGACAGACGAGATCTACGCCCGAATGAAGAAGGAGGGCGACACTCACTCGCTTGCAGAGATATCCTGTGCGCTTGAGGCGATAGCAGATCCGGTCTCGCTATACGATCCCGTATATTCGGAGGGCTCATCGTCCGACACGGTCTATATAATGGATCAGATAAGCGACGACGACAACTGTGACGAGGCGTGGCTTGAGAACATCGCACTACGCGATGCGCTGAAGCGTCTCGGAGAGCGTGAAAAGATGATAATCTCAAAGCGTTTTTTCAGCGGTAAAACGCAAATGGAAATCGCGAGGGAGATAGGAATATCGCAGGCGCAGGTATCAAGGCTTGAAAAAAGCGCTCTCGAGCGCATAAAGAAGCAGATGTGATCGGTTAGAAAAAGAACTTATGGCAAAAGCCATAAGTTCTTTTTCAGTTATATTTCCTCGGTAATTTCGGAAAGTCCGAGCTCGCGGCGTATAAAGGGACCTATCTCATCTGCGGAGATACCGAGTGCGAAGGTAAATTCTTCTCTTATTATCTTTTCGGCGGAATGAAGTATCGAGGCATCCGAGTCGGATATTTTCTTCTTATTCTCCGAAAGCTCCTTGTTCTTTAGGTATATGCAGGATATCATAAGTATAAGATCCTCATGAGAAGAGCCTGTGAGGATATCGTGAAAGGCACGAAAGCGTTCCTTTCTATCCTCAATCCAATTCATGCATCCGTCCTTCGCGCGTCTAAGGATATCCTTTATCTCCTTTTCGCCCAGCACGTATCTCATTTTTGCGCAAAGCGTTTCGTTGTCCGTAGCGACATATATAGTCGACGCTCTCGGACCTATCTGCTCGAGAATGTAATAATTTCTTTCACCGATTATAGGAGAAAGAGTCATATTTTTTATATCAGTTATCCTACATATTCCGCTTGTCGAGTAAACGACGTATTCTCCGACGTTATATTTTATTAGGCTCATACCGACACCTCCGAGTGATTAATAATAAAAGAAACGTGTAGCCTAACAACCGGACTTACGCTGTTAAGCTACACGCTGCATTTATATTATAACAGAAAGCAAACGATTTTTCAAGCGCTTTTTTAATTTTTATCGCTGTTTTTATCAGTCTTTTTCGTTATAGTGCTTATATCCCGGATGCTTACCGGTCACGTGATAATAATTCTCTCTGAGGTAGAGGAGCTTATCTATCTGAGGACGTTCGATCTCCTTTGCGCCGCCGAGAAGGTGTGCGGTGAGCGAGATCTTGGCAAAAAGCTCAAGCGTCTCCATTCGGTAATAAGCGGTGATAAGGTCGGCACCTACGGTAAGTGCGCCGTGATTCTGAAGCAGGAACACGTCGTGCTCCTTAAGATAGGGGGTTATCGCCTCGGGCACCTCGTCAGTACTCGGAGTTCCGTAGGGCGTGAGCGGAATAGATCCGATCGCTATGACCGTCTCGATCATAGAATACTCGTCAAGGCTCTTGCCTGCAACCGCATATCCTGTAGCTGTCGGCGGATGAGCGTGGACCACCGCTCCAACGTCCGCGCGCTCACGGTAGCAGCGAAGGTGCATCTTGATCTCACTGGAGGGCTTATATCCGTTCTCACCCTCAACGACCTCGCCCTTTTCGTTGATTATTACAAGCTTTTCAGGTGTTATAAAGCTCTTACTGATTCCTGTAGGAGTCGCAAGAAAGTTTCCGTCAGGAAGCTTTACCGACACATTTCCGTCATTTGCGGCGACCCATCCGAGTTGCCACATCTTATGGCAGACGTCACACATCTGCTCACGAATCTCAATATACTTCATAAAGTTCTCCTTATTATTTAATTTATTATCTTGTCAGGCAGTTATAAACCACGTTTCTGAGTCTTGGCTGATAGTAGGGCTCCTGCGGATTATGCATATGATGCGCATAGAAATAGGAAAGTCCCGTTTCGGGATCGGCAAGCACGGTCGCTCCCGCTGCTCCGCCCCATCCGAATTCACCGTAGCTTCCGTTGGATCCGCTGAGCGCCTTGTCGTTCATCGTTCGCACTCCGAGTCCGTATCCGTATCCCATAACCTGTCCCCAACGGTATTCCTTAAGGCGTTCGGGCGAAAGCTGATTGGTTCTTAGCAGCTCGACCGTTCCCTTTGAAAGTATCCTTTCACCGTTTGCGCCAAGTCCGAATCGCGCAAGCGCCGCGCAGAATTTCGAGTAATCGTTTATAGACGTCGTGATTCCCGCACCTCCGCTATCGTACTCACTTCCGTAAACGAGTCCGACGCCCTTGCCGACGTTTTCGTGATATCCGCCGTCCGCCGCGTGGACAGACATCTGAAGCTTAACGATATCGGTCTCGTCGCTTACACGGAAATTATACTGCTCAGCCATTTTATCGCGAACACCCTCGTTATGATAGAAGGTTTCGTTCATACCGAGCGGATCGAATATATTTTCCTTCATATAATCACGGAATTTTTTACCCGATATGACCTCGACGATCGCCGCAAGAACGTCGTGACTGAGGCTATAGAGCCATCTGTCACCCGGATCGAATACGAGCGGATCTGATGCCATACATTTAGCGACGGTAAGCGTATCCATTCTTCCCTGCGTGATCTCACGCGCCTTATCGAATCCGGGAGTCCTGCTATTATAAGTAAGTCCGGACGTCATAGTAAAGAGATTACGCATGGTTATCGGTCTTTTTGCCTTGCGGATATCTCCGTTTTCTTCCTTGACAGTTACATCCTTATATTCGGGAATAAACTCGTATATCGGATCGTCAAGAAGGAAATATCCCTTTTCGTAAAGCTGAAGAGCGCCGACAACGGTAGCCACCTTTGAGCAGGAATATATATTCACAAGCTTATCGGGGCTCATCGGTATCTTATTTTCCATATCGGCATATCCCGAGCTATATGAAAATATCTCTTTTCCGTCCATACAAAGGGAGATAGAGTTTCCGGGTATTCTCCACGCCGTAAGTCTATCCATAAAATCCTTAAGATCTGTAAAGTCCATAATTCACCTCAAAGTCCGAGTATCTCATTTACTCTGTCTATTATTTTATTTGCGAGCGCTACGTATCCCTCGTGTTTAAAATGCACGCCGTCCGTTAGAAGCCCGATATTTTCGAGTGCGACCGAATAGAGATCTATCACCTCAAGACCCTCCGTTTTTGCTATCTCCAACGCCTTTTCGTTTCTTACGAGGATCTCGTCCGCAACACATTTCTCGGATGACACTGCCGTAGTAAGAGCGATAACCACGGGAACACCGGGATAATCGGAACTAAGCTTTCTTATAAGCTCCAAATAGAGCTCACTGTATTTTTTGCTATCAAGATGAAATCCATGAAGACCGTTATTTATAACGATCACGTCTATACCCGTATTCTGATCAAGAAAAAGTCTGAGCGAAGTGTAAAGATACGGATTATCAAGCGCCTTCGACGTTGCAAAATTGCTGAAAAGAAATTTTCGGTCGGGCATCGAATTTGCAACCTCGTAGGTAGCGCAGGATATGGAATCGCCTATATATGCTACCCTTATGCTATCCTTATCGTGCGTATCTTCATACCACACTCGATCCCATTCGTATTTTTCAAGCGATGACATACTTTTTTCTTCCTGAAATGTAAACTTTCCACTCATTTTCCTTTTCACCTCTCATTTTCCGCTTCCAAACATTTTCGATATAAGCTCTTTGAGCTCTTCCCTTTTTGCACCGTCATTTTCGACAAGGGATCTATATCTTCGTGCAAGATCGGAAAACCAATCAGGTTCTCCGGGGTGTTCTTCATCAGGATATCTTTCTGCGTACGCAAGTCTGCCTTCAAGCGTCTGATCGGGCGAGGATCTCGCGATGAGCCATTCTGTAGTCCAGCGATCCTCGATCTCTCTGACCAGCGTAAGGTATCTGTTTCCTTCATCGCTGAGTTTAAGATCTGCACTTCCATTTTCGACAAGAGTTGCCGTAGGAGCAAGCTCGGTGAATCCTTGCGCTGCAAGGAAGAGTCTCGCCATAACGACATGTCCGAGATCTGTCGGATGCACTCTGTCGCCTCCGACAAGCTTTGCAGACGATCCCATCGTGTAAAGCTCGTGAAGGATATTTACAAACTCGCCGCCGAAGTCGTAAAATTCACCGCCTGTTTTTTCGGCAAGATCTTTCATCATATCGGCGCATTTACGAAGCGCTCCAAAAGTTCCGACATAACTAAATTCTTCGCAATCCTGCTCCTCGTCATACGGCGTAGGCGCAAGATAGATAATTCTTTGCACGCCGGAAGAGCGTATCTTATCGGTAAGCTCGGGAAGCTTTTCGCTATATATCTTAAGGGCAGTCTCAGCAAGACGTTTATTCTCGTCAGTCATATCGGGTCTGTAATTATCGCGCCACACATCGTTCATACCGAGCATAATGACTGCAACATTGGGATTCCATACAGCAGTCTGCTCGTCGAAGTAATCAAGAGCACTGGTGCAGCTTCCTCCCGAGACTCCGCACGGCACTATAGATACGTTTATATCGGTGTAGCGGGCATAATATTCGTTTATATGGGCGACCCAAAGGCTGTTTGCCGTGATACTGTCCCCTATGAAACAAACACGATCGCCGCTTTTAAACGGCGCTATAATATGTTTTTCGATCTTCATGTTTTTCCCTCTTAAATGTACAAAATTAATATTTTAGCACGGACGGAGATAACTGTCCGTGCTAAATATTTTCAGATGATCGTATTATTTCTTAAACAGAGGACCGTAGGTAGCGCAAGCACGGTAGTCCTGTCCTTCCTTATCCATGCCGAAAGCGTTCCATGCAGAAGGACGGAATATCTTTTCTTCGGGAACGTTGTGCATAGAAACGGGAATACGGAGCATCGAGCAGAGCGTGATAAGATCTGCGCCGATATGGCCGTAAGAGATCGCACCGTGGTTTGCTCCCCAATTATTCATTACATCATAGGCGGTCTTGAACGCACCCTCACCCGTACATCTAGGTGCGAACCAAGTGCATGGCCACGTATAGTCGGTTCTCTTCCAAAGAGCATCGGAAACATCTGCGGGAAGCTCGACTGTCCAACCTTCAGCAATTTGAAGAACAGGTCCGAGACCTTTTACAAGATTGAGTCTTATCATAGTTGCGGGCATCTCAGCCTTAGTCTCAAAGCGAGATGAATATCCGCCTCCGCGGAAATATCCGAGATCGGCATAGTTCCACGTTGTATTTTCCATTATAGCCTTTTGATCCGCCTCAGTAACCTCATACCAAGGTTTCATTACAGACTCTCCGTTCTCATTCTTAGCGGCTCCGTTTGCGTCAAGACAGCATGCGCCCGAGTTGATAAGGTGGATGATACCGTCAGCATTTTTTGCCTTACCGTCAATATCGTAACCGGTAACTCTCTTTATAGAGTCACCGCTCCAGTAGGTACGGACGTCAGCAAACATCTGCGCACGGTTGGTAAGTAGCTTCATAAAGAGCATTCCGAGTCCGTTGAGAACGTCATTCTCGGTAGCGAGGATATAGGGTTCTCTTGCGCCGTTCCAGTCAAAGGATGTATTGAGAAGCGCCTCGGGAAAATCGCAGTTAGGATAGAAGTCTGTCCACTGACGCTGTCCCTGGAAGCCTGCGGCGATAGCATTATGTCCGACCATCTCTTCCTCGCATCCCTTGGGCAGGTTGGGATTGCCGTTCATAAGATCCTTAATAATGACCATCATCTTTACGACGAACTCCCAATCGGCGTCCTTCTGTTCTCTTGATTTCTGAAGATCCTCGGGGTTCTTATCGAAGCCCTCAATACAGTATTCTTTCGCCCACTTGAGTGCCTTTTGATATTCCTCTTCGTCATAGACACCTTCGGTCATTCGACGGATGATCTCGACCTCATCGACAGACTCTACACGCATTCCAAGGTAATCCTCAATGAACGAAGGATCGATGATAGATCCGCCGATACCCATACAGATAGATCCTATCTGAAGGTAAGACTTACCTCTCATAGTAGCCGCCGCAACTGCCGCTCTTCCGAAGCGAAGGAGCTTTTCTTTAACGTCATCGGGTATCTCGGTATCACTGCTATCCTTTACGTCATGACCGTAGATACCGAATGCAGGCAGTCCCTTCTGAGTATGTGTAGCAAGAACGGATGCAAGATATACAGCTCCGGGGCGCTCTGTTCCGTTAAATCCCCATACAGCCTTGATAGTATCCTTCTCCATATCCATAGTCTCAGCGCCGTAGCACCAGCAGGGCGTAACTGTAAGAGTAATGCTTACGCCTTCCTTACGGAACTTGTCCGCACAAGCCGCAGCTTCACCGACTCTTCCGATAGTGGTGTCAGCGATAACGACCTTTACTTTTTCTCCGTTCGAATAACGAAGGTTATCCTCGAAAAGCTTCGCAGCACTCCTTGCCATATTCATGGTCTGTTCTTCAAGAGACTCTCTTACTCCGAGAACGCCTCTTCTTCCGTCGATAGTAGGACGGATTCCTATTACAGGATAATCTCCTATAAGTCTTGATTTTGCCATTTTTTCCTCCTGATAATTTTATTTTATACAATTAGATACTTGAATTATAGTACAAAACATGATAAAATACTTGCAGTATCTTCACATAAACTATAACGATATTCACATTGGGAGCCATTTTATGAAATATATTGAGTACAACGAGCAAAAAAGCAGGGGAACCGAGGATTTTCCGGTAGAATATTATTACGTCGACAGCGAGCATATTCAGTACGTAATGCCCCTGCACTGGCATTCCGAGCTTGAGTTCGTGCTTGTCCGATCGGGAAGTCTCGAACTCTATCTCGACAACGTAAGGTACGATCTTAAAAAGGGCGATTCCGCCGTTATAGAATGCGGAATGCTCCACAGAGCAGATCCGCATGACGCCACATACGAATGCATCGTGCTTGACATGAACATGTTGAGAGGCAAGAAGCACTTTATGCACGACAATTATCTTGTTCCGATCATAAATCAGTCGATCTCGATATCTCCGATATTTGAGTCAAAAGACATTGAAACGTCATCGGCAATACACGATCTGTTTGACTCAATGCGAATGAAAAATCCTTATTTTCAGCTCGACGTTTACGGGACGCTTTTCCGAATATTCGGATCGCTCTATCGCAACGGAAAGATATCGAAAAAGGTAAATAGCACGACAGGCGTAAAACAGGGCAAGGCTATATATGAGCTGGCCGAATGGATAGATATTCACTGTGCTGAGCACATAACTCTCGCGGATCTTTCGCAACTATGTGGGTTCAGCGAAAAATATCTATGTAAGATATTCAAGAGTTACACCTCAAAAACTCCGGTTGAATACGTAAATTACCTTCGCATAAACAAGATATGCTATGCCTTTGACCACTCTAACATTACTATAACCGAGGCCGCCTTTACTCACGGTTTCAACAATCTAAGCTATTTCTCAAAGATATTCCGAAAATACAAAGGCGTCACTCCGAGTCAATACACAGCAAAGCGCCGAGCTTCCCGTTAAAAAACAAAAAACGGTACGAAAGTACCGTTTTTATTTTATTATCTTATTTCTTCTTGGTGAAAAGATCTACGAGAACTCCGAAATCCTCTTCGCCGCCTTCAGCTGCGTTTTCTTCGGTCTCTTCCTCTGTATCCTCTGCTACCTTCTTATCGCCATTGAATCCCGCTGCGATAACGGTAATACGCATTTCGTCGTTGAGGCTCTCATCAATGGTAGCACCCCAGATGATGGTTGCATCCGGATGAGCTTCCTGAGTGATCATATTGGTAGCGATATCCATCTCGTCAAGTCCGATATCGGGCGATGCGGTAATATTGACAAGGATTCCGTGTGCGCCCGAGATAGAGGTTTCGAGAAGCGGACTGGAGATAGCAAGCTTTGCCGCTTCCTCTGCCTTATCCTTACCGCTCGATGCGCCGACACCCATATGTGCGAAGCCTGCGTCCTTCATAACGGTGGTAACGTCTGCGAAGTCAAGGTTGATAACACCGAACTCGGTGATAAGATCGGAAATGCTCTGTACGCCGTGTCTGAGAACGTTGTCTGCCTCTGCGAATGCGTTGAGGAAGGTAATCTTGTTCTGAGAAAGCTGCTTGAGTCTCTCGTTGGGGATAACGAGAAGCGAGTCAACGTTTTCGCTGAGCTTCAGGATTCCCGCCTCTGCGTGAGTCATTCTTCTCTTCTGCTCGAATGCGAAGGGCTTAGTTACTACCGCAACTGTAAGTATTCCCATTTCACGCGCAAGTCTTGCGATAACGGGAGCAGCACCTGTTCCTGTTCCTCCGCCCATACCTGCGGTTATAAATACCATATCAGCACCCTTGAGGCATGCTGCGATATCCTCGGTATTCTCTTCTGCCGCCTTGGAGCCGACCTCAGGATTTCCGCCTGCGCCCTGTCCCTTGGTAAGCTTCTCGCCGATAGCCACCTTCTTGGGAGCCTTCGACTTTTGAAGTGCGACCTTATCGGAATTGATAGCAATAAACTCAACGTTCTTAACGCCGGCCTCTATCATTCTGTTTACAGCGTTATTTCCGCCGCCGCCTACGCCGATTACCTTGATCTTGATGGAGAAATCGATCTCCTGCTCTTCTTCGTTGCTTACAACGTTTTCCAATACCTGATTTGCCATTTCCGTATGTTCCTCCCGAACTTTTATTTATGTACTGTTTTTTTACAACAATTCCTTGTTTTTGCCCGATCCGACCGATTCTTGGACAAAATTATATTACTTCTTATATAATAAAGTTATTTGCTCGATATTTCAATGCTTTCGACAAATTGTTAACATTTTTTTTACATTTAAACTGCCGTTTTCAGCTATCCTTGAGTGAAACGTGAGCCTTTCCGGGATCATAAATATATATGCTTCCCTTTGCCTTTTCCGAGTGCCCGTCAATAACCGATTTTGCGCTTGCGAGCTTTTTGGCGAGATCCATATGCTTACCGAAATATATTTCTATCCTGCCGTCGTACACCAGCGACACATCGTATATATCGGAAACATCGAGGCTCGTAAGCTTTTCGTATATCCAGGTATTACAAACAAGCGACAGGATCTTTTCGTGTCTTCTGAAGGCTTCCGGATCAAAGAAGACGAGCTCCTTTGTGAGGGATATCTGCTTTATATTTTTTCCGTCGATCTCCATCGGAACGATTTTTCCGTAGCGATCGCGTATCTTCTCCTCGTTATCCATCTCGGCAAGCACCTTGAGTCCTGCGGACACGACGTAGAATTTATCGTCGTACTTGAAATAAAAGCTTTCCTGCTCGTCGGTCAGATTTATTATGACCGTACCCGGAAGCTGCTTTTCTATCGTCACGTTATCGACGAAAGGAAATTCCTTCTTTATATTCTCGCGGATCTCCTTTTCGCTGACAAAGAATATCAGGTCTCCCTTATCATAGCCGCACTTTTCCACGATCTCGTTTCTCGTGTACACCTCACTGCCGTTGACGATGAAGGTATCGACCGAGAAGAAGAGCTTTCCTATAAGAAACAGAACGAGCAGAAGTATCAAAAAGACTACAACAAAATAAGCGATCCTGCTTATAATACGCATACGGTTTCGGCTGCTCTTGGCGCTGAATATCTTCGCCCTATCCTTACGCGAGCGTTCTACCGTACGTTTTTCCTCATTATGATCCATAATCAGCGAGTTCCTTTATTTTTTCTTGGCAAGTTCTTTTATTTTTTCGTATATGATCCTGTCCCCGTCATCTACCGAAAACGCTTTTACGTTTTTGCTCATTTCCGAAAGTCTTTTGGGATCGGAAATAAGCGACGAAACCTCTTTCTCAAGTATCCCGCTCGTCATTTCCGAGTCTTTTATAACTATCGCCGCATTTGCGTCAGCAAGAAGCTTTGCGTTCTTATACTGCTGATCGTTTGTAACGTTAGGCGAAGGAATAAGTACGGACGGCTTTCCGATCGCCGCAAGCTCCGCAAGAGTGGAAGCTCCGCTTCTGCATATTACGACGTCTGCGGCAAGCATTTGTGCGGGCATATCGTAGATATATTCAACAAGCTTACAGTTTGGATATTTATCCAGTCCCTTTTCGCTGAATTTTTTGAATACTCCCTCATTATTCTTGGATCCCGCGGAATGGATATGGCATATCTCGGGATGCTTTGAGACGTAGGACTCCATAAAATCTATGACCGCATCGTTTATGCTCTTAGCGCCTAGACTTCCGCCGAAGGAAAGTATCGCGTATTTATATTTCCCCTCGATCCCGAGCGATCTTCTCGCTTCTTCGCGGCTCATCGTTCTGAAAAGACTGTTTATCGGCATTCCGGTATGGATTATCTCCGCCTTTTCGGACTCGAGAAAGCTTCCCGTCTCCTTGAAATTGACAAAAACGGCATCCGCTTCGTTACGGAGCATTTTTACGGCAAAGCCCGGAACGGCATTTGCCTCATGAAGCACGCATGGGATACCGAGCCTTGATGCCGCCTTGATAACCGGCCAGCTTACGTATCCGCCCGTACCTATGACTATATCGGGCTTTATTTTTGAAAGCAGAGCTCTGCTTTTTATATACGAGGTCCCCGCGCATACTGCGGCAGCTATATTTTTCGGGCTGAGGCTTCTCTTAAGTCCCATTACAAGAATTCTGTTCAGCTTATATCCGTTTTTTGGCACAAGCTTATATTCTATTCCCTTTTTGGTGCCTATAAATTCGATCTCGCTTTCAGGATCGTACTTTTTTATTATTCCGGCTATACTGAGCGCGGGGTTAACGTGTCCCGCGGTACCGCCACCCGTCATTACGACCTTCATTCAGTTCTCCTTTCGCCAAAAAAACCAACGTCTGCGCTTTTTAGGCGTCTTTTCATATACCGGTGTATACTTAGAGATCGCCAAAAGCAGACCCATCTCAAAAAATAGTATAACGAGCGAAGATCCTCCCGCGCTGAAGAAAGGAAGAGATATTCCCGTATTCGGAAGAACTCCCGTAACTACGCCGATATTAAGAAGCGCCTGAAGTCCGACATGCGCCGATATTCCGACCGCCGTTACCGAGCAAAATACGTCGGGAGTATTTTTCGCTATATAAAATCCTCTGACAACGAAAGCCACGTAAAGAGCGATAACCACCGCCGCTCCGATAAATCCGAGCTCCTCGCAGATTATTGTAAATATGAAGTCGTTCTGCGGCATGGAGACGAACAGATGCTTCTGAAGGCTCTGTCCGAAGCCTCTTCCGAAAAATCCGCCCGAGCCTATCGCTATCTGTCCCTGCAGAGTTTGCCAAAGCTCATCTCTCGCATCGTAATTTTCGGGATTCAGCCAGCTATCTACTCTGACAAACATATAGTCGGGAACGAGTTTTTTTACCTGCTCGGGATAGTTATCTACCATCACTATAACAAACACGACCGCCGCTACGATAGTCGCAAACAAAGCGATCGACCATATTTTCGGCGAGCCGTTTGCCCAAATAAGAGAAAATCCTATAAGGAAAAGTATTATAGTACCCGAAAGGTGATTTTCAAGGAGCACGAGCACGCAGGCAACCCCAGTCAGAATGAGCGGGAACAGCGTTCCGTAGAGAGACGCTCGCCAGAATTTTTTCTTTGAATTTATAGTGACCTTGTATTTATCAGCTATAAGCGCTATCATAAGTATAAGCGCGATCTTCATTACCTCGGAGGGCTGCACCGATATCGGACCGAAATATATCCATCTTTTCGCATCACCCTCGCTTACTCCCACCACAAGAACGAGAATGAGCATAAGCAGCGTGGCGGCAAAAAGCAGCGGAGTAAACACCTTTATTATCTTGTATCCGAACATGGATATGAATATCATCAATCCCATACCGATAGCAAGAAAGATCGCCTGTCTTATCGCAAAATGCGCGCTGTTTCCGATATAAGTAAGCGCATGAACGTAGCTCGACGAATATACCATAATAAGTCCGAACAGTGACAGAAGCACTATTATTATAAACATCGGACGGTCAAAGCCGTGAACGTATGTATATACGCTCGCAGAATCCGAGCTCTGCGAGTCATCGGCCTTCGATTTTTTATTTTCGTACGCCGCAACAGCGGTTTGCTTGTTATTTTCCGCAGCTATCTCGGGAGAAAGCTCCTTTTTTTTATTTTTCTTGATTTTTGAAAAGAATTTTGAGATCTTTTTCATAGAAGCTCCTCCTTTACGTTGAATTTACAGAAATCAGTCGGTTTTATAAGAATATACCGTCAAAATCTCAGGCGGCGAGACCGAACCAGGAAATGGCGCAGAACACAAGAGTTATTATACTGAAAACGAAAACGACCTTGATCTCGCTCCATCCGCATTTTTCGAAATGATGGTGTATCGGTGCCATTTTGAAAAGTCTCTTTCCGTGGGTGATCTTGAAGTATCCCACCTGAAGAATGACAGAAAAGCTCTCTATTATGTATATGATACCAACGGTGAAAAGTATCGCCGGATTATCGAGAAGATATGCCATTGCAACTACCGCGCCGCCGAGGTAGAGAGAGCCGGTATCTCCCATAAAGACCCTTGCCGGATAAAAATTATAAACAAGGAATCCGAGGACAGCGCCTATGACGAGTCCCGACATAAGCGAGAGCTCGAAAACACCACAGACAAACGCCGCAAGAGCGAAAAATCCGCCTACCACGAAGGTAACGCTCGAAGCAAGTCCGTCAAGTCCGTCGGTAAGGTTTACGCTATTCACTATTCCGGTTATAAGAACGAGAGAAAAAACGTAGTAAAACCATCCAAGCTCAAGGGTCTTGCCTACGAATGGAATATAAAGCGCGGTCGAGACCGAGCCGTTTATTGCCATAAAGAAAAGAAAGAGTGCCGCGCTTACGAGCTGAAGCAGATATTTCTGCGGTGCGGTAAGTCCTTGGTTTTGTTTTTTGAATATTTTTGCTCTGTCGTCTATTATACCTATGACCGCATTTGATATCGCAAAGGCAAAGCAGATAATGAGCTTTGCAAAATCAATATCTTTTTTCGCCACCGCAAGAACAACGGTCAGAATGGTAAAGACTATAATATTTGCCGCTATAAAGGCAATACCGCCCATAGTGGGTGTTCCCTCTTTGTTTTTGTGCCATCTCGGTCCGATATCGAGTATCTTCTGTCCGACCTTGAGGCTCTTAAGCTTGGGAATGAGCACTCTTGAAAAGAGGACGGTAAGCGCAAACGATGCAACGAGTGATATCAAAAAACAAACAAGCATTTCAGTTTCCTCCTGCCTCGGCATGCCTGCCGAAAGGCTTTCTATATCCTTAAAAACTCAGATCACGAAAGCTCTGCGATTATCTTTTCAAAAGCCATAGCTCGGCTTGCCTTGAAAAGGATAACGTCGCCCTCGTTTGTATTTTTCATTACAGCTTCAGCGATCCTTTTGTACTCGGGCTCATCAAACGCAATGATATTCTTAAGTCCGTTATTTGCCGCAGCCGCCGCGATATTCAGCGCATGCTCCCCAACCGTCACAAGAAGATCGACACGGCTTTCGATCACCGCGTTTCCGACCTCGATATGCGCCTCGGTCGAGTATTCTCCAAGCTCCTTCATATCTCCGAGAACGGCAACACGTCGAGCGTCTCTTCTTCCGGCGTAAGTGGCAAGAACCTTAAGAGCCGCCTTTACCGATTCGGGAGAAGCGTTATAGCAGTCCTCTATGACAGTCCTTCCGAGATGCTTATAGATATTTTGTCGCATTCCCGTATTCTTAAAGTTCATAAGTCCTCTTCGGATCTCAAATTCTCCGATACCTGCGGCAAATCCGACCGCGAACGCGAATGCCGCGTTCATAACGTTATGGCGTCCTATAGCGGGGATAGTGAGACTTTCAAAGCGTTCGCCGCGAACTGTAAGGTCGAACGCGCAGCCATTCTCGCCCTCTATGACGTTATCTATAAAATAGTCGGATTCCTCGTTCACCTCACCGACGTATATAGCTCCGTTTATATCGGCAAGGAGAGGCTCGTCGCCGTTCAGTATAAGGATACCGTCACGGGTGAGACCCTTGCGTATTTCGAGCTTAGCGTCCCTTATTCCCTCTCTGGATCCAAGGTTTTCTATATGCGATCTTCCGATGTTCGTTATAACGGCTATATTGGGGGAGGCTATCTTCGAAAGATATTCTATCTCTCCGAAATGACTCATTCCCATTTCAAGCACTGCGACGTCCTCATCGGGAGAAAGACCGAGAAGGGTCATCGGAAGTCCGATATCGTTATTGAAATTACCCTCTGTTTTAAGAGTTTTATATTTTTCACAGAGTACGGAATAGATGAATTCCTTGGTCGTAGTCTTTCCGATGCTTCCCGTAACCGCTATAGTCAGGGGACTCAGCTTATCCTTAAAGCCCTTCGCTATCATACCGAGCGCTTTTTTCGTATCGGACACAAGGATATACGCAAAGCTTGCGTTCTCGATATCCCTTTCAACTATCGCGCACACAGATCCGTTTTCGATCGCCTTTTCAACGTAATCGTGTCCGTCGAATCTCTCACCGACGAGCGCAACGAAAATACCGGAGCAGACCTTTACTCTCGAGTCGGTCGTCACCGTTTTTACAAGCACGTCTTCACTCAGATCGCCCGAAAAGAAGCGACCGTTTGCCATTTCAGCTATTTCACTGAGATAGAGTGTTCCTTTAACGTCAGCTACCATAAGAAGTTCCTTTCCTAAAACGCGGTCATATCCCGCAAGTACCGCTTATCGGGTCTCTTTTCCCGACCTTTTTTCAAGTGCCTTAAGCACCTCTGATTTTTCATCAAACGGATGCTTTCCATCCTTAGTTATCTCATAGTTTTCGTGACCCTTGCCCGCTACGAGTATTATCTCGCCCGAGATCGCGTTTTCGACTGCGTACGCGATCGCATCGCGACGTGAGCAGATCACCTTATAATTATCCTTTTTTATTCCCGATACTATCTCGGAAATTATATCCATCGGCTCTTCGCTTCTCGAGTTATCGCTCGTAACTATCGCAAAATCGGCGAGCTCGGTCGCTATACGTCCCATAACGGGGCGCTTTGTGCGATCTCTGTCTCCGCCGCATCCGAACAAGACGGTAAGCCTTTGTGATCTATCCTTGCTTGACGCGAGCGTCTGAAGGATATTTTCAAGTGCATCGGGTGAGTGAGCGTAATCCGAAAAAACGCTGAACGGATGTCCCTCCGGAGTAAGTCGCTCTATACGTCCGGGGACCCCCTCGAAATCCTTTATCGCTCTTGCGGCGATCTGTCTGTCTATCGATAGGAGCTCGGCGCAGGCAAGCGCTCCGAGCGTATTATAAACGCTGAATTTACCTGCCATTGAGCTTTCGATCTCGATACTTTCACCGCTTTTGAAGGAAAGACCGTATTTAATACCGTTTACCGAAGAGTAGCAGGCATTTTCGGCACAAAAATCACAGTTTTCCGATATACCGAAGGTATAGCTTTCGCAAAGACCTTTTTTTGACGCCGCTAAAGTATATTCGTTATCCGCGCAGAAAAGTCCTATCTTAGATCTTTTGAACATAGTCTCCTTGGTATGTGCGTAATCCTCCATATCCGGATGGAAATCGAGGTGCTCGGGTGTAAGGTTAGTATATATTCCAACCTCAAACTCAAGCGGCGCAACGCGTCCGAGTGCGAGCGAATGTGACGAGACCTCCATAAACAGATATTCGACACTCTCGTCTCTCATCTGCGCGAACATTTCGTAAAGCTCCTCAGGCACCGGGGTAGTCATAGAAGACTCTCTTACCCTTCCGCACCACATATTCTTTACCGTACCGAGAAGTGCGGTACGGTATCCCGCCTCGGAAAATATTCTTTCAAGCATAAACACGGTGCTCGTTTTTCCGTTCGTTCCGGTAACACCGATTATCTTCATCGACTGCTCGGGTCTTCCGAAGGCGTTTGAAAATATATACGCTGAGGCAAGTCTTGTATTTTCAACAACCGCGCACGGTATCGGGCAGTTTTCGGGAACACGCTCGACCACGGCGCACACCGCACCCATTTCCGCAGCCGCGGAAATAAAATCGTGTCCGTCGAACTTAGTTCCGCTTATCGCGATAAAAACAAAATTTTTTCCGACCTTTGCGGTATTTGAGGTAACTCCGCTGATCTCGGTATCGAGCAGCTCATCGCTCGCGCTTATTACCGAGACTCTGTCAAGGAGTTCTCTTACTTTCATTTCGGTATACACGTTTTTCTCCTTTTTGGCAGTTATACTAATCGGTTCCGTCCATATGCTGACAGGTTATCGTTATAACAGCTCCGTACTGAACGATTGTTCCCGCCTCGTGACTCTGTGCCGTTACGATAGCACCCGCTCCCTCCTCATAGTTCGCAGATCCCTGTATAAGGATATTAAGTCCGAGCTGAGAAAGCTCCTTGACCGCATCGGTCGCGTGCTTATCAACAAGCTTTGGAACGGTAACGTATTTCGTGTTCGTTGCTCCGCCTGTATAAAGTATTATCTTTCCGTTTATGTTAGTTATCTTACTTCCGGACGCGGGAAGCTGTCCCGTTACCGTATCTCCGTCACCTATTATCTCATAGTCGATCTTGAGCTTCTTTATTTCCGCGACCGCATTTTCCACCGAATTTCCGGTATATTTATTTACGGTTATGACCACTCTGTTCATCTCTTCGTTACTGTAGTTTCGCTCAACTCCGAGATAAGGGAGAAGTTCAGACAGCAGTGCCGACATATAAGGAGCCGCGACCGTGCTTCCGTATTTATTTCTCGTTCCCGGCTCATCCACGATAATGATAGCCGCTATTTCGGGATTATCCGAGGGAGCTATCGCCGCACAGGATCCGATACGGTAATCCTTGAGCCCTGTCTCGGGATTTATCTTGTCTCGTTTTTCCGAGGTTCCCGTCTTTGCGGCGATCTTATATCCCGCAACGTATGCGTTCTTCGCACCGCCTCCGCCCGAAACACCCTTTTCGAGAACGTTGAGTAGGCTCTTACAGGTCTGAGCACTGAGTACCTTACGCTTTGTAGTCGTATCGTGAGATATTACCTCGTTGCCGTTTGAGTCAACAAGCGAGCTTACAAGATACGGCTCCACTATATATCCTCCGTTGGCGACAGCCGAAAGAGCGGTAACGTGCTGAAGAGGGGTGGTCTTAAAGGTCTGACCGAAGCTATAGCAGGCAAGCTCGACCGCATTAAATCCCGATTTCGTAACAAAAAGCCCCTTTGACTCACCCGGAACATCTATTCCGGTAGTCGACGTATAGCCGTAATTTGTGAAATAATCGTAATATTTCGACTCACCGAGTCTTGCCGCAACCGTCATCATGGTCGGGTTACAGGATGCCTGAAGCATATAAGCGTAATTTCTTCTTCCGTGACCATAGATATTATGGCAGCTTATCGTCGTGCCCGCCACGCTCATCTTCCCCGAACAGGAGAAGCTATCGTCAAAGTCGACGACTCCCTCCTCAAGTGCCGCAGCAGCAGACATTACCTTCATCGTGGATCCCGGCTCGTAGAGATAGTTTACGCTCTTATTATTCCACATCGAATAGATCTGGGTCCAGAGCGCCTCATTATATTCTTTCGTTCCGCTTTCAAGTCCCGTAGCGGCAAGTCTGTCGGCAAACATAGTATTTCCGAGACTGTAGGGAGAATTCAGATTAAAGCTCGGATACTGCCCCATAGCAAGGACGGCACCCGTCTTTACGTTCATGACCATTCCGATAGCAGGCTCTCCGCTCTTACCGTTTATGAATGCCTCCTTCAGCTGCTTTTCAAGCATGGTCTGGATATTCATATCGATAGTAAGCACCGCGCTGAGACCGTCCTTTGCCTCTACGTAGTAGTCATAATCCTCCGGCATCTCGGCGCTCTGCGCATTTCTTGTTACTATGTAACGTCCGGGCGTACCCTCAAGATATTTATTATAGCTGAGCTCCACTCCGAGAAGTCCCTTATCGGTTCCCATTACTCCGATAACGTTAGCCGCGAGGTCTCCGTACGGATAATAACGCACCGCTACCGCTTCAAGATATATCTTACGTGAAAGCGAATATTTCGAAATGAAGCTTCTTATCTTCTCAGCATCACTTTCCTCCACCGATCTCTTTACGGTCTCATCCTTGCTTCCGTTTCTGAGCGCTTTTTTATAAACGCTGTCACGGTCAACTCCAAGGATCTCGGAAAGTCCGTCCGCTATAATGGACGCAGTCTTTTCCTTATCTCCCGCGGGCGATCCGTTCTGGATAGCCACCGGATCGAGAAACACCCTGTATTTTGTGACGCTGAGCGCAAGCGGAGTCATATTTGCGTCGTATATGGTTCCTCTGTCAGCGCTTATGGTGTATTCCTGCTGTATATTATTTATAAGCTTATTCTGGTAGTACTTATACTCGCTTACCTGCATTTTAAAAAGCACACAAAGCATAAACACAGATGCCGCGATTATAAGAATCAGCAGTATATTACCGCGAAAAGACAGTTTGCGCAGTCTTTCTTTTTCCATAAAAAAACCTCATTTGCTATCAAAAAAAGCCGAAAAACCGAGCTTATCGGCGAGTGAACTTCTCCAAAAAACAGCAATTTGAGAGCAAAGCACGAATGCCTCACTCCCAAAAAGCTTTGTACTTATTTTATTCAGCGCCGGTCAAAGTATTCCATGCGTTGATAAGATTCTCTCCCAGAGCGGACATAATGACAGAGGCAATACCTTCGTCACCCTTCTCATCGGTGTCGTAAACCTCGATAACATCGTTTCCGGAGATCTCTATGTACTCTCCCTTGCCGTCCTTGTCACTTATCATTCCGTTTTCTTTTGCGTATTTTTCAATATCCTTGTTCTTTACTATAAGATCGGTCTCACAGCGGTCAAGCTCGCGGTCGAGATCTTCTATAGTATTTTTCATCTCGGCTATTCCTCTGGAATATTCGGTAATCATTACGTACTGATTTACCAGAAGGAATGCGAGAGAGAAGACAAACACTACCACCATTACGGTACGCAGCGGGAATTTCTTCTTTCTTTTCTCAAGTACATTCTCGGTAACGAATGCATTTTTTCTCTTTTTCTCAGGCTTTGTGATGCTGCGATCACGGCTGCCCTTTACAGACATAACGGTCATCTCGGGCTGTCTTTCGGAAAGAGAGAGCTCCTCTGCGGAGACGGGCTCTACAGACTTGGTTTCCTTAGTCTGTTCGGTCTCTCTTACCTCCTCACGTGTCTCTGCGGCAGCCTGAGACTTACGGCGGGTGATAAAATCATCGGCAAGAGGAATACTATTTTCAGCGGTATCCGATCTTTTTTCAAATCCGAACTCATTAAATGATCTCATCTTACGACCGTACCCTGCGTCCTGCAAGGCTTTTCCTTTCTGTAATATAACTTTTAGTTACCGTTTATCTTATTTTCTCGACCGCCCTCAGCTTAGCGCTATGCGATCTCGTGTTCACGCTCAGCTCTTCCTTGCTCGGAAGCTCCGGCTTTTTGCCAAGCATCTTTACGCTCGGCTTCTTTCCGCACACACATACCGGGAAGGACGGCGGACAGGTGCAACCGCTTGACAGCTCGGTGAAGGTCTGCTTGACTATCCTATCCTCAAGTGAGTGGAAGGTGAGCACCGCAAGTCTTCCCTCTTTCTTCAGAAGCCTGCAAAGTGTTCTTAAAGTAGGCTCGATAATATCGAGCTCGTTATTTACACATATTCTGAGTGCCTGAAAGGTCTTCTTGGCGGGATGTCCGTCCTTTTGCGCCGCCATCGGGATCGCGCGTCTTATTATCTCGACGAGCTTGTCCGTTGTCTCTATCGGAGCGATCTCTCTTTCCTTTATTATTTCGGAAGCGATCTTCGGTGCGAATCTTTCCTCTCCGTACTCAAAGAGTATCCTTTTTATCTCGCCGTATGAGAAGCTATTTACCACGTCGTACGCCGTGAGCTTGTCCCTGTTATCCATTCTCATATCGAGACGTCCCGAAAAACGGTAGGAGAAGCCTCGTTCGGGAGAATCGAACTGATGAGATGATGCGCCGAGATCTATCAGTGCTCCGTCTATCTTTTCTATTCCGAGAGACCGAAGGACCTCCTCGACCTCAGAAAAATTGCTTCTTATTATTCTTACGCGGTCGAAGTAGGGAGCAAGTCTTTCGCTTGCCGCTTTTATCGCGTCCTCGTCACGGTCAAGGCATATAAGTCTTCCCCTGCCCGCTTCGAGCCTTTCAGCGATCTTACTGCTATGTCCCGCGCCTCCCGTTGTACAATCGACGTAAATACCGTCCGGCTTTATGTCAAGCGCTTCTATACATTCACAAAGCATCACCGGAAGGTGTGAAAAGCCACTGACTTCATTTTCCATTTTACAAAAATCCTTCCGTAATCCTTTATCAGAATCCAAGAGCTATAAGATCTTCCTCGATATCGGAGGCACTGAGCGCTCCCGTCATCTCGGCGTAAGCCTTTTCGCTCCAGATCTCCGCGTATTCACCTGCGCCTACGCTGACGATATTCTTTTCAAGCTCCGCGTAATCGCAGAGATTCTGCGGGATCGCTATTCTTCCCTGCGCATCCACCTCGGTGCGCTTGGAATACGCATATACCCATCTCTTTATCGCCTTCGCCTTGACAGACGGAAGAGCGTTTATCTTCTCCTCGTACTTTTTCCACTCGGGAATCGGATAAACGTTGATACATTTATCGGTAGATTTCGATACGACTACCTCATTTCCGAGAAAAGGTCGGAAGTCTGACGGAAGAAATATTCTTTTTTTAGCGTCGATGGTGTGTTTGTACTCACCAAGAAGCCCTGTATTATCCATTTCGCTCACAGATCCTCCCTTTCGCTCGATTTTACACAACTTCATTATAGATAGAAAAAGACCAACTGTCAAGGCAAAGGGAAATCTTTCGTACGCCACTTTTCGTATTTTTTTCGAAAAACGCCCCTAATAAAAACATTTTTTTACATTGTTCTTCGGCATACTGAAAATTTGTTCGCTTTTACCATTATATTCCAACCTAAATTCGATTATTCACTCAATTTCGCTCTTAATATATCCAAAGTGGCTCAATCATTCTGTTTTTTTGATATGTTTTGGCGATGCAGGAAGTGTGCGATCTACAGTAAAGTAACAATTTTTACACCCTTGGATCCTTGAAGATCGTCTGTTCAAGGCTCTTTTGAGGTATATTTTTCGGACACAACGATTTTACGCCTTGCTTTTGTTGTGATTTTGTTATAAAAATCACAATTTTAATTATTGTTTTTGAGCGTAAACATAAAAAATGCTGATTTTATAGGAATTTTGCGGAAAAACTATTGATAAATTAACTTTTTCGTGCTAATATTAATAGGATCAAAAATAAATTTTATTTGAGAGGTGCATTTTATGGCAATGTATAACAAGAAGACCATCGAAGACATTGATGTCAAAGGTAAGAAGGTTCTCGTAAGATGTGATTTCAACGTTCCTATGAAGGACGGCGTCATCACCGATACCAAGCGTATCGTAGGTGCTATCCCCACCGTAAAGTATCTTGCGGATCAGGGCGCAGCAGTTATTCTCTGCTCTCACATGGGTCGTCCTCACAACATCTTCAACGAGAAGGTAAAGCTTGACAAGAAGGAAAAGAAGAAGATAGAGGCTCTTCCCGCAGAGGAGCAGGAGGCAGCTACCGCAGCCGCTCTCGAAAAAGCAAAGGGTGACGTTGTAAAGTTTTCCCTTAAGCCCGTTGCTGAAAAGCTCGCTGAGCTTCTCGGACGCGAGGTCATTATGGCAAGCGACGTTGTAGGTGCTGACGCAAAGGCAAAGGCCGCTGCTCTTAAGAGCGGTGAGATCCTTATCATCGAGAACGTACGTTTCCACGCAGAAGAGGAAAAGAACGATCCCGACTTCGCTAAGGAGCTTGCTTCCATGGCAGACATCTACGTTAACGATGCATTCGGTACCGCTCACCGCGCTCACGCTTCTACCGCAGGCGTAGCTGACTATCTCCCTGCAGTTTGCGGATACCTCATTCAGAAAGAGATCTCCATCATGGGACAGGCTCTTGAGGATCCCAAGCGTCCCTTCATCGCTATTCTCGGCGGCGCTAAGGTATCTGACAAGATCGGCGTTATAAAGAACCTTATCGAGAAGGTAGACACCCTCATCATCGGTGGCGGTATGGCTTACACCTTCTTCAAGGCACAGGGTCTTGATATCGGTACCTCCATCTGCGAGCATGACAAGATCGATCTCGCAAACGAGCTTATGAAGAAGGCTGCCGACAAGGGCGTTAACTTCCTTCTTCCCGTTGACAACATCATAGGCAAGGAATATGACGAGAACACCGAATTCATGGCAGTAAGCTCCGACTCTATTCCCGCAGACTGGATGGGTCTCGACATCGGTGAGAAGACTCAGGAGCTCTTTGCAAGCTACATCAAAGACGCAGGTACCGTTGTATGGAACGGCCCTATGGGCGTTTCCGAGTGGAAGAACTTCGCAAACGGAACCAAGGCTGTTGCCAAAGCTATCGCTGACAGCAACGCAGTTTCGATCATCGGCGGCGGCGACTCGGCAGCGGCAGTTGAAAATCTCGGATTTGCAGACCGCATGACCCACGTTTCCACCGGCGGCGGCGCTTCTCTCGAGTTCCTCGAGGGACTTGAGCTTCCCGGAATCGCAGCTCTCAACGATAAATAATTAAAAGTCGAAAATCAAATCGCAAAATACTTTTCAGAATTCAAGGATGGATTATTAAAATGGGATCTAAAAGAAGAATGGTCATCGCAGGCAACTGGAAAATGAATATGACCCCCTCGGAAGCAAAAAACTTCGTAGGTACACTTTACGAAAAGGTTAAGAACAACCGCGGATGCGACATCGTCGTTTGCGTTCCCGCAATTGACATTCCCGTAGTCGCAAAGCTTTGCGCAGGCACCGCAGTCAAGGTAGGCGGACAGAACGTTCACTTCGCAAAGAAGGGCGCGTACACCGGCGAGATCTCGGCTGACATGCTTGTAGACGCAGGCGCGAAGTACGTTATCATCGGTCATAGCGAGCGCAGACAGTATTTCGGCGAGACCGACGAGACTGTAAACCTTCGCACCAAGGCGGCTCTCGATGCAGGACTTACCGCTATCGTATGCGTTGGAGAATGCCTCACCGAGCGTGAGCAGGGCATCACCGAAGAGGTTGTTGCGCGTCAGACCAAGCTTGCTCTTCTCGACATCACCCCCGAGCAGATGAAGCGTGTAATCATCGCTTACGAGCCCGTTTGGGCTATCGGTACCGGAAAGACCGCTACCGCAGAGCAGGCAGACGAGGTCTGCAAGCTCATCCGTAACGTGATCGCTAACAAGTACGGCAAGCCCGTAGCTCGCGCGACCATTATTCAGTACGGTGGATCAATGAACGCTGCCAACGCAGCAGAGCTCCTCGCTATGGAGAACATCGACGGCGGTCTCATCGGCGGCGCTTCTCTCAAGCCCGACGATTTCGCTGTAATCATCGAAGCAGCTCAGTAAACAGAGTTATAAAAACGCCCCGATTCAGACCGGGGCGTTTTCATATTCAAAAGGAGACGGCGATATGCCGTCTCCTAAGCTTTCCTTATCGGGAAGAAGCGTATCGCTCCTTCATCTATGTAAAGAGCCGTTTATCGGCTCGATTTTTTGGTCTGATGACCGACTGATATATATCAGTCAACGATGAAGTGTGCGAACTTCGTATAGCACTCTTCCTCTGCAAGGAGCGTCATGTCGTTCCAGTCAAGTTTCTTCGCGATGATAACACCGAGCAGACTTTTTGCATTGACCTTAAACTTATCTCCGCTCTCAAGAAGAAGACGTCCCTTACAAGTGGTCGCGATATCTACAAACTCGCGTACGTCCGCAAGCGTATCTATCTCGATCTTGTATCTGTGGAAAGTTCCTACGTTTGACATATTCATAATCGTTACTCCTTTCATATGTCCTTTATTGAAATCGTATCTATTTCCGATTTCACGCACATTGTAGCACCGAAAAAGAAAAAAGTCAAGAGTTTTTTCAAAAGTTTTTCTCATTCTGCCTTTTGTATCTTTTCGACAAAAACCGCATCTTGATTTTGTGCAATATAAACAACGCAGTAGTGCTATTTGCACTACTGCGCCCATTGTTTTTTTGGTGATATTTACCCATCAAGCATCATCATCAAGAGACTTATAGTAAAGCATGCAGTGGCAGAAGCCTTCAAAGCTACTATCCTTGATCTGATCTCTGAACTCCTTACACATACACTTATTTTCGGGGGTTTTCTCGCGTCTGCAGGGACAATAGCCTCCGCTTTTTTCAAGTCCCTCCTTGACGATCTTTACCATTTCCCCATCCGGATTGAGCAGTATCTTCACAGTTTACCATCCTTTAAAGTTAGTTACACTTCCCTTGCGAGTCTGAAGGCACTACGCGTTGCCTCAAGGACACTTCCGCACGAGAAGCTATCTCCGATATTATAAATCTCGGGAGCCGCATTTAGTGTCTGAAGCTCATAATAGAGCTTATCCACCGATTTCATACCCGTGCTGAAAACAACGAGATCAGCGGGGATACACTCGCTTTCGTACTCGGATTCGATCTTGGGAGCAAGCGGATTCACCACGTTTTCGGGAAGAACGGGCTGCCACGTATTGTACGGATCGGGGACGTTTTTGTGCTTATTCTGTGCGACGTTGACGCAGTTTTCTCCAAAAGAGGTGACCTTCGTCATATTCATAAGACGTACGCCCTGCTTTTTGAGATAATAGAGGAGATATCCTCTGTTTGCGGTACAGACTCCATCCATGAAGTAAGGCTGCATCTCAACTACGGTCACGTTGCGCTTATGCTCAAGTGAGAGCCAATGAGCCACCTCGCATCCCGTAGTTCCTCCGCCCACAACGACAATATTTTTTGCACTTCCGAGCCTTTCGGGACAGGCGAGCAGTTCGGTTGCGGTAACGGTATCAACACTGTCCACACCCTTTATTTCGGGCACGGAGCAGCCCGCACCGACAGCGGTGACGATACAGTCAAAAGAAAGCGCCTTCATCTGCTCTGCATCAACGGTGCTCGACAGTCTGAGATCGACAAGTCGGTCATCCGATGCCTTCTTTATAGAATTTTCGAGGTAGATACGGTAATTATCGAGGTCGAATTTTGAATCCGGAACAGATCCGGGAACTATATTTCCGCCGACGCTATCATTCTTTTCAAAAACAGTGACCTTATGACCGCGCTTTGATGCCTCAAGTGCAAAGGTGATACCTGCAGGTCCCGCTCCGATCACGGCGATATTTTTTATATTCTCAGCCTTATCCGGATTTTTAGGATAGAGATGCTCAAACGACGTCCTCGGATTGACAGCACACTGAGGGTGTCCGCCCTCGACGAACTCGTTTATACATCCTTCGTGACATCCGATACACGGACGGATCTCGGATACTCTACCCGAGTAAGCCTTGAGTGGCCATTCGGGATCGGCAAGCAGGGGTCTTCCGAGCATGATCATATCACACATTCCGTCACGGAGAGCCTTTTCCGCAAGATCGGGGTATCCAAGCTTTCCGACTCCGACGATAGGGACCTCGACACCCGCATTCGATATCACCGATCTTTTAGCGAAATGCTCCTTTACCTGCTTTGCAACGTCAAGGAAGCAGCCTGCAGGCATATTTGCAGGCGGATGAGGAAGCCACCAGTTATCGTAGCAGCCGAGATCGACGTCGAATATATCGACTCCCGCCTTTACGAGATTTTCCATATACTCGAGAGTTTCGGAAATGCCTCTGCCGTTTACAAATCTCTTAAGCGACCGAATGCTTTCCATCTCCTCACCGTAGGTCTCGTTGAGTGCGCAGGAAAGATCTATTCTATACATTATCGGGAAGGAATCTCCGACACGGCGACGGATCTCACTGACGATATCGATACCGAATCTTTGCCAATCCGCATATCTTCCGAGCTTTCTTCGGTTAAACGCGGGATTTGTCATCTGGTCGAGAAGATATCCCTCATGTCCGTGGAGATACACACCGTCTATTCCGAACGCCATCGCATCTGCCGATGCCCGACCCATATTTTTGACTATTTTTCGAAGCTTAAGATCCGAAAGCGGAATACACGGGATCTGCGACATATAAAAATTCGGGTTAAATGATGCAGATCTCGGGATCTTGAGCTCATTAACAAGACATTGCGGATTTCCGACACGACCCAGCCCCGCAGTAAGCTGAACGAAAATTTTAGATCCATAGGCGTGGACGCCCTGCGCAAGATCTCTCCATCCCGACTGAACGGTCCTTGTACGGTCTATTCTCGGAAAATAAGAAAGCTTTCCTTTTTCCGTGACAGTAGGATCTATTCCGTGAGAAACGGGAACGAGACCCGTCGTTATGAGGCCAACTCCGCCCTTGGCGCGTTCGAAGAAATAACGGAGCATCTTATCGTTAGGACGACCCGTCTCCTCGCACATATTTATATTCCCCATAGGTGCCATAACGATACGGTTCTTAACAGTCGTTTTATTTATCTTCACAGGAGAAAACATGACGTCATACGGATAGAGGTCATCGCTCATCCTTCCCTTTCGGGACTCTGCCTTTTCTTTGTCGGACACCCAGCTTCCGTAATCGTCCAAAAGGCGCACAACAAGCTCGTCTTTTTTCATAATCTATATTTCCTTACAAAATCGCTCATATTTTTTACAGTATAGCATACCGAAAACAAATATGCAAGGAGATTTTGTTAATTTTGAACGGATATCGAAAAGATTGTTCGGATATCGTGTGATTTGCGTGCAGGCACGCCGAGTTCACAGTATGCTCCGAGATCCTACAGTCGGTATTCGGCAAGAAGCTTTTTATATTCCTTAAACTCACAGTTATCCGGAGTAGTCTGCAGCACAAAAGCGATCCGTCCCTCAAGCGATCGGACGTACCGTTTTTTATCCGATACTCCTATCCTTTTCAGATGATCGTCTATACCA
>JAFTUC010000039.1 GCA_017466445.1 Clostridia bacterium
AAGTTTTTAAGAATTTCAAAAACTTCTTTTCTCAGGGGACGCTGTCCCCTGAAACCCCTGCTTAAAAACTTTTTGAAAGAAGTTTTTAAGAATTTCAAAAACTTCTTTTCTCAGGGGACACTGTCCCCTGAAACCCCTGCTTAAAAACTTTTTGAAAGAAGTTTTTAAGAATTTCAAAAACTTCTTTTCTCAGGGGACGCTGTCCCCTGAAACCCCTGCTTAAAAACTTTTTGAAAAAAGTTTTTAAGAATTTCAAAAACTTCACTTAATTATTTTCTTTTGCAAGGCGTTCAAGTCTTTCTCTTTCCGCCTGCGGGACTCTGAGATAGGTCGGCGCCAGTCCCAGATCGTCTGTGAAATCACCTCTTTGGTATTTTTCAAGAGCGACCATAGCCACGCTATACGCGTTTTGCTTCACATGCGCCTCGGGAGTATCGGATATATTCTCATTTTTCAGCATTTTTCGCGCTATTTCGTATCCGTCTCCGCAGAGATAGATCGTCTTATCCGAATACTGCGAAAGCTCACCCTCAAGCTCCTGTGCCGATATTGCCCTATCCTCGGTAAGGCGTGTTAGATTTTCACCGTCCGAAAGAAAGAGCGCATTATAGAACTGTCCCCTTCTCGCGTCCATCACCGGGGAAATAATTCCGTGAAATCCGCTGAGGTTATAAGCGAGAGCGTCAAGCGTCGAAACGCCGACGCAGGTCTTTTTTCCAAATGCGAGTCCCTTTACAAAGGAAACTCCGATCCTCACTCCCGTGAACGATCCGGGACCCTCTGACACCGCGAAAGCATCGATATCAGACACGTCCCAGCCCGCAAAGTCCATAAGCTTTTCGAGCACCGGAAGCAGGGTCTCGCTATGCGTATGACCGGTATTCAAGGTAGTCTGCGCCACCGGTCTTTTATCCTCCGCAAGTGCCACGCTGAGTGTAAGGGCACTCGTATCAACTGCCAGAATTTTCATAAATTATTCAGAGGATTTTCTCCTCCACGCCTCCTACTGATCGGAAATTTTCTCTATGCTGATCCTTCGTGTTTCGTCACCCGAGCCGAGTATGGTAACGAGGTAATACTCATCGGGAAGTGCTTCCTTTATCTTATCGCACCACTCGACCGCCATTACGCAGTCCTTATAGTCATAGAATCCGACAGATTCAAGATCATCCGCATCGGCGAGTCGGTAGATATCGAAATGACAGAGTCGGATTTTGTCTCCGTTATACTCGTTTACTATCGCATAGGTCGGACTGCAGACCTGTGCATTCGGTGTCAAAAGCGATGCCATTCCGCGAACGAAGGCGGTCTTCCCCGCACCGAGGTCTCCGACAAGGGCGACAAAGTCGCCTTTTTTCAGCTGATCTGCGAAGCTTTTTCCTATATTCTCGGTATTTTCGACACTTTCAGACAAAAGCTCGATCTTCATATCAGAAGAGTCCCGAAATATTTCCGTCATCGTCAACGTCGATATGGTATGCTGCGGGATCCGCGGGAAGTCCGGGCATCGTGAGGATCGCACCGGTCAGAACGACGATGAATTTCGCTCCTGCGGAAAGCTTGACGTCACGGATCGTGATCTCGAAATTCTCGGGTCTTCCGAGCTTATACATGTCGTCAGAGAGCGAATACTGAGTTTTTGCCACGCAAATAGGATAGCGGCTATACTCCTCACCGAGTGCCTCGATATCCGAAATCGCCTTACTTGCCGAAGCATCGTACTTAACTCCGTTTGCGCCGTAGATCTTGGTAGCGACTGCGCTTATTTTATCCTTAATGGACATATCGTCCGAATAAGTGAATCTGAAATAGGAGGGCTTTTCGCACGCCTCTACAACCTTCTGAGCAAGATCGATTCCGCCTTCTCCTCCCTTTGCGAACACCTCGGAGAGCGAAACAGTAACTCCGAGCTTATCGCAAAGCTCCTTAACTACCGCTATCTCGGCATCGGTATCGGTATCGAACTTATTGAGCGCAACAACGACGGGAAGCCCGAAGCCGATTATATTCTCGATATGCTTTTCGAGATTACAGATACCCTTTTTAAGAGCGTCAACATTTTCTGTCTTAAGCTCGGTCTTGGGAATGCCGCCGTTATACTTAAGGGCGCGGATGGTAGCAACGATAACGACTGCGGAGGGTGTGAGTCCCGCCGCGCGGCACTTGATATCGAGGAATTTTTCAGCTCCGAGGTCAGCACCGAATCCCGCCTCGGTTATAGCGTAATCGGCAAGCTTCAGAGCGAGCTTGGTCGCCTTTACAGAGTTACATCCGTGTGCGATATTTGCAAACGGACCGCCGTGGATAAGCGCGGGAGTGTTCTCTGTGGTCTGCACGAGATTAGGCTTAAGCGCGTCCTTGAGAAGCGCTGTCATTGCGCCTGCGACCTGAAGGTCACGGCAATATACCGGCTTATTATCGTAGGTATACGCAACGAGGATATTTCCGAGTCTTTCCTTAAGGTCGGAGATGGATTCCGCAAGGCAGAGTATCGCCATTACCTCACTTGCTACCGTGATCATAAAATGATCCTCTCTCGGAACGCCGTCGGTCTTCTTTCCCATACCGATAACGATATTGCGAAGCGCTCTGTCGTTGGTATCGGTAACTCTTGCAAAGAGCACTCTTCTCTGATCGATACCGAGCTTGTTCCCTTGCTGGATATGGTTATCGATAACAGCGCTGAGAAGGTTATTTGCCGCCGTGATAGCATGAAAATCTCCGGTGAAATGGAGATTGATATCCTCCATTGGAAGCACCTGCGAGTATCCGCCTCCCGCGGCGCCGCCCTTGACTCCGAAAACGGGTCCGAGCGAGGGCTCGCGAAGAGCGATTATCGCATTCTTTCCTATCCTTGTCATCGCCTGTCCGAGACCGACAGTGGTAGTCGTCTTACCCTCGCCTGCGGGGGTAGGATTTATTGCGGTAACGAGAATAAGCTTACCGTCAGGACGACCTTCGTTTCTCTTTATAAAGCTATCGTTGATCTTAGCCTTATATTTTCCGTAAAGCTCGAGCTCATCGGGCTCGATTCCGAGATCGGACGCGATCTCTGTTATAGGTTTAAGCTTTGCGCTCTGCGCTATTTCGATATCGGTTGGAAATGCCATTTTTTCTTTCCTTTCTTTTTGGGTCAATTATTTTCTTTTTTTAAATTCTTAACAAATTCGGAGATCTTTTCAAGCGCCGTAGAGATATGCTTTATCGAATATGCATACGAGATACGGGCAAAGCCCTCGCCGCAGTCTCCGAACGCGCTTCCCGGAACGATCGCGACTCCCGCCTCATAGAGGAGTCGGGTACAGAACTCGTCACTGCTGAGACCAAAGTCTCCGACGTTAGCAAAGACATAGAAGGCTCCCTCGGGGCAGAAGCAATCGATTCCCGCATCCTTCAGACCCTTGGTTATAAAGATCCTTCGTCTGTTATATTCTTCTTTCATATATTCGATATCACCGTCGCCCGCCTTAAGTGCCTCGATAGCGGCAAACTGGCTCGCGGTGGGAGCGCACATTATAGCGTACTGATGTATCTTGAACATCTGCGCGCTTATCTCTTTAGGTGCGAGAGTATATCCGAGTCTCCATCCTGTCATAGCGTAAGCCTTTGAAAATCCGCTCGCTATTATGGTTCGCTCTCTCATTCCCTCTAAGGATGCTATGGAAACGTGCTTTCCCGTATAGGTGAGCTCGGCATATATCTCATCGGAAAGAACGAGAATATTTGTGCCGCGAAGCACCTCCGCTATCTTTTCAAGCTCGTCACGCGTCATTATCGCGCCCGTCGGGTTATTCGGGAAAGGAAGCACCAAAAGCTTGGTTTTCGGCGTTATCGCTTCACGAAGCTCCTTTGCGGTGAGCTTGAAATTATTTTCTGATTTAAGCGGTATTATGACAGGAACTCCGCCTGCCAGTGTGGTTATTGGAGCATAGCAAACGAAGGACGGCTGAGGAATTATGACCTCATCTCCATCATCGACAATCGCTCTGATTGCAAGATCGATAGCCTCACTTCCGCCGACTGTGACAAGTATCTCATCCTTTGGCGAATAGTTCAGATCAAATCTTCTCTGCATATATGCGGATATTTCCTCACGAAGAGGGGTGAGTCCCGCATTTGAAGTGTAGTATGTCCTTCCCTTTTCAAGGCTCTCTATTGCCGCCTCTCTGATATGCCAGGGAGTAACGAAGTCGGGCTGACCGACGGTCAGCGAGACGACGTCCTTCATCTCATCGAGAATATCGAAGAACTTTCTTATTCCCGACGGCTGAAGCGAGCAAGCCCTTTTAGAGAGAAGCTTGTTATAGTCGATCATATTTCGCAGTTTCCTCTCTCATCTGTCTCGTGTGCCTCGTAGATCACACCCATATCCTTATATTTTCTGAGAACGAAGTGAGTCGCCGTCGAGGTAACGTACTCAAGCGGAGCGAGCTTCATCGCGACGAACTGCGCCACCTCACGGAGAGTCCTTCCCTCGAGAATGATCTGCAGATCGTAGCTTCCTGACATAAGGTAAACGCTCTTTACCTCATCGTAGTGGTATATCTTTTCAGCGATCTTGTCAAAGCCTCTGTCCGGCTGAGGAACGACCTTGACCTCGATAACCGCGCTTACGTATTCTCTGTCGGTCTTATCCCAGTCGATAAGCGCCTGATATCCGACGATAACGCCGCTTTTTTCATATTCTCTTATTGCTTTTTTTATATCGCCCTCTTCCTTTTCGAGCATAGTGGCTATTTCAGCGCTCGTGAGACGGGCATCGTTTTCAAGCATCCTGAGTATCTTATCCATTTTCTACCTCCATACGTTTTAGGTTAAACTTAACAATGTATTATACACCATATGATCTTATTTTTCAAGAGATTTCCGAACAATTTTATCTCACAAAAGCAATTTTGTACAAAAAAAGCAAGAAAAAGCCGCTTTTGGCGTACCTGCGATAAAGCAGGTGCGCCGTTTTCTTGACTTTACAATGGATTTGTGATATAATATACAATAATATAAAGATGAGGAGGTAACAAGGAATATGGAATATCGAGGATTCTTGAATTTATCCGTGCTCGGTGATCTTATAGTTGTGCCTATTGTTATTACAGATAAAGAGTTGAATGTTGATGCAGAAGTTGTTATAAAAATAGAATACAAAGATAATACATATTTAGGAATAGGTGAAAGTCTCGAATGGACAGATGCCTTTGCAAATCTTCAAAAGGCTTTGCCAGATGGTGTGAATATCCAGTGCTGTATGACATGCAAACATGGAACACTATGTCCGTATGGAATGATTCCCAACTATATTCTTTGTTCGAAAAACGTCGTAATCAATGACAAGAACGATGTCATTGAATGGCTTGACAAAGCAAATGTAGAGGATATTGAAAAATCTTCTTTGGGTTTGTGTGAACAATATGCCGCTTCAAATGAAAATGACTATACCTATAACAACTACTTATACTATCTTAATCATTAAAAGGGGTAAATTGAGATTAGCTTTTGTGTCCACAAAAGCAGTGCTTGTCAGGAAAATTGGCAAGTCATAGATGAACATAAAGAAAGGCTCCCTCCGGGAGGGAGCTCCCGACGAAGTCGGGTGAGGGAGAGTGCGTTGCGATAAAATTTGCAAAAAAGCAAAGTCACGCGGGCTCCTTCCGTCACGCTACGCAGCGAACCCCCAAAGCTCATTTCATTCGCTTCGGGGAACCCCTGCCGCGTGCCACCTTCCTCCCGGAGGAAGGCTATGTTGTATCCCGACAATAAAACTATAATGTGTAACACACTATACCTTGCAGGGCAAGACGTGTGAAAAGGAGTACGAACAAAACTGTCCGTACCCCTTTTGCTTTTTTGGGTCAGTAAAACCTGCTTTATGGAAAGCACCCCTTGGGCGGCTTTTTCTGCTTTCGGGATTATTTTTTACCGTGATTCACTTTTCGGGAAGGCGTCCGCAACATTTTCGATAATATCAAGCATACCCTCGGGTGTGTTTAGCATTTTCGTAAAGTCGCCGTCTTTGCTTGTTTCGTCAAACTTCTCTCTCATTCTAATTTCAACAGTATATTCTCCGTTGAAAATGTACGCATTGCTCAATTTTCCCTCTTTGAAGACAAGCTTAACTTCGGCAAGCTCACTTGCAAATTCCATGCAACCATCGGAATGTTCTGTTAGCAGATTGTCAAAAATGCTTTTCATGTCCGAAGATGTGTAATCCGGTGTAAATACGGACATATTACTACTACGCCCGCATGTCAAAAAAATCCGTTCTCCCGACACGGTACGAAGTATCATCCCTTCTTCACTGTAAAAATAATAGCAAGCAGCCACCTCTTCTTTAGGTATAAAAGCTGCAAAATCAAAATAATCATCCGCATTAAATTTGATCTCGCCTTGATATTCGGGTGTTCTCACATACATTTCGAGCTTTTCAAGACTGTCGAAGTGTAGTGCCGGATGATAACTTTCATGATCAGACGGCTTGAGCTTTACATACGGCAGATCTTCTGTCTGCTTTTTGGATTCGGGAATAAGAGAAACTATTTTTTCAATAATTTCAAGTGCGCTTTCGGTAGCTTCGAAATCAGAGAAAAATTCATTTCCGAGCGCATCCTCGGTTTGGGTGTTACTTCCCGTGTAAACATAAAACGTTATTGCTATCTTATTGAAGAAAACCTCGACCTTGTACACTTGGCTGCTTTCGTTTACCGAAAGCATGACTCCGCAAATATCGTTCTTTAAGAAGCAATATCCCGAATACTCACTTTCACGTATCTCTTCTATCGATTCGAACATCGGAGCAGTTTTTCTTAAGATATCAAAATCGTTATAGAGTGAAAAAGGACTTTTCAGAATACGAACGTAAAATTTAGAATTTTTATAACTGTATTCGACCGCCCGAATAGATTCGGTATCATAGTCTCCGTGATACTGAACGCTGATTTTATCAAGTTCGGCTTCGGTGATCAGCGACGAAAGATCGAGTATATACTCAATGTCCTCCGTCGGGAAACTATTCCCTACAGCTTTTTTTCTTATATCATCTAAAGAATCGGACGAAATTTGCAGTATACCATAGCATTCATCAATATCGTCCTCGTTATCTTCATTATCTGTGCCATTTTCCTCCTCTTCGTCGTCATTATCGCCTATGCTGTCGTCGGTACTTTCGTTATTCTTTTCGGATGTATCATCCGATCCGTCGTCGGTTTTGTCGGATGTCTTTGGAGAATTACAGGATATCATGCTCAGTAGAAGCAGGAGTACGAGTAGCATGGACATTAGTTTTTTCATGTTTTACCTCCTTTCGTTTGCAAAACAAGCGTGTTTACTCACTTTTCGGGAAGGCGTTCGCAACATTTTCGATAATATCAAGCATGTTTTCGGGACTCCGGAACATTCTCAAAACGACGCAGTCTTTGACGGCATCCGTTTGTGTTATGGATAAGCCATAGGTATCATTCATCAAATATATCGTGTGCTCTCCGTTGCAAATAACAACGGTTGCTGATCTTTTGTTCAAGGAGCGAAGTTCAACTTCTACAATATCGTTAACAAATTTCGCATTATAGTCTGCATCGGGAGTCTGAAAATATTTAAAGATTTCCTCCATATCGGACGATTCGAAATAGGGGGGATCTGTGGAAATATGATTTCCTTTGCTCCAGATAACAGATCTTCCGGATACGGTTCTGACCTTCATTTTGCCGGTGCTGAGAAGATAAACAGCTGCTATTTCCTCACTTGGGATAAAGGCTTCAATGTCCACGTAATCATCGGCGCTTAATTTGATCTCGCACTGATCCTCGGGAGAGTTTACGTACTGAACAAGCTTTTCGACACTGTCAAAGCGCAGACCGTTAAGAGGTCCGACTTCATATTTATCGAGCTTTATATAGAGGTTATCTTCTATCTGTCTTTTTGATTCGGGAATCAGAGAAACTATCTTCTCGATAAAGGCAAGCGCTTTTTCGGTACTGTCGAAGTTTGAGAAAATCTCATTCCTGAGCGCATCTTTGTTCTTTGCTCCGAAGTCAGTCAACGTTATTTTGATCCTATCAAAACACACTCTCACCGATTCTATTCGACTGCTTTCATTTACTTCGAGCAAAACGCCGCAAATATCGTTCTTTAGAAAGCAATATCCGGAATATTCGCTTGCGTGAATCTCCTCTATTGATTCAAAGATCGGAGAAGTTTTATTTACTATATCAAAATCAAAATCAGATGCGTATGTGAACGGACTTCTACCGATAAACACACAAAGTGCGCTATTCTTATACTGATAACTAATATTGGATAGTCTTCCATAGTAATATCGATCATAAATAACAATTTTTGAAATTTCGGTTTCGGGAATCACGGAAGAAAAATCAAGTACGTATTCTGCGTCATCATCGGTCAGGAATTTCATCCTCTCCCTCAGTTCTTCCATTGAATTCAAGTCGTACATAAAAGGAGCGGGATCTATGGTGACATCATCATCACCATCACCATCACAATCATCATCTTCTTCGTCCTTGCTGTCGCTTTCATCGTCGTCCTTATCGCCTATGCTGTCATCGGTGCTTTCGTTATTCTTTTCGGATGTATCATCCGATCCGTCGTCGGTTTTGTCGGTAGTCTGGGGAGAATTACAAGATATCATGCTCAGTAGAAGCAGGAGTACGAGTAGCAGGAACGTTATTTTTTTCATGTTTTCCTCCTTAAATTTTGCTTTCACTATATAAGACACCTTTTGTATCGAAAAAAATCGCTTTTTTCAAATTTTTTCAAATTTTTTCTAAAAAATTTTTCGGAAGAAAAAAAGCGCACGGCGGGGACCGTCTCTGCGATCGCCTACCGTGTGCCTTTAAAGCTCCTTAATATTTCTATCTCGGGTCTTTTTTGCCCTATCGAAGGATCGCCTTTCAAACGTACAGTCCTTACGTTTATATTATATCAGATTTTCCATATACCGTCAATTGTGTATATTCCACAAGCTTTCTTTTTTTCTTTTGTACATAACCTCCAAAAGACATGCCGCGCAAGCGACAAGCAGAAGTGCTGAGATCACGACTATCAGTTTTTTCATATTTTTCCTCCATTAATTTTGCTTTCAATGTATAAGACACCTTTTACAACGAAAAAATTCGCTTTTTTCAAAAAAATTTAAGATTTTTTATTTTTTTCAAAAAAGGTTGAATTTACGGATGATCTATGCTAAAATGATCTTAACGGAGATATTTTAACATGAACAACAAAATTTATTGCTCATCCGGCGTGATGATCGGTCGCGTGAACGGATACAACTACAAAATTTTCACCGAAGCCGCAAAAGAGATCGAGGCAGACGGCTTTGAGCTTATGATGGTACACGCCTACTATTCAAATCTCGCAAGGATCTGTGCCGAGATCGAAAAAAAGGACATAAATATCGAGGTCGTACACGCAGAAAAGGACATCGGCGGTCTTTTACCGCAGGGCGATCCCTTACTTGCTCGCAAGGCGCTTACCGATTTCGAGATCAACTGCAGGGTCGCTTCATTTCTCGGAGCAAAGAAGCTCGTTTTCCATTTATGGAGCGCTCCCGATTCGGATAGGCTTTTTGAAAAAAATCTCGGATTTTTACCCGAGCTTCTAAGTATTGCGGGCAGGCATTCGGTCGAGCTTCTTATCGAGAACGTCCCCTGCTCTGCAAAAGATCCATTCACGCATCTTTCGCGCATCGAAGAGCTTTACCCGAGCGTCAGATTTATTTACGACACCAGATTCGGTGCATTTCACGAGCAGACGGAGCGCTTTCTTTCTTCTCCATGGCTTGAAAACGGAAGGATCGCTCACATGCATTTTTCCGATTTTATCGGTCCGGCGCACGATTTCAAGGCGCTGAGACCCATACCTCACCTTACCTTCGGGGTGGTCGGATTTGACTCTATAATGCCCGTAATATCGGAAAAATATCATTCGTCGATAACGCTTGAGTCACCCGAGATCCACCCTGACGGGACAAACGTTGAAAAGCTAAACGCAGATCTAAATTACATAAGAAAATGGGTCTGCAAGCAATAAAACATTACACAAACGGAGGAAATTAAAATGAAATTAGGAGCACAGTTTTTTACTCTCAGAGATTTTTGCAAGACGCCCGACGAGCTTGCCGAATCTCTTAAAAAGGTCGCTGACATCGGTTACACGAGCGTTCAGATCTCGGGAACCTGCGCTTACGAGCCCGAGTGGCTTGCCGCAGAGCTCAAGAAAAACGGACTTACCTGCGATCTCACGCACGTTCCGCTTTCATCATTCACCGACGATCCGGCAAAGACCGCCGCAGATCACAAGATATTCGGATGTAAGTACATCGGTCTCGGAATGGGTCCCAACGGAATCTCGACCGATCCCGACCTTGACAAAATGGTAGAGATCGTAAAGGGCGCGGCTCCCGCGTTCAAGCAGGCGGGTGCACTTTTCATGTACCACAATCACGCCGGAGAGTTCGCAAAGTGCTCAAACGGAAATTACAGACTTTGGGAGCTTGCTTGCCGCACCGAACCGGAAGAGCTCGGATTCACACTCGACTCCTTCTGGGTACAGCACGGAGGCGCAGATCTTATCGAAACCTACAAGCTCTTCAAGGGCAGGATGCCGTGTGTACACTTCAAGGACTATACGATGGCTAATATAAATGAGGTAAGAATGGCTCCCGTAGGACGCGGAAATCTTAACTTTGAAAAGCTCGTTGCCGTTTGCGAGGACGGCGGAACCGAGTTCATTTTCGTCGAGCAGGACAACTGCTACGGTGAGGATCCCTTCAAATGCCTTGCGGAAAGTTACGCTTATCTCAGATCGCTCGGTCTTAACTAAACAAAAAAACTCCGATTTTAGGCTCCTTCTCATAAGGATGTTTGTATTTTGTAGGGGCGATTCACGTGTCTCCCGCTGAAATACGCAAAACAAAACGGGCGATTCACGAATCGCCCCTACGGACACACATAAATTTCGGCAGAGAACTTGTTTTCTCTGCCGATTTGTGATATAATGGGGTTAACGAAAAGCCTCGCCCTTTGGGTAGCGAAGCGGCGCGAGGGGAGTGAATGACACCACGGTGTGGTGTCAGAGCCCGAGCGTGACCGAGCC
>JAFTUC010000002.1 GCA_017466445.1 Clostridia bacterium
GATTCACGAATCGCCCGCAATTCTTCGTCATCGGTTATTATAATGATTAGGTGAATATGATTCGGCATAATCACATATCGGTCTACTGTTGCCTTATACCGTTCGGGAATGTTACGTATGGTTTCGTCTGTGATCTTTCCATAATCCGTTAATTCTATTTCGGGCGATTCGTGAATCTCCCATACAACACGGGACAACGTGCATTTTCTGTTATGCGTACATATCGTTATAAAATATGCCCCGGGAGTACTGTAATCGAATTTTTTTAACCGTAAACGCTTTCTTTACGGTAACTCTTTTCCACTATCCATTTTCATCACCTATCCCATTATAACACAAATCGGCAGAGAAAACAAGTTCTCTGCCGAAGTTTTTGTGCCCGTCATTTCTCCGTCAAGAACAACAGAGAAACGGTATTGCATTTTTTAATCGGTAACACTAATCCCCGTGACAGAGGAGATCATCTTCCTTGCCCTTTCAAGCTCGTCATCTGTCGGCAGATCGCTCGGAAGGGTATTTTTCATACCGAGTGATCTATATTTCGACGATGCATAATTATGGTAAGCGAGCACGCGTATTCCGGTCACATTTTTAAGCTCTGACAAAAAGCACGCGAGCTTTTCCATCTGATCCGAGTTAAAGCCCGGAACGTACGGGATACGTATCTCGATTTTTTTGCCGAGCCTATCGAGATATCTGAGATTATCAAGGATGATCTTATTTGACACTCCGGTACATTTTACGTGTACGCTATCGTCATATGCCTTGAGATCGTACAAAAACACGTCGGTATAAGGAGTGACCTTATCAAGCGCGCCCTTTGTGACAAAGCCGCAGGTATCTACTGCCGTATTTATCCCGTTTTCCTTAAGCTTTTTCAGAAGCTCGGCGCAGAAATCGGATTGAGAAAGACATTCTCCGCCCGAAAGGGTCACTCCGCCGCCCGAGCTTTCGTAAAACTCCTTATCCTCGAGAAGAACAGGAAGAAGACTGCCGACAGTGACCTCTCTTCCGTATAAAGTGAGAGCGTCGCTGAAGCAGGCGTCGGCACATTTGCCGCAGGAGGTACATCTGTCGCGATCAAAGGCATGCGTACCCGCGTCGATACTGTGCGATGAGCTCGGACAGATCGGGACGCATTCTCCGCACGATATACATTTATGCTCGTAATAAGCAAGCTGCGGGACTACGTTTATTCCCTCGGGATTATGGCACCACACGCATTTAAGCGGACATCCCTTGAAAAATACAGTCGTCCTTATTCCGTCCCCATCGTGGACGGCGAAGCGCTTGATTTCAAATATCGTAGCCTTCATTCCATCATATCCCCAGAACCGATTTTTTATCCGAAAAAAGTGCTTCGTAGTCCAGATCCTTACCCTCGATCGACAGGACGGACTCTATACTGCGGCGCACCTGCTCTGTCACAAGCTCGGTACCTTCCTTCGTATAGAGATGAGTCATATCGGAGTAGTAGCTTTTCGGAGCACCCTTTACTATGCCATACAGATCGTTTATTATAGCACCGTGCTCAAGAGAAATACGAACCGCCTCGGCGTTGTAGCGTTCAGTATCGGCATTATAACGCTTGAGCGTAGTAAAAAGCTCTTCACGAACGGGTGTAGAGGTTGCAAAAATGATCCTTGCTTTCGGAAAAAGCTTCCCGATCGCGCTGTAGATTCTCTCGACATTTCGGGAATACTCTTCAAGTCCTACCAAGGGCTCGCCGTCGAGCATACGGAGATCGTCCCAAAGTCCCGCGTTCCAATGTATCAGATCAATATCGTCACCGCAATCAAGCTGATCTCTCCAGCTCGCAAGGTTACGAAGGACGTAGGTGCTGAATCGACAGTTTTCATCGGGGTAATATACCTCTGCAGTATCCTCGAATATCTTTTTGATATATTTATCATAGCCCATTCTTATAGAGTCACCGACAAGCAATATTTTTTTCATTTTTTTGCTCCTCATTAAAGGTTTATACCAGTCCTTCTGCCTGACGGATAAATACGTCCTGCTCTTTTTTGTTTATATTATTCCAAAGCACGTTCCATCCGCACACGCGTATCTGAAGATCGCTGTATTTTTCGGGATGCGCCTGTGCGTCTCGCAGTGTATCCGCGTCAAAAACGTTTATTTGAAGTGCGTGTCCGCCGAGATGCGCAAAGGTCATAAGGATTCCGTACATTGCGTCAAGTCCGTCCCGACCCTTTACCGCAGAGGGCAAAAGTCCGAGGTCAAGCGCGGCGTCCGAGGTGAACGAGGAAGCGTTGATCTTTACCGCTGACAAAACTGCGGCGGTTGCGCCATCGCGATTTTGACCCATCGATGCGGAAATATTCTTTGAAAGCTCCTCTCCGAGAAGTCTTCCGTTTGCCGAGGCGGCGGTACGATTTCCCTGAATATAGGACATTCTCGCCACGTGGAAGCCAAAATTCCATTTGCCCTCACGCGAATTTTTCCTATGGCAGAGATTATCGTGGATAAACTTCACTATCTCAACGGCGACAGCATCGGGACGCTCCTTGTTGTTACCGTACTTTTCACGGTCGGCAAGCAGCTTTTGACGGAAGATTTCCTCGCCCTCGTAATTTTTATCGAGTATATTTACAAATTTTCCGAGACTAAGTGCTTTTTTCTCAAAAACGTATTTACGGATCATCATAAGCGAGTCAACCGTATCTGCGATAAATCCGAACGTAATATGTGAATCGTTATACAGACCTCCGCCACCGATCAGATCCTTTGCCTTTTCAAGGCAACTCGGGAAGGTAGCAGAAACAAGAGAGAGCGGGCATACCTGCTCAAGATAGCCCTCGTATCCGTTAACGACATAAACTGCCCGATCGATCAGATACAGTAGATGTTTTTTATATTCTTCAAAAAGCCTGTCAAAGCTTTCATAGCTATTCGGATCTGGGCTCTCGAAGGTAGCAAATTCCCCGGTAACTCCGTCACATCCCTTATGAAGCGCATATTCGAGAGGCTTCATAAGATTAAAATAATTCATACCGGCATTATACGAGCATTTCGGAGCGTATTCGTAGCATCCGCTGATATTGCAGGTCCTCGCCTCATCCTCGCTTATGCCGACTCTCATAAGCGCACGGCGGATCGTATTATCGACCACAAAGACGATAGAATTGCGTCCCCGACGTATCATATCGAGTGCCTTACATATAAAATCCTTCGGAGTAGAATCGGATATCTTGATCTGTATCTTCGGGTTATATATATTCATACTGTCGTACACATCAAGGAAAAGGTAGGAAAGCTCATTTATGACAGTTGATTTATCCGCCTTCTCTCCTCCAAGATATACGGGCTGATTCCAATAATTCCCTATCGACGTAAACTGCAGGAAATAGTAGGCGAGATCCTTTCTTATTTCCTCCTCGCTAACACCCTTTTCGATATCATTTTTATAAAAGCCGTAGAACGAGCTGTCAAATCCGGAAAGAGAGCGCGCCTGCACGCCGTCGACATGCTCGCTTATCATAAAATAGATATACGACGTAAGCAGAGCCTCATAGAAGCTTTTCGGAGCACCCGTCCTTATCGAGCGAAGTGCGTTTTTCATCTTGCCATCGGGTGCAAATGTATACAGACGGTCAACAAAAGAAATAACTGCCTCGTAGGTGATCTTTATTCCCTCAAAGAAGGCATCCTGCTTGGGAGTAAGCGCTTTGGTCGATCTTATTCTTTCACTTTCCTCAAGGATTCCGGTAAATCCTTTATCAAAAATCATATCCCATCCGGGCACTATATGACTGTAATCGGGCCATATCGTAATAGCTCCGTCTCTCTCGAGCTTCACGCGTTGAGCCTCGATATCCGGGATATCGCCGTTAAATATTTCGCATCTCCACTTACCTATAAGAGTTTTGGCAATCGGAGTATCCACCATATTGATAGCCGGAAAAACATCACGCTCATCGCAGGAGATCCTTGTGTTATTCAAAACATATTCAAGCGCTCTTGCTTTACGTATCGGATGCGGAAGCTGCTCATATTTCTTGTCGTTTTCCCAAATCCCCGAGATAATATCGCCCGGATCCATTCCGCTATCCTCCGAAAAGATCTCGTCATGTCTGATAAAACGTTTAAACGGATCGAACGGCTTCGAGATATCGTGATATTTATTTCTTACATATTCGTAATCGCGATCGTTTATATATTTCATAAAAAGACACCTCCCTGTCTATTACAGAATATCACTACTCGGATATTTTGTAAATAAACAAAAGAAAACACTTGACGAAATCGAAACTATATTATATAATATTTCCGGTGATATATATGAATAAAAATTGGAAAAACGTTGTAATTACCGAAATCGGTATTGCCGTGTACGTAGAACCGAACACAGGAAAGACAGTACACAAGAACAGACCGCTGCACGGATTTGTAATAAACGATTCGGAAAGCTGCAAGAACTATATCTTCAGTGACGGCAGGACACTTCGTACGGAGCCAAACAGTCTCTTTTACCTCCCGAAGGGCTCATCCTACTGTGTAGAAATCGAAAAAATCGGCGGTTGCTATGCGATAAATTTTGATGCGGACATTTCGGACGAGCCGTTTGCGATCACGCTACGCAACCCCACCGCTCTTACAAGCCTTTTTAAAGCGGCAGCCGATGCATGGAAAAATTCCGATCTCTCGGGATGGTCTCTTTCCATGCGCGCACTTTACGAAGCGATCTACCGTCTGCAAAAGGGATCGGAGATCCCCTACGTTCCGAAATCCAAGATCGGTCTGATAGCTCCCGCTATCGAAAAAATACGCGAATGCTTTGCGAGCGGCGATCTCAGCGTTTCCTATCTCGCGAGACTTTGCAACATAAGCGAGGTCTATTTCAGAAAAATATTCTTCGGCTGCTTTGGAAAGTCCCCAAAGGAATATATCATTCAAAAAAGGATAGAGTACGCAAAAAATCTGCTTAGGTCAGGAGATTTCTCGGTCTCAGAGGTCGCTCTGATGTGCGGATATGCCGAGCCGTGCCATTTTTCAAAGGAATTTTCAAAGTACGTGGGAATATCACCAAGCAAATATCATGACTCGATCGGAGAAAAAAATGAACAGATTTGAAAAAGTGATCGGAAATATCTACCGACTCAAGGTCCCGTTTGAAAACATCTACACGTCGGTGTTTTTTATAGACAGCAAGGAAAAAAAGGTACTTATCGACTGCGCGACCTATCCAAGTGACGTCGATCTATACATAATACCCGCGCTCAGGGATATGGGATATTCCTTATCTGGCACAGACGTTATCGTGATCTCGCACCCTCACGGTGACCACGCGGGAGGGCTAAAGCGCATACTCGAGCTTTGTCCAAGCATAGCCGTGGTCACCGACATACGCGATTTATCATCCGAAATATCGACCTATCCCCTGCCCGGTCACACCAAAGATCTGATCGGAGTATTTGACAAAGTCTCATCCACACTCATCTCCTGCGACGGTCTTCAGGGCGCGGGCGTTGACAAATATCGCTGTTATACCGAATGCCCTCAGGAATATCTTAAAACGCTTGATCGCCTTAAAAATGACAAAAAAGTAGAAAACATTCTTTTCTCACATGCATATGAGCCGTGGAACTGCGAAAACGTTTTCGGCAGAGACAACGTCCTTTCCTGTTTGGACGAGTGCGGCAAATACGTAAAAATATAGTTAAAAAAAGACAAGACCTCCGATATGGCGGAGGTCTTGTCTTTTATCAAAGCATGACATTTTCAAGTCCTATATTTTTCATTGTCCTTACGACCTTTTCGATCTCATCTTTTTCGGGAGGAGTGATATCGGCAACCGGATACGGACGTTCGAGGCATTCGTACTTACGCTCCGCATAGTTATGATATGCTAAAACGCGAAGACATCTTACGTTTTTCAGCTCCTTAACAAAGCGCGCGACAGCCTCCACCTCGCAATCGTTCATTTCAGGAACGTACGGATAGCGTATCTCCATTGGTACGCCGAGCTTATCGACATATCTTATATTTTCAAGTATCTGCCTGTTCGAGTATCCGGTACACGAAATATGAACGTCCTCGTCTATCGCTTTTATATCAAAAAGAAACGTATTGACGTACGGAATGACCTTATCGATCGACTCTCTCGAAATTGCCACACAGCTATCAACGGCAATGTTTATATCTCTTTTTTTCAAAATTTTCGCGATCTCCACAAGAAGTTCGACCTGCATAAGCGGTTCACCGCCGGAAAAGGTCACTCCTCCACCGCTTTTCTTCATAAAGACCTCGTCCTTGATCACCTCAGAGGCTATCTCCTCGGCGCTCATATCCTTTCCCGCAACCTCATAACAGCCCGCGGGACAGATCTCCTCGCATTTTCCGCACGCAGTGCACTTTTCTCTTTCAAAAACATGCTTGCCGCTTTGCTCCGAATTTGCGCTGCAAAGAGCTACGCATCTGAGACAGTTCTTGCAAAGCGCTTTGTCAAAGAGTATCTCTTTTTTTACCGTAAAGGATTCCGGATTATGACACCATTTGCATCTGAGAGGACATCCCTTGAAAAACACCGTAGTACGTATTCCGTCTCCGTCGTGTATCTCGAACGGCTTTATTGCAAATATCATTATTTATTTACCTCACACTGCTTTATAAAGAGATCTTGCTTTATCCTGCTCAGCTTTACAAAATACTCGTTCCAGCCGCAAACTCTCACTTGAAGAGTCGAATACTTTTCGGGGTGTATCTGTGCCTCCTTCAGAGCATCCCCGCTGATAACGTTTCCCTGAAAAGCAAATCCGCCAAGCTCGAGAAATACCTTGAAGAGCGAAACGAAATCGCAAAGTCCCTTATCGCCCTCTACTGCCGACGGATGAAGAATAAAATCAAACGGTACGCCGTCCACGTACGAGGAAGAGTCTATCTTCAGAACCGACTGCATATAAGCCGTTATACCGCCCCTGTCCATTCCCTCGGTCGCACAGAGATTTTTCGATATCGGCTTTCCCTTGTTTCTTCCGCTTGGAGTTGCCGCCGTCATTTCTCCGTGCTTTATACAGTGATAGACCGAATCAAGACCGAGTCTGACTCTTCCGCCTCTTTCAAGCTCTCTTGCGCAGTACCTGTCCGCTATATGCTCAAGGATATCGGTCATGATCTTATCCGGACCGGTCAGATTGTTTCCGTATTTTTCTTTATCGTTCAGTAGCCTTGTTTGGAGCTCCTCATATCCCACAAAATCGCACGAAAGTGCCTTGCGCAGCTCCTCGAGAGATATCTCTTTTCTGTCATAAACGAATCTTTTAACAGCGATAAGTGAATCCACGGTAGTGGCGAGTCCATGATACTTGAGAGATATATTATTATATTTCAGCGGATATTCGTGCACGTCCATTCCCTTTTCAATGCAAACGGGAAAGCTCGCCGAATATATGGCGGAAGGATTCATAAGAGTACTGTATCTCCCCTGCTTCTCAATAAAATCGAGAGCAAAATCGCTACAGTAGTCTATTTGTTTAAGATAAATACCGAAAAACTCATCAAAGCTTTTTATATCGGTACTGCTCTCGTACCCGATCTGTGTTCCCTTGACAATATCCTTGCCGCCGTTCAGCGCAAATTCAACACACTTAACGGTGTTGAAGCGCATAGCACAGATCTCTGCCTCCTCCATTCCCATTATGATAGGCTCATAGCAGCCGGATATCACGTAGTATTGGCTATCCTCTCTCGGAACGCCTATTTTTTCATATCCCCTAAAGACAGCCTCATCATTTATGAGACATATACTGCTATGTCTCTTTCGGATCATGGAAAGCGCCTTCTTAATAATATCGTCATCAGAATTTTTATGGCAACGGATATGGATCTTTGGATCGTAAATAGCCATACCGTCATAAATATCGAGTATCAGATGACTCAGCTTATTCGTAAGATCGTTTCCGTCCTTATCCGAGCCGCAGATAGTAAGCGGCTGCTCGGCAAATCTTTTTGCGGCAGTAAAATGGATAAAATAATATCTGAAAAGATCCTCGAGCTCGTGCTCGGGTACACCGTTCAACCTATCATTCTCATAATACGGAAGATAAAGCAGATCTATCGGCCCGAGCGATCTTCCTCTTTCGATTCCAAGCTCCTCAAAATAGAGGTAAAGAATAGAGAACATCATTACCTCATAAAGAGTTTTCGGCGGGTGCTCTGCCAGATTTTTTATACATTCCGAAAATTCGTGGCAATCAAGCTTAAGAGAATATTCGTACGTTCTTTCCAAAAGTCTTATTACGGCCTCATAGCATATTATCACGGAATCAAGAAAATCGATCTGTCTTTTTTCGGTCTTTTCATCCAAAAGAAGCCTTTTTCGCGATATTTTAGCATTTTTAACTATTCCGGCAAACCCGTTTTCGAGAAGATACGGCCAGTTTGGTATAGTATGCGTAAAATCAACACACATCCAATCGAGACCGACAGACGCAAAATCATCAAATCTGCGCTTTTCTTCGGGAAGCTTTTCGGATATCACTCTACCCTCATTTTCGTAAAAAGCCTTAAGAAATACACTACTCGTCGCAAATCCCGTATAATTTATTCCGAAATCATACTTCACCGAAAAAGGAGTATTTTCATTTATCTGCATCCTCACGTTATCGAGAAGATAGGCGATAGCCCTTGCGCGGACGACAGGATACGGAAGGTCAGTCGGTGTATCGCTCATTTCCTTAAGCTTTATATACAGTTCCTCCGAGGAAATTCCCGTTGCGGTATCAAACACAGCTTTTTCAAATTCATTTTCAATCAGCAAACGGTTCTTTTCAAACGATCCTTTCATGCTTACACCTCCTATTTTTATAAATTATACCATTATCGGGGAGTAATACCAATACACAAAATCGTCCAAAAAATGCACAAATCGGTCATTGACACATAAGATTATACGTGCTATAATAAAAACATACATTACTAGGAGGTTACACGCTTTGATCGATCTGTGCGTATCCAAAATATTAAACGTATATCAGAAAAGCACCTCGAATTGGTGCAGAAGCATACCTATACCACGCGAAAAAGACGGCATTGTTCTCTTTACTGAGGGCGAGATAGAATATACGTTTCCCAACAGATCAGTAGTGGCATCGCGAGGATCCGTGCTTTTATTGCCAAAGGACATACCCTATTTCGGCATTGCGAAAAGTGAAAAAGTTGCATATTTCGTTCTTGATTTTGATCTTGTATCGGAAAATGATTTTCTGAATCTGGGAGCGCCTTGTGCGATAAAAGCAGAAGGCTTTCGGGAGCTATGCGCCTCCTTCTCAAGCATATTAACGATCTGGGACAGGCAGCATATCGACGCGCAGATAAAATCAAAAGCCTTTCTTTATTCCCTTATCGGTCAGCTCATTGAAAAAAAGGAAAAAATACCCGATATGGAATCCGACTCCGAACCGCTCCCATACATCTACAGTCATTACAGTGATCCCCAAATATCGGTAGCCTCGATTTGTAAAAAATTTTTTATATCCGAGTCTCAGCTGCGAAGAAACATTTTAAAAGCAACAGGACTATCACCTAACGAATATATCACGTCTCTTCGTATCAACAAAGCGAAGAAAGAGCTCATCTGCACAAACAAAAGCATAAAACAGATAGCACACGAATGCGGATTTTCGTCAGCATATTATTTTTCCCGTTGCTTCAGTCAACACGTGGGCACGTCCCCAAACAGATACCGCCAAAAAAATCCCGTTTTATAAAAGCAAAAGCACCGTCATCCCAAAACGGTGCTTTTTTAATGAATCACATCTTCCATTTCTCGGGATCGCGTATCAGCTCTGCAATATATTCACCCACACCCTCTCCAAGAGAAAGCATAGTACGGCTAAGTCTTGCAGACGAAGCGGCAATATGTGTAAAGGACGCTCCTTTGCAGGCAACAAACAGATTATCAAATTCATTAGTCATAGTACATTCTACGGGGATCTTATACGGATCGTTCAGTTCCTTACACATACCGCTCTTTCCGTGTATATCCATTGCGTGATCGGCAACAGCGACGGTACGTCCGATAAGATCTTCTGATATAGGGCCTCCCGCTCTCAGGTCCTGCTCACGTAAAACATATCTTCCGACAAGACGGTAGCTTTCACGTATACCGGCATTAAAAATCCTCTTGAGCGTATATCCCTTCATGTTTTTCTCGTTTTGCAGATAGCTCCAATACTTATACACCCTTGCGTGCCCGATCGTATCGGCAGATTCTCCAAGAGAAAAATACTCACTTCCCTGCATAGTCGGAAGCATATTGAAATTTACATCTCCGTTTGGATACTGCGCGGTAAATGACACGCATCTTCGCATTTCTTTTTCTTCCCAATCACCGAGATCGGTGCTTTTAACCCATTCAGGAAGCGGATCAATATGCGAAGGGTCGTCCGATTTGGATATTCTGAACACGTAGGTCACCGCATTCACCGTTTTGCTTGCCTTGTCAGGTGCCGACGGCTCGCCATAAGCGTGGCGAGACTCTGTGCCGACAGTATAAGCACACCCGGCATCCCGTGCAAGAACGATATCTCCGCTTGCGTCAATAAAATAATCGGCGCATATTTTTATCTCGTCACCTCCGTCGGAAACGGTAATGCTGACTATCCTTCCGTCCTCCTTTGTGCAGGAAACGTACGAATATCCGAAAAAGGTCTTCAGATTTTCACGGTACGGAGCGAAGATATTACCAAGCGCTATATTAAACATATCGCTGTCAAACTGAAATCTTTTCATAGCCCCGTTCTCGCCGCGTATAGACAGACAGCGACCGAGCGTCGTCTCGTACGCATCACCCATCGGAGCGGAAAACGCCCACGGACGCTCGGAAAACGAGTGCTTTTCCCAATCTCTTCCCACAGACCGATCGAAAATATTGAGATTTGGGATCACCTCGGTAACGTGGCAGGCAAGAGGGATCCCTTCAAGCTCCTTGCAAATGAGAGTGTGGAGTCCGTCAAGGCTGACGCCCGGCTCCCACCCGTCAACGCCGGAAAAGACCATAGTTCCGCCGAAATCGGGATTTTTATCCACTATAACTACCGATGCACCCTCTTTTATAAGGCGGTACGCGCATCCGATTCCTCCGGCTCCCGCACCGACTATACAGGCATCTGCTCTTATCATAAAGGATTTACCTGCTTATCTATTCCCCAAACGGTGACGTCCTCAACGACCGCTCTCTGCGGAAGATTTGCGACGTAAAGAACGGTCTCGGCGATATCCTCCGGAAGAAGCTTATCGCTCGTCTCTCCTATCCCACAGGCACTCTGAAATCCGGTGCTTGCAGACGAAGGGACTACACAGGTAACTCTGACGTTATGAGGCTGCATCTCAAGATACATTCCCTTAGAAAAATTGAGAACTCCCGCCTTTGCCGCGGCATAAACCGACCATGTGGGCCAGCACTGGCGCGCGCAGACCGAGGAGATATTGATCATCGTTCCGCTATTTTGCGATATCATCATATCGGCAAAGGCGCGGCATCCGTATATAACACTGTTCAGATTCAGCTTGATCGTTGAATCGATCTCGTCTACCGTGAAGTCGCTTACCTCCTTGATGGCAATACCACCGCCCGCGTTATTAACGAGGATATCGAGTCTTCCGTACTTTTCTTTCACCGTGTTTACGGCATTATCCCAATCGGCAGGCTTTGTTACGTCCATAGAGAAGGCAAGATCTCCGCCTACGTCGTTTTTAGCCGCTTCAAGCCTTTTGAGATCTCTCGCAGTCATAATAACGGTATCACCGCTTTCCTTGAATGCTTTTGAGATAGCCTTTCCATATCCGCTTGACGCTCCTGTTATAAGTACGATTCTGTTCATTTTTTTACTCCTTTTATATTATTCTATAGGGATCCTGATTTCCCACGCAAAGCCATCCGAGGACATATCTCTCGGAAAGACCTCGACCGTCGGAAGATCCGATCTTCTGGTAAGTCTTGCTGATGGCAGGATCTCACACATTATCGTGTTGTATTTTTGATTCACCGCATCATCGTCGGTAGTGTTCATTTTTACGCAGAGCCATTTGGATTCGGGCACCCTATCATCCGCCGCGGTAGCAGTAGCAGGCATGGCCTCACCGATACAGCACTTTACATTTCCCCTGCAGTTTCTGTAGGAGACAAACAACGTATCTCCGGACAGACCCGAGTCCATTCCAAGCTCGTAAAAATCGTTCCACACCTTTTCACAGCAGCAGGTATCCGTCAGATCGGAAAACGCAGAATACCCTTTTATAGAGAAAGCCTCTTCACTTATTATCCGAAATGATTGCTCTTTTGCTTCTCCGATTTCCCACTTGAATTTCGGTCTTGGAAAGATAGCTATTTCGGGCGAAGTCTTTTGGCAAACCGTCGGGGATATTCCGTGAAAATCACTGAACGCCTTAGAAAAGGCTGCTGTGGTTGAATAGCCGTATTTTTCGCTGATAGTCCCAATAGTGATACTTTTATTTCTCACAAGCTCGCACGCGGCAAGCGAGAGCCTTCGTTTTCTTACGTATTCGGAAAGCGGACAGCCTACTACAAAAGCGAATATTCTTCTGAACTCATACACGGAAAGAGCCGTCTCCTCCGCAAGATGCGCATAATCGATCTCGCAGGTGATGTTCTTTTCGATCTCTTCGATAATATATTCCATTTTCTGCATACCGTTGTACATATCATACCTCCCTATACACGGTTATTATACCACTTTTTTTACTCTTTGTCTTGTCTTTTTGAGTATTTTAATGACAAAATACAATATCAGCCCGATTTTGAACCATATTTTGATTTTCATTTTCCTTGACATCATCGTACCTTTGATATATAATAACATTAAAATATACAAAATTCCATGAAAGGAAATTTCATAATGACAGATTTTATCCGCGTAGCGGCAAAAAACAGCACTGAGCACGCCAAAAAGTCAAGTGACTTCATATGCTCGGGCATACATGATGAAGAAACGATCCAAAAAGCAATCTACGCCTGCATGAGGGAGAATAAAAATCTCTATTTTACAAACGGTATATACCGAATTGACGGATTTACGGATTATGGGGACGGCGGACCGCGCACGGCACTGCTTTTTCCAAACGGGCACCGCGAGCTGCAGGTAAAAGGTCAGAATCTTGAATACGGTTGCCAGCGCAGATACGACAACGGCGTAGTCTTCTACGTCTCAAAGGAAGCACTTGAAAGCATCCCCGGCGGCGAATCAGCGGACGTCCTCAGAAGCGCGTGGACAGATAAAGGAATCCAAAACGGCGCCTCTCTCAGTCTTGAAAAGCTTGTAATCATTCTGGCAAACAATCAACATGCGATCCGTTGTGTCGACCTGCGAAGAACTGACCGCGTGGAGGTCAAGGATATGGTACTGCTCTCCTACGGTGACGACATCGCGCCTGACAGTGCAGTAGGACTGAGCGTAACGGCAAAGATACCCGTAGAGGGATGCATCGGTCTTACCATGACTGACGGAAGTAACTATACGCACAGTAACTACATAAACGTGCAGGCTATTGGATTTTACGAAGGCATTCAGGTTGGCGGTGAGCACGTAATCTGCTTCAACTGCGGCGGATCTATGGGAACCTATGGTTTCACGTTCGGAAACTACGAGTCTAATTGCGGCTCCAATCACCCGATCACGCTGATAAACTGTCTCGACGAACGCAATATTCACCTCCCTCTATTCGGCAAGTGGTGCGGTGACAGTGACGGCGCAGGCGGGCGCCTCATAGGTAATCAGGAGGTGACCATGATCAGCTTTAACATTGAGCGCGTCGAGAAGCACACTCCCGGCGGCAAGCTGGGCGACTGCATGCGCGAGGTCATCCCCGGATCATGGCGCGGCAGGATAGAATTCACAGCACAACCGGGATGGCATTCCACCAACACGGCAGACTTCAAGCTTTGGGAATCCGACGGCTCGGGCAGCGGATTTATCACGCGTAACGTCTGCCACAAAACGGTCTGCACTACCGAAGAAAGACTTTCCTACTATCCCACCATCGGTCAACAGATATTTGATACCGACCTTGAAAAAATGCTCGTTTGCACCGACCCGCAAAAGAGGATTTGGGTGGATTTTATGGGAAACAAGGTATGATACCGTTTTAGGCATAAAACAAAGGCGATATTTCCTTAAAGACGGAAATATCGCCTTTTTTAATTAACTGCCATCGATTTTACCGTTTTAACGATAAGGCGTGCCGGACACAAGTGCACTCAACAAGTGAAAGCTCTTTTCAACCGAAATTCAATAACATTATAGATACTCCGCCCAAAATCAGGGCCGAGACGTCTTTTTTTGAGAGTCTTTCCCTAAAAAAGACTACTCCACAAATCATAGACAACAAAATCACACCTATGTCAAGCGTTAAAAAGGGCGGTAACTTCTCCGACTCAGAGACCGTATTTCTTCATCACTGCTTTATACATTTCAAACGAGATCGGCACGTAACCGCAGAGATAATGGTTAAATCCCTTTTCACCGTCGCAATCCCACTCAAATATAAGAACCTTCTGCTCGGAATAGAAGAGGGGCATCGCAAGTATCGCAGTGCTCGTATTTACCGCCGCTGTAAAGTCGCATTCCTTAACGATCTCATCTGTCAAAGCGTCCCTGACCTTCAAATGCCCGCGTTTTTCCTTCAGCGTATCGTTGCAGGCGTATATAGATATTCTCCAGGAATCGATCTCATCCGCCGCAACGGTAAACGGAGCCTGTGAGCGTTTTATATATCTGTACGCAAGCTTTTTATTAAAATAATAATCGACCACCGCATCGGACATTTGAGGCCATCCGTCAAGCAGATTCCACCATATGATGCCCTTCTTTTGCGGGCGTCCCACACGCATACGCTCAATAAAATATTTCTTTGCCTCCGCTTGAGAGATCTGCGACGCAAGGATATATTCCTCGGGATCCTCAGGAACCTCTCCGAATAGCTGACACACCTGCTTTTCCATAAGCATTACTCGGCGGTCATTTCCCTTCTGATCGCTCGAATGAAGGATCCATTCGGGATTATTATGATACGGCCATACCCTTTCGGGTGTAATGAATTTTTTGATAGATTCGAGCGAGGGACATCCGTGATATCCCGTCTCACTTACAAAGCAGGCTTGATTATTTTTATAGAAATCGCTCTTGAAATAATCACGCGGACCCCACAGGTGATCCTCTACGAGATTTGAGCCTATCACCTGCGATCTCTCGCCGCGGGCATACATCTTAGGGGATATATACGGTGAGCTCGGCAGATACGGACGTCCGAGATCGTTTTCGCGCACACACCGCGCAAGGAGCTTACGCGTTATCACGTTCTCGTTCGGATCGTACTGCGCAAAGCAAGCATCCACCTCGTTATCGCCTGCCCACAGAACGATCGACGGGTGATTTCGAAGTTTTCTTATCACCGATACCGCTTCTTTTTCCATATTACGCTTGAAATCCTCGCGATCCGGATACTGAGCGCACGCCATAGCGAAATCCTGCCACACCATTATACCGTTGCGGTCGCAGAAATCGAAGAATTTATGATCCTCGTACACGTTTCCGCCCCAGCAGCGAAGGATATTGCAACCAATATCACGCACAAGCTCGAGCGCACGGTCATATCTTTCTGCATCGCGACAGTGAAAGGCATCAAGCGGCACCCAGTTAGAGCCCTTACACATGATCTCAACGCCGTTTATAAGGATCCTGAAGTGTCCCTTGTCATTTTCGTCGGGATCCTTTCGGTCAAGGAGAACGTCACGCAGACCGAAGCTCAGTGCTTCCTCGTGAACGAGATTTCCGCCATCGTATATTCTCAGCACGCAGTCGTAAACGTTTGCGTCACCGTAACCGTACGGGAACCAGAATTTCGGATCCTTGATCCAAAAATCGATCTGCCCGAAATTAAGGGGGCATTTTCTTCTTTCCTTAAAGGTACTGTTCTTGCAGGATCCCTCGATCTCGATCTCCACAGATCCAGGTCTGTAATTTTCGGGAGAAAGGCTGTAGTAAAAAATGCAGTGACTTCCCTCGGTACGCATAAAGGTCTGAGTAAAATAGATTTCGTCGCGTTCCTCGATCCTCACGTCACGCCAAAGACCGGCAGTAACGGCACGAGGCATAATATCCCACCCGAACGAGTGCGGCGGCTTACGGAGATAAGTTCCCTCGTTGGGTCTTGCCAAAACTCTTATAGAATAATCCTCCGATCTTGCGTAGAGAGTAGCCGATTTTATATGCACGCTGAGCAGATTTTCTCCGTCATTTATATGATTATCGATCCTGAACTCATGTGCGATAAAGGAATTTTCGCTTTCTCCTATCTTCACGCCGTTTATAAAATACTCAGCAAGGCAATCGACGCCCTCAAAAACAAGAAAAAGATTACTTTTCTTTTCCGGTGCCGAAAAGCTTGTTTCATACCACCACTCGTAGTCCTCGTACTTTTCCGCTTCTTTTATGTTTTCTCCCATGAAGAGATCCTCGGGAAGTATTCCCTCTTTTGAAAGATCAATCTGAACGCATCCGGGCACGCTTGCGCTAAGATAAATAAAATCCTCACTCGCAGGATACTGTCTGCGCCCTTTTAAATTCCATGTGCCGTTAAGTGATACAGTATTCATTTTATCCTCCTCAAAGCAATCGTTTTATTTGATTTTGCGCTCCGCATACGGTATAAGCGCTCCATAAAACAAAATCCTTTAAGTCATTATAACACCGTTGTTATAAAAAAACAAGTGGAAACGGTTTAATTTCTCTTAACAGCATCAAAGTTTTATACACAAAAAGGCAATATTTCCCAAAGCACGGGAGATATTGCCTTTTGTCACTAACTATCACCGATCTTACCGTTTTAACGGTAAAGTAAGCCGTTCACGTGTGTGTCAATATAGGAGCAACAGACTTACTTTAGATTATTTTTGCAAAATTCTTTGAAATCCGGTATTTTCCATGAGGTGTTGTACCCATTAAAGCCTTGGTCGTGTGGCGTGCGGTAGTCCGGAAGATTGTTGCACTTGGTCAGCGCTTCCCGGATGGCCTGCAAATACTGATATCCGAATTTATGACTGGGGGCAACAAAATGTCCTTCGTCCCATTCATTCCAGTTGTCGATCATAATCATTTTTCTCGCCCAGGCGTTTTCGGGAAGAGCATCGGACATCTCCTTCATTCTGCGTAGGACATCTCGGAATTTTATGGGAGACAAATACCAGATGTTTCCGTAATCTCGGAAGCGGTAGCCAAGTGCGTTCCAACGCTCAGAATATCTGGGAGAGGGGTCCTGAAAACAGGATGCGGTGGGGACAAAGGTGGTGTTGCCGTTATCCAGCTCTTTTTGGAACCGAAAACCACGCTATAGTTGAAGTTGTCAATAGAAAATAAAATGTAAAATATTTTAATTTATATGAGTATTACAGGTAATATTGCCGCCGGGATCGAAAGAACTGCACTTATAATATGCATTAGCGTGAGTTTTTCCCTAAAATAAAGTGACGCCGTAATCAGAACGATCGGACCCAAAGCTGATACTATAACCGTAGATGGGATGACCCCGACAAGACCTATAATAGATTTGCTCACATATCCGCTTACGCATCCTGCCGCTGTTATAATGATCGTTAACAAATAATGAGCTTTTTTGAATGTAAGAATTGCACTTGTCCCTTTACCACGCTCGGATGATAGCCTCCTCATAATAGGAAAAACTCCTATTAATATCAGAAAAACATTGGTAAACAGAAGAAGTGAGAGATAACCGTCCGTACCGTCAAATGAAACAACAATTTCCTGAAACATGATCGAACACAGTCCGATTAAAATAACAGGTACAGCCCATAGAATTTTAGCTCTGATTTTACTTTTTTCTTTTAGCATATGTATTCCCGGTAGAAGTGCCGCAAGCATAACGCAGATCGCTCCGATTATTGTTCCCATACCATATACTTCACTAAAAAAAACGGCGGATATAATGATCGGTAGAACGATAGATCCTATTTTGACTATGGCAGAATTTAGAATGATACCATGATATTTTAGAGACCTAAAAGTTACAACGTAGCCAAATCTGCAGATCACGGCATAAATAAACGAAATCAGTAATATCCGCCAATTTACCGTGGGTCGGAAACCGGCCAGGATCAGATATTCGATCGTGCAAAGCACTCCTGTTAAGAATGTATATAGATCGTAAGACAACTTGTTTTCCGGGAAAATCGTTTGTAGCTTTTTTTGTCCGAAAGTGGATATCACAGATAGTATAAAAGAGATAGTTATAAGTAAAAAAATCATTTTTACCACCCCAAAGGATTTTTTTAAAATTTTAGCACATATGTATTGACATGTCGAGAAATTAATGATATGATTACAGACAATATTTTACCTTTCCGGAGTTTTTATGGATGTAAACAGTTATTTTTTTCGTGTTCAACATAAAAGAGCGGATCTCTCTTTTTACGCTCATGCACACGCCGAATTTGAGATTATAGCAGTTACAGACGGTTGCCTTACTGTATGCGTTAATCAGACTAAAATTTTCGTTGAAAGCGGCAATGCTTTGTTTTTACCGTCATACTATATTCATTCCTTTGAAACTCAAAAACATTCCCTATGTCATATTTGGGAGTTTTCTTCAAGGCTTGTTTTCGAAAAATTACCAAGTGAAGTTGTTATGTTTCCTATTCCCGAAGATACGTCCGAATTTTTCTATCATACAGAGAGCTCGGACGGTGTCATAGCTTGCAAAGCGACCGTATATCGCATACTTTCAATGATGGATAAGGAAATTATAAAAAGATATTCTTTGCAAATGGATGACATCATTTCGGGTGCAATAAGGTTTATAACAGAAAATTTTTCTGATCCGATAACTCTGCAAGACGTATCAAATCATCTGAACGTTAATTATTCTTATTTGAGTCGAATGTTTAAAAAATATCAGGGGATGTCATTTACCGAATGTCTTAATGCTACGCGACTGAGTCGCGCGGTCGCCCTGCTTGAGGAGACAAATATGACAGTTACAGATATAGCTCTTTCCTGCGGATTTGGAAGTACCCGCAATTTTAATCGTATTTTTGCCTCAAAAATGCGATGCTCACCTCGTGACTTTAGGAAAGATCGTTCTTTCCTTTAGCAAACAGTAGAATATTGTCTTTATTTACACTAAAATCGTCTTGGAATTCTTCCCGCTATAATGCATAATTAAGATAGATTGTAACGCACAGGGAGGTACTAAAATGAAAATATTGAGTATAAATAATTTGGACGATTTGAGAAAAATTCTTGCAACGGATGACGGTGAGGAAACAGTCATAAATCTTGAAAAAAATGTTTATGAGCTGTATGAAACCATAGAGGTGAGGAGAAATAACGTTACTGTAAACGGAAACGGGTCTACGATAAAAGGTAGCAAGGTCATAGATGTCTCCACTCTTCCCAAAACAGACGAAATAGTTAAGATCAATTTAAAGAATTACGGAATATATAACTATATAACGTACGGCAAAGCACCTTTTGCTTGGTGCGGATGGAGAGATTTGAAAGAACATAAAGAACCGCATGATGATTTTGGTGTTGGATTATTAGGTCCGCTTAATTCAGATCACCCGACCAATAACATAAATAATGGTCCGGGTATGGAGCTCTTTTACCAAGGAAATCCGATGCCGATTTCTCGGTATCCCAGAAAAGGATATATGGAAATTGAAAAGACCTTGGATGAATCCGTGCCCTATTTACCGGGAGACAATAATCCCACAAAAAATGGAGGTGCTAAAGGAGAGTTCATTCCTAATGACACGACTTTTACTTCATTTAATAAGGCAGAGCAAGCAGTTTTGTTTGGAATGTGGTCCTTTGAGTGGGCACCGCATCATCATTTGATTAAATCCGTGGATACCGAAAAAAATATAATCGAAGTTTTGCCTCCCTATGATAATTGGGGATATTGGGACGGAAGAGGAGAGCACGGTACTCACGCAAGATTTTATGCAATAAATGTTTTTGAGGCGCTTGACGTGGAGGGTAGTTACTTTATAGACGTTGAGACCGGAGAGCTTTATGTTCACCCCTATCCTAATCAGCGTGAGGTTGAGGTTTCGGTTTGCGGAAATGCTTTTTTTGCACAGAATGTCCAAAATTTACGTTTTGATAATTTTCAGATCGAACAATGTCGTCATTGTGGATTTTTCTTCAAAAATTCGTCTGATATCCTGATTTCAAATGTTTCCGTTCGAAATGTGGGAGAATGGGGTGTTATAGGTGAACTTTGTTCAAATATGACGGTAAGTGACTGCAACATCGCTCATACAGGATCGGGCGGTGTGTACCTGTCCGGAGGCGATAGGGTAAATCTCATATCCAGCGGTAATTCCATTCTGAACTGCGATATTTCATATGGCGCAAAATGGTACCGCTGTAAACCGGGAATCCAACTATATGGCGTGGGCGTAACAGTTTCAGGAAATAAAATACACGATCTGCCACATATCGCAATAATCTACATGGGAAATAACCATACTATTGAGAGAAACGAAATCTATCGCGTGTGCAACGAATCAAATGATGCCGGAGCTATATATACCGGTAGAAACTATTCGTGTTACGGGAATATTTTCAGATACAATTACTTTCATGACCTTGCAGGACTTGACGGCAAAGGCTGTACCGGTCTTTACTTTGACGACTGTGGATCATCGGCAGAGGTCTACGGAAATGTTTTTGCAAATATGCTTCACGCGATCCAACTCGGAGGCGGGCACGATCATAAAATCTATAATAATGTTTTCTATAACTGTGACTTTATAATCGTTGATGCAAGAGGAATGGTCGGACACTGGATGAATTGTGATATGACTTCCACTGCAAGGGTTATGAGAGACTGTTTGAAAAGATCTCCGTATAGAAATGATGCCTGGAAAAAGGCATATCCCGAACTTTACAACGATGATGTTGATAGCGATGAATTCTTCCAACCTCTTCGTAACTGTATTACCGACAACACTTTTATAGAGTGCGGAAATATCCTTTTTGAACGCACTGTACCGACACAACATATAACTCTCAAAAATAACACCTTTGTAAAAAGGAGAAATCAAAAGGTTTTCTCCGATGAAGAAAGATCTGAAAACCTTGCTTATATACTGCGGGATTATGTTCCAATGATTGAAGACTAAAAAGGGGCGTTACCTCAGATTTGTGATATAATCATATCATAACTGTTTTTAGAATACAGATTGTCCCTGTCCGACCCGTAAAAGAACGGGTCGGACAGGGACAACGTTTTTATAAAAAGATCTTTTTCAGCTCTGACATCTTCTCCTCGCCGGGCACGGAGAAGGTCTGCGCTTCTCTTCCGAGAGCTGCATATTTATGCTCTCCCATTGCGTGATAGGGTAAAAGCTCGATCTTTTCGGGTCTGCCGAAATAATAAATATACTCTTTTATACTTTGCATTTCCTCTGCGGTATCGTTCACGTTTGGAATTA
>JAFTUC010000040.1 GCA_017466445.1 Clostridia bacterium
AAAAGGATGCGCCAAGGGACGCTGTCCCTTGGAACCCTGCCAAGAAACTTTTTGAAAAAAGTTTCTTGGATCTTCAAAAACTTTAAAACTGACAAGGATACGGGATAAGTGATCCAAAATCAAGAAAAGTTTTTGAAAAGGTGCGGAAAAACTTTTTACAAAAAGTTTTTCTGCGTATCACGTACTCCTAAGGACGTGTCAAGGGACGCTGTCCCTTGGAACCCTGCCAAGAAACTTTTTGAAAAAAGTTTCTTGGATCTTCAAAAACTTTAAAACTGACAAGGATACGGGATAAGCGATCCAAAATCAAGAAAAGTTTTTGAAAAGGTGCGGAAAAACTTTTTTCCAAAAAGTTTTTCTGCGAACCCAAAAAACAAAAAAGAAAGGTTTTTTTCGAAAAAACTATGATCACAAAGCGAATAATACCCTGCCTTGACGTGCGCGACGGCAGAGTAGTAAAGGGAGTAAATTTTCTCGGGCTTTCCGACGTATCCTCTCCCGTAGAGCTCGCGCAGTTTTACAGCGAAAACGGAGCGGACGAGCTTGTTTTCTATGATATAACGGCATCCTCCGAGGGGCGTGCGCTGTTCACCGATATTCTCTGCGAGACGGCACGCAAGGTCTTCATCCCTCTTACCGTAGGCGGAGGAATAAACACGCTTGCCGACTTTGACAGGGTCCTCAAATGCGGTGCCGACAAGGTAAGCGTAAATTCGGGCGCGATACGGAATCCGCTTCTCATAAAAGAGGGAGCGGAGAAATACGGAAGCCAGTGCGTAGTGCTTTCGGTCGATATAAAGCGAGTCGACGGAGTTTTCAGGGTTTTCGCAAAGGGCGGACGTGAGAATACGGGTATCGAAGCGATCTCGTGGATAAAGAGAGGCGTCGAGCTCGGTGCCGGTGAGATAGTTGTAAACTCGATCGACACCGACGGTGTAAAGGGCGGCTTTGATCTCGAAATGCTCGACGCAGTCTGCAACGCGGTCAGCGTTCCGGTCATAGCATCGGGCGGAGCCGGATCTATGGAGGATTTTGCTACCCTCTTCGAAGCGCTCCCTAAGGTCGACGCAGGTCTTGCGGCGTCGGTATTCCACTTCGGACAGATAAAGATACCCGAACTCAAAAAATATCTTTCGGACAAGAATATAAGCATGCGACTTTGATAACTTTGATATAAGAAAGGTGAAATTGAAATGATAGATATAGAAAAACTCAAATTTGACGAAAACGGACTCATCCCTGCGGTAGTTATAGATGCCGAAAGTAAAAAGCTCCTCACACTTGCGTATATGTCAAGAGAAAGTCTCAAAATATCGATGGAAAAGGGTCTCACCTGCTTTTATAGTCGATCCCGTCGGGAGCTTTGGCTCAAGGGTGAGACGAGCGGAAACTATCAGCATATAGTCAGTATAACCGCCGACTGCGACGGAGACGCGCTCGAGGTTATGGTGCTCAAGGACGGCCCCGCTTGCCACACGGGAAGCGACTCGTGCTTTAACGATAAGATCTACGAAAACGAGGAAAATCTTGAGGAGCTTGATGGCAAATTCTCGCTTGAAGGACTTATGAAGATGCTTGTCGGACGCAAGATCGAGAAGAAGGAGGGCTCGTACACGACCTATCTTTTCGAAAAGGGCATAGACAAGATCCTCAAAAAGGTCGGAGAGGAATGCACCGAGGTCATTATTGCAGGAAAGGCTGACGATAAAAAGGAGACCGTTTACGAGATCGCCGATCTCACCTATCACGTAATGGTGCTTATGATCGAAATGGGAATATCGCTTGACGATATCAGAGCGGAGCTCGCTTCACGTCACGTTATCGACAAAAAGGTAAAGCAGGAGAAGATGACCTGATGAGAGCACGGATGAAAGAGCTTCTTGAGCACATGGATAAGCTCGGAAAACAGGATTTCGATCTCCATATGCATACCACCTTCTGCGACGGAAAGAATACCGCTGAGGAGATGGTCTGCTCCGCAATAGAAAAGGGACTTTACTGCGTCGGGATCTCAACCCACGCACCCACGGCGTTTGACCGCAGCTATGCGATCCGAATTGAAAGACTCCCCGCTTATCTTGCCGAGATGGAAAGACTTAGGGAAAAATATTCTGACAAAATAAGGGTCCTTTGCGGGCTTGAGATGGATCTTTATTCAGAACTCGAAAAAGAGTATCTTGAAAAAGTCGACTACATAATCGGATCGGTGCATTACATAGAAAAAAACGGGGAATATGTTTGTGTCGATTATTCTGCAAATGTCCTCAGAAACGCATGTGACCGACTTTGGAAGGGCGATCCCTACGAAATGGTTGGCGATTATTACAGATGCGTCGCTTCGGTCTGCGAAAGGCTCGATCCGGATATAATAGGTCATATCGATCTCATAACGAAGTTTATCGAACGCGATGATCTTTTCGATATGCGAAGCTCGGAGTATGAAAAGCACGCTTTTTCGGCAATAAGGAAGGTTGTTTCCTACGGCGTGCCCTTTGAGATGAATTACGGCGCTATCTCGAGAGGCTATAGGACAACGCCCTATCCGGATACGCCGCTGCACGATTTTATTTTGGAAAATGGCGGGCGAATCATAAAATCGAGCGACGCGCATTCCGCTTCGGTAATACTTTCGTTTAAAGATTAAAAAATGAATTTTATTAAATAAAAGGAGATACATCATGAAAACAGTAAAAGACAAGCAAATTCTCGTAGGCGCTGACTTTGCGGGTTATCCTCTCAAGGAAGCAGTAGTTGCCCACCTCAAGGCAAAGGGATGGACGGTTACCGACGTAGGAGTTACCTCTCCCGATCAGGACGATACCGATCTTATGTTTCACCGCGTCGGACTTCGGGCAGGAGCAATGATCTCCGAGGGCGAATTTGAAAGAGCGCTCCTCTTCTGCGGAACCGGTATGGGAATCCATATTGCCGCATCCAAATGTCCCCGCGTTCACGCAGGCGTAGTTGAAAGCGTTCCCGCAGCACTTCGCGCAATCACCGGAAACGGAGTAAACGTTCTCGCAATGGGAGCATTCTACGTAGCACCTCAGATGGGTATAGATATCGCAGAGGCGTATCTTAACGCGGAGCTCGGATCGGGATACGAGTGGTGGCACAATTTCTACGAATTCCATAAGCTCGCTATGGATGAGCTCGACGCGTTCGATTACGAGGAATACAAGAAGAACGGCTTCAAGGTAAAGCATCTCGGCGATTATCCCCTTAAGCTTGAGACCAAGGACTGATAAGTAATAAAACTAAAAAAGACCGACGATCAGCTATGCATTCTTAGCGGAGAAATGACAGACACAAAAATTTCGGCAGAGAACTTGTTTTCTCTGCCGATTTGTGGTATAATGGAGCTAACGAGAAGCCTCTCCCTTTGGGAGAGGTGGCGGCGAAGCCGACGGAGAGGGCAATTTGTTGCAACGACTATCCTCTCACCCGCTACTGCGGGAGCTCTCCCAAAGGGAGAGCCTTAGGATGCGCACAACTTTAGGGGTATGGGCTTTGCACTGTGCTTTTGTAATACGAAGGCGAAACTGGCGATAAAACAGAACTTTAATAAGCATTTCTAAAAGGAGAAAATAAAATGAAATACACATTCAAGTTTAGTTTGTTTGGAAAAAAGGTTCAAATGTTTAGTGAGGGGGAAAGAGCAAGTGTTGTAGAAAAAGAACCGCAGGTTGTTTGTG
>JAFTUC010000006.1 GCA_017466445.1 Clostridia bacterium
GTGCAGTGGTATTGGTTATACTGTCACAGTCACTGGTCCATGCGGCATCATTGGAAGCATCCCAAGGACTGAACTTGAAGTTAGTAAAGGTATCGTCATCTGCCATAATAGCGATCTGAGTACCGGTAGGTGTCTTAATTTCGGTGTTGGTGGTAGTAGCCTGCTTATCAGCGGGATATACGTTGTCAACAACTACCTTGCCGTCAACAAGAACTCTTGCTCCGCCGGATCCGAACTCTATACGGATCTTGAACGAAGGATTGGCAAATCCGTCAGCACCGCCAACAAAGGTATCATAGGGGAATTTGGTAAAGTCTCCGCCGGTAGCACCGTCAATATTAGGTCCGCCCTTCCAGCCGTTGCTGTAGTGGTTGTAGAAGCCGATGCAGTTCTTGGGAGATGCCTGAGAACCGTACAGACATACCTGGTAGCCTGCGGTAAGATTTCTCTGCTGAGCAAGGTTTGCAGCAGTGAGAGTATCAAAGCCGGAAGCCTTGACGAAAATGTTGATATCGGTCTTGAAGGTAGAGCCGGGAGTAACGGTAACCTCAAAAACACCTGCGTTCATCTGCTGGTCGAGAAGGATCATACCGTTGGACTTTGCCTCGTAGCCGCCCTCAACAGCCGACCAATCGCCAACCTGGTTGATAAGTCCAGGAAGGATCTCTTTTTCTGCTTCTTCAGCGCTAACGAATGTGAAGGTACACATAGAGAGCACGAAAGCAAGCACAAGAATAATGCTTAATGTCTTTTTCATTGTTTTTCTCCTTTTTTTATTTTTTGGGACATTCTGCTTTCTAAAGTATAACACTTATTAATTCAAAAGTCAACAAAAATTCAAAAAATCGTAACAATGCACAAATTAGTCATCTTTTTTTGTGCAGTTTGTCGGGTCGTACCCGTTTTGTGCAAGAAAAAAACGTCGTTTTTTCTTTCTCAGAACAGACACGCTCAGGGCCTATGTCTCGAGAGTCCCGCGCAGAGGCTTTAAACGATGAAAAAGATCTCCTTTTCGGGAGATCTTTTCCTTATTATTATATTACGCGTTTTTTTCGGCTTTGGAAAGCTCGGAGATCGCCTCGTCGATATTATCGAAGATATTTTCCTCACCGAGCGCATTCAGAAATCCCGCTCTCTTCATTGCCGCGAGCGGCTGAGGTTCAACGTGCGAAACGACGAGCCTTATTCCCTTTTCCTTACAATTATCAAGCACGGCAAAAAGATTTTTCATCGCGGTAGCGTCGAGCGCTATAACGTCATGCATACGGAAGACCGCCGCCCTGGTATTTTCCTCGAAGGTTATATTTGTGAATTTATCCGAGGATGCGAAGAACATCGGACCGTCGATCTCGATGACCTCGACATTTTCGGGAAATCCCTTAAGCCTACCCTTACCCTCGCGCGTCCACGTGCGGATATTGGTATTATCCGCCATACGCTTCATGAAAAGGACGATCGAGAGAACCATTCCGACCGCGATCGCGACCACGAGATCAAACGCAACGGTGAGCACGAAGGTGGTGACGAGCACGAGCACGTCGGCAAGCGGTGCGGTCTTACAAAGATGAACGAATTCGCGCCACTCGCTCATATTATAAGCAACGACAAAGAGTATCGCCGCTATTATCGGCATCGGGATAAGAGATGCGTACGGCATAAGCACCACAAGGACGAGAAGGAGAACGAGCGCGTGAACGATTCCCGATATCGGAGTACGTCCTCCGTTTTTGACGTTCGCCGCGGTTCGAGCTATCGCTCCGGTAGCGGGGATACCGCCGAAAAGTCCCGAGCAGATATTTCCGACGCCCTGAGCGATAAGCTCGGTATTGGAATTATGCTTATCCTTTATCATTCCGTCCGAGACGACGCAGGAAAGGAGCGACTCTATAGCGGCAAGTATCGCTATTGTGAACGCGTCGGGAAGGAGCGAGAGCACGGTATCAAGGCTGAGTCCGGGGAAGGAGAAGGCCGGAAGCGAGCCGTTTATACTGTAAAGATCGCCTATCGTATTTACGGGGATACCCGAAAGTGCGACAACGAGAGATCCTACGAGCACAGCGATCAGCGAGCCGGGGATCTTTTTACTTATGTAAGGCCATATTATCAGAACAGCGAGTCCGATAGCGCCGACAAGAAGCGCCCACGGAGAGACGGTAGTTATCGATCTTACGACCGCGCCGAGCTTTTCGCTCGTTTCCACCGCGTGAGTTCCCGCAGGAAAGGTGAGTCCCATAAAATCCTTAAGCTGACCTATTATTATCGTGACCGCGATACCCGAGGTAAATCCGGTCGTTATCGTGCAGGGTATATATTTTATGAGCGAGCCGAAGCGAAGAAGTCCCATAATAATAAGGATAAGTCCCGCCATCAGGGTCGCTATAACGAGTCCCTCGATACCGCTTCTTGCGACAACGCCCGCAACTATGGTTGCAAACGCGGCGGTCGGACCCGAGATATTTACCCTGCTTCCGCCGAGCAGAGAAATAACAAATCCGGCAACGATTGCGGTATATATTCCCTTTTCGGGCGAGACTCCCGACGCTATCGCAAGCGCTATTGAGAGCGGCAGGGCGATTATTGCTACTATAAGTCCGGCTACGAGATCGGATGCGAGTTGCTTTACGGTATATCCCTTCATCGAGTCAATGATCTTCGGTCTGAAAATCTTATTCATTAAAAACATCTCTTTTCTTAAAAGTCTTTCAAATACCACTAATTATACAACACTTTTAGACAAGTTTCAAGACTTTTTGCATTTTCTCCTGAAAAGTATCATGCTACGAATCATACGACAAGTAAAGTCTTTCAAGAAAATCTGCATATCTTATGGCAATAAACAAAAACTCCTTCGCCCCGCCGTGTTTAATTTACTGCATATGATAACACAGACTCGGCTATTATAAGCGAGATCAAATTTACCGTTATCGGAAGACTATATTTACATTTAGTTTTTTAGCATCATCGTGTTTAGCGATCACTTTTTTGTGGTTTAAGTTTATTTTTTCTGTATTTTGCCGGTGTAGTGCCGTAATATCGTGTAAACTCACGGTAAAATCCCGAAGGAGAGGTAAATCCCACTTCTCTACCGACCTCTTCCACGGTAATATCGGTTGTTACAAGCAGTCTTTCCGCAGCCTGAACGCGCTTTTCCATCATAACACTATGAAGTGACTTGCCGTAACGTCTACGAACTATACGGTCAAGCTGACGGCCACTTATATAAAGTTCGGCTGCAATACACTCAAGACGTATATCCTCTGCACAAAAATCGGCAATTATACTATCCAGACGCATCATCCTGTTGATATCATATCTGTCACTCTCGAACGATTTCTCAACACTCACAGTGTCGCGCATTCTATCGGATATCGATAGCAGAAGCTCCACAGCCCTTATTGCGGGCAATATCTCCGAGCCTTTTGAATCTTCTGACAAAACATTCATTGAGCTTTGGCAAAGATCGAGAACATCTCGATAAACCAATGGCCTATCACCCGAGACGTAACGATGCAGTTTTTTGTAAACGTCGCACACTCTGCCCCTATTACGCTTTTCACATATAAAGCTCCATACCGCGATCTCGCTTTTCGGAGTCGAGCAAAACATACAATGACGTACCCAAGGAGGAACTATCACAAGATCTCCTTGCTCGAGAATCAAGGTATTTTCATCGGTAATAATCTGCACTCCTCCCTTTGTCACGGCAAACAGCTCTGCCGAAACGTGGCTATGAAGATCGGGGAATTTCTCATCCTTCTTACACTCTTCCGAAGATCCACTTATCAGCATGCGGAACTGTATGTTTTCTATAGCGATAGAATATTCTCTCCATTCGGTCGGAGCTATCTTTATTTCCACCGTACACCACCTCTATAAGATATTATACTTTTATTTTCAGACATCGTCAAGGTTTTTTCTTTTATTTTATGACATGTCATTTCGTAATTGTCGTAAATCTCTATTTACATATGTGCATTTTATCGTATATAATCGTTTTGATCTATTTCTCTTTACGTAAGGAGTCGTTTTATGAAAAAAAATTTAAACATTGGACAAAATCGAGAAATGTTCTGGGACGATTATTTAATCGATACTCAAAAAAGCACTGTTTCTTTCAGAATTAACAACCCGATAAAAAAAGAGCTTTGCTTTGTTTTGGATGAAAAAAGGGAAAAAACAAGTATAAGCTACCCTTGCGTTGTAAAAGACAGCAAAGGTTTTAAAATGTACTATACACCGAGTGACGATCCAAACGTTTGGCCGCCTGTTAATTATATAAGCCTTATTGAAAGCAAGGACGGTATCAATTGGACAAAGCCTTCGCTTGATATTTTCGACCATCCCGAATTAAAAGTAAATAACGTCGTACTTGAAGGTCTTGCAGACAGTGCTTCCTTTTTCTACGATAACAACCCCAGCTGCCCCGCAGAAGAGAAGTACAAGGCTATCGGAAAAACCAAGGGCGAAGTAAACGGAGAAGAAAAAGAAGGACTTTGGTGCTGGACCTCGGCAGACGGATACAACTTCAAGCTTACACATTTTCTCACAGACAAGGGACATTTTGATTCACTTAACACTATTGTTTGGCAGAGTGGCAGATATACTTGCTTTTTCAGAGGCTTCCATAACATCATCCCCGGCGGCGAGATAAGCTGGGCTACGCGTGATGTCAGAGTGATGCATTCGGATGACTTTAAGAATTGGTCTGACCCTAAAATGATAAAATTTTCCGACAATCTCGATTATGCACTTTACACAAACAACGCTTTGCCCTATGAAAGAGCGTCACAATATATCGTCGGATTTCCGACCCGCTATTTTGAGCGCAAAGGCTGGACCGAAAATATAAAACAAATGCCAAGCTACGGCACCAAAGTAAAGGCTGCGGAAAGCTATGCTCTGCAGGTAGATAAGGATAGAACGGGGCTTGTAAATACCGACTGTATATTTATGTTCAGCAGAGACGGCGGCGATAACTGGCACAGATACAGCGAGGCTTTTTACACACCGGGCTATGAAAATGAGTCGAACTGGGTTTACGGTGACTGTTATCCGTCCTATAATCTAGTGGATCTCGGCGACGAAAATTATTACTTTTATGACGTTACAGGTCATTTGAGTCACGGCGAGCCCAAATCTATTTACCGTTATGCAATTCGCAAAGACGGTTTTGCTTACGCCACATCGGGCGGCGAGGAAGGTGTAATTGTAACAAAACCGCTGATTTTTGACGGTAAATATTTACACCTTAATTTCTCCACATCGGCTTATGGCTATATCTATATCGATATACTTGATGAAGAGGGCAATGAAATTTCAGGAAGAAGCTTTGAAATTTACGGCGATAATATTGACCGAAAAATTACCTTTGAGGACGGAAGCGATTTTTCCGCGTTTGCAGGCAGGCCTGTGAGAATTCGTTTTAAGATCTTAGATGCAAAGCTTTATTCCATGAAGTTTGAATAAAGAGGAGAATCAATGAAGCTACCTGAATTTGATCGCTATGCCATAGATATTCACTCCCATTTTAATCATGGAGTACCGGGCGATCACATCAATTCCGGTATCGATATGCTTAATCTCAGTACACTAATATTTTTATACGTATGGGTTATACACCATATATTCCGAAGTTTCAAGATATTTTTGAATTTTAACAAAAAAATCCGAAAAACATCTTGAAAAAGCCATTACCCTCTGTTATAATTTATTTTATCCATCACACGGAGGTGTAAAATGACAGTAAGAAAAGGTAATCTGATGTCCGTTCGTGACGATATAAAGCTTCTTGATGCTACGATCAGAGACGGCGGACTTTGCAACAATTTTGAGTTCAGTGACGAATTTGTAAAAGAGCTCTACAAGACAAACGTAAAGAGCGGAATAGACTATATGGAGTTCGGATACCGCGCAAGCAAGGCGATGTTCGACGAGAGCGAGTTCGGAAAATGGAAATTCTGTAAGGAGGAGGACATCCGCGCGATCGTAGGTGACAATCCCTCGGACATGAAGATAGCGGTCATGGCAGACGTTGGAAGATGCGATTACAAGACCGATTTTCTTCCCAAGAGCGAGAGCGTGATCGACATGGTAAGAGTCGCGTGCTACATCCACCAGATCCCCACGGCAGTCGAGATGATCGAGCATTTTCATGCGCTCGGATACGAGACCACCTGCAACATAATGGCGGTATCTCAGGCAAACACCGATCAGATAACCCAGGCGCTCGACATGTTATGCAGCACGAGCGTAGACGTTATCTATCTCGTTGACAGCTACGGCTCTCTCTACCCCGAGAACGCCTCCGAGCTTTCAAAGACCTACATTGCAGCAGCCGAAAACACGGGCAAGAAGATAGGATTCCATGCACACAACAATCTGAACCTCGCATTTGCGAACACGATAGAGACCATGTCATACGGAGTTTCCTTCCTCGACGCGACCGTTCAAGGAATGGGCCGCGGTGCCGGTAACTGCCCGATGGAGCTCCTTCTCGGCTTCCTCAAGAATCCGAAATACAACCTTTACCACCTTCTCAAGTTCATCGAGAAGTATATGCTCATGCTCAGAGAGGAGGGCGTCGTGTGGGGCTACGATCTCCAGTATATGTTTACCGGGTTTCTTAACCGTCACCCACGCGAGGCCATCGATTTTACGTCGAAGGACCGCAAGGATTATTCGGAGTTCTACAAGTCGCTGCTTGAAAATTACTGATTTCAAGTTCAAAACAAGCCTTCGTTGAGGGCTTGTTTTTTGGATTTACGATTTAGAATAAGGAAAATGTTATGAAAAATGACAAACAGGAAAAGGAATATATAAGTGATAATACGCAACTGATGCAAGAGTGGGATTATTCCAAAAATCAAGGGCTTACGCCAACTTCAGTAGCAAAATACAGCAACAAAAAGATGTGGTGGATTTGTCCCAAGGGACATAGTTATCAGTCTCCTGCAGCTAGACGTGCTAGTGGTGTAGGTTGTCCGTATTGTAGTGGAAGACTTGTAATAGAAGGGGAAAATGACCTTGCAACACTAAGACCTGATCTGGCGAAACAGTGGAATTTTGAAAAAAACCATCCGCTATTGCCGTCACAGATTAAACCAAGAAGCGGAAAGAAGGTATGGTGGATTTGTGACAAAGGACACGAATATGAGGATACCGTAACGCACAGAACGGGAGGAAGGGGTTGTCCATATTGTTCCAATAAAAGGGTTTTGAAGGGATATAACGATTTTGAAACGGTTTATCCGGAATTTGCAAAAGAATGGCATCCTACTAAAAATGGAGATTTGATGCCGCATATGATTGTGGCAGGTAGTCATTTAAGGGTGTGGTGGCAATGTGCTGCTTGTGGAAATGAGTGGGAAACTGCAGCAATGAAACGCCTTGGCTGTCCTGCTTGTTCTGCAAAAAGAACGACGTCTTTTCCCGAGCAAGCAATATTTTTCTATATAAAGCAAGTATATCCTGATGCGATTAACAATTATAAATTCGAAGGTGTTGAGTTCGATATATATATTCCCTCCGTAAACACCGCAATTGAGTATGATGGAGTTTTTTATCATAAAAATGTTCGAGTTATAAACAAGGATTTTAACAAAGATAATTTGTGCAAGCAAAACGGAATAACTCTTTTTAGATTCAGAGATCCGAAATTACCGAAAACAGATTATGCAACTGTAATAGTTTGTACGGATTCTTATCGTGATGAAGAGTTTGAAAACGCTATAAAAGAACTTTTTGGATATCTAAAACCAACAGTAATGCCAAACATTTCTTTGGAAGATGATAAAGCTATTATACTGAAAAGGAGTCAGCAACATCGCAAAGAAAACAATTTAATATCCCTTTTTCCGGCAATTGCCGCACAGTGGAATTATGAGAAAAACGCCCCCTTGACTCCTCAGTATTTTCCGCCGAAAAGCAACAGAAAGGTATGGTGGAAATGTGAAAACGGACATGAATGGGAAACGACTATCGGATCGCGTACTGCCGGAACAGGTTGCCCGTTCTGCAGTGGTAACAGAATGCTGGTAGGCGAAAACGATTTAGTAACGCTTCGTCCCGATATAGCGGCTGAATGGAATTACGAAAAAAACGGGGAACTTCTTCCAGAACAGGTGAGCGTGTTTTCCAATAAGAGAGTGTGGTGGAAATGCTCTGGATGTGGATTCGAATGGATAACTAGTCCGGGAAATAGAGACGATGTACTTTGTAAAAAATGTAAATCAAAGTTGCTCGGTGAAAAAAGAAGTAGGGTTGCTGCCGAGAAAAATCCTTTATGTGAGAAATATCCGGAAATTGCTGCTCAATGGCATCCCACAAAAAACGGGAATCTAACAGCTAAAGACATCTCGTGCAGTTCTGGTTTGCGAGCATGGTGGATTTGCAGTAAAGGACATGAGTGGCAATCGTATGTAAGTAACAGAACAAAGGATAATTTGGGCTGCCCATACTGCGGGAATCAAAAAATCCTTCCCGGATTCAACGATTTGAAATCACAGTTTCCAAATTTAGCAAAAGAATGGCACCCCACAAAAAATGAACTCTTGTTTCCTGAGCAAGTTTTTCCCAAAAGCTCCAAAAAGGTATGGTGGATTTGTCAAAACGGACATGAATGGGAAGCGACTATCGGATCGCGTACTGCTGGAACAGATTGCCCATTCTGCTCGGGAAAAAGAGCGTGGGCAGGCGAGAACGATTTGTTAACGTTAAGACCTAATGTTGCAGCTGAATGGAATTACGCTAAAAATGGTCAACTTACACCTGAAAAGGTGACAGTGTTTTCCAACAAAAAAGTGTGGTGGAAATGTTCGGAAGACCACGAGTGGGAGGCAGTAATACAGCGTCGCAGTAAAGGTTTTGGAAAATGTCCGGTTTGTTAAAAACAAAAATAATATATATTAAAGACCGCAAGGATTATTCGGAGTTCTACAAGTCGCTGCTTGAAAATTACTGATTTCAAGTTCGGCAAGCGCTTTTAAGATCCAAATCTGATCACCCGAGGGCAAAAACTCGCCTTCGGGTGGTTTTTATTTCCCGCGGATAGCGTACTTAGAAAATCTACGCATGCAAAATGTATATTTTTCGATATTCATGCATATTCGCACGATTTTATGCATTTTTATTCGCACGTCCGATTCCCCGTTCCGAGGCGTCAAAAAAATGACAGTCCCTCCGTCTTTTACGCTCACAAGGCACTTCAAAGAGTCCAAAACCCCGTTTTTTATTGTTAATATGCACAATATTAGCAGTCTGTTATTGTGAAGAATTACAAAAAGAGACAAAAATAAAAAAAATCGCGAAAAGCACTTGAATATTTATTCGCTTTGCGTTATAATCATAGCATAAATATTCACAGCGGTCACGGAGGCTATATAATAATGGATAAGAAAAACATAAAAAAAGTCGTTCTTGCATACTCGGGCGGACTTGACACCTCGATAATAATTCCCTGGCTCAAGGAAAACTACAACAACTGCGAGGTCATCGCGGTATCGGGCAACGTAGGACAGGCAGACGAGCTCGAGGGTCTTGAGGAGAAGGCACTTAAGACGGGCGCTTCCAAGCTCTACATCGAGGATCTCACCGAGGAATTCGTAAACGACTACATCATCCCCACCGTAAAGGCAGGCGCTCTTTACGAGGACTACATGCTCGGCACCTCGTTCGCAAGACCGGTAATCGCAAAGAGGATCGCGGAGATCGCGATCGCAGAGGGCGCTGACGCCATCTGCCACGGATGCACCGGCAAGGGCAACGACCAGGTAAGATTCGAGCTCACCATCAAGGCATTCGCTCCCGACATGCCCATCATCGCTCCCTGGAGAGAATGGAACATCAAATCGAGAGAAGAGGAGATCGACTACGCAGAGGCGCACAACGTTCCTCTTAAGATAAACAGAGAGACCAACTACTCCAAGGACAAGAACCTCTGGCACCTCTCTCATGAGGGTCTCGACCTTGAGGACGCAGGAAACGAGCCTCTCTACGACAAGGAAGGCTTCCTTGAGATGGGCGTTTCTCCCATCAAGGCTCCCGACGCTCCCACCTACATCGAGCTTGACTTCGTAAAGGGTTCTCCCGTAGCACTGAACGGCAAGGAGATGTCCGCAAAGGATATCATCCTCGAGCTCAACAAGCTCGGCGGAGAAAACGGAATCGGACTTCTCGACATCATCGAGAACAGACTCGTAGGTATGAAGTGCAGAGGCGTATACGAGACTCCCGGCGGAGCTATCCTCTACGATGCACACAAATATCTCGAGACCATGACTCTTGACAAGATGACCGCTCACAAGAAGCAGGAGCTTGCCATCACCTTTGCGGATCTCGTCTACAACGGACAGTGGTTCACTCCCCTCAGAGAAGCTCTTTCGGCGTTCGTTGACAAGACTCAGGAGAACGTTACCGGAAAGGTAAGACTCAAGCTCTACAAGGGCAACATCATCAAGGCAGGCGTATGGAGCGACTATTCGCTCTATTCAGAGGAGATCGCGACCTTCGGAGAAGACAACGTTTACAATCAGGCTGACAGCGCCGGATTCATCAACCTCTTCGGACTCCCGATCAAGGTTCAGGCACAGGTAAACGCCAAGAACAGCAAGAAAAACTAAAAGCGCACAATTAACTTCAAATAAATATTTTTTCTGAAAGGAAACATGTCATGAAAAAAATCTTAGCACTTATTCTCGCAGCAGTTATGCTCACACTCACCTTCACCTCTTGCGCAGGAAGCAAGACCAAAATCGGAGTTCAGTCCGGAACCACCGGCGAATTCTATGTAAAGGGAAACGCCGATATGGAGCTTCCCGGATATTCTAACATCGAGTGCAAGGCATTCGACAACGGCGGTCTTGCAGTAAAGGCACTTCTCGACGGTCAGATCGATTATGTCGTCATCGACAACGAGCCCGCAAAGCAGCTTCTGGCAAAGAATCCCGATGACATAAAGATCATTGATATCGCTCTCACCACCGAGCAGTATGCTTACGGTGTTGACAAAAATCAGCCCGAGCTTCTCGAGGACGTAAACGAGATCATCGCAGAGATCAAGGAAAACGGAACTCTCAAGGCTATTTTCGACAAATATGCAGCTCTTGAGTATGATGATGAAGGCAATGTCATCGGCGGTGACGAGGCTATCGAAGGCATCGCAAGTGCTTCTAAAAACGCATCCAAAGCAGCTCAGCAGCTTGTAGTTTCCACAAACGCAGCCTTTGCTCCTTATGAATACAAGAAGGGCGACAAATTCGTCGGAATCGACATGGAGATCGCTAAGCTTATCGCTGACGAGCTCGGTCTCGAGCTTGTTATCGAGGACATGGCTTTTGAGTCGGTCGTTACATCGGTAGGCAAGAACAACGTCGACATCGCAATGGCAGGTCTTTCGGTCACCGCTACCCGTAAGCAGTCGGTCAACTTCTCTGATGCTTACTATGAGGGCGCTTACCAGGTCCTCATCGTCAAAAAGGACAACACCGAATTTGACAAGTGCACCACCAAAGAAGACGTGGAAAAGATCCTTAAAACCAAATAATGAAGGCTTGGAATCTGTTCTATAAGCAGTTCATTACCTACGGCGGATACCGCAGCGTTCTCAACGGTCTTTTAGTGACTGTTGAGATCGCTGTTTTTGGACTTATTATCGGTATAGTCATAGGTACTTTGATCGCTTCTGTAAAAGTTACGCCCAAGACCCGACTTCTTCCTAAGATACTGGAAAAGATATGCGACGTTTACGTTGCCTTTTTCCGCGGTACTCCTATGGTAGTACAGCTCCTTATCGGATACTTTGTCCTCATGCCCTCGCTCGGTATCGCGATCGACGGCGTTATTGTCGCTATAATAGTATTCGGTCTTAACAGCGGAGCTTATGTATCCGAGATCATGCGTGCCGGTATCCAATCGGTAGACGCGGGGCAGCTTGAGGCAGGCAGAGCTGTGGGTCTTCCCTACTCTGTCGCGATGATGAAGATCGTCATCCCGCAATCTATAAAAAACATCCTTCCGACGCTCGGAAACGAATTTATCGTTCTCGTCAAGGAAACATCGGTGGTCAGCTTTATAGCGGTCGCTGACATTACAAAAGCATTCCGTTCGATCGGAGACGCAAACTACGAATACATAATTCCCTACTGTATACTCGCGCTTGTATATCTCGTTATGGTGCTCGGTATCACACTTGCTATCAAGCTGCTTGAAAGGAGGCTGAGACGAAATGAGCGAAAAGCATAACGCATCTGAAACGCCTATCATTTCGGTAAAAGGTCTTACAAAAAGCTTTGGAAGCAATAATGTCCTGCGCGGTATAGATCTTGACATAGCAAACGGAGAAAAGATCTCGGTCATCGGACCCTCCGGATGCGGAAAATCGACCTTTTTGCGTTGCCTCAACTGTATGGAGGATCCTACATCGGGAGCTATAATCTTCGACGGTGTTGATATTGCGGATATACGAGTCGATATCAACAAGCACCGCGAGCGCATCGGAATGGTATTTCAGCAGTTCAATCTCTTTAACAACAAGACGATCATAGAGAACATCATGCTCGCACCGACGTATGTGGCAAAAAGAGAGCTGCGCCGTACAAAGAGAAAGAATTTCTTTATAAAGCTCAAAAATATTTTCCGAAAAGAAAAAAAGGCACTTCTGCCGATCACGACCACTAAAGCCGAAATAACGGAGAATGCCAAGAAGCAGGCCTATTCACTTCTCAAACGTATCGGTCTGGAGGAAAAGGCAGACGCTTATCCGTCCACTCTTTCGGGCGGACAAAAGCAGCGTATTGCCATCGTGCGTGCGCTTGCAATGAATCCCAAGGTCATACTCTTTGACGAGCCGACCTCGGCGCTCGACCCCGAAATGGTAGGTGAGGTCCTCGACGTTATGAAGGAGCTTGCACGCGAAGGAATGACGATGGTAGTCGTCACTCACGAGATGGGATTTGCGCGCGAGATCTCCGACCGAGTGATATTCATTGATGAAGGTCTCATTGCCGAAGAGGGAACGCCCGCAGAGATATTCGGAAACCCTCAGTGCGAGAGACTTCGCACCTTCCTTTCAAAAGTCCTCTAATAAAAACAACACAAAAACAACGGAAACAATATGAAAAAAGTATTTATTGACGGAAAAGCGGGAACTACCGGTCTGCGAATTGAGGAACGTCTGTCCTCTCGCGACGATGTGAACGTAATTTCCCTTCCCGAAGAGCTTCGCAAGGACATCGCGGCTCGAAAGCAGATAATAAACGAATCCGATTTCGTTTTTCTCTGCCTGCCTGACGATGCAGCACGCGAAGCGGTATCACTCATAGAAAACGACACAACTGTCGTTATCGATGCGTCGACCGCGCACCGCACAAATCCCGACTGGGCGTACGGATTTCCCGAGCTCGGAAGAGAGTTTGAGGAAAAGATCATAAATAGCCGCCGCATTGCAGTTCCCGGATGTCACGCAAGCGGATTTATCGCTCTTGTATATCCTCTTATCAAAAACGGTTTCATATCGCCCGACACTCTTCTCAGTGTTTATTCTCTTACCGGTTACAGCGGTGGAGGTAAAAAGATGATCGCCGATTACGAATCGGACGAGCGTTCTGCGCTTCTCGGTGCGCCCCGTCAGTACGCACTCTCGCAGTCTCACAAGCATCTCCCCGAAATGACAAAGATCACCGGTCTGTCCAATCCACCGATCTTTTCTCCCGTAGTTGCCGATTTTTATTCAGGAATGGAGGTCACGGTCCCGATATTCGGCACGTGGCTCGAGGATCGCACGATAGATGACATAAGAGAACTATTCAATGAAGTTTATCCTTCTTCCGGCCTTGTGCGCTACACAGAAGGCACTGACGAGGGCGGATTTATCAGCGCAGGCGCTCTTTCCTGCAAGGACTCTATGTCGATCGAGGTTTACGGAAACGACGATCGCATACTGCTCGTAGCGCGATACGACAATCTGGGCAAGGGTGCCTCGGGCGCTGCTGTCGAGTGTCTGAATGTCAAGCTCGGATGCGACAAGACCAAGGGACTTGACGTCTAATATCAAAATCAAAGCGGGACTTATGCTCCTTTTTATAGAAAGGGAGCATAAGTTTCTGCGCTGTCATAAAATGATTTTCCAAAGGCTTTAAGGACATTCAAAGCTCTCGGAAAGGTATTTTATGGCCTTAAAGTTTCTTATCCAAGAAAGGATCTTACATATGAAAATAATCGAAGGCGGAGTATGCGCTCCGAAGGGTTTCCTCGCAAACGGAGTACACTGCGGAATCCGCAAGAACAAGACAAAGAAAGATCTTGCCTTAATATATTCCGAGTATCCCGCTTCCGCCGCGGCAGTATACACTACAAACAAGGTCAAGGGAGCTCCACTAACCGTAACAAGGCAAAACATCTCCGACGGCTCTGCACGGGCAATAATCTGTAACAGCGGAAACGCTAACACCTGCAACGCAAACGGCATAGAGATCGCAAGCCGGACCTGCGCTCTCATTGCAGATGAGCTTAACATCTCTCCCTCCGATGTCGTAGTAGCCTCCACGGGAGTTATAGGGCAACCTCTTGACATTGAGCCTATAAAAAATTCGGTATCCTCTCTCGCAGGCGGTCTGAACAAAAACGGAAGCCGCGACGCAGCCGAGGGCATTATGACGACCGACACCCGTCTCAAGGAAATAGCTATATCTTTTGATATAGGAGGAAAAGAGTGCAGGATAGGCGGAATAGCCAAGGGATCGGGGATGATCCATCCCAACATGGCAACTATGCTCGTTTTTATAACCACCGACTGTGCGATAAGCTCCGAGATGCTCGGAAGAGCTCTTTCGAGCGACATTGCAAGCACCTTCAATATGGTCAGTGTCGACGGTGACACCTCTACAAATGACATGGTGTGTGTTCTCGCCAACGGCGCGGCGGGAAATGACGAGATCGTTTCCGAGGGCGAAGATTTCAATGCATTTATGAAGGCGCTTAACACCTTGACCGTCGATCTCTGCCGCAAGATCGCAGGCGACGGCGAGGGTGCCTCAAAGCTCCTCGAATGCAAGGTCAGCGGAGCACTCGATCTTGAAAACGCTAAGATCATAGCAAAAAGCGTTATCTGCTCATCGCTCGTAAAGACCGCAATGTTCGGCTCGGACGCTAACTGGGGAAGGATCCTCTGCGCGATCGGATACAGCGGAGCATCGGTGGACGTTGACACAGTCGAAGTTTCCTTCGAATCGGCAAAAGGGGAGATCCTTGTGTGCAAAAACGGCGCGGGCGTCGATTTTTCCGAAGACAAGGCAAAGGAGATCCTGCTGGAAAACGAGATCGTAATAAACATCCGTCTCGGTGACGGAAATGCTTCTACCACCGCATGGGGATGCGATCTTACTTACGAATACGTAAGAATAAACGGCGACTATCGCACTTGACTTGTACGTCGGGCGGTACGTCGGGAGGTACGTCGAGAGATACGTAGGGCGGTACGTCGGGAGGTACGTCGGGAGGTACGTCGGGGCTCTGCCCCGAACCCCGCTTAAGAAACTTTTTGAAAAAAGTTTCTTAAGAATCTTCAAAAACTTTTAAACAAAAGCTTTGAGAGATCAGAACTTTTTTGAAAAGAACTCCAAAAAATAAAACCAAAAATCAGTTTATATCGAAAGGACTAAGATATGTCACTCGAAATAAGTAACGCGCAGCGTGCCGAGGTGCTCACGCAGGCACTTCCGTATATTCAGAAATACAACGGCAAAATAGTCGTAATAAAATACGGCGGAAACGCTATGATAAACGAGCATCTCAAGGAACAGGTCATGGAGGACATCGTCCTTCTGCACCTCATTGGGGTGAAGGTCGTACTCGTTCACGGCGGCGGTCCTGAGATCACAGAAACGCTTAACAAGATCGGTAAGGAATCGGTCTTCCTCGACGGACTTCGCGTTACCGACAAGGAAACGGTCGACGTCGTACAGATGGTCCTTGCGGGAAAGATCAACAAAAGTTTGGTAAACCTGCTTCAGATAAAGGGTGGAAACGCCATCGGACTTTCAGGTCTTGACGGACATATGATAAAAGCCGAGATGAAGGATGAACGTCTCGGATACGTCGGAAGGATCACGGGTGTTGACGTCACTCCCATAACCGATCTTCTCGAAAAGGGCTATATCCCCGTAGTTTCGACCGTCGGATGCGACGAAAAGGGCAATGTTTACAACATCAACGCAGATACCGCCGCTTCCCACATCGCGGGAAGTATGCATGCTGCACGTCTCATAAGCATGACCGACATTGCGGGAATTCTCCGTGACAAGGACGACCCGGCCTCGCTCATCTCTTGCATTGATATAAACGAAGCCAAGGAGCTTTTTGACACGGGCGTGATCTCGGGCGGAATGATCCCAAAGGTCGAGTGCTGTATCGATGCTATCCACCACGGTGTAAAAAAAGTGATCATACTTGACGGACGCGTTCCGCACGCGCTGCTCATAGAGACTCTCACCGATGAAGGTGCCGGAACTATGGTAATAAAAGAAAAGAAGGACTCTCATGAATTCTAAAGCTAAAGACAAAAAATACGTTGCCTCTACCTACGGAAGATTCGATCTTGAGCTCGTTTCGGGAAGTGGATCGCTCGTATACGATGAAAACGGCAAGGAATATATCGATCTCTCGACCGGGATCGCGGTAAACACCTTCGGTCTTTGCGACAAGGTCTGGCAGGATGCCGTTTCCGAGCAGATCGGAAAGCTCCAACACACGTCGAATCTATACTATTCTTCCCCTTGCGCCGATCTTGCAGAGCTTCTCTGCCAGAGGACGGGAGCACGCAAGGTATTTTTCGGCAATTCGGGGGCAGAAGCCAATGAATGTGCTATTAAGGTCGCCAGAAAGTGGGCTCAAGACACCTACGGAAAAGGCGACTACTCTATAATAACTCTCAAAAATTCCTTTCACGGACGCACAGTAACGACCCTCAAGGCAACCGGTCAGGATATCTTTCACACCGATTTCGGGCCCTTCCCCGAAGGATTTCTCTACGCCTCAGCAAATGACACGGCGTCGGTGAGATCACTTCTTGATGAAAACAAATGCGCGGCGATACTTATCGAGCTCGTTCAGGGCGAGGGCGGAGTCCTTGCGCTTGACAAGAAATTCGTAAGCGAGATCGCTTCTCTCGCAAAGGAACGCGGCGTTCTTCTTATGATCGACGAGGTCCAGACCGGAAACGGACGTACCGGAAGTCTGTACGCGTATATGCAGTACGGCATATCTCCCGATGTTGTTACAACGGCGAAGGGACTCGGCGGAGGTCTTCCTATCGGTGCCACCCTCCTCTTTGACAGAGTTGAAAACACACTCTCGCCCGGATCTCACGGTTCTACCTTCGGAGGAAATCCGATCGCCTGCGCAGGAGCGATCAGCATAATAAAGCGTATCGACGAGGAGTGTCTTGCGGGAGTACGCGAGCGCTCGGATTATATATTCTCTTCTCTTTCAGGAGCAAAGGGAGTAAAATCGGTAAGCGGTCTCGGACTCATGATAGGCGTAGAGACCGAACGCGATGTGGGAGAGGTTATCGCAAAGTGTATGGAGCTCGGAGTTCTGCCGATCAAGGCGAAAAACAAGCTCAGGCTTCTTCCGGCACTCAATATTCCGATGGAAATTTTGCAAAAATCAATAGAGATAATAAAATCGGTCTTGGCTTAAATAATACGTTTGATGGGACATATCGGGGTATCGCCTCGAACCCCGCCTGCGGGACTTTAAAAGCTTTATTACGGTTTTAAATAAATCTTCAATTACTTTCTACTTTTTTGTCACAATAAAAGTTTTTGAGGGTTTTAGAGAAAGGATAATTACTATGAACTTAAAAAACAGAGATTTTTTAAAGCTTCTTGATTATACGAGCGAGGAAATAGCATATCTCATCGATCTCGCCGCTGAGCTCAAGTCAAAGAAAAAGGCGGGAGTCCCCCACAGGCTCTGCGAGGGCAAGAACATCGCTTTGATCTTTGAAAAGACGAGCACACGTACACGCTGTGCATTTGAGGTCGCCGCGCACGATCTCGGAATGGGAGTCACATATCTCGATCCGAGCGGATCGCAGATCGGCAAAAAGGAGAGCATCGCGGACACCGCAAGAGTCCTCTCGCGTATGTACGACGGCATCGAATACAGAGGATTCGGTCAGGAGATCGTCGAGGATCTCGCAAAATATTCCTCCTGCCCCGTTTGGAACGGCCTCACAAACGAATTCCATCCCACACAGATACTCGCCGACTTCCTTACCATAAAAGAGCACTTCGGCTCGCTTAAGGGCAAAAAACTCGTATATATGGGCGACGCGCGATACAATATGGGCAACTCGCTTATGGTCGGAAGCGCCAAGATGGGAATGCATTTTGTAGCGTGCGCTCCAAAAAAATACTTTCCCAACGCCTCGCTTGTCGCCGAGTGCGAGAAAATAGCCTCCGAAACGGGAGCTGTACTTGAGTTCATCGAGGATCCGATACTTGCGACCAAGGGTGCAGACGTCATATACACCGACGTCTGGGTATCGATGGGCGAGCCCGACAGCGTATGGCAGGAGCGTATCGACGATCTCACTCCCTACCGCGTAACATCCGCTCTTATGAAAAATGCAGGAGATCAGTGCAGATTTATGCATTGTCTGCCCGCCTTCCACGATCTCGGAACGGGAATAGGCAAGCAGATCAACGAAAAATTCGGTCTCGACTGCATGGAGGTCACCGACGAGGTGTTCGAGAGTGAGGCTTCTATCGTCTTCGACGAGGCGGAAAACCGCATGCACACAATCAAGGCGGTCATTGCTGCAACTCTTGCCTGAGTTAGGTTACAAAAACCCCGAAAAAGGTGAAAAATCACCTTTTTCGGGGTTTTTTTCGTTTGATTTTCAAAAACGTTCATACAATGTCTTTTTCCGATTAACATTATTTTGATATAATTGGGTGACTTAATATATGTAAAGCAAGGAAAAAAGCATGAAAAATTATTCTGAGATAACACCTTACATACAGAAAATGGCCGATATCTCCTGCGGCAGTAACGGCATCCGTCCCGAAATGTATTCGGAGCACACCGTCTACAGAGGTCTTCGCGATCTCAAGGGTCACGGCGTCGTCACCGGTCTCACCGAGGTCTCGAATATAAAGGCAAAAAACATCCTGCCGGACGGAAGCGAGGTCCCCTGTGAGGGAGAGCTTTACTACAGAGGCATCGACGTACGCGATCTCACAAAAGGATTTCGCAGTGATAACCGATTCGGTTTTGAGGAGACTCTGTATCTCCTGCTCTTTTCTCATCTTCCCACAGAGAGCGAGCTTTGCGAGTTCAGAGAGGCGATAGCCTCCTACCGTTCCCTTCCCTCCTCCTTTGTAAGAGACATGATCCTCAAGGCACCCGGCAAGGATATGATGAACATACTGTCGCGCAGTGTCCTCGCGCTATACGCATACGACGAAAACCCTGATGACATATCCATTCCTAACGTTCTGCGCCAGTGCCTGCTACTCGCATCGGTATTTCCCATGCTCGCGGTCTACGGATATCAGTCCTACCGCCACTACCACTGCGACAAGAGCCTTTATATACGCTATCCCGACCCCTCGCTTTCTCAGGCGGAGGTTCTTCTCAGCACTCTTCGCAAGAGCGGCGAGTATTCGGATCTTGAAGCAAAGATCCTCGACCTTGCGATGGTCCTCCACGCCGAGCACGGAGGCGGAAACAATTCTACCTTCACGACTCACGTCGTCACCTCGTCGGGAACCGACACCTATTCCGCGGTATCGGCGGCTCTCGGATCGCTCAAGGGACCCCGTCACGGCGGTGCTAACATCAAGGTCGTCAAGATGTTCGACGATATGAAGGCAAATATCGACGTATCGAGTGAGGCTCAGATCGAGGATTATCTCGTTTCCCTGCTCGACAAGCGAGCGTTCGACCGTCTCGGCCTTATCTACGGTATGGGACACGCGGTATATTCGCTTTCCGATCCGAGATCGGACATTCTCAAGGAGTGCGCGAAGGATCTGTCAAGGGAAAAGGGCTGCGAGGAGGAATTCGCCCTCTACGAAACGGTCGCCCGTCTTGCCCCCGACATCATTGCACACAAGCGCAAGATGTACAAGGGTGTCAGTCCGAACGTCGACTTCTATTCGGGACTTATCTACCGCATGCTCGACCTTCCGAGCGAGCTCTTCACTCCGATCTTCGCGATATCTCGTATCGCCGGATGGAGCGCGCACCGCATTGAGGAGATACAGAACGCGGGCAAGATAATCCGCCCCGCTTACATCAATGTAAAAGAAGCACGTCCGTACGTTCCGATCTCAAAAAGATAAAAAATCACCCCGAAAGGAAGTCCGCATTAAAGGTGGGCTACCCTTCGGGGTACCGTTTTATATTCATATCAAATTGATTATCAAAAGAGAGACAAACGCCACCGCGACTCCGACAAGGCACCTCAGAGTCGCTTTTTCTTTGAAGACGACCGATGCCATAACGACCGAGCTTATAAGAGTAAGTCCCTGATTGAGCGGATAGAGGAGCACTGCGTCGAGCTTTGCCGCGGCAAGTGTCTTGAAATACGAGTTGACGAAAAGCATTATCGCCATGATCGCAACGAAAACGAAGACTTTTTTCGCCGCGCCCGTTTTAAAAACGGAAACGGATCCCTTTTCTCCCCTTCTGAGTACGAGATACGCGATAAAAATCACTACCGTCGAGAAAAGATACGAATAGAAATTAAATGCCGCGACACCCGTTCCCTTTGAGGTGTGATTAAAAAGCTTCTGCGCGAAATCGGCAGTTCCGCTCGATGCTCCGCAAATGATAAGAAGAAGGAGTGACTTAAGCGACATTTTGCCGTTCAGCGTTTTATTATAGGAGCACATAATGTACGCCGCAATAACGAGAAGCGCAAATCCGAGGATCTGCGTCAGCCTCACCTTCTCACCGAGCATTGCAGACAATACAAGAGTGACACCGACACCGAGGGTCAGAAAAACGTCGACCATAACGAATGATCCGCTTCTTATCGAAATTATCCAGCTTATTATAAAAAATGCGGTCGCGACACCCGAAATGAGCGCCGAAACGAGCGCCATCGTATCTGCGTAAGGAAGTATCTCGCCTGTCTGCAATGCGGCGAGAACAAATCCGACAAGAGTGCATATGATCATTCTCACAAAGCTTGTGAGAGCGGCGTCACTGTTACCGACGAGATGTGAGCTGACCCTTTTTCCGCAGTAGCCCTTAGTGGCACCTGCTACCATCGCAAGAGCGATATAAAGATATCCTATCATAACGTAACCCTGTAAAATCTATCGTGTTGCTTTTTAACAGCTCAGGCATCTATTGCCCTGCGGATCTCACGGATCCTCATAGACTCGAAGGCTCTGTCCTCAAGCGTCTTAAAGTCCATCTTCGCTTCCTCTGCAAGAACTCTGTCGAGCTCGGGACGGGTCTTCGGATGCCTCGGTGTAAAGACCGTGCAGCAATCCTCATAAGGCTGGATAGAGGTCTCAAAAGTTCCGATCTTACGGGAAATTTCGATGATCTCCTCCTTATCCATTCCGATAAGAGGACGAAGCACGGGAATATTCACCGCGTTATCGGTAGTAACGAGCGCGGGCATAGTCTGGCTTGCGACCTGACCGAGCGACTCGCCTGTAATAAGAGCCATGCATCCGCTTGCCTTGGCGGCGCGCTCGGCAAGGCGCATCATCGAGCGGCGCAGAAGAAGGGTGAAATATTCCTCGTTGACCTTTTTTGTCATCTCCTCCTGTATTTCGGTAAGAGATATGACCTTCATTCGCATACGTCCGGTATATTCGCAGACAAGAGATGCGAGCTCAGCGACCTTTTCCTCGGCTCGCTCGCTCGTATATGGAAAGGACTCAAAATGGAGCGCCTCGATAAGCGCGCCTCTTCTCGCCATCATATATCCCGCGACCGGAGAATCTATACCGCCCGAGAGCAGAAGGGTCGCCTTTCCGCAGGTACCGTAGGGTATGCCGCCTGCTCCTCTTTCGCTTCCCGCGTGGATATAAGCACAGTTCTCTCTTATTTCAACAACTGCCGTGATCTCGGGATTTTTAAGATCGACGTCGACCTCGGGAAGAAGATCTCCGACAGCGGATCCGACCGCCGTCGCTATCTCGGGAGAAGTGAGCGGAAAGCGCTTATCTCCTCTTTTTCCGGTCACCTTAAAGGATCTGTGACCTCTGATCTTATCGGGAAGATAAGCTACCGCGGTCTCGATTATCTTATCCATATCCTTTTCGCATTCAGCCGCACGCGCGACCGTCGCTATACCGAATACCTTCTTGGCAAGCTCAAGTGCGAGCTCGATATCGCACGAGTCATTTTTGGGAGTTATGTAAAGTATCGACTGCGAATGGAAAAATTCAAACTCCCCCGCAGGAGCGATGCGGAATTTCATTTCCTTTGTGAGAGCGCTCTCAAAGTAAGGCTTATTAAGTCCCTTTAAAACTATCTCTCCGTATTTACAAAGTATTATCTCTTTCATTTTATATCAGTTTCCTTCCGAGTAATTGTACGACCGTATCTTTTTCACAGCGCCGCATTTTACAGCTCTGAATATTCATTATAACTCCATTTCGGTGAAATTTCAAGTATTTTGAGTAATTTTATACCGACTGCGATCACTCTTTTATATAAAGCAGGGATATTTAATGTCATTTCCTGCATTGACTTTTCAAGGTATCTGTGATATACTCACTTATAAAGATAAAAACGAGGTGATGTCATATGTACGCTGACGCGGATATCAAGAGATTTATCGGAAGCACCGATTCGGAAACCATCCAAAACGCTATCGATCATGCCGAGAAGAGCGGCAAAAGCAGTGTAACAATACCCGAAATAAACGCTCGTACGGGTGAAAGAATCTGGACAATAGAGAAAACCATCCTCATCCCCTCGGGCATTACGGTAATACTTGACAGCGCACATCTTCGCCTTGCAGACGGTGTATTTGAAAACATCTTCCGAAACAAAAGCTGCAAGAGCGAGCTTGGAAACACGCTTGCGGGCGAGGATCACGACATTCGCATAATAGGTATAGGAAACGCGATCCTCGACGGCGGCAATTCCAACGGTCTTTGCGAGCAGCTGCACCGTGATGAGCCGGGAAAGCATCCTCCTATGAGCGTCAATCTGCTCGTTTATTTCAGAAACGTACGTGATTTCGAGCTAAGCGGTCTCACTGTCACAAACTCGCGATACTGGGCATTTTCGTTTGAATTCTGCAGATTCGGAAAAATTCGCGACTGCGATTTCAAGGTATACGGAACGCTCGAAAACCAGGACGGCATCGATCTGAGAGTCGGATGCGAATATATAACGATAGAAAACATTACCGGATCGACAGGAGACGACACTATTGCGCTCACCGCTCTTCCCGGAAACTCGACAGTCGAGGGAAAGGGAATCGACATCCACGACATAACTATACGAAACATTATGGCATCCACCCACGGATGCGCCATAATCCGTCTTCTCAATGCCGACGGGGCAAAGGAATACAACATCACGATCACGGACGTAAAGGACACGGGCATCTCGCTCTCGGGCGTCGGAATATTTATCGGTGACACCTATCCGTTTGCAAAAAAATCTCCCCGAAAAATGGGCGAGATGCAAAATATCGTGATAAGAAATTTCTCGACCTGCGCTCAGAAGGCCCTTCTTATCGCGGAGCCCGTACAGGATCTCGTTATTGAAAACGTAGTCACCTACGGAAAGAATCAGATCGGCATAGAATTTGCGGCAAACGCAGTTTTTGACAACTCGGTCATAAAAAATTTCGTCTATCGCCCGTATGAGGAGGATGCAGACTGTCTGTTCTGGGTCAGCGGAGATGACGAGAGCCGCTTCGACGATCTCGATTTTGAAAACATCCGCGCGACGAAAACAAAACATATCTTCAGGGTGATGAGACTTTCAAAGCTTGACGGCAGGATCTATCTCTACGACGAGCCGTCGATCTCCTATCATTCGCCCGAAAACCCGGAGCTTTATTCGGCATACGGAAGATATCATCGCCTTTTCTTCGGAAAGGTGATCGAAAACCGTCCGCCCGACAACCGATTTGCAAACGAAGAGAAGAAATAAAAGGAGAAAACAAATGGATTTTAATGCTGAAAAGGTGCTTTGCGACGTCACAAAGTGGATAAAGGACTTTTTTGAAAAGAACGGAAAGGGCTGCAACGCCGTGATCGGAATCTCGGGCGGAAAGGACAGCTCGGTCGCCGCCGCTCTCTGCGTGCGTGCGCTCGGAAAGGACCGTGTCATCGGTGTACTTATGCCAAACGGAGTGCAGAGCGACATCGACGTTGCCCGCGAGCTCGTGGATTTTCTCGGCATAAGGAGCTACGAAATAAACATAAAGGATGGCTACGACGCGCTTATGGGAACTATCGTCTCAAGCGTCGGTGAGATCTCAGATCAGACCAGGATAAATCTCGCACCGAGGATCCGTATGTCGGTGCTTTACGCGGTATCGCAGTCAAACAACGGAAGAGTGGTCAATACCTGCAATCTTTCCGAGGACTACGTGGGATACTCGACTCGCTACGGTGACGCGGCAGGCGATTTTTCGCCTCTTGCGAGACTTACCGTCGCAGAGGTCGTCGCGCTCGGACTCGAGGCAGGTCTTCCCGAGCACATCGTAAAGAAGGTCCCCTCGGACGGACTTTGCGGAAAAACAGACGAGGATAATCTCGGGTTCACCTACGATATGCTCGACAGATATATCCGCACGGGTGTGTGCGAGGACAGCGAGAAGAAGGCACGCATCGATCATCTCAACAAAATAAACAAATTCAAGCTTGAGCTCATGCCCGTATTTCCGTACGAGGGCTGAGATATCGGAGAAATCAAAGTGAGATCAACTAAAAAACGCACACTTTCGTGGGTCTTGATCCTCTTCACGGCGGCATCGATATTCTGCGCGGCAACCTTTTTTATCATCCGCGCTGACAGTACGTCTCCGATCAAAAGAGAGGACGCTATCCCGTATTCGGGAGAGTTTTTAAGCTACGAGATATCAGACGGCAGATATTTTCTTTCCTTCAAGGGCGGAAGAGTTGCCGAGCTTTATTCGGGGCACTCATCTCTTTCCGACCTTCTTGGGTCCCTCAAGGAGGGAGACAGGCTCGATCTGCTAATAAATCCGAAAAACAATTACGTTATAGAGATAAGCTCCGAAAACGGTGTGATCCTGCCGCTCGAGCGAGCCGAAAAAGAGATCGGATCAGGAAATAACGCCTTCCTGTGGCTTGGAATAATCGCCTACACCGTATTCGCACTTCTTTTGATCATTATGCTCAGAGGGCTTGTAGATTCAGTAAAAAAACCACGTTCCAAAAAGGAGGACAAGTAATGTCAAAGCTTTTAAAAACACCCGAAGAATACAGAGAGATCGCAAAAAACAATTTCACCGATGGCTTCAACTGCGCGCAGGCGGTCTGCCTTGCGTTTGCAAGCGACATCGGTCTTGACAGAGAGTCTGCGCTCAGGCTCTCATCTCCGTTCGGCGGAGGAATGGGTCGCCTTCGCGAGGTCTGCGGAGCATTCAGCGGATCGCTCTTCGTGCTCGGAGCATTTTACGGATATGACGATCCGAACGCAGACGAGGAAAAGAAAGAGCTTTACCGAAAGGTACAGCAGCTCGCAAAAGATTTTAAAAAGGTAAACGGACATCTTATCTGCCGAAGCCTGCTCGAGCTTCAGTCGCAGGGAGCGGACTCCCCGGATCCCGAAAAGCGAACCGAGCAATATTATAAAGCGCGTCCGTGCGCAGAGATCGTTGCAGAGGCGGCGTACGTTACCGCACGCTTTATTTGCGAAAACTGAAGCAAGATCGAAATCACCCGACAGATCCGCTTGGATCTATCGGGTGATTTTTCATATCTGCTTATTTACGCTCTTATATTCGTCGTAATATCGGTAATACGGGCACTGAGCACTGTCCCCCGAAAGAAATCTTATCTGCTCGTCCTGATCGAGATTCACTCTGCACGAGTAGGATTCGTAAAATTCATCGTAGTCATAAAACTCGCAGCTCTCGCAGCTTGACGTGCGAGCTTTTTTTCTTTTAGCCTTAATATCCTGCATAAGATCTCCTTCACGCTTCAGCTCTTGACGTATCCGCCGAGATATTCCTCACCGAAATATTTTATTATCGCCTCGTCATCAAGAGAAAAGCGGTCTATCAGCTGCTGAATGAGCGCTCTCGCGCGGCTTCCCTTTCCGAGATCGGTAACAAATCTGCGAAGCTCGTTCACGCTCGTTTTCCAGCTGTTATAGGAGGATCCCCAGCGCTTACGCTCTCTTTGAACCTCGCTGTCGATGACAGATGCGATCTCGTCTATCTTAGCAAGAATTTTCTCCTCGTCAAAGGTCTCCTTCATATGGTAGGCAAATCTCGAATAGAAAAGATCGACGAATTCCTCGTTCTTAAGAAGTCCGTTCATTATGGTGTTGAAATTCTCGCCCTTCTGCGAGCTCTTCAGGAAAAGAGACACTCCCGTATGGTAATAATTATTATAAAACCAGGTATACGCGTTAAATCCCCAATCAAGATCGTAAAGGATCCAGTTCCACTTGCCGTCGCTTCCCTTATAGTATCGGATATTTCCGAGATCCTGATTTCCGACGTACATCTGTATCACCATCCAGTCGATGATACTGTTAAGATTTATTCTTTCCTTAACGTACTCATAATACTCGGTATTTGAAAGATCGTGATTTTTAATATATTTTACAAGCGCATTATACTCGGCAAGCGTTCCGTGCTCTGCCTTTCCGTAGCCCGAAAGAAGGGTGATATCGCTTACCGGATCGGAGGTGTGAGACGAGATAAAATGCTCGTCTATTCTCTCCTTAAAGCAGTATATTCCCCAGTATTTTCCGTTTATATAGAGGGTACAGAATCTGTAATCCTGCGTGAGTATCTCCATTCCCGCCTGATCGGCTATCCATGTCTGGAGCTCGTCACGGAAGATGGCACGGTTATAATCCTCACCGCATCTCAGAACGAGAGAGTTGAAGTCGCGCACCTCTGAGTCGAAAAGATCGTATTCAAGTCGAGAAACGCCGTATTTTGCGCGAAATTTGAGCTGAAACGATTTTTTCGGGAGCTCTCTGCTTCCTCCGCCGAAGATCTTGAGTCCGCAGTTTACAGAAAACGCTTCCTTGCCGTTTTCAAACATCGTGACGTTCGCCTTTACCTCTTTGCTCGACGAATATTTCGTATATATACCCGACTCACCGAAGATATCGTCATCGGTCGCGCTGAGATAAACGACGGGAAGATCGTGGGTGTGAGCAATTATTATATAAGGCATCGTCACCATCTCGCTGGGTATCCTGTCTCCGTCGTAAGCGATGGCGCGGATAGCTCCGCTCGACTCAAGCGTGATAGCCTCTCCCGAATAAAGGGTGGACTCGGTCGTCGGCTCGCTTCCGTCGGTGGTATAATATATATCGCCCTCACCTGACAGAGTAACGCTTACCGATTCAGAGTAAATACCGCTCGGGATACTCGCGAACGGTGTTTTTGTTATAGCCTCATATCCCCCAACGTTTGCTTTTCCGAGCGAGGGAGTTGTGAAATAAACGAGCTTTCCTTCCGATCTTCCGTAGGAGCGGTTGAGCGGGATCGCGGGAAGAGAGAGTGCATCCGAAACGTATCCGTCCGCTCTCGAGAGCCATATCTCCTCTCCCGAGGAGGAAATACTTATGGGCGCCGCGCCGCTGACCTCATCGTCACAGTAGATGAGATAATATTCACCCGGCTTCAGCGTCACCTCGGGAAGTCGGTATTTCTGAAGATCGCTTCCCTTGTCAGAGAAGAAATAGTCGGAAAGAAGGATATCCCCGTCCGAATTATTGAATATCTCGACAACGTCGCAGTAATATTTTTTATTGAAGAGAGCATATTTCGTATTGGAGGAGATGACCTCGGAGATAACAAGTCCTTTTCTCTCGCAGATCATAGCGATATGCTCATCGGGGGTATTGGCTCTTCCGGGAGTCGGATAGTCAACAGCTCCGTTATCGCAGGTCAGCGAGGTATTCTTTTCCATTGCCTCATAGGTGAGTGAGGCGGTGAGGACTCCGTCATTTCTGGTTATATAGATGCTTTCCCCGTCCTTTGAAAGCTTGAACGGGAGATCTCTTTCACACGCGAGAAGGAAATATTCACCCGCCTCGAGAATGACGTCGGGGAGCTTTACTCTGTACGGCTCGGTCGACTCGGTCGATATATACTGCTTTGAAAGATCTATCGGACTGTCCGAGGCATTGTAAAGCTCGATCCAGTCGCAGGTGTTTCCGTCGATCGGGTACAGTGAATTGCTCGACATAAGCTCGCTTATGACAAGCGAGTCCTTTTCCTTTACGTTTTCATATCCCGGAGTCGGGAAGGCGGTCTCGCTTCCGTTTTCGGCAACAAAGGAGTGATTTGCCGTCTTATTCACGTAAAGCAGAGACGAGCAGAAGAGCTCTCCGTGCATAAGAGTGATTATGCTCTTGGACGAAAGCTTAAGCTCCACCGAGTCATCCCCGATCTTGCCGTTTGCGAAAACGATCGCATACTCGCCCGGCGCAACCGTGATCTTGGGAAGTGGGACGAGCTCACTCTCTGTTGTCCTTATAAGGTATTCGGAAAGATCGACCTCTCTGTCGCTCACGTTAAGAAGCTCTATCCACGGCGAGGTCTTACCCTCGATATCCTCAGCGCCCACGGTATTTACTACCATAAGCTCGGTTATCTTTATCGCGGGATCCTCCTCAACGCTCGGTTTGTTATCCGTGTCGGGCGTGTTCGGCTTGTTTTCCGTATCTTCATTTTTTTCGTTGTAGGTATCCGAAGGCTTACCTTGCGACTCATTTGTCATGCACGAAGCAAGAAGTGACAAAAGCGTTGAGAAAATAAGCGCTACGGTCAGAATTTTTACAAATATATTTTTCAGCATTTTTATACCTCTGTATGAATCCGAATTGTAAAAGCAGATATTTCTACATTTTCGATTATAAAACGATTTCGCATGAAAGTCAACAGTTTTTATGGTTTATTATATGAATTTTTTGCTTTTTTATCGATCTTTCCCGAAAAAAAACGGCGGAATATATTTTTATTTTCCTCTATTTTTAAATTCTTCTTGACAAGAACGCAAAATAGCGCTATAATAAAAGGTAATGTTTTATAAAACCTCTAACGGAAGGAAAAACTGTCATGAAATGGACGTCTGTAAACGATATTCGCGAAAAATATCTTTCTTTTTTTGAATCCAAGGGTCATCTTCGCCACAAGAGCTTCCCTCTCGTGCCGATAAATGACAAATCTATTCTTCTCATAAACGCAGGTATGACTCCTCTCAAAAAGTATTTCACGGGAGAAGAGGAGCCTCCCCGTCACAGAATGACGACCTGTCAGAAGTGCATCCGTACGCCCGATATCGACAGGGTAGGTATCACCGCGCGTCACGGCACCTACTTTGAGATGCTCGGAAACTTCTCGTTCGGCGATTACTTCAAGAAGGAGGCTATTCCGTGGGCTTGGGAATTCTGTACCAAGGTCATCGAGCTTCCCGAGGATCGCATCTGGGTAACCATATACCTTGATGACGACGAGGCCTTCGACATCTGGACCAAGGAGGTCGGTGTTCCCGAAAGCAGAGTAGTCCGTCTCGGTAAGGAGGACAACTTCTGGGAGCACGGAAGCGGTCCCTGCGGTCCCTGCTCCGAGCTTCACTTTGACCGCGGCGAGGCATTCGGCTGCGGAAAGCCCGATTGCAAGCCGGGATGTGACTGCGACAGATACATGGAGTTCTGGAACCTCGTATTCACTCAGTTTGACAACGACGGAAACGGAAATTACACCCGTCTCGCAAAGCCCAACATCGACACCGGTATGGGTCTTGAGCGTCTTGCCTGCATCATGCAGGGTGTAAACAACCTCTTTGAGGTAGACACCGTTCAAAACATAATGAAGGCTATCGTTGACAAGGCCGGCGTAAAGTACGGTGACGATCCTAAAAAGGATATCTCGCTTCGAGTTATCACCGACCACGTCAGAGGCTCGACCTTTATGGTCTGCGACGGAGTGGTTCCCTCCAACGAGGGTCGCGGATACGTTCTGCGCAGGCTTCTCCGCCGTGCGGCAAGACACGGAAGAATGCTCGGTATAGAGGGCAGCTTCCTTGCCGACATCGCGACCGTAGTGGCACGTGAGAACTATTCGGAATACCCCGAGCTTACCGAAAAGCTTGACTATATAAGAAAGATCATCTCCAACGAGGAGGCTTCCTTTGCCTCCACCATAAGCTCGGGGCTCGCTATCCTTTCCTCGGTCATCGAGAAGACCAAGGCCGAGGGCGGAAGCAAGCTTCCCGGCGACGAGATTTTCCGTCTGTACGACACCTTCGGCTTCCCTATCGATCTCACCCGTGAGATCGCCGCAGAGGCAGGGCTCGACCTCGATGAGGAGACCTTCACCTCCCTTATGAAGGAGCAGAAGGCGCGCGCAAGAGAGGCAAGAGCCAACATCAGCGGTTGGAGCGACGCATCAAAGAGCCTTCTTGAAGGCTTTGATGCGACCGAGTTCGTCGGATACACCGAGAGCTCGTGCGAGGCGAAGGTGCTCGGAATCATTTCGGGCGACATCCGTCTCGAAAGCGTAAACGAGGGCGAGTTCTCTCTCATCCTCGACAAGACCGTGTTCTACGGCGAGGGCGGCGGTCAGGTCGGTGACACCGGTACAGTGACCGTCGGAGACACAGTTATAAACGTCTATGACACAAAGAAGACCGACGGAGTTTACATCCATATGGCTTCTATTGCAAACGGTATCCTCAACGTCGGCGACACCGTTAGAGCAAGTATAGACACCGAGCGCAGAAGCGCGATCGGCAGAAACCATTCGGCTTGCCACCTTCTTCAGGCGGCGCTCCGCTCTGTTCTCGGCGCTCACGTCGAGCAGGCGGGCTCCTACGTTGACGACAGCAGACTCCGTTTCGACTTCTCGCACTACGAGGCAGTAAGTGCCGATCAGCTTGCAAAGGTCGAAGCTCTTGTAAACGCTCACATCCTTGCAGGCGAGTGCGTGGAGACTGTCGAGACCGACATCGAGAGCGCGAAGAAGGCAGGAGCTATGGCTCTCTTCGGAGAAAAGTACGGCGCAAAGGTCAGAATGGTCAAGATGGGCGACTTCTCGACCGAGCTTTGCGGAGGTACTCACATAAACAACACCGCAAAGGCAGGACTTTTCAAGATAATCTCCGAATCCTCGGTAGCAGCAGGCGTTCGCCGTATAGAGGCGACCACAGGTCTCGGAGTTCTTGAGCTTCTCGCATCAAAGGAGGAGCTTATCGCCGATACCGCAAAGGAAATGAAGCTCGCAAATCACGCAGATCTCGCAAAGAAGGCATCTCAGATTCAGGGAGAGCTCAGAGGTGCCAGGTCGGAGATCGAATCGCTCGAAGGAAAGATCGCGGCTTACGAGTTCGGTGAGACCGAGAAATCGGCAATCGACGTAAACGGAGTAAGCGTTATCGCTCAGCGTCTTGACGGCGTAAGCGTTGATTCGGCACGTACTCTCTGCGACTCCGTAAGAGACAAGAATCCCGCAAGCGTGACCGTCCTTGCTCTCGTTTCGGGTGACAGACTCAATTTCGTCTGCGTATGCGGAGCGGACGCGGTAAAACGCGGTGCCAACGCAGGAAAGATAGTCAAGGAGATCGCGACTGTCTGCGGCGGAGGCGGAGGCGGACGTCCCGACAGTGCTACTGCGGGCGGAAAGGATCTCTCGAAGATCGACGATGCTCTTGCGGCAGTTTGCTCGATAGTTGAAAAGTACGTAAAGTGATCATAAAATAAAAAGAGAGGGGATAGGACTGTACCCTAAAGGACAGTTTTCAAAAATACGGCATATCTCGAAAGAGGTATGCCGTATTTTTGCGTTTGTAGACACAAATGCAGTGCTTGTCAAGAAAAGCAGACGGACTTTCGGGGAACAAAAATAAGGCTCCCTTGTGTATGAACAAGTCCGTTAAAAACGGACTTGTTCATACACAAGGGAGGCTTTTAGCAAATCCTGCATCTCTTGACAAATTGGAATTTTTCGATTAGCACAATTTATTAATCGGACTCTACCAGCAAATTCTCAATTTGTTGTTTTAGTTTTTTTGTTGGTTTTACGAAAGCAAAATGCAACAACACCCATACAAAAGGAAACATAACAATAGTAAGTAATGAAACAACGTAGATAGGGACAAACAAAATCATTACAAGGATATGCATTCTCAACACCATTGATACGGATGTAATTCCGTTTTCCTCAATAATTTTTGCTTTTGCTATGGGAGCAAATGAATTTCGAGTGTGTCCACCTATAAAATGCTTTCTGTTCTTTTCTCCAATAAAGAATCCGTACTCTGAAACACTACCATAGTAGTCTGTATGTTCGTAATCAAGTAAGGATGTAACTCTGGTTAGTATTTGTTGTTTTGATAGTTTGGTTTTGATTTCGCATTTCTCAAAAAGAAACAGTCTTTGGAAAAATTTGTTCATATGTACTACCGTTGTCTCCATTCAAAAAAATCTTATTTATCGTAGCAAAATACTTTTATACATAGTATATTCACACACCCTATTATATCACAAAAACCGCAGAAAATCAATCTGCGGTTTCTGATTTTTGTCGTGGGCGAAACTGTCCTTTAGGGTACAGCCCTATCTTCCTCTCTTTTTATTTTCAAAAAGCTCTTATTTACACGAGCGGTCGATATCGCTTATCATTGCTTTCGCCTTCTCTGCTATCCAAAGCTTGTTTCCCGCAACTGAGACATGCTCGAGCATAATACGTGCCGCCGCGATCTTCCCGAGCGAAAGCTGCGCTCTTGCACAAAGAAAGGATCTCTCCACATTATCACGCGCGTTTTTTGTCGGGATCCTCTCGCAAAGCGAAAGGGTATTTTCGTAATTACCCCTAATATATTCGATCTCGGCAAGCATCCATAACACAAACGGCTCAAGCGACTCACGCTGCTTACGATTCTTGATACCTTCAATGATCCCCTTTGACTTTTCGTAATTTTCCTCTGCACCCTTAAGATCACCGAGCACCGCATAAGCGCACGAAAGATCGTTATAGTATATCGCCCGAACTACGTCGTTCGTTCCCTTTTTCTCCACGTCGAGCTCTTTGAGGATCGCTATCGCCCTTTCGGCATCTCCCGTGCCGATACAGGCAACTGCCTGATCGACCTTTACAAGCAGACGGTTTGGATTTTTTTCATTCAAACAACCAAGGATAAATTCGCTTTCCTTTAAAAGATGAGTAGGGTCACATTCACCGTCAAATATTTTTTCCGCCCCGACAAGAAGTCGCACAGGCGCTGTCATGATCACGGCATATCCCGAAAAGGCCACAAAAAAGCAGACGGCGACCGTGACTCCTATCGACACGTTCAAAACAGTAAGCACAAAGGCGCACAGCGCAACCAAAGCGAGCATCAACGCTCTCGATAAAACGCTCTTTTTTACAAAAAATCTGTCCATAGTACGTACTCTTTACCCCCTATACACCCTATTATAGCATTTTATTTAAAACAAGTCAACAGAAATCGTCTTTTTTGTAAACAGATGCCACACTTGATTGACAAAGGAGAGATCTTGCTGTATAATATATAAAAACACCTTATTTTCAAAGGAAAAGATGCAAATATGTCAAGATCAGCAAAAACAACATCTGCGATCGCGCTTTTTATCGCCTTATCATTACTGCTCTGCTCGTGCGGAGTCTTTGTGAGCTACGAGCTTAAGATCCCCGACTCTGTAGATAAGGACGACATAAACGATCTTCCGGATCCCGAAAAGGTCACTCCGGATACCGTCGAGACTATCGATTTCGGCTTTACCGACACCTTCGATCCGACAAAGATGCTCTCTCTTCTTCACAAATACAATTTCGGGTTTGATTATATCACTATCGCCATGGACATCGAGGATTGTGCGATGTTCACACATTCCGAGCTTTACATCGACTCGGGAATATACGAGCGCAACTCGGCGCTTGAGGACACCTTCAGCTTTAAATTCAGCAAAATAAACGAGGATGCGGACACTCTTCTCAAGAACATAAAATCGGCATCGGGATCGAGCGAAAATTACGCGGACATCCTTGCCATCTCGCTCGGAGAGGCGTACAAGCTTGAAGAGGCGAATCTTCTCACCGATCTCACGGGACTTCCGTTTATAAGCACAAATCAGGATTATTTTTCGGAGAGCGCCGACCTCGGACTCGATTCCGTTTATCTGCTCGCGGGAAGCGCAAGCTATCTCCCCTCTCAGACAAGAGTACTCTTTTTCAACCGCTCCGAGCTGAAAAAGCTTGAAAAAAGCTCACCTTACTCGCTCATCACCTCTAAAAAATGGACTTGGGACGCACTTCTTACTTATCTTTCCGAGGACGCGACCCTTTCTACCGAGCAGGATCTCGCATCTCTTATAGGCGCGACCGTCAGAAACGGCGACGAGATCAAAAAAGCCAAGGCAAAGGAGCTCGCGGAGAGCTTTTCCGCGCTTTCGGTCACCGAAAAGGCAAAGGAATCCTTTCTTTCCGGCACTTCCCTTTTCTATCTCGGCACGTTTGCGGATCTTACCGATTTTATGGATCCCGAAAACCCTGTCGGCATAATGCCACTTCCCATTTTCGAGGAGGGAGACTCCTATTCAAATATCCGTCTTGCGAGCGAGGTGACCGTTTTCGCCTGCCCGAAGAATTCGTCCGATATCGAGCGCTCCGCATTTCTGATATCCGCGATAAATGCGGCATCAAACGACTATATCGAGAGCGTATTCTGTCGCATATCGAAAAACGGCATGCTGAGTGACAACGGATCTCAGCTTTCGCTCGGACACATCTACAGTGCCGACACCGTGATAATATATCCCGAGGGTCACCCGAAGGCTCCTGTCACCGAAGAAGAGCCCGAGGACACGGAGACCGAGGAAAAGGAAAAGACCTGACACAAAAAACAGATACGGGGAACGAACATCGTTCCCCGTATCTTTATTTCATAAGCTCGTCAGTAAGGCGGATTATCTCGGGAGCGATCCTTTCACGCTCCTTTTTCACTGTCAGATCATATACGGGATAGGCAAGTGACGCGACCGCCATTCCCAAAACGCCCAAAACGATACCGACAACAAGCGCTACGTCGGAGCTCATATGAATTGCCTTTGCCAGATCGGTCATGATAAGACTCATTCCCGTTCCCATAACGAGCGCTCCGATAATGCCCATAACAAGCGCTATGACAGTTGCCTTACTTGTTACGCTCTCATCAAGGCGGCGGAGCTTTGTCATTCCGTCCTCCTGCCCTTTTCACTCAATACGTATTTATCTCTTATGTTTTTTATCTCCTCGCGCTCTTTTGCCGAATAGCTATAGCTAAAGGAGCTGTTTTCCCTATCCTTCAAGTGTTTTTTCTCCGTTCTTATCTTATTTTTTTAATTTCCTTAACACTGCGTACTATCATATAGACCGCCATTGTGAGTATTACCGCCGAAACCGCTCCTCCCGTCAAAGCGAGAAAGAGCGTTCTCGTCAGCGCATCCACGCTATCGCTCCCGAAGGTGGTCAGCATAGTAGTCTCGAGCGTTATCATTGACACGCACGCCGCGGCAAGGCTGATCGCCTTTGACGCCGAGTATACCGGACTGTTGTATTTTCTGTACTTTACTGCGTTTATTATTGCAAGAGTAAAGCTCACAAAGGTATATGCCGCCATCGTGATCGTGGTTATCTCATGATGAACGAAGGTCCTTTGCCAGTATATCATAAAAAATATCATAAGCGACAGAGTTATGTTCATAACAAGAAAAACTATGCCGCACGCTCTGTATTTTACAAGCTCCTCTCTCATCTTCTCCCCCGGAGAATATCTTCTCGTATGCCTCAGAAGGAAAAACCTCATTGCGGCAAGCGATATATAGTATCCGAAAAGGGAAAAGAACCAAAACGACGAATGATAAAATCCGAGTCCGAGCTGCAAAAGCGCGTACGCAGTATTCCAAATGAGCGTTCCGTAAAGTGAGGCATTCATTCTGAATCGGTGGTCGCTCAGCCATCTTTCGAGAAATTTATTCCCGCTTTTGATGCTCCTGAAAAACGCGATCATCCTCGGTATCCTCAGGCAGACCACCGTAAGCGCATAAAAGGCGATGACGTACGATCCTATCGAAAATGCCGAGTCGGTCCCCAAAAAGACCATAGAATAGATGAGAAGCACGATCGAGGTCGGCACAAGGATTATGAGCAGCCATAGGCGCGGAAAGGCTATCGCCATACATATTCTTTTAAGCATACGTCACGCCCTTCTTATCCTTACGGTAAACACCGAGCCCTTGCCCGCAGTGCTTTCGACCGTTATCTCACCCTGCATTATATCTACAACGCGCTTTACAAGGGCAAGTCCGAGCCCGTTCCCCTGTGTGGCGTGCGAGCTGTCACCCTGATAAAATTTTTCAAATATATGCGCTCCGACCTCGGGCGGCATTCCGCAGCCCGTGTCCTTTACCCTGACCACGGCGTACTTATCATGTGCCTCAAGGCTGACCGAAACGCTTCCCCCGCTCGGAGTGAATTTGAACGCGTTCGAGAAAAGATTGTTCCACACGTGGCTGAGAAGCTCCGCATCGGCTTCTATACTCACATCCGGAGCTATATCGGTCTCGATAGATATATCCTTCCTTTCCCAGACGTTTTCGTACTGAACGAGACACTCGCAGATCTGCTCTCCGAGATCGTACTCGGCTTTTTGAGGATATATCTGCTGATTTTCAAGTCGGTTGAGCTTTAAGATATTCGTCATCATATCCGCCATACGTCTCGATGCGTCCGTGACCCCCTTTGCGTACTCTATACGCTTATCCTCGGGCAGATCCTCCTGCTGCAAAAGAGTTCCGTAATTCTGTATAACGGCAAGCGGCGTCTTCATCTCGTGAGAAACGTTCGAGATAAAATCACTGCGAAGGGTCTCGACTCCTCCGAGCTCCTCCGCCATTTTATTAAAGCATTCAACGACCCGATTGAAGGTCTCGTCGCTTCCGAATCTGCTTTGCGGCTTTATTCTGACCGAAAAATCGCCCTTTATGATCTTTTCTGCCGCCTCGACTATTCTTTTTACGGGACGCTCAACGGTAAGCCTTCTGCGCAGAGTATCGATCAACGTAAAGATCAGGCTGAGAAGGGTCACGTTAAGAAAGGTTATCTTCGCCGCGAGCGTAATATTCTCCCTTGTAAGCGTAATTCCGAGCGTTTCGGAAAGGATAGAAACAAAAAGCATCGTGCAGCAGGTGATAACGAAGGCAACGAGCGTAAAAAATATAAAATAATGATTAAGCACCTTAAGAACGCTTTTTACATAGCGTCTCGATCTCATTTTATCACCGCCTTATATCCGAGTCCGTGTACCGTTTTTATCTCAAAATCCTCGCAAAGCGAGAGCTTTGCGCGAAGCTTGGTCATATAGACGTCCACCGCTCTCGGGGCGGTCTCGGTATCGGCGTCCCAAAACTCATCCATAAGCTGAGTCCGTGTAAATGTCTTTTTCGGATAGCTGAGAAGCTTATACAAAATGCTGAACTCTCGGCTTGTGAGTGATATCTCCTCGCCGTCAAGGTAAGCGCTGTGCTCGTCGGCATCCATAACAAAGCTTCCTATCTCTATTTTTCTGCTTGAGGCGATCTTCGCTCTTCTGAGAAGCGCACCTATCCTTAAAAAGAGCTCGTCGAGATCGATCGGCTTGACCATATAGTCGTCAACACCGATGCGAAAGCCTCTCTGCTTTGCCGCCATATCGTCACGCGCGGACATAAAGAGTATCGGGATATCAGCGCTCAGCTCTCTTACGTTTCTCGCAAATTCAAATCCGTCGATCCCGGGCATCATAATGTCCGACACTATAAGATCAAACGTGTTCTCGTAAAGAGCGTCGTACGCCGACGTAGCATCAAGGCATCCGATAGCCTCGTATCCGCTTCGACTGAGAAATGAGCAAACCGTCTTATTCAGCTCTCTGTCATCCTCTACAACAAGTATCTTAAACATTACGATCCCTCCGACAGATCTTTATTTTTCTTTATTATAACACCCGAATGTTAAGATTTTGTTTTAATTTGCATATTTTTCAAAAAAAGACAGACCGAATCGGCAAAAAGCCGTTCGGTCTATCTTTTTTATTGAGAATGTATCGGGTCCGGGTCTATCAGTCGTCAAACTCAAGCTCATATCTCCAGCCCTCTCCGTAGAAGGGTCTTTCGACGTCAAACTGAGCAACCTTCGCAAGAGATATCTCAAGTCTTCCCGTCTCTCTGTCCTCAAGCATCCAGAAATTCGAGAGCTGAACGTATGGCGCGTCCCCCTCTCGGCGGGTGTCGATAGTAGTAAGAGTCGACCTGATCGGCACACCGAGCTTTTCGTCTATCTCGGCTATGCAGAGCGGATATCTCGGATGATTGCCGTAAGCTCCCGGTCCCACGACGTTGCCTATCCAGTAGAGCTTGCCGCTTTTCTTGAGCCTTATAAAATCCGATATCGTCGCGCTCGAATATAAAAACTCTCCGTTGTCGAAATGCCATGGCTGAGGCTGAGTGAAGCTCTTTGCGCCGTCGTCCGAATAAGCGAACCATTTTACCGCGGGAGTTCCCTTCTCGATACGCGTATTCCAGCCGGGCTCTATCATATTCGAGCCTCTCATGACGAGCACGATCCGTCCGCTTTCAAGCTCGGCAAGAGTGGGCTCGTCGATGCCTCGCGAGGACTGAAGATCACTGAGTATTATCGGCTCGGAATAAGTGAAATCGTAAAGCTCTTTTTCGGTATCGAACCTTCCGCGAGCGACTATAACGCATCTGAATATATCGGGACGGCTCGGGAATATTTTATTTACGTCAAGACCCGCACGGGCGCATCCAACACTTACAGGTACGCTCACGGCAACTATGATATCACCGTTTTTAAGCACCACGGGAGGATTAACGTATCCTCTGTTTTTGGTGAGATATTCGGGGTTTCTCGGGTTATTTTCGTCAAAGTCAACGCCGTCCTCATACATCATAAACTGCTGTGCGTAATGAGTATCCTCGTTTTCCCTGCGTATGCGGATATACTGATGATCATAATAGCCGCAAAGCTCTCCGGTCTTATTTCCCGACCAGAACTTCTCATACGCTTCAACGTGACCGTTTATAAAATATCTGAAAGCGTAAGTGGAAACGTAGTGCCTATGCACCGGATTCCACACGTCAAGGCAACGCTGCTCGTCGAGATTGTCTATCGCCTCGTCATTTCCGTAGAAAACGGAGGTGCTCTCCTTGGGGATCTCTACCCAATCGCCGTACGTCCTACCGTTATCACGGCTTATGCGGTATTTTCCGAAAGGAGGAAAGTCGCAGTCATCCTGGATGCGCACCATCTGCTTGCAGTCAAGTCCGTCATGATTTAAATAGACTCTTACAACGGTCGTGATCCCGCCCTCGTGAGCATCCGATGTCTTGATAGCGTTTACCTTTATCATAACCTATTCTCCCTGTGTGAATTCATTAAGATCTGTTTTCGAGTTTATTTTATCAAAAAATATTGCAAAGTAAATTGTGTTGTATGAACATATTAATTGCAAAAAATGAACTGTCACCTCTTTCTGAAATCGGCAGGAGAAAGTCCGATATGCTTTTTAAAGAGCTTACTGAAAAATCTCGGATCCTCGTATCCAACAAGGAGTGCGATCTGCTTTACGCTCATATCGGTATTTTCGAGCAGATCGCAGGCGCTGTTCAGGCGGAGCCTGACGATATACGCCATCGGCGAGAGACCGAACTGCTCGGTGAAATGGGCAACGTAGCGTGAATTGCTGAGATTTTCCATTTTCGCAAGCTCGGGGACACGCAGGTCGGTGTTGTAATAAGCGCCTATATGCTTGACCGAACGCTCAAACGAGCGCTTTTTTCTTACCACCACCGAATTTGCCGCCGATATCACGAGTCTCTCGAGTGCGCAGGCAAGCTCTTGTCTGAAAAAAGAGCCCCTGCTTTCATATATCTCGAAAATTCGGTAAAATCTCGATATTATGCGGTTATTCTCCCCCGCATCGCTTATCAGCGGGAGCTCGGAAAATCCGCATTCGTCAAGAAATCTTTTTGCGTATGAGCCTGTAAAATGCACCCAATAATAGGAAAGCTGAGAGTCTCCCGAAAAGACGTATCTGTATCCGTATCTCGGCGGAAAGATTATTATATTTCCCGTGCTTGCAGAGCATTTTCCGTCAGGCATATCGAAGATCACCGTGCCGGTATCGATATACATAAGGTAAAAATCCTCTCTTCCGCTCACGTTATCGGTGACAAAGGGGATCTCTGTCACGAAATTTCCCGCGCAGTTAACGACTATCGGATATTCATTTGACTCCCTGCTGAGGCAGTTTATTCCGAGTCCCTCGGTCGGTTCGTTGGTATAATAGGAAACGTGCATATTATTATTCCTCAAAAAAAGTAAAAAAGTACACCTTATAGGTAAAAATATCTATTGACATTTTCTTAATGATATTATATGATTAAATAAAAACAAAGTCAATACATTTTTGAAAGGAAGGTCAATTTACATGAAAAAGATCATAATTATCGGAGCCGGCGGACGAGGAACCGGATACGCCGACATCGCAATGAAGGAGCTCGGTGATTTTGAGATCGTAGCGGTCGCAGAGCCCAAGGATGCAAGAAGAAACTACATTAAAAACACGTACAACGTTCCCGAGGAGATGTGCCACACCTCCTGGGAGGATATTCTTTCCCGTCCCAAGTTCGCTGATCTTGTGATCATTGCGACGATGGACAGAGATCATTTCGCTCCCGCTATGGCGGCTATCGAAAAGGGATATGACCTGCTTCTCGAGAAGCCGATGGGCGCTACTCCCGCAGAGTGTTGCGCTATTGAGCGCGCGGCAAAGGAAAAGGGCGTTTTCGTGCTCGTATGCCACGTTCTCAGATTCACGAACTTCTTTATCACCCTCAAAAAGCTCATCAACAGCGGAAGGATCGGCAAGGTAGTTCACATCCAGCATGCGGAATGTGTAGGACACATCCATCAGAGCCACTCCTTCGTTCGCGGAAATTGGAAGAACAGCGACGAGACCACTCCCATGATCGTTCAGAAGTCCTGCCACGACATGGACATACTTCAGTGGCTCATCGGCAAGAAGTGCACCAAGGTACACAGCTTCGGCTCGCTTTCCTATTTCAGAAAGGAAAATGCTCCCGAGGGCGCTCCCGAATTCTGTATCGACGGTTGTCCGCACGCCGAAAGCTGCTACTACAACGCAGTAAAGGTCTACGGCGGCATGAGCAAGAGCAACTACTTCCTCCAGTGCATGGCGGGAACCAACACTCCGACCGACGAGGACGTTCAAAGAGGCCTTCACGGAGATTTCGGACGCTGCGTATTCCGTTGCAACAACAACGTAGTTGACCATCAGACCGTAAACCTCGAGTTCGAGGACGGCGCTACCGTAAGCTTTACTATGGCGGCCTTCAACAGAGGCGGACGTCACATCAAGATAATGGGAACAGGCGGCGAGATGTATGCCGACATGGATTCGAATCACATCACCGTATTCGATTTCGCAACATGCAAGACTACCGATGTCAAGATCGCAGACGTTATGTCCGACGATTCTATAAACGGCGGTCACGGCGGCGGAGACCAGGGCATTATGGTAGCCATCAGCAAGCGTCTTGACGGTGAGACCGAAAACGATTCGATCTGCCCGATAGAGGAGACCTGCACCAACCACCTCATCGCCTTTGCCGCAGAGGAATCGAGAGTTACGGGCAAGGTCGTCGATATGGACGAGTACCGCGCAAGATTCAACTAATCGTCTTTAAGGGGACTTTTCGCAAAAAAGTCCCCTATTTTCAAAATCAGGAGTACTTATGAACAACTACGTCAAATACATAGAAAACCGAATGAGTGACGACGAAAAGGAGATGCTCAAAAAAATATATTCTCCCACCGTCGTAGCAACTCCCCTTGCCGACTCAAGACGTGACGTCTGCGTTCTGCCGAGCGGCGAGATCCGCGCGTACAGCGAATATCACCCGATCGCAGGGCGTTCCGGAGATATCCCGAGGGGCACCTATCTTTCCTCCGTGGACGGCGGACTCTCCTGGAGCACGAAATATTCAAAGGGCATCGTCCATTCTTGCTCGTATTTTGAGGAGCCGGATATCTACCTTGCAGTGGACGAGTCGGACGGACTCTGCGTCTACCGCTCCAAGATCGGTCCGGATGACGAAGCTCCCGAAATAATAAGACTTGCCGAGAAATCGGAGGGCTTCCACTGCAGCTTCCTTCCGCAAAAATCGGATTTTTGCGATCGCGTATGGTTCACCTCCGAAATAGGAGACCGTGCCTTCTTTTTCTTCTCTGACGATTGGGGAAAAAGCTGGGAAAGACGTGAGATCGCACCCATAAAGCCGTTTGAGACGGTATTCCCCCACAAGGGCACCAGATGGTGCGTTGAAAGCGGACGCGAGCCTTATGCCATAGAGCTTTCCGAAGGCAAAATGATGATGATCCTTCGCACTCCGCTCGATTGCTTCTATCTGTCCTACTCGTACGATCGCGGAAACAGTTGGACCGAGCCCGAGGAGAGCATTTTCTACGGCACTGACACGACCGCATTTCTCCTCCGCCTTTCGGACGAAAGGATAATAACCTTCTGGAACAACACAAGACCCCTTCCCGAGCCGAATCACAACGCCACCCTTCCGCCTGTCGGAGATCACGTTAAAAAAGGCTTTGGCGAGGACGCATTCACAAACAGAGACGCCGCTCACGCCGCTATCAGCGAGGATGGTGGCGAGAGCTTTATCGGATTTCGCGAGATAATTCTGAACCCGATAAGAAACAATGCCGATTTCAGACACGCGGGCGACGTAAGGACCTCGCTTGACAAGAGCGTCCATCAGTTTCAGGCGTTCGAGCTTCCCTTTAACAAGGTGCTCGTCAGTGCGGGACAGAATTCCGCGTCAAGAAGACTTCTGATATTTGACGTCAATTGGCTCTACGAGACCTCGCGAAAAGAGGATTTCCTCGGCGGTCTCGGAAATATAACGGCTCACACCTACATAAAAAGCGTTTCCGACTCACACGCATGGCGCCTTGGCAACGGACACTGCGCGTGGAACAGAGCGATGAGCGCATACCCGATGCCCGATCCGGACGGAGAACCGAGCGAAGCGCTCCTAATCTCGAAGCATCACGATGAGCGTCTCATAAACGACATCGGCGGCGCGACTTGGAACTTCCCCGCATCGCCGCGCGGACGGGTCGATATAGTTACAAGGGTGATCGAAAAGCAGGCTCGATTCATTCTCAGCGACCGATGGTTCAACACCTGTGACCGATACGCTCACATCCTTTCGCCCTTCTTTTTTGAGATATCAAAGGAGGACGTCGGAGACCGATTTTTTACGCTGAGCATTATATACGATACCGTTGCGGGACGCGCGGACGTTCTTGTAAACGGCGAGAGGATCTTTTCTCTCAAAATGTCTCGCTCTGCACCGACAGGGCTCTCGTACCTGATAATGCAGTGCGATACCGACGGAGATTCAAAGGGATTTTACGTAAGATCGCTCGAAAAGACGACTTTATAAGATCAAATTATGTAAACATTTTGTAAACAAAGCTCTTTTTACGTGCAATTTGCTTTCATATATGGTATAATGTTTCTCGCTTGCAAGTAAAAAACTTGCGGCAAACATAACTCGCAAAGCTTGGTTTACGGGTAAACGCCTTGTTTTCGGGCGATTCACCATGCCGCAGACTCGGTTTTGGACGAGAATAAATCTAAAGAAAGGTGAAAAACTATGCTCGCAAAGGAAAAGAAGCAGGAAATAATTCTCGCTAACGCTATGCACGAGGGTGACACCGGCTCGCCCGAGGTTCAGATCGCTATCCTTACTCAGCGCATCAACGACCTTAACGCGCATCTCGCTAACAATCAGAAGGATTTCCACAGCCGCCGCGGACTTCTCAAGATGGTAGGTAAGAGACGTAACCTTCTCAAGTATCTCCAGAATACCGACATTGAGCGTTACCGCGCAATAGTTAAGAAGCTCGGACTCAGAAAGTAAGTTCGCGCCTCGAAAACGACGTTTTCACGAAAATGGGAGGCCTCTCGCCTCCCATTTTTGAGGTAAAACGATACAAAAAGTCAAACCTACGGTCTTGACCGGATAAATTCAATAATGAATAACGAATGCCTCCGAAGGCTTCGGGAGTATCCGCTATTCATTATTTTCCGGTTAAGGCTGATAAAATCAATATCAAAGAAAGGTAAAGAAAAATGTTCGAAAACTACAAGGTATTTGAAACAACTCTTGCAGGCAGACCTCTTACCGTTGAAACCGGAAAAATGGCAGGTCTCGCAAACGGCTCGTGTCTCGTAAGATACGGTGAGACCTCGATCCTCGCTACCGCTACCGCTTCGGCTAAGCCTCGCGACGGAATCGACTTCCTTCCCCTCTCGGTAGACTTTGAGGAAAGACTCTACGCAGTCGGAAGGATCCCCGGCGGATATCTCAGACGTGAGGGCAGACCCTCCGAAAAGGCGATACTCACCTCCCGTGTTATCGACCGTCCTATCCGTCCCCTCTTCCCTAAGGATCTTCGCAACGACGTCGCTATCAGCCTGATGGTACTCAGCGTTGACAACGACTGCTCCCCCGAGATCACCGCTATGCTCGGTGCCTCCATCGCTCTTTCCATTTCGGATATTCCGTGGAACGGACCTATCGCAGGTGTGTTCATGGGTCTCGTCGACGGCAAGATCGTCGTTAACCCCACCTCCGAGCAGAGAACGAGAAGCGATCTCGAGCTTACCGTAGCAGGCTCGGCAAAGAAGGTCGTTATGATCGAGGCAGGCGCGAACGAGGTAGACGACGACACCATGTTCGAGGCTATTATGCAGGCTCACGAGGAGATCAAGGTGCTCTGCTCCTTCATCGATTCGATCGTTGCAGAGGTCGGAAAGGCTAAGTTCGATTACCCCTCCTGCGAGCTTGATCACGACATGTTCGACAAGATCTTCGATTTCTGCGAGAAGGACGTTATGGTCGCTCTCGACACCGACGACAAGACTGTCCGTGACGCGAGAATGCAGCCCATCACCGACGCTATCCTCGAGAAATTCTCCGAAGAATATCCCGAGCTTCCCGACATCATCGGCGAGCTCGTATACAAGATCCAGAAGAAGATCGTCCGCAGATGGCTCCTTCAGGACAAGAAGCGTGTTGACGGCAGAAGAATGGACGAGATCCGTCCTCTCGCCGCTGAGGTAGACCTTCTTCCCAGAGTTCACGGCTCGGGTATGTTCACCAGAGGTCAGACTCAGGTTCTCACGATCGCCACCCTCGGAACCGTAGGTGACGCGCAGATGCTCGACACCATCGACGAGGAAGAATCCAAGCGTTATATGCACCATTACAACATGCCCGGCTTCTCGACCGGTGAGGCAAAGGCAAGCCGTAGCCCCGGACGCCGTGAGATCGGACACGGAGCGCTCGCAGAGCGTTCGCTCATCCCCGTGCTTCCCTCTGTTGAGGAGTTCCCCTACGCTATGCGTCTCGTTTCCGAGGTAATCTCCTCGAACGGATCGACCTCTCAGGCATCGGTCTGCGGATCCACTCTCGCTCTTATGGCGGCAGGCGTTCCGATCAAGGCTCCCGTAGCAGGTATCTCCTGCGGACTTATCACCGCCGAGGACGGCTCTTGGGACACCATGATCGACATTCAGGGTCTCGAGGACTTCTACGGAGATATGGACTTCAAGGTAGCAGGTACTCACAAGGGTATCACCTCAATTCAGATGGACCTTAAGATCGACGGACTTACCCCCGAGATCATCAAGGCGGCATTCGAGATGACTCACAAGGGTCGTGACTATATCATCGACGAGATCATTCTCAAGGCCATCCCCGCTCCTCGCGCAGAGGTCAACAAGTACGCTCCCAAGATGATCATCATGCACATCAACCCCGACAAGATCCGCGAGGTAATCGGTAAGGGTGGCGAGGTCATCCAGAAGATCGTTGCGGATACAGGCGCCAAGATCGACATTGAGGACGACGGAACCGTTTATATCGCAGCAGTCAACCGCGACAGCGGTCTTGCCGCTCAGTCTATCATCGCAGGCATTTGCTTCGAGCCCGAGATCGGCTGCAAGTACAAGGGAAAGGTAACGAGAATCGCAGAGTTCGGCGCGTTCGTTGAGATCGCTCCCGGAAAAGAGGTTCTTTGCCACATCTCCAAGCTTGCAGACCACAGAGTTGACAAGGTAGAGGACGTTGTTAATATCGGCGACGAGTTCACCGTCAAGTTCCTCGGCGTAGGCGCAAAGGGACCCGATTTCGCATATGCGGATTATGAGGTCAGAGAGCGCGCTCCCCGTGAGCACAGAGAGTCTCGCGACGGCGCAAGAAAGCCTTTCAGAAGAAAAGAAGACTGATCTCTGAAAAAACAATAAAAAAATAGCAGGGAAGCTTTAAAAGCTTCCCTGCTTTCTTTTATTCTACTGTCAGTCTGCAAATTCTACCGACTTTGCCCACTTTATAAACGAATCTCTGTTTTCATCGTAATCATCTTCAACGCAGGAAAACTGTACGAGCCAGAATGCGTCCGACGATTTGTACATAACGCTGAGATATTCGTAGGTCTGGTCATATTCCTCGTTAAAGAAGGTATATTCCATAATGGTAAGCCCATCCTCCGAGGTAATGTCAGAGGGATTCTTTGAAGCGTTATTGGCATAGACAAGATCGGCATACTCAACAACGGAAAGATCCTCGAGGCCCTCCTGAAGGGTGAACTCCTCCTTAAGAGCAACGACCAACACGTCTTTTGCTGAATAGCATACGGTGTATCCCTCCTGCTCGGTCTTTTTGAAGCTGTCGGTAAGGGTGATGGTCATTCCTTCCGCGGTGAATTTCTTGGACTCGCCCTCGGTCGCCTCTTCGGATCCGAAGCACGAAGCAAACGAGAGAAGCATCGTCAACGCGAGCACTACAGATAAGATTTTTTTCATTTTTTCCTCCAAATATTAAATTTATTTTGTTTTTTCATTATAACACTGTAAAAAAACTTTGTCAACAGTTTGAAGATAATGTATCTGTCTCGCCGTAAATTCCAAGGCTTTATTTAACCCTTGTAAACATCCTGCGCACTTTCAATTATCCTTCTGATGATAGATTTATTAAAACTACCTTCGACAAGATAGTAGGTATACTCTCCGGTCTTTTCGTCGCAAACCTCGATATAACAATGACCGTCCTCGGTCTCTCCGATAACAAACGCGTCTTTTTTGAAAACTCCGCTTTCCGTGCAGCTATAAATAGCAGCACTCTTCTTGAAAATAATGACCATACCGCCCGAAAGCGTGACGATATTCTTTTCTGTCATAAAACTGTCGAGCGCATTGCTATCACCTTTTGAAAGCACGACGTTTTTTATTTCCATATCATATTCGTCACCGTATATAACTACCTCGTATCCGTAACGGTCGAGCTTTACGCCACGGTTTAATTCCTTTACCACCTGATCATAAAGATCTGCGATACAGTAGACCTCGGGCTCGCCGTCGTACGTGACCGTCTCGATAAGGAAGTTTCCGTCAAGGCTTATATCAAAAAAATCGCCGAGCATTTCGGATAAAAGCACGGGAACGTCGGATGCGGTAACGTAGACTGTATCCTTAGCGTTTGTCGCGATCTCCAGATCTCCGAGGGAGGGGAGCTTCTTAAACTCCTTCCCCTTATAGGTTATGACTCCGTCGTCGGTATAAATCGCGTGAGCCTCTCTCATCTCCTTCAGAGAGCCCGAGCAGGAGGTAAAGCAGGTACACAGAAGAATAAGCGTCATCGCAAGCGCGATTATTTTAGCGTTTCTTTTCATTTTTCACCCTCCTTATTCAAGATTGAGCTTGTTTTCCATCGTCTTACGCGAGATACTGAACATAAGCGCAGCAAGACCGAACATAGTAAATATCATTATGACAAGCGTGACGTGTATCGAGGCAATCGGAGCCTTTACAAATAACAAAAGTATATCGTCCACTCCGAGTCCAACGCCGATTATCATAAGCACGGTATATATCACCTGTGTTATTAGGTAATAAACGAAATAAGCAAGCACCGACTTTCCGACACGACCCTTTTTCGCCCTCTGACCGAAGCAGATGCACGCATAGTAAACGAGTATCGCATAGGCAAGCGAAAGAAGGAGCAGAACAAGCATTTCAATAATATAGAATATTAAATGACCGCCAATAATCGAAAAGCTCTTCTTAAATATATATCCGATCGCCTTGAATATCTCGGGAGTCAGCTCTCCCGCTGTCATTATGAGCACCGCCACAATCGAGCTTACAAAGCCGATCACGATAAAGAGCATCGCCGTCAACAGCTTTACCGTTATGTGCTGAGACGCAGTCACGGGAAGAGTGAAGCTGAGATATCCCTCGGCTGTGAAGAGATTTTTATAGAATCTCTTGATCGCAAGCACGAGCATCATGATATTCGCCGCAAACAGTGCACTCACGAAGAAAAACACCGAGGAGCCGAAGGCAAGATTATAAATTACACTTTCGCCGTTTTCGAAAAACTGTATTATCCGTCCGACGATCGAGATAGCAAGCAGCGCAAGATTTATTACAAGCGACGTTTTCAGGTAAGCTCCTATCTCATATTTAAAAAGCTTCTTTACCATCTGAACACCTCCCTGAAAAGCTCATCCACACTCATTGAGTGCTCCTGTCTTATATCGTCAACGCTCTTATGGAGCACGATATTTCCGTCCTTTATAAAGATGACCTCATCAAGCACCTGCTCGATATCAGATATAAGGTGAGTCGAGATGAGCACGCTCGCCTCGGGGTTATAGTTATTTATGATCGTCTGAATAACGTAATCGCGCGCCGCGGGATCTACTCCGGCGATCGGCTCGTCGAGAACGTAGAGCCTTGCGTTTCTGCTCATAGTCAGGATCAGGCACACCTTTTCCTTGTTACCCTTTGAAAGGGTCTTCAGCTTACTGTCCGCCGATATTCCGAGGCGAGTGAGCATCTCGTACGCGAGCTCTTCTCTGAAATCCTCATAAAAGTCCTTGAAAAAGGTCACGATCTGACCTACTGTCATATAAGAATTAAGATAATTATTATCGGGAAGATAGGAAACTATCCTTTTGCTTTCCACGCCGGGACGTATTCCGTCCACGAGCACGGTCCCGCTATCGGGTGTAAGGAGTGTGTTGATTATTTTTATGAGTGTAGTCTTTCCCGAGCCGTTCGGTCCGAGAAGACCTATTATCTTACCGCTTTCGATACTAAGATTGATACCGTTAAGCGCAACTGTCGATCCGTAACGCTTGGTAAGCTTACTCATTTTAAGTATTTCAGCCATAATTTCATTCCTTTCTTAATTGTCATTAAAATCATTTACGTACTTCTTTATCTCGCCCACGTCCATTCCCAGTGCCGTCATCTGATCAAAATAAAGTCGTGTCTTTTCCCTGTAAAGCTCCGAGAGCTGCTCCTTTGCCATGGACGTATCCTCGCAAACGTACCATCCCGAGCCTCTCTGTGAATAAAGTATGCCTTTGTTTTCGAGAATATCAAAGGATTTTTGCACCGTGTTCGGATTAACTCCCGCCGCGAGCGCGATCTCTCTCACCGACAGAAGCTTATCGTTTGGCAAAAACTCTCCGAGAACTATAGCAAGGCAGACCTGCTCGCATATCTGCGGAGATATCGGTCTTCCTTTGTCAAGGTCCCATTTCAAATCTACTTTCACCTCGATTCTGTACTACCTCACTAATACAATAATACACTTTCATTTTTAATTTGTCAAGTATTTTTTAAAAAAAATCAAAAAAACATCCGCAAAAATACTTTTTTGCGGATGTTTTGATTTTCACCGATCTCAGTTCCAAAGCTTTATGCACTCGGAGCAGGCGTCCATAAGCTTTTCGCACTCGTCCGAGGAGCTTCCGTTAAGCAGGAGATAGATCTTTATCTTCGGCTCGGTTCCGGACGGACGGATAACGAGCACGTTCGAGTCCTCAAGCTCGAAATAGACAACGTCGGACGCAGGAAGTCCCGTTCCCGTGACCTTGCCGGTCGCAAGCTCCGTGACCGTCTCTGCGAGGTAGTCGCGGATCGCAAGCACCTTCTTTCCGCCGATGCTCTCGGGAATGGAGGCTCTTATGTTCTTCATAAAACTGCTCATGCGCTCGTTAGCGTCAAAGCCGTCGAAGACGAGATTTACCGTGCGCTCCTTATAATATCCGTACTTTTCATACATAGCGCAGAGCGCATCGTAGAGCGACATTCCCTTTGCCTTATAGTACGCCGCCATCTCTACGATGAGCATAACGGCAACAACGCTATCCTTATCTCTCGCGTAGGTTCCCTTAAGATATCCGTAGCTCTCCTCGAATCCGAAGAGGTAATGACCGTTTCCTATATCGTCGTGATTCTTTATTACCTCACCGATAAACTTAAAGCCGGTAAGCACGTTGAAAAGATCGACGTTGTGGCTCTTACAGATCTTGGTGCAGATCTCGCTCGTAACTATCGTCTTGACCGCATAGGGATCGCTCGGCATAGTATTTGTATTTTCATAAGCGGTGATTATATATTCGAGAAGGAGAGCTCCTATCTGGTTTCCCGTCATGGGAACGAAGGTTCCGTCGTGACGGCGGACCATAACGCCTGCGCGGTCTGCGTCGGGGTCGGTTCCGATAACGAGATCGCTGTCTACTTTTTTCGCAAGCGCGGTGCCGAGCTCGAGTGCGGTGGGATGCTCCGGATTGGGTGAAACAACGGTCGGGAAGCTTCCGTCAAGCACCATCTGCTCGTAAACGGTATAGAGATGCTTGAGTCCGCAAAGGCGAAGCACCTCGGGAACGAGTCTGTATCCCGCACCGTGAAGAGGCGTATATACGACCCTGAGATCGTCTGCGACCGCCTTTATCGCGCTCGGATCGACGAGCTGCGCGGTAACGTTCTTTATATATTCGTCATCGATGACAGTTCCGACGATCTCGACTATCCCGCTTTCGACCGCCTTATCGAAATCCATACGCATTACGCCGTCAAAAATATCTGTCTCGTCAATAGCGGCGGAAACTATCTTAGCGTGCTCGGGCGGAAGCTGAGCGCCGTCCTCCCAGTACGCCTTATATCCGTTATATTCCTTGGGGTTATGCGAAGCGGTGACGTTTACTCCGCCGATGCATCCGAGATGTCTTATCGCGAATGAAAGAACCGGGGTCGGACGGAGCGACTCAAAGAAGTAGGTCTTTATTCCGTTTGCGGCAAAGACCTCGGCGGCAACCTTGGAAAAGAGCACCGAATTGTTACGGCTATCGTACGCGATCGCAACTCCTCTTTCGCAAGCCTCCTTGCCCTCCTGCTTTATGAGACTGGCAAAGCCCTGCGATGCGTGCGCGACCGTATGAACGTTCATCGCGTTCGTTCCCGCGAGCATCTTTCCGCGCAGACCTGCCGTTCCGAAGCTCAGATAGCTCGAAAAGCGGTATTTTATCTCTTCCTCGCTCTCCGAAATGGCGCGAAGCTCTGCTTTAAGCTCCTCGGACACGCTTTTTTCCGAGAGCCAACGCTGATAATTCTCTTTGTAATTCATTTTGACAGTTCCTCTTTATTATAAAAATGTAATTTCCTTTTTAATGCCTCAGTTGTCCTGCTTCATGCTTGCCAGCGCTTTGGCAAGCTGATCGGGGCACGAGGTTGCTTTAAATCCGCATCTGATACCCGAAAGTCTTTCTATAACGTCGTCCACCTTCATCCCGCACGCGAGAGCGGCAACGCCCTTGGTGTTTCCGTTACATCCGCCGATATATTCGACAGACTCGACGACATCATCCTTTACGCTTATCCTTATTTCACGGGAGCAGACTCCCGAGGTACGGTAGGAGATCGTTTTCGTCATCATTATATTCCTCTATTTCTTTTGAAGTTCCTTGATCTCGGAAAGGAAGGTATCTATATCCTTAAACTCCCTATAGACCGATGCAAATCGAACGTACGAGACCTCGTCGAGCGCCTTAAGGCGCTTCATGACCATCTCACCGATCTCGGTGGACGGGATCTCGGCGCGAAGCGAGTTATAGAGATCCTGCTCGATATTATCAACGAGTTCTTCAAGCTGGGGCACCGAAATAGGACGCTTGTAGCAGGATTTTATAAGTCCTCCGAGAAGCTTCTGCTTATCAAAGATCTCCTTCGATCCGTTCTTCTTGACTACGAGCAAGGGGATGACCTCCACTATCTCGTAGGTCGTGAATCTGTATTTACAGACCCGACATTCTCTTCTTCTGCGAATGCTTCCGCCCTCGGTCGGGCGCGAATCTATTACCTTACTGTCTTCATTTGAGCAAACGGGACATCTCATATTTTGTATTTTCCTTTCTCAGGGTCATAGTTCAGAGATCCGCAAGATCGAGATCTCTGACAGTCTCCTCGTACAGATCCCTTCCGCCGAGGATATTTATGGCGTCAACAAGAAGCTTTGTATTGACCGTTTTGGGAAGTCCGAGCGCTTTTGCGAGCAACTCCCTCTTTTTTGACGAGTTCTCCGAGCCCGAAAAGCCGTCGAGCGCAAGATCCGCGGCGCTTACCGGGTCGGTATCCTGCCTGTCTGTGCCCGATTCAAAGGGCAAAAACATCTCGCGCAAAAGCTGCGCATCCATTCCCTCCACGCCGAGCTTGCCCTCCTTTGACGGAGCGTCCTTCCGGCGTTCCTTTCCGTATATCTCGGGAATATAGAGGTTTATACGGTCGTTTTTCGGGATCATCGAGTTCAGATGTCCCCGTATGACTGTGCCTCCGCCGTCGCTGTCGCAAAGAATGATCGCGCCCTTTTTCGCAGCGAGCGCACGGAGAGTCTGTTTTTTATCGTTATCTCTAAAAAGTCCGAAGCCGTTGACCGCTATCACGGTCGCATCGAGTATAGAATCGAGCTTTATCTTATCGTAACGTCCCTCGACTATCACGATACGGTCTATTTTTATCTTCACTCTTTTCCTACCTTCTCGACAGCGAAAGTATGAGTACCTCGAGAACCGTGTAATCGTCAAGGCGGGTCGTTTTCAGCTTGACGTCGGCATCGCAGCAGCTCTTCACCGCCGCTTCGAGAGAGGAACGACTCTTTTTCGCAACGGCCGCCATTCTGAGCGAGACCGGATACTCGTGCATCTTCATTTTTTTCGCAATATCCTGCTTCGAGCATCCGCTGTCGACGAGGATCTTGACCGTGAGAAGCTCTCCGCAGATCCTCGACACCGAGGAGAGTATATTCTCGGGTCGCTCCTTACGAAGCTTCATATCGGCAAATATCGCAAGTGCGGTCTTTATATCGCCGTCGGTTATAGCGTTGGCAAAATCGAACGCGCCGTAGACCGTATTCGGCGAGCAGACGAGATATATCATATCCTGCGTTATCACGCTTTGTCCGTTTTGCAGAGCGTACGAGGCGACCTTGTCTATCTCGGAGGCGAGAACGAACATATCGTTCTTGCAGTAATCGATCAGGCACTTACAGACCTGCGGATCGGCGGCACACGAGTGAGAGGCAAAATGCCTGCCCGCCCAGCCGATTAGCTTCTGTGGGGTCTGCTTTTCAAAATTCACAAGATTTGCGCTTTGGGAAAGCTTCTTAAAATGAGCGCTCGGAGATTTTTTCGTTCCCTCCGAAAATTCGTCGGGGCGGCAGTAGATCACAAGAGTATCGTCACTGACCTCGGAAAAGGCGAGCGCGAGCTCGTCGAGCTTTGAATCGTTCAACGAATTGAAATCGACTCCGCGAAGCTCTATGAGGCGGCCTCCCGCGCTTCCGAAAAGAGGGGTCCCGACAAGCTCGTCACCGAGTCTGTCAAGCTCTCCGTCAAGCACGACGTGATTAAACACCGCATCGGTCTCGTCGGTAATGAGAGTCTCGCGCATCTTTTCGAGATATCTGCGCTTTAAATACTCCTCCTCACCGTAAAAAACATAGACCCCGCTCGGAGCGTATTTGATTTTATCGTCAAGCTCCTTCAGCGTCACGGTGCTTTCCTCCTTCCCAAGTACTGCTTATTTTTCAGCGTTCTTTCCCATAATGAGAGGCACGTACTCCTTAAAGTAGATGACTCCCGAGATGACGGTCATTGCCGCCATTATCGCCATAGATACGAAGGTCGCTATCCAGAGATCCCAGATAATAGGCTCTACGAGCGCGACTATGATAAACACCATCTGAAATACCGTCTTCATCTTGCCCGCAAAGTTTGCCGCAAGCGCGTGTCCGCCCTTGTTTGAGAAGAGCAGTCTGAGAGAGGTAACCGCTATCTCACGGGTGAAGAATATAAACGTCGCAAATATCAGGCAGATCTCGAAGATATAGGGGATCCCCTCGCTTCCGCCCATAAATGTGATAAGAGAGATCATCGCGCCGAAAACGAGTATCTTATCGGCGAGCGGATCGAGGAATTTTCCGAAATCGGAAACGTAGTTGTACTTTCTTGCTATTTTTCCGTCGATCATATCGGTAAGCGAGATAAGTCCGAAGAGTCCCGCACCTACAAGTCTCATTATGATCTCACCGCTTGGCATATCCTCTCCGTAGACCCCTCTGGGTGCGAAGATGATGACCACCATAAAGACGGGAACCAGTACCGCTCTTATGACGGTAAGTATGTTGGGAATGTTCTCTTTTCTGAAAATCTTCTTGTTTTCCATAATCCTTCTCCAAAAAATATTTTACTTTGTGAGATCTCCGAGGAGATCGTAATCAAGCACGTTTCCTATTATCACCTTGACAAGCTCGCCCTCCTCGACCTTGCGATCTGAGGAAAAGTATATCTTTCCGTCTATTTCGAGGGCATCCGCGGCGCTTCTGCCGTAGTAGATCTCGGAGACGGTGTCATAGCCCTCGCAAATGACGTCAAATACCTTTCCGAGCTTTTCCTCATTCTTTTCAGCCGAGATATCGCCCTGAATTCTCATTACAAGATCGTATCTGTCCTGCTTTGTCTGCTCGTCCACCTGAGAGTCCATCTCGGCGGCGGGAGTTCCCTCCTCGGCAGAATAGGTGAACGCTCCGAGTCTGTCAAATCTTGCTTCCTTGATAAACTCGCAGAGCTCCTCGAAATCTCCGTCCGTCTCTCCGGGGAATCCGACGAGAACGGTAGTGCGAAGGGTGATGTCGGGGCATGCCCTTCGAAGGCGCGAGATCGCATCCTTTATGACCTCGCTTCCGCCGTGTCGGTTCATTCTGTCAAGAACACTGTCCGAGATATGCTGTATCGGCATATCAATATATTTCACAAGTCTGTCGTTGTTTTTAAATTCCTCGCAGAGCTCGTCTGTTATCTTATCGGGATAGCAGTAAAGAAGCCTGATCCACGGTATCGAGGTCTCATTTGTGATCGCGCGAACGAGCTTTGCAAGCGAGTACTCGCCGTAGATATCAAGTCCGTATCTCGAGGTGTCCTGAGCGACGATATTAAGCTCCTTCACGCCGAGCTCCTCAAGAGTTTTCGCCTCCGCGACTATATCCTCTATCGGGCGGCTCCTGAATTTACCTCTTATATTTCCGATAACGCAGTAGGTGCAGTGATTGTCGCACCCCTCCGCGACCTTTATGTACGCACTGTACTCGGGAGTCGTGACAACGCGATCGCCTCCGAGCGGCATGGTGTTTTTATCGTCGAGGCAGCAGTATTTATCCTCTGCGCGACCCTTTCTGTTGCGAAATCCCGCCTCGTACGCCGCGTCGACCGCCTCGCAGATCTTGGGAAGTCCTCCGACGCCGACTATGGCATCGACCTCGGGAAGCTCCTCAAGTATCTCTTTTCCGTATCTTTCGGCAAGGCATCCGCAAACGACGATACCCTTAAGATCCTTGTTCTCCTTGAGCCACGCAATATCGAGAATATTGTCTATAGCTTCCTTCTTCGCGCTTTCGATAAAAGCGCAGGTATTGATTATAACTACGTCCGCCTCGGTCTCGTCCGCGGTGATCTCATATCCCGCCTCGAGCAGAGTGTGGAGCATTACCTCGGTATCTATCCTGTTTTTGGAGCAACCGAGCGATACGAATCCTACCTTTATCTGTTTTGCCATAACGACTCTCTCCTTTGTTTTCCTTTACTTCTCTTCCGATCTGCCGACCGTATCTAGCGCGTATCTTATCGACAGCGAGTCGTGACCGAGCCTTTGGAGCTTTCTTATGAGCTTTTCTCTGTCTGTACCCTTACTTTTTTCCTTGATCGCAAATTCAGAAGCGAGCTCTTTAAAATCGACGCACGCGCAGGCGCCGTCGAGCGCTCTGTCTACGCTTTCCCGGTCAAATTTCGAGAGCAGCTCGAGCTTTATGCGATATCTTCCGAAATATTTACGCCTTGAGTAGTAAGAAACGAGATTTTCTATGAGTCTGTCATCAGATATATATCCCTTTTCTCTGAGCGCATCAAGAACCCGTCCGATCTCGGACTCGGAAAAGCCCTTCGAAAGCAGCTTTTCGCGCAGTCTTCTCTCGCTCATATCGGAAAGAGCGAGCAAGGACATCGCCTTTACGTATACCGGATCGTTTTGCATGTTTTGCATGTTTTGCATATTTTGCATCCGACGCACTCCTTACTGATTTTGTCCCATTTCTCAAATGCGAGCAAAAAGATATCCACTATCTATTATAGCGAAGCGCCAAGTGATTGTCAAGTAAAAAAGCGAGAAATACCGAAACTTTTTAAACAAAAGGACCCATTTACGCAGCTTAGCGCAAACGAGTCCTTTTTATCTGTACGTATTAAAAATCTCAGTCAACCTTTTTAATGTGGTAGGTCACTGTCGAAAAGTCGCGTGGCGCGAAAGGAACTATGATGCCGAGATTCATAAGAGTCGAGCCCTTTTTCGTAAGATTGCCTTCGCGAACGAAGTAGGTCGCATCATCATCAAGACCTCTCGGATAGACTCTGATTGCCGCCGCGTTCGGTATGGCAAGCGGGCGCATAACGGTCACAAGAGCCTTGCTCCTGTCCTTAGAAACGAGCTGCTCGGCAAAAAGATTTTCCTTTTGAGGATCGTTGAGCCTGTAAAGATCTCCAAAGAGCACGAGATCCTCGATCTCCTTGTAATCGTCGACCTGCGCCTTTATCTCGGCAAGCTCATCGGGATCCATTTTCGTGGTATCGAGCTCATATCCGGTAGCTCCGAGATGCGCTATGCTCGCGCGCGATGCGTACGGAGTGACCCTTCCGCACTGATGGTTGGGAACCGCCGAAACGTGGCAGGAATGGGTAGAGAGAGGATAGCACATTGAGGTTCCGTACTGAATAGCGGTACGCAGATATGCGTCCGAGTCGTCGCTCGTCCAGATCTGCGGGAAATAGTAGAGCATCGCGGGATCGAAGCGGCATCCGCCCGAAGCGCATCCCTCGAAGAAGACATGCGGAAATCCGTTTATAAGCGCCTCGCAGATCTTATAGAAGCCGAGAACGTATCTGTGGTGAAGCTCCTTACCTCTCTTTCCGAGAGACGCCGAGTGATTATCGGTCATCGTTCGGTTCATATCCCACTTTACGTAATCGATGGCGTTGTTTTTGAGTATATCCGAAACTACTTTTATGATATAGTCGCAGACCTCGTCTCTTGAGAGATCTAAAATAAGCTGATCACGTCCCGTGCAGGGCTCGAGTCCGGGTGCGTGGATCGCCCAATCGGGGTGCGCACGGTAGAGATCCGAGTTTGCGTTGACCATTTCGGGCTCAAACCAAAGTCCGAATTTCATACCCTTCTTATGCGCGTGCTCGATTATCGGGGTGAGTCCATGCGGAAGCTTCTCCATATTGACGAACCAATCGCCGAGTCCCGCGCGGTCGTTAAGGCGCTTTCCGAACCATCCGTCGTCAAGCACGAAGGTGTCTATCCCGGTTCCCTCGACGCTGTCGATGATAGCGCAGAGCTTCTCTGTATCGAAATTAAAGTAGGTCGCCTCCCAATTGTTTATTACTATCGGATGGCTCTTTTTAACGAATCTCGGGTTTACGAGGTTTTCTCTGTAGAGATCGTGGAAGGTGCGGCTCATCTTTCCGAGACCCGCATCCGAATAGACCATTACCGCCTCGGGGGTAGTGAACATATCGCCCGGCAGAAGCTCCCATGCAAAATCGTGATCGTTTATACCGCCGACGACGCGGAGCTCATCATTCTGCTCGACCTGCGCCTTGAAGGCGAAATCTCCGCTGTAAACGAGGTTGTACCCGTACACCTCTCCGCTCTCCTCGGTAGCATTTTTCCTGAGCACGGCGAGGAAGGGATTCATCTGTCCCGACGACACGCCTCTTTTACTGTCCACCGTAAATATCCCGTGAGAAAGGGGAGATCTTTCCGCAAAGCGCTCTCTGAGATGTGCTCCGGGAAGGGCGAGAACATCCCAATTTGCGTCCGGCATATCGACTGCGAAGGAGTAGGCTCTGTCGAGAGTCAGCGCGACGCTTCCGAGATTTTTGATCTCGGCGTGGCGAAGGATGACGGGAAGCTCCTCGAAGACCGTGTAGAAAAGCTCCACGCTGACAGAGTTAAGCGAGTCCCAAAGCTCTATAACAAGCGTTTCTCCGCCCTTTACCGAGGGCATACCGCAAAGCTCGGGCTTTTTATCAAGTATCCTATGGTTCTTATAGACAAGATCGCTTACTCTCGATCCGTTTTCAAAGAAGAATGCGAGCATGCTTTCACGGTAGTCGCTTCTTCCGTAAGTCGGGCACTCGTTCATATAGACGTTGAGAGACTCATATCTCGGTCTTCCCGCGATATTACTTCCGTGCCCCCTGTCAACAAGATAGACGCTATACGTAAGATCCTCTCTTGCTATCCTTTTTCCGTAGTAAAGATGATTAAGAAAGCCGTTTTCATTTATTCTGAAGACATAGCTCGTATCCTTGCTCTCAAGGTAAAAGGTCTTCAGCGCCTCATCAAAAAATATTGCCATTTTCTATTCCTCCAAATCAGGCTTATTTTAAAATTCCTCCGAATAGGTTCCGAGATAGCGAAGCTCCTCGCATTCGCCCTGAAGCTCGGCAAGAAGGGTCGGAAGCTCGGGAGAATATGCCGAAATATCGGCATCAAGATAGAACATTATCTGGAAATCCTTGTCGGGAAGAGGTCTCGACTCGAGCTTTCTCATATTTATTCCGCAGGCATTCAGCTTGGAAAGTATGCGGTAGAGCGATCCCGGTCTCTGCGATATTACCATCATAAAGCTCGTGCGATCGGCTCCCGGATATATCTCAAGCTCCTTTGAGATACAGATAAATCTCGTATAGTTCGCGCCCCTGTCCTGTACCGAGGAGGCAAGGCACTCGAGTCCGTAAATATCTCCGCACGCACGTGAGGAGAGCGCTCCGAGATCATGCCTTCCCGATCTCTTGACCGTCTCGGCGGCGATCGCTGTATTTAAAACGGGAGTCGCGCGCACGTTTTGAAGCGAGGCTATATAGTCTGCCGACTGAGAGAGCGCCTGCTCGTGCGAGACTATCTCACGTATGTCGGAAAGCTTCGTTCCCGGGAGCGCGAAAAGATTGTGCTCTATGCGTATGCGCATTGAGCGCACGATGTAAAATTTGTGCGTCCTCATAAGATCATAGACCTTATTTACCGATCCCGCCGTACTGTTTTCTACCGGAAGCACGGCGTATTTGCACTTTCCCTCGTCAAGCGCGGTAAAGACATCCTCGAAGGTATTATAGTAGCTTATCGATGGCAGCCTGAAGAGACCCTCGGCAGCGATCTGCGAATACGCGCCCTCAACTCCCTGGCAGGCTACGCTCGCCCTCTCGGGAAAGAGCTTTCCCGTCTGCTCTCGCGAGTCTGATATCTCGCTATAGAGCGAGGTCGCGATCCCGAGCTTTTTGTCTTGATAAGCCCTGGAGGTCGCGAGGATGCTTTCGTAAAGCACGCGCGCATACCTTTCAAGCTCATCTCCCGCAAGATCGCTTATCTTATCGAGCAGCTCCCTTTCTCTTTTATGATCGAGCACGGGAAGTCCGTTCTCTCTTTTATAATCCGCGACCTGAGAGGAGACCGCCATACGCTCTGCGTAAAGTCTTACTATCTCCTTATCTATACCGTCTATTTTATTTCTAAGTTCCTTTATATCCATTTTTTCTCCTGCAAATCAGACAATATGTATTCTTTCAAGCGCCGAAACGAGCTCCTTGATATCGCATCCGTGCAGATATCCTCTGTCGGACACCGTGATCTCGATCCCGCCGTCCGTTTTATCGATCGTAAGCCGCTCTCCTCCGAGTTCTCTTTCGTACGTAAGATCTCCCGAGATCGGAAGAAATACTCTGTCGCTTCCCTTTGTGTGCCATACGGACGCGTATGCCTTTCCCGCGCGCTCGAAGATATAGGCGCATATCGGAAGGCTTTCGGATACGCCCTCCGGAAGTATCCTTTGACACTTGACGAGCTCGTAATCGCCACTCTCGTTTACAAGGAGGGTAAATTCCCGCTCGCTATCCTTCAAAAGTGCCTTTTGCTCATCGCTAAGCCATTTTTTCCGTCTGACGTCCTCCCATCTGCGGTACACCTCAAGGTTGTCCGCGGTGCGGGGATTTGTGTCGAGAGCTCCGAGCGAGATCTGTACGGCGACCGGGCAGTCGCACGCTGCCGCCTTACTCGTTCCGTACTCAATGATATCGGGCATCGTATCCTCACGGTACGCCCACCATCCGAAATTTATTCGGGTCATATCGTTTCTCATGCGCTCTATCTCCTCAAGAGGATGCTTTGCTATCATCTTCTTGAAGATATCGGTAGGGAATATATCAAACGCGTTTCCGCCGCTGAGCATATGCCAGGAAAAATGCGCCTTTGCGGCACCCTCGCAAAATCTCGGGCTCCGTCCGAACCTTTTGTACACTCTGTACTGTGCCATCGGAACGTATATCTCAAACGGGGGATTCGTACCCTCAGAGCCGTCAAAATAAGCAAACTCAAAGCCTGCGTTATACGCTTTTGCGATCTTCTCCGCTACCTCGTCGGCAAGAGACGTATCCTGATCGAGATATATGCTTGTCGCGCCGTATTCGCTGATATCGGGTATTCCGCCGATCGTTCCCATCTCATGCTCTGTTATATCGGTGCCGAAACATCCTCTCTCGCAGCCGAGGAAGGCGTACGGCGGCTCGGTTGTATAGCTTTCGTATCGTATCATCTCGCCACCAAACTGCAAAACTCGGCAATTCGGATGCATAACGGTACCCTCGGTGCTCTGCTCAACGTAGAGAGTCGTGTCATCCCTTCCGAGCGCTTTCGCGAGAGTAAAATGACGCACAAGGCGAAGTCTGTGGTCGGCTCTCGGAGTGACGTATCTGCTCTTTATTCCGATATGGGTCTGAAGAACGTGCAGACCGGGTATTATTCCCGCCGCCTTTATCTTCGCTATAGCCGCCCGGACACTCTCGTATCCGTCGGGATAATCATTGTTAAAATCGTAATTTCCGCAAAGAGTGTATCCCTCTCCCTCGCAAAACAGGGCGGTATAGTAGACGAGCATAAATTCAAAGCCACCCTGAAGTGCGCGCTCTATATGCTTATCTATCTCATCGGGCGCGAGGGTGGGAGTCCAGTAGACCGATCTGTTTATATCGTCCGAACGTCTGCTCTCAACTCCGAGAGGCAATGAATTTTCTCTCTCAAACGAGTCCATAGCGTCAAGGAACGCCTCTTTTCCGGGAGAGACTATAAGACTTGCGGCGCATCCCTTAAGACGTATGCCCCTGATAGCGTCTGCCTTCATGATATAAAATCCGTCCCTCTCCTCGGCATCCACACGGGCGTACGGAGAGTCTGCGGTAACGCAGACGGCAGTCTTATCATCCCAGACGATATTAAGCCACTCGCCGAATCTTTCTCTTTTCTTTATCGGAAGCTGAAGAAGACAAAATTCGGAAACGGGAGGAGGGGTCATCGACAGATCGGGAAAATCGTCGGGACCTACGATAAAATCCTCAAGCCTGAAGGTCACGTAAGTAGGCCTTTCAATGATCGACACCTCCGCCTTGAATCCCACCTTTTCAAATCCGACCGTGAGTCGGTCACCTCTGCGCGAGAGCGAATTTGCCTTGAAGACGGTGCGTTTATTCGGATGCGCAAGCTTTATCTCATTGTTGTACGGGCGCTCCTCGGTCAGCGAAAAGAGGGGAATATTTGCGTTTTCATAAAGAAGCTCCTCTCCCGAGCGCTTACAAATCAGGCTTTTCGGTACGCAGTCATCACCGACAGTGAGCCTCAGAAGCTCATTTTCAATTATCACGTTCATTTCACACCTCTGCTATAATCACTCGAATTAAAGGAGCTCGGAAAAATCGTAGATATATCTGTCGCATATCGACTTCATCTCGTCGATATATTCCCTCGAGCTGTCGTCGTAGATCCCGTACACTGTCATTCCCGTCGATTTTGCGGTGCGGTCTGCCTCGGGATTATCGTCGATAAAAATTATTTCGGATACGTCCTTTCCGAGCCTTTTCGCCGCCATTTCGTATATTTTCGGATCGGCCTTCGTCGTGGAAAAATCGTCGCACGACCAGACGTTATTTACGAGCTTATCGAGTCCGAGCCTTTTCACGCAGGGATCGAGCGTCAGATGCGGACTTGCGGTGAGGATATTAAGATCGCATCCTCTCTCTTTAAGAGCCGCAAGCGTTTCAACAACCTTCTTTTTAGCGGGCACCGTTTCTGAATATACCTTAAAAAGCTTATCTCCGAGATCCCGGGCAAGCTCCTCTATAGTAAGAGGCACCCCTAGCGAGATGAAATATTTCGCCGTTCCCATAAATCCGAGCGGAGTTATTATCTTGAGTATATCGTCTCCGTACTCTATACCGTGCTCGTCAAGGACAGAGACCATCGCCTTACCGTAATAGGGCATCGAATCGACGAGCGTTCCGTCAAAATCAAATATATAAGTGTTCATTTTCACCTCAAAGAGATTTTCCTTTAATTTACCCTGTTTTTGGGCATTCCTGCAAGGAATGCCTTCAGATTTTCCTCAACTATGCCTATAAGCCTGCGTCTTGTCTCGATCGGGATCCATGCGGTGTGCGGAGTCACGGTAAGATTTTTCGCTCCGATGAGCGGACAGTCGCTGCGCATCGGCTCGGTCGTGAGAACGTCGAGCGCGGCGCCCGAAAGCTTGCCTCTGTTAAGCGCGTCCGCAAGCGCTCTCTCGTCCACCACTCCACCACGCGAGGTGTTGACGAAAAAGGCACCGTCACGGCATTTTTCAAACGCTTTTGCGTCAAAGAGATTTGCGGTCTTATCGGTCAGCGGACAGTGCGCACTGATATAGTCCGACCGCTTAAGAAGCTCATCAAAGCTGACAAACTCCACCCTGCCGTCATTTTTCGGGGTTCTCGTGCTGACAATCACCTTCATACCGAAGGCGAGCGCGATATCGGCAACCGCGCGTCCTATACTTCCGTATCCGATGATTCCGAGCGTTTTTTCATACAGCTCGCAGGTGGAAAACTCGAACGAGGAGAAGAGAGGCGAGCGTATCCATCCCCCCTCCGCTACGAAGTCGGAAAATTCGGCAACTCTGCTTGCCTGCCTCAGTATAAGAGCGAAGGTGTGCTGAGCGACGGCGTAGGTCGAATACTGACCGGCGTTACAAACCGCTATACCGCGCTCTCTCGCATACTCGATATCGATATTGTTATATCCGGTCGCAAAAAGCAGGATGCACTTAAGCTCGCTTGCGCAGTCGATCTCCCTTTTCCCTATAAGAGTTTTATTGCATATCACTATCTGCGCGTCCCGTATGCGATCGCAGACCTCGTCCTTTGAGGTATGACCGTACGCGACGGTCTCTCCGAGTGCCTTTATTGCCGATATATCGGCATTTGTTCCAAGTGTTGAAAGATCGGTTATTACTATCTTCATTTCATAAATTCCTTTAGAAAAATCGTTACTTAGGTATTTTATCACAGTTTTTTTAAAAAGTCTACCTCTCTTTTCAAGAAAAGCTCTCACAAAGCAAAATTTTTGTACGCAAAATACACAAAATACAAACAAAAAAAGCTCTCTTTTGCTACGAAGAAGAGATTTTGACGAAATTTAAAAAAATTTATCGAAACATGTTCACAAAACAAAAAAAGTGTGGTAAAATAAGCATACGGATCTAAAAATACTTTTTTCGGAGGAATTATGTCAAACGAATTGTACGGTCAGCTCAGCGTTATAACCATGCGCGGAGGCGAGGATTTCGCAAAACAGGTAGACAGTTATCTTATGGGATGGAGAAGCTCGGTCAACAGCTTTGTGGTTGACGCTGAGTGCCCCCGTTTCGGAAGCGGTGAGGGAAAGGGCTTCCTTCACGAATCTCTCAGAGGACACGACGTCTTCATCATCTGTGACGTTTTCAATCACGGTGCCACCTACAAGATGTACGGAAAGACCGTACCTATGAGTCCCGACGATCATTTTCAGGACCTTAAGAGAGTCATCGGAAGTATCGCGGGCAAGGCGAGAAGGATTTCGGTAATCATGCCGATGCTCTACGAGGGAAGACAGCACAAGCGCTCCTCGAGAGAGTCTCTCGACTGTGCTATGGCTCTTCAGGAGCTCGTACGCATGGGTGTTACCAACATTCTCACCTTTGATGCGCACGACCCCAGAGTGCAGAACGCTATCCCGCTTTGCGGCTTTGACGATATCCGTCCTACCTATCAGATGATCAAGGCGTTCATAAAGGACATCCCCGAGCTTTCTCTCAACGAAAACGATATCGCCATCGTATCTCCCGACGAAGGCGGCATGAACCGAGCTATGTACTATTCCTCGGTCCTCAAGCTCGATCTCGGTATGTTCTACAAGAGACGCGACTACACCACCATAATCAACGGAAGAAACCCGATCGTTGCTCACGAGTATCTCGGACGTGACGTAAAGGGCAAGGATATAATCGTCGTTGACGATATGATCTCCTCGGGCGACTCGATAATCGAGGTCGCCACCCACCTTAAGAAGATGGGCGCCAAGAGGATCTTCGTATTCGCCACCTTCGGTCTCTTCTGCAACGGATTCGAGACCTTTGACAAGGCTTTCGAAAACGGCGACATCACACGTATCTTCACCACCAACCTGATCTACCGTCCCGAGGAGCTCAAGGCTAAGCCCTGGTACCGCGAGGTCAATATGTGCAAGTACGTTTCGCTCCTTATCGACACTCTCAACCACGACGAGTCGATAAGCTCTATACTTAACCCCGTAAAGAAGATCCACGCTTACGTAGATCACGCTGTTGCGGAGGGCAGGGTCAAGATCTGAGCATCTTAAAAATCAAACGTCCGATTACCTTTTCGGTAATCGGACGTTTTTTCTTTTATGCGACCGATATAAGCGGATATTTTCCTATTTCTTTTCATCACGGGGCTCGGGGTCAAACGAAGGCGTATATTTTATATTGGACGAAAAGATGTACGGCTGCTCCGACAGACCCTGCTGCTTGCGATACTCTGACGGAGTCATACCGACTATCTCCTTGAACTGACGCACAAAATGGACGTTGCTCTTATACCCAAGAGACTCCGCGATGCTGCTTATCTGATCAGAGGTACTGAAAAGCAGATACTGTGCGCGCTCTATTCTGCATCTTATGATATCCGACGTCACGCCGATTCCGAAGATCTCCTTGTAAAGATGCTGGAAATGTGATCTGCTGAGGAAAAGAGACCTTGCCATATCGTCGATATTCCATTCCTGAGCCGGATCGTTCTGTATCCTCGATTTCAGGCTCAAAAATTCGCTATAGTGCGGGGAACGCTTTGCGTCGGTCTCGTGAAGGACCTTTTCCGAGATCTTAACGAGCAAGAGCTTCAAATAAAGCTCGGTGCTCATATCGCTTCGCAAATTCCCCGAATGCATCTCGTATCCTATATCGCGGACAAATCGGGAAAACGGCAACGAATCGCCAAGCGCAACGGCGCTGTTCATCATTATTCCGAGTCCGCCAAAGAACTCTCTGTCATCATCGTCAAGAACAAAGCGCACCCAATCATCGGCATACTCCTTATCCCTATTTCCGTACCACTGCGCAGTTCCCTTCGAATATATGACCGCAGAGTTTGCTTCGACCTCTATCAGATCATCCTGCAGGAGAAAAAGCGCAGGCGTCTTCACTATCAGAAGTAAATATTCATCAAGACCGTTGCCTCGACGCACAATATGTCCGTTTGGATGGCTGTAATTGTATCCGACGTCGATTATCTTCATATCGCTTTTCTCCTTTATGACCTACAAAATGTTATTTCAAAATTCAAGGCTTATCATAACGGCGTTTTCAGATTCGTCGCTCGAGCAGTTGAAGCCTTCAAGGATATCCCTTGTAAGCACTACCTTGCCGTTTTTGAGAGCCTCGAGAGAGATATCAGCCTCCTTGTCCCCTATGAGGCTGCTTGCGCAGACCTTCCTTATCTCACCGTGGGAAGAAAGCTCGATACACTCAAATTCACCGAAGATACCGATCTTTTTTGCATCCTCTATATTGCAGCTGACTCTTGCGGGCTCGGTATTTTCAAGAAACTCCTTGCGCTTTACAGCCGCTATGGAATAGGCACCGGTGGGGTTCCTGGACGCTATGACAAAGGGCATCCTTTCGCTTCGCAGGACCTCGGGAAGCTCGGTGTTTCTCGCCATTACGGCGGGGGCGTCCTGCTCCACGAGTCGATCGTGGATCTCTTTGTACCATGTATCGTCGGGCGTGAAGAAGGCACGGTCCGCAAGAAGATCGTCCGAAACCTTGAGCTCTCCGCCAACGAACGAGGGCGCCTGTCTCTGCCACCTAAGTGCCGCCGTGATTTCGTCAAGCCTTCTGTTCATTCTGAGAAAATCTTTTCCGTAATGTGAGCGCATGATCCCGAGCGCACATCCGAGCGCGGCTCCGATATAGAGCGTGTCCTCGCAGTTTACAAGGCAGGGCGAGAAGCTGAGAAGAAAGGCGAGTCGGTCGAGCGTCGTCGTATCTCCGAGCATATCGTCTGTTATATCGTACGAACGGAAAACGTCGCTGTACTCGCACATTTGCATGCTTTCTCTTGCAAGCCCCTCGTTATCGGCATAGCGGAACTTTCCGGCGTTCGGATATCCGTTGACCGGAGCGCCGCCGCTTGAATGCTCCATTATAAGCTCGGGATAGAGCTCGTTTTTAAGCGTACTCATCATTCTGCGGTATTCGATAACGTTTCCTCGTCCGAAATTACCCCAATCTATCTTCCAGTAGCGAATATCTGCCTGCTTTGACCAAAGGATCCTTTCCCTCCAGTAGTTCTTATGAAGCTCTCTTTCGAGATCGAAATGCTTCATATGTCCCTCACCGCACATCTGCGGAGATATCCAAAGTCCGAGTCCGAGCCAGCCCATAGAGCGAGCTTTTTCGTTCATTGCCTTAAGTCTTTCGGCGGGCGTGCCCTTAAAGGAGGGAAATCTCTCGCTGTCGGGAATGACCGAGCCGAAAGCGTCTATTCCTTTGTCGGTAGTAACGTCGTACGGAACGTCCCATCCGTCGTCGAGCAAAAGGTAAAGCTCTCCCCGAAGCTCGGGAAACTGCTCGGCAAATCCCCCTTTTCCGAAGACTATCTCCTCGTTCATTTCAAAGCGTGAGGGATTTGCCACGGATATATCCACTGTCTCATTATTTCCGTTACGAGCCCTCTCCTCGTACCTGATCCTTCCGAGCGACCCCTGAGTTGCCCATGAGCACCAATAATTTTTTCCGCTATCGATCCTTGCCGCGTTTTTGATCTCGTTATCCATACAAACCTCCGACTGCATATAAACTTGCCGATATAGCTACGGCTCAACTCGATTATATAAGGAAAAAATCGGTGCGTCAATATATTTTAATGCTGAAAATATTACAATTTATACGATTGTCACCTAATAATGACCAAAAAAGACCGATCGCGTTTTGCGATCGATCTGCTTTTGTAAATAATCATATTTATCGGAGATATTTCCAAGCCTTAATCCTTTTCAAGGATCGACGTGATATCGTTTGCGATAGCCTCTGCAGTAAGTCCGCAGTGAGAGAGCAGATCGTCAAGCTCACCGTGCGGCAGATAGTTATCTATTGCCTTGATATGTATCTTAGAGGATATACCGAGAGCGCTCATCCGAGAAGCTATCTTCTCGGACACTCCTCCGCTCCTTATTCCCTCTTCCACAAAGCAAACAAGACGTTTATTTGACAAAAAGGGCACGAGCTTTTCTGTTTCCAGCGGATATATACGATTTAGTCTCAATATTCCCACACTGTATTTTTCCTTCAGCCTCTGCGCGGCAGAATATGCCTGACAGGTTATCCTTCCGTACGTAACGATAACAACGTCCGCTTTTTCTATATTTTCGGTAACAAAATAACTATTGTCATCACAAGAGACGAGTTCCTCGGGCAAAAGGCATTCCGAGCCCTTCGGGTATCTGATCACAGATATCTTTCCGTCCTTAAAGGACTCTCTCATGGCAAGGGAGAGCTCGGAAAAGGTAAACGGCGAAAAGATCGTGACGTTTGGCAGGGTAGAAAATATCGAATAGTCAAAGATCCCCTGATGCGTCAAGCCGTCACCCGCAACGATACCGCTTCGGTCAAGAGCCAGCACTATCGGCAGATTTTGAAGCGAAACGTCGTGGAAGAGCTGATCATACGATCTTTGAGCAAAGGTCGAATATATAGCGACAAGCGGCTTCATACCCGCGGCAGACAGACCTCCCGCGAAGGTGACCGCGTGCTCCTCAGCGATCCCAACGTCAAAATATCTTTCGGGAAAGCGCTCGGAAAACTCGGTAAGACCGGTGCCGTCGCACATAGCGGCGGTTATCGCACAGACTCTATCGTCCTCCTCGGCGATCGCGCAGAGTTCTTTTCCCATACGTGTTGAAAAGGTCTCGTTTTCACTCAAGGTGACCCCCTTTTCCTTATCAAACGGAGGAACCGAATGGTATATCTCCGGATGCTCCTGCGCGTATTTATAACCTCTTCCCTTTTCGGTCGTCATATGAACGACCGTGACACGCTTCTTGGTCTTAGCCTCCTCAAGCACGTCGGTCAGCTTTTTTATATCGTTCCCGTCTACCGGACCAAGATAAACGAGTCCCATATCCTCAAACAGATTGGTCTTGATAAGCCAACGCTTGAAGAAATCCTTGATCCTCTTGCAGACCCCTGCGATAAAATCTCCTATAAGCGGTATCCTTCTGACAAAGGTCTCAAATTTACGTTTAAATGAAAAATAGCGCTTGCTCGTCCTTATCGTGGAAAAATAATTATGAAGTCCGCCTACGTTTCGGGAGATCGACATTTCGTTATCGTTGATCAGAATGATCAGATTAAGATCCTTATCGGAGCAATTATTGAGTGCCTCGTATATCATTCCGTTAGTAAGCGCGCCGTCTCCGACTATCGCAACGGCAAACGAGTCATCGCCCTTTATCCTGCTTGCCTCGGCTATACCGAGAGCGGCGGAGATCGAGGTGCCGCAGTGCCCCTCGTTCAGAACGTCGTGCTTACTCTCGTTCCTGTTTAAAAATCCGGATATTCCGTTATATTTTCGCAAATCATCCAGAGCCTCAGCACGTCCGGTCAGTATTTTGTGAGCGTAGCACTGATGTCCCACGTCGAAAACGAGAGAGTCCTTTGGAGAATCGAAGACCTTGTGAAGGACCACTGTCGCCTCGACCATTCCAAGATTGGACGCCAGATGTCCGCCGTTTTTCGACACGGCGTCCACGATTTTTTCCCTTATCTCCCGAGATAAATCCTCAAGCTCTGACAAGGACATATTTTTTATTTTATTTATATCAATGTCACGGTTTTCCGAACTCATTTTTCCATCCCGTTATTTTATGCGTATCAATACCGATCTCGCCGAAATAACATTACCTTTGTAAGCAATTTTGAAATGATCTGTCCGCAATCAACAGTAATCACACACGCTCCGTTTGGCTCCGTTATTTGCGAGTTATCGGTAATTACGGCATTTTTATCTGTAGCCCACGGAAAGCAGCTCCGTAAAGCTTTTTTTCAAATATTAATTTGATTATACCGTACACGGTATTCATATCATCTTTTTAAAACGGCTGCGACAGACGTTATACTTTCGCAAACGTCCGCAGATCAAAAGCATCCGCTTACGGATAATCGATCCCACCGTTAGGTGCACAGCATCTGTTGAAACGGGCGATCCCCATCTTGCAGCCCTTGATCAGACCGTATTTTTTTATGGCAAGAATCATATATTCCGAGCAGTTCGGAATAAAGATACATCTGCTCCTCAGCTCATACGGGCCGAAGCGCTGATACAGTCTGATAAAAAATATCACTATCCTCTTGGCGAAAATAAGAAGACTGATGATAAGTCCCAGTATATAAAACAAAGCGATCTGAACTCCGAATGGGATCGGAACGTCAGTAAACAAATATTCTATCAGCTCGGCACATCCCCAGCTGAAAAGTCCGACGGCCGCGAGCGTCAGCAGTATTTTAAGTCCAACGAGCCAAAAATTGATACGCGGTCTTATCAGCTTTTGTTTGGTCTCGGGATATATTTCCTCGATAGGTCCGATCACTGTATATTTGTGATACTCGACAAACTTGCTTTTCTTTCTCAAAACGACTCCTCTTGTGAAAATGGAGGTGCATATGCCACATACACCTCCACCAACAACATTATAGCGTGCACGCTATATAATTTTGTTACATTTTCTTTTCTCTGAGCTTGTTCTTCATAGCCTTGACCTGCTGATCGATGTCTCCGTATGTAGCGCAGGAGAACTTGTCACCAGGAACGATAAGCGCAAATCTCTGAATTTCGATAGAAACTCTGTTAGGTGCGCCAAGGCAGCCCTTGTACTGAAGTGCTTCGATGGTATCGGAGGAAGTAGAGAAGTTGGTGATATCCTTGTAGAAATACTCCTCGGTTCTTTCCTTTCTCTCGTTCTTCATCGTGTTGAGGATGATCTGATACATGTAAACCTGGGTCGAGGAGAAGAAGAGGTGGGTAACAGAGTAAAGGTTACTTCTGTAGGTTCCGTCTTCGGTGGTCTTGGAGAATGCAGAATCCTCGTATCCGTAAAGAGTTACGGGGGGAATCTCCTTGAGCTCGCTCTCGTCGAGGCCTATCTTGTCGATAGCTCTCTGGAAGGTGTTTGCTGCCGCTACAGTTGCTTCTACAACTGCGTCGTAGTCTGCGTCCTTAACTTTACCGAAAAAGCCCTTGCAACCGGTCTCCGGGATAAAGTAGTTGATTGCTTTCTTCTGCTCAGCAGTTGCGCCCTTAAGATAGCTCTTCTTCTGCGCGATAAGCTGAGTATATTCCAATGCATTTGCCATGAGTAATTACTCTCCTTAATTCTTTTTATATAACCTTCAGTGCAGTGGCATTACACCGTGATTATCGATCGTTTGGCGGCCTATCAGGTGTGAAGGCCGTTTTTTTGTTTAAAGCACCGACGGACGGTCAACGTCAAGTATCTTATACAGCTCGAAAACGTCGGTCTGCGACAGACCGATCTGTCTTGCCTGCATAAGAAGCTCCTGATAGTTGGGGTTCATCACGTAGGATTTACGGAAATGATGGTCATAACGTATATAAGACCAAAAATAGTAGTATATTCCCTTAGGCTCTATCATGATAGCCGCCTGTATGTACTGCTCTATCTGATCTATCACCGTACGGGGAGTGAGGAATGCCTTTTTCCCCTTGAGCAGCGCGATCGCTGCGTAAAAATAGGTCTCTGAATTGTCAAAATTATCCTCGATAGCCTTTTCAAAGCAGGGGATAGCTTTGTCATAAAGCTTTAATTTCAGGTAGCAGAAGGCGATAGACATATTCAGCGTCTGATTGTTGGGATCGTTCACCATTGCCTTGCGGTATGCGCTTGCCTGCTTGTTTATCTCAAGCGGAGACATTCCGCTCACGCTGTTAAAGGTAGATATCACTATTTCTCTGAAGCACTGCGGACACTGCTGCGTGCTTGTGGTTATCGATTTTCCGCATCCGGGGCATTCGAGTTCAACTATTTGCTGTACCATAATCATTTATCTCCGATCTTATTTTTTCTTTAATTCTATTCTTGTTTTGAGCTTGCCCAAAATTCTTTGACAGAGTATTTCGATGTTTTTATTTGCTTGCACAAGGGTCGTACTGTCGTACAGTCCGAGAATATTTCCTTCTATTGCCTTCAGGTACGCCGCGATCTCGTTTTCACAGTTTATCACGGCAGAAGAGCCCGTACCGAATTCACTTTCGTTTTTCAGTCGCTCGCAAACACTGTACATCGCCCTTTCGGCCGCCTTAGCATCGGTGTCCGTGATAAGTCTCAGCTGCTCATGCAGATCCATTGCCATAACGTAGGCCTCTCTGCCGATAAGCTTTGCATCCAGACTCGTTTTGGGTCTCTTGTTTTGCAGGGTATGTCCGACAAAGAAGAGCGAGGTGATGAATCCGCCAACGAGAAGCCATCCGAGTATCTTCAGACCGATTATAACGTATATCGGCGTCAGAACGGTGGACGCATCTGTTATAGCATCAATTATCTCGTCAGGATTTGTAAAGAGCCATTCGATAAGACCTATCGTAGTATTAAACGCACATCGCGGCAAAATGAACACGTAAAGGGCTATGTAGATTATCGCTATGATCACGGGCGAGAGGTATATCAGCCAGCTGAGATCCTTCTTGGTAACGGCAGCCACCCTCGGCGGCTCGGAGCTATCGACCGTGTCTCCGTATGAGTTAGCACGGTATCCGCTCGACGCTATCGGTTCTTCGACAGCGGGCTTGGGAGGTGCCTCGAAATGAGCGCTCTCCGATCTTTTTTCGCTTGCGGTCGCGGTCATAACGGCGGGAGACGCAATAGTATCGAACAAATGCCGATCCAAAGGAGCTACAAGAGTCTCGTCCGAATCGGAAAGCACCTCGCCTGCGACCGTTTCGTCAAAATGATTGCTATATCCGTCCGCAGACGCATCGGTCCTTTGCGGCACCGCGTTTATGGGAGTGATAACGTTCACTATCTCACCGAGCTCGTCCTCGGTCAGGCTCTCCTCCGCTTTTTCAAGGGCGGTCAGAAATTCACTTGCCGAGTCATATCTGCCGCTCCGCGGTGCGATCGCCTTTAATATTGCCTCTCCAAGCTGATTCTGTGCGGAGATCGGCGGCTCGGGGAGCTTTCCACTCATTCTCGCCTCAAATGCGATATCCTCATCGTCCGTTGTATACGGTGACGGGAACGCGGGGAGGAAGGGGTTCCGTGATTTGTTCAGCAGCTTATAGAGCACGATACCGAGCGAGTAAATATCTACGGTACTGTCATATTTTTCTTTTCCGAGGTAGACCTCGGGTGCGATGAAATTCGGAGTTCCCTTGACAGACTCCGCTCTCGATTTATCCTTCAGTGCCTTCGACACGCCGAAATCACCGAGCTTGTACACGCCGTCCTGAGACACGAATATGTTGTCATCCTTTATGTCTCTGTGAATGATATTTTTATCGTGACAGGAAATGAGCGCCGCCAGAATATCCTTGCCGAGCCCGATGACGTCCCTGACCGTAAAGGTGTGGCTTTCAAAATAATCGGGGAACGGGGTCAGATACTCCATCAGAATGTATATATCGTACATCTTCGGAGACTTTGTTTCGATGATGTCGTTTTCATAATATTTGACTATGTTACGTATGCCGCTTTCAGAGAGCATACTCAGGATCCGGATCTCGCTCACGATATCGTTCAGCACACCGGTAAAATAGTCATCCGCCTTGGAGCAGTCGCCTCCCATCGAGTTCAAAACGCTTGCGTACTGCTTTTTCGTAGGAAGAGTGATATGCTTAAGCGCTCGTACATAGGTGCCCGAGGCGTTCGTTTTAGAGACCTTGTAGACCGTTCCGAATCCGCCGGAGCCGATCTCTTCGTCTATTCGATAGCCCAGTATTTCTTTACCGATCATATTTTCCGCTCCTTTCAGAATTCGATAAGTATCAGCGTAATATTATCTCCGCGTCCGACGTTTCGTGACACGGCACGCTTCGCAAGCTCGCTTCCCTTTTCCTTAAGACTTGCATCCTTGCCGAGAACAAGCGAGATCTCGCTGTCCGACAAAACGTCGGTAAGTCCGTCCGAGCAGATAAGGAGCAAATCCTTGGAAGCGCAGGGTTCTATTTTAAAAACGTCCGCTGCAAGCTCGTTGTTGATTCCGATGAATTTGTAGAGATTCTTTTTTCTCGGAAAACGCAGGTATTCCTCCTCGCTAAGCAGATTAAGCTTAAGCAGGCGCTGCCCCTCGGTGTGATCCGAGGAAAGCTGATGCAGGCACCGATCGTGATAGCGGTAGAGTCTGCTGTCTCCCACGTTAAATCCGTAAAGCGCTCCCTTGGTGCACACGACACCGCAAAGAGTCGCACCCATTCCCTTTAGGCGCAGATCGCTTTTGGAAAAAGCAACGACCGAGCGGTTCAGCGAGCTTATCTCATCGGCTATACACCGTCCGTCGGGATAAGCGCCGTTTACGATCCTCCAATAATTATCGGATAAATATTTTACCGCCTGCCCGCTTGCGAGCTCTCCGAAGGCGTGACCGCCCATTCCGTCGGAAACGGCCGTCAAGAATCCGTTTTCGTAAGTAACGCTGCCAAGCTCCTCATAGGTCTGACGACCGTCGGAGACAGACCTGACAAGCTCTGCCGTCAAAAAGGATCCGTTTGGAAGGATCGCGTTGTCCTCCTGGTTTTTCCTGCTGTTTCCAACGTCGGAGGCTAAATAAAAGGAAATATGGTTTGACATCATAAGCATCCGCACTCCCAATCGCTCCGCTCGGCAAGCATTTCCGAGATCGAGCTATATTTGCATCTCATCATTTTTGAGCAAGGAGAAACCGTTCCGTCGACGTTAACAAAATAAGTCGTCTTGCCAATATCCCCGCAAGAGAATTCGTTTTTGGTAAAATACTGCCAATATTCTCTGTGACAGTTCTCAACATGAAAAAAATTCGGAGAGCGGCAGACAATTCCGGCAAGCTTTTTCACGGTTTCTTCCGAGCATCGGGGCAGATAATCTCCGTTGTACGAGGTCACGGGATGCAGTATATTCACACCGCAAGCACCGCATCCTTCAGCGTACTTGCCAAGTAGAGCGAGCTCATCGATGTTACTGTCCGTGACTACAACGTTCAAAAAGCACAAAATATTATAGACTTTCGCCAACTTCATCGCGTACAACGACTCCCCAAACGAAGCTCTCGATCTACTGTTCGACTCCTCGGTGATTCCGTTAACAGAAACGCACAAAGCCGTCAAGCCCGCCGATTTCAGGCGACTGTAGGTCCCGTCGGAGCAGTTGTATCCGGAGGTTGCCAAAAATGATTTCAGCCCTGAGCTCGAGGCATATTCGATAACCTCGAAAACGTGGGGACAAACTAATGGCTCTCCCCCGGTGATCTGGATCGCCACTGCGCCAAGACCTGCAGCCTCATCGATCGCTTTTTTAGCAACGTCCACAGACATATCCATGTCCCCGCGCTGCATATAGCACTGCGGACAGTTATATGGACATCTTGTTGTAAGTTGAAGGACTACTGTTTCAAGATTAAAGCTCGTTAAGTTTGGTAACAAAGGCTTCTTCCTCTGCGTCACTAAATCCTCGGTAAACAACGGTCTCTATATCCTCGTGATTAAACAAATACATATAATCTTCGTTAATATTTCCTTCGGGATATAGGCAAGCGATATAATCGTATTCGTGTTCATCTGTAACCCTGCGCTGACGTCGACCATAAATCATTATCTTTTTTTGACCACTTTTTAGAATTACGATAGAACCAATAGGTAAATAGGTTTTCATTTCAATCTCCTTTACAAAATATAAATGCTATCAACGATATCTTGCGAGTTGCCTTTACTAATAACAATCTTTTGATTGCTTATATCGTTATTTGGAACAATGTGTTTAACCAAAACGTACCCATCTGAACACTTAGTCAGAATGCCCATGCAACCTATATCTTCTACAACGTCTTGCACTATAAAAGAGGTGCCTTTTTCATTTGCTAAACTCTGTTTTATTAAAGATACATCATCAGGCGAAAGTCCCGTTTTTTTGCATATCAGCTCACTTGGTGTATCCGAATCAAAATAAGAAAGATACTCGTCATCTGTAAAAGTAATATTGAAGCCAGTACAACAATTATTACATTCAACGATATCAAGATAGTCTGTAATAATTTGATCCATTACTTCAACAGAAAAATCGCACATTACGATCTCAATTTTTCCATCATGAAAAGAGTAAGAAAGAATCCTTTCTTCATTAGCTAATATTGCAAACACATCATTATTGGATAAATAACCTTCTCGAACAAGAGTATATTTTACATTTACCCACGTCGAAAGTAGCAATCTTACTTCATTTGATAATTCGTAAGACCTTTTATATGGAACCATATACCCTTTCTCTACTAATGCAGAAGAACATATTTCCTTGTTATGCCTAACAAATTCTATCCCTTCTAAATGCTTGTAACCAAACCTTTTTGCTAAAAAAGACAATTCTTCATGCGAAAAATGAAACGTCATACATTACCACCCCTTAAACAAACTTGCTACGGCTTTGCCCACGTTTTTAGCGGTTTCTGCAACAATAGTTACGCCAGTTTTAATTCCCTCGACAGCAGTAGTTACAGCCACCTTTGCTGTTTCAACCACCGCAGTGCCTACTAATTCTGCCGTTTTCAAAGCTTTTTCTCCAACGGTATCAGCTTCTGCAATTTGTTTAGCTACATCAGATACCGCTTTCACGCCTGCCTTGGCAGTACCAACAACACTTTCTATTGAATTACTTACCTGTGTAACAACTGCTTTGCTGGTCATGGTATCAGCAATTATTCCTATTGCTTTATCAACAACAACACCCGTAGCCGCACCTGCGACAACGCCTATAACAGGTCCAACTACTGGTATTGCACAGCAAGCCGCTGATACTGCGCCCACAGCCGCTTTACCAACAATTTTTCCTCCAACCGTAATAGCAATATTTGCACCAGTACAATATACATTTGCAAGTGTATCACATACCTTTTTTTCGGTAGTTTTATTTTCATCGTTCCAGACATTGTATAGGTCTGATACCATATCGACAGTACGAGCAGTCGCATCTATACCGATTCCAACATAATCCAATGGGCCTAATTTTGAGTTCTTTTTAACCCAAGTTGAAAGATTATATCGTCCGGCAAATCCAGAACCTTTTGTATATCCTTTTAGATAAAATTTTCCGTTCTTAAAAGTTTTTGTTATGTTTCGATTCTTGATAAGCGAAACAAGATCCGAGCCTTTGTCGAGCACCCAATGTCCGTAAGAAGTCCACTTGACATAATCCGCCAATGTGCTGGCACCTGTAATAAAGGCGTCCTTAGACGTTTCTTTTACAATAGTCTCTTGAGTATCGTATGTATCTACCGCTTGTTGCAAATAATTTTTCATATTTGTAATGATGGTAGCCTCCGAATATAAATCATCGAGAACTTGTTCCAGACGTCGTTCAATGGTAGAGGAAATACGGACATCCCAATCTAATGAATAACGCAAATCAGAAAAAGATTGTCTTGTCTTATTGAGGACTATTCGAGCCGTTTCAAGTTCGGTTGTATATGATTTTATTTTATTCGTATTAACCTTTATGTACGGCAACAGATACCACCTCCCTCACTCTACACTATGCTACTTGGTCAGCTCTGCTGAGACTGTGCTCCCTGTACGTTTGCTTTTTCTGTATTATCGTAAGCCTCGGCAGCCTGCTCAAGGAAGGTCGCATAACTGACTATCGTGTTATAGATCTCCTCGAAATTATCAGCCAGACCCTTGAACCTTGTAACGGTCGTTTCCGCAGATTCGCCCTGCCACGCTGATCTCAAACTTTCGATCTCAGCGGTCATCTCGCCTGTGAAGGTCTTTATGGAATTTGCAACAGTTTTAAACGAATTAGCCTTATCTCTCATCGAGGTAGAGTTAACCTTAATAGTAGCCATTATTATTTTCCTCCTTAATTTCCGGTATAAAGATTGTTTGCCGCGTCTCTGAGCGCTTCTTCGGTCTTTACGTAATTTTCAGCAGCGCTCCTGAGATATGCCGAATAAGCCAGGAGGACCTTCGACATTTCTTCAAAATCGTTTCTGTACGCTTCAAGCTTTGCGTTGAAGGTGTCGCTTGCGATACCCTGCCACTGCGCCGATTTCAGATTCTGAAGCTCGGTATAAAGCTTAGCCCACTCTGAATTGTACTTAGCGGTTTTTTCCTCGATCACTCCGGCGGAAGAAACCAGTCGCTCGGTTGTTACTGCCCATTCGTTTGCCATAATTAATTTTTCCTTTCAAAATCCCCGGCTCTCCCGGTTTATTAATATTTTTGTGTTATCTTTGCGCCATCTGCATAGCGAGACGCTCGTCCTCGTCCTGTATCCTGCTGGCAACGTCCTTGATAGTGCCGGATACGTTAGACATGCCGTGTTTTGTCGCCTTCATATCAGCTATCAGCATCGTAAGCTGATTTTGAAAAGCCTCGGATGCGGGGCCGCACCATTCTCTCTTTATTTGCGAGAGCAGGTTTTCGAGCCTGCCGATCTCTCTGTTCAGATCTCTCGACAGCTCTTCAATATCATCCGCCTGTCGGATGACCTTACTGTAATTGATCCTAAACCGTGCCAAAACGCATCACCGCCTTACATCAAAATCAATCTTTCGCCCTGGGAGATCCCCAGCTGCTTAAAGCTGCATTTTGTATCAAGTATTTTTCCGGATCCGGCATGCAGCAACAGGTTCATATGACCGGGCGCACGCTTTACACCGGGATACTCATCGGATACAGTCTTTACGATAAGTGACATCGCGGTGTCCACGTTCATTTCTTCCGGGATCAAAAAGTTATGCTGAATATTAAGCGATACTATTTCTACGTTCAATGAGATATTCTTTACCATCATTCAGCCCTCTCGATCGAGATATACGCCATTTTGTTTTCGGAATAAATAATCGCCTGTCCGTCATTAAGTTCCTTTTCCCTGAACTTTCGGGGGATCTCATACACCCTTGTAGACAACAGTGCGGACACTAAATCGTCCAAACGACCGCCTACGATCGCTCCGCTTTCCGAACGAACAAGATGCACGTACAAGCCCGTATCGCTGTAATCTGCAAGTCTGCTCATCGGGTCGAAGGTTATTACCTTTACGGAGTTGCTTTGAGAAAGTGTATTTTCAAAAACACTCAGTGCCTCGTCCGAGATCCGATCGTAAAAATCGCAGAACCCGTCGATAACAAGAACCGTATCATCATATGTGTATGCATCCGAGCCAAGCTGCTCCTCAACGAACCTATCGATATCTTCGATGATCTCTACGCTATTATCAAAAGTCTCCGCCGTATTTGACGTAACGAGGCAAACACGGTATCCTGTCGTTTGTGCAAAGGAATTAACTATATCGGGCACCGACTCTTTACTTTCGCGAGTACCGATAAAGATCCTTTTCTGAGACAACAGATCGAAACCTTTTGTCTCTTTGGTGGTAAGATCGCTTCCGATCACTATCGAGGACGGCGATTTACCGACAGACTCCAAGACTTCCATTTTAGTCTCATAAACGCCTGCGGTCAGCACCAACTCTGCGGGTGTATTGTCTGCTGTCGGGGTCTCGAAGGAGTAGACCGTGCGTTTGGCTTCGGCTGCCATTTTTTCATAGGCCGTTTGCATCATTGCAGTTCTTGCGGATTCGTTATCGGTATCAAAGGGAACCGCAAGCTGAACCTCAGCAGCTCTTTTATCGACCAGAACAAGTGCGCGTCCCTTCGACTGCTCGGGTACGATCGGCACCGCGGCATTCAAAATATCCCTATAAGATCCGGCATCGTTCATATTCAGAACGATTCTTTCCGAAATATGCTCGGTGATCTTATAGTAGATAGCGCCCTTACTGTTGCCGGTAATGACAAAATAGATTCCACACGAGCGCGCCGCCGAGATGAGCTGAACCAAAACGTCCTCACTTCGGTACATCTTTTCCCTAAAGGCCGCATAGTTATCGACCACAATCAGGATCATCGGCATCTTCTCGCCGGAAGAACGTACAAACGACTCGTAGCTTGCGCAGTGGTGTCTTGTAAATTTTTCTCTGCGCTCGGAAATAATATCCTGAACGGTATTCAAAATATTTTCGACCGCCTGCTCATTTCCGTCGGACGCATAGCCCGAGCAGTGCGGCATTGCCGCAAGACTTGCCAAGCTGTTTCCGTCGAAATCCAAAACAAACAGATTCAGCATCTCGGGAGAATATTCTATAGACATTGCGTACGCAATAGTCTGAATGAGCGTGCTCTTTCCCGCTCCGGACGAGCCGTAGATAGCAAGATGACCGTTTTTAATAAAATCAACGGCATACGGTCTTTGCTCCTGCTTCTCGGGTATATCTACCATTCCGCACACGGTAGCGCCAAGCCCTCTGCTATCCCACATCGATTTTTCAAACTCAAGCGTACGTCCGATACAGCTTTCGAGCAGCAGCGAGGTAGGAAGCGGAGGAAGCCAAAGCTGCTTGACGTGCAGTCCGAGCACTTCGCCGCTTTCGGCTATCACAGAGACGACCTCTTCAAGCTGAGTCTTTTCGCTTTTTTGCTCCTTAAGTGCTTTTTTTGCGGTACGGATCTTTTCCGCAGGCCAATTCACCATACTGACGGAAATGCTTTCATCGTCAACATATTCTTCCTGAGCAACGTAATCAGCACCGCTATATCCGGACTGTATCTGCTCAAAGACCTCATCGTAACCAACCTGTACGTACGCACGTCCGGGCTGCTTGATCAGCGCCGCTTCGGGGCGGTTGATCATATCCATACTGTCCTGCTTATCGAGGACCTTCAGACAGACCTTAAACTTTGAGTTGCTCCAGATCTGCGGATCCACTACTCCACTCGGTCTCTGCGTTGCAAGTATAAGATGGATTCCAAGGCTTCTTCCGACCTGAGCGATATCTATAAGCTTCGCCATAAACTCGGGATGCTGAGATTTCAGCTGTGCAAACTCATCAATAACTATAACGAGATGCGGTAACGGTTGCCTAAGCTTCTTATCCTTGAAATGCTTATGGTAAGAATTTATATCGATCTTATCGACTCCGAGCAGCTCCGCCGAGCGATTAAAGATGTTCTGGCGGTTCTTGACCTCAGCTTCAAGTGAGATCAGCGCTCTGTGCAGGGTATTTCCTGAGAGGTTCGAGATCGTAGCGGCAAGATGAGGAGATTTCAGGAAGGGTCTCGCCATATCTCCGCCCTTGAAGTCGACGAGTACAAAAGCGACCTCGCTCGGGCTGTAATTGATCATCATAGAAAGAATGTACGCTTGCAAGAACTCGCTCTTACCCGAGCCGGTAGTTCCCGCTACAAGTCCGTGACATCCGTGATATTTTTCGTGAATATCAAGAGAGAACACCTCTCCGCCCGCCTTAAGTCCGATCGGAGCCGCAAGAGTTTTATCGGAGGAATTCGTGCACCAATGATTCATTATCTCAAGTGCGCCAACATTACCCACCTTGTACATATCGAGAAATGTCACTCTGTCCGGGATACTTGCCTTTCCCTTTTCGGTCTTTATCGGGATCCGGTTGATCTGCGTGGCAATATCTCTCATCAGACTGTCGTCTATCTCATCCGCGACATAGCTTATAAAGCGGTTGTTATTTTCATTTTTAATATAGATTCCGCAAACGTCGCTATCCTTTTGAATGATCGCTACACACTCCTTGGGGATACTGTTAAAGCGCTTGCCAAAGAAAAGCGTGGTGACTCCGACTCTGTTTTCCTTATTTGTTAAGTAACGTCTGAACGGAATATCCTCCACCAGAGTCTCATCAAGCACGAGCACGACAAATTCAGGCGTGCGCTGATCGTCCTTTGACAGCGTCGCTTCTCTTTTAAGCATCACCTCGTCGAGGCTCGAGAAGAGCGTTTTAGCCTCCTCCCTGCTGGTCGCGACGTATCTCTGCCTTCTGTCGGCACTCCAAACGTGAGGAAGATCGTTCGCCCACTGCATATCCTTCGTCGCGGAAGAATTGTACACAAGAACAAGCTTGACCTCTTCGGGTGAATGAAGTGTTATAACATTAGTCACGATCACCTTAAAGACGTCCGAAACCGCGCCCACAACACCTATCACCCTTTTATCTCTGAGTGATACCGTGATCGGTACATCGGTCATTTTCTGATACCTGTTTTTCAGCGCGACAGCACTGTCAATCATCGGATCATCCTCAAGCGTGAAGCCCTTACTTGGCGACTGGATCTCGATCCCGAAATCGAGCTCTCCTGTTCCGAGTCTCACAGAAAGAAAGTCCGAATCGCTCGGAACACGCTCCCAAAGACGGCGACTTCTATCACGAACAAAGCCTGCCAATATCTCAGGAGACGGCATAAGGTTCTCGTTAAGCACCCTTACGCTTCTCTCGTATTTTTGCCGGATCTCGGCTTCCTTTTCGGCAAGATATTCGGTATATCTTTTTCTACGGTAAATTTCGTTTGCTTCTTCTTGTCTTTTGTTATATTTTCTAAGTAGATTCGGCCACAGTAAAGCGCCGGCAAGCATGCTTACTGCCATTACTCCGCTTGTTATAAGCGATGCGTACCCTCCGCCGTTGATAGCATTCGAGACCGTTACGCCGACACTGGCAAGCATGGCAAGCGACATAGTAATGGACGGACCTGCGGTCAAAATAAAGGGTATATCCTTTGATTTTTGAGGTGCCGTCGGAGCATCGACCACGATCCTTCCCTCTTCGGGAGATTTTATGATACGCGGGGTACGAACGTAAGGCGTCTGCTCCTCAGACAAGGTCGGAGGCAGGACGTCAAGCTCGCGCAAAGCGTTCATCCCCTGTGTTTTTGTGTTGCTTGGAATGATAAGCATATCGGGGTAATACACTACCGTAGTACCCATTATGTATATCCTATCGCCCGCTTTAAGCTCACAGGATATGACCTTTCTGTCGTTCAGATAGATTCCGGTCTTTCCCGAAAGATCCTCAAGGTAACGCTTTCCGTTATCGTCAAGTCTGATCGCGGCGCATTTTCTTGAAACGTTGGAATTAATATCTATAACGATATTCATGTCCTCCGATCTGCCGATAAACACCGTTTCCCTGCCAAGGCTGTACGCATCGCTTCCGACCGTGCTTTTCTGATATTCGGTGAATAGAGCGGCATATGAGAAGCCATCGCGCGAAAAGATCAGATAATCTCCGTGACAAATCACCTTACTGTCGGTTATCTCCCGGCTATTGCAAACACATTTCCAGTCAAATGACTTTTTAACCAGGCAATAGCCGTCACCCTGTATCTGCACGGGCAGATACACGTTTCGCTTATTAAAAACAAAATTTTCATTGACGTATCCGTTTAACGAGTTCTGAACAAGCTCGTCAACCTTATACTGACACATTTTATCATTTATGAATATCGCAACAAAAAAATTGTTCATATCAGCACTTCCTAAAGCTTTGTTCCGCAGTCTCCGCAGAATTTTTGATTCATATCGTTATCCTTGCCGCAAGAGGGGCATTTCTTTGACAGCTTCGTTCCGCAGTCTCCGCAGAACTTCTGTCCGAGTGCGTTGACCTTGCCGCAAGAGGGGCACACGATGCCAACGACGATCGATTTGCCGCATTCTCCGCAGAATTTCTGTCCTGTCGGATTTTTGGCACCGCAATGCGGGCATACGGCAGAGTCGGCTCCTGCCGACGTGGGATCGGTGTTTATATTGGTACCTATATTTGAAAACATTCCGCCGACCGCGGGCGCCACGCCAAGTCCCATTCCGAGTCCTATTCCCGCATTCGCCATTCCGCTGCTCGCGGGATTTTCCGCCATAGTCTCAAGAATATCGAAGGAGCGTCTCTGTCTGTAGAAATCGTTTCCGAGCGCAAGCTCTTCCTTGTATCCGCGAAGCTTTTCGAATTCGTCCTTGGGAGGAGAGATCGTCTCGATAAAGAAGTTTACGATCTCGACGCCAAAGCGCTCAAACTCCTTGGATATCTCGTTTTCGCATTCCTTGGAAAGCTCCTTTAAGTATGCGGTGACCTCGAGGAAGGATATCTTTTGGCGGATCATAAATCCGGAGATGACCGATTTGATGCTCGAAGTAAGAAGTCCGCTGAAATAGCTTGCCACAAAGGGATAATTGACCGTAGTTCCGTTCGGGATCGCGCCGACGAGCTCGGAGACGAACATTCTGGAGTCCACGATACGCATACCGTATTTACCGTGGCAGCGGATCGAGAGGATAAGTCCGTATTTGGGATCCTCGAGCTGGAAGGGATTTTGCGTTCCCCAGTTCATATCAAGACGGGACGTCTTGTTGACGTAATATATTTCAGCGGAAAAAGGAGTTTTTCCGCCAAAGGGAAGCTTTACAAGCTTGTTCAGAAGGGGGAGATTTCCCGTCTGAAGAGTGTGCGTGCCCGCGCCGAAGAGGTCGAGCGCCTTTCCGCCCTTCAGAAACAGTGCTTCCTGTCCCTGATTAACGATCAGCTGAGATCCGAGCACAAACTCTTCGCTCGGACATTTGTAAATCAGCCACGGTGAACCGTCCTGATAACCATCGTACTTAATTCTGTCAATAAGTGCCATAACCGTTACTCCTTGCTTTTTATTTATATGAAATCATCCTATAATAACATACTCGGGTACATGTAAAATTCATTTTGTCTTCATTTTGCATAGCGTCAAAAAGGCGGGCGCGAAAATCCGAGCTCTTCTCTTCGGCGAAATCAACAATTTGCATATCGCATTACTGTGCAAAATCACAAATCGTTTTCATGTTCTTTGCTATATAAAATAATTTTCCACACTATTATGTACATTTTAGCACAGTTTTAGCAAATAATCAATAGATTTTTACAAAAAAATCTAAAATCATACTTAATTCGTCAAAATAATGTGCACAAAAAATTCAAAACGTCACCGTTTTGAATTTGCAGGTCCGAAGGATTTCTATTCATTTGCATAAAAAATCCGAGGTAATAGCCTCGGGTGCGAAAGGACAATAAAAAAAGCCGATATGGATTTTATTCCGTATCGGCTCTTTTCTGTTGGTCCGCCACTTTCGGTGGTGAGTAGGTGCGCACTTGCAGGTAAGCTATATAAGCCTTCCTCCGGGAGGAAGGGGGACCGCGATAGCGGTGGAAGGAGCCTGCGTGACTTTCAGTTTGCACGGATTTTATTGTTACGCACTCTCCCTCAGTCGCTTGCAGCGACAGCTCCCTCCCGGAGGGAGCCTCTGGCAGTAGTCGCCGATTTAGCTGTTATTCCATTCAATAAAACTGTCCTTAAGAACCCAAGCCCTCCGCCTCGGATTTTTTCGAAATGATATTTTATACCGTCTTTCCCTCCGAGTCGATCCTATAGACGGCAACGACCCCAAAAATCTGCATCGGATAGCTTTCCGCGACCGTACCGTCAAACACGATCCTCAGAAGGTCTCCGACGCCGTATTCGGGACATCCACCGACGTCGGTGTTTACAACGACCGGATCTCCAATATTAAAGCTTTGATTTCCCGTATCGGTGACCTCCATAAGGCAGCTGTTTCCGTTTATCTCAATCACTCTTCCGCAAAAGTACGCCTGCGTGATGATATCGTTTCGGTCATCGTCTGCATCATCGCTCTTGCCGTTTTTTTCTCCGCAGGAAAAAAGTCCTACAATGCAGGAAACGATCAGCAGAAGCGCAAAATATTTTTTCATACCCTTGACCTCCGTTTTATAATTTTATAATCAGAGCTTACACCGTTATCATACCACGGCACAGAGATTTTGTAAAGACTCTTTATAAGTATTTACGAAAAACCGGCAGAGCTTTTCTCTGCCGGTCTCGATTTCCAAATCTTACTTAGAGGTATAGTTATCGAAATATCCCTGAATTAGAACGATAGGAGTACCCTTGTCGCCGCTTCCCGAGGTAAGGTCGCAGAGCGATCCGATAAGGTCGGTGATGCGTCTCGGGGTGGTTCCCTGAGATTCCATAGAGCCGACAAGATCGTCGCCCTTGGTGCTGATATAGTTCTCGATAGCGCTTCTGAGCTCGTCGCCGCTGAGGTGCGCGAAATTGTTGTCTGCAAGATACTTGAGCTTGACCTCATTTGGCGTTCCCGAAAGTCCGTCGGTATATCCGGGTGATACTACCGGATCCGCAAGCTCCCAGATCTTTCCGACCGGATCCTTGAAGGCTCCGTCGCCGTAGACCATGACCTCGATCTTCTTGCCGGTCGCGTCAAAAAGCCTTGCCTGAACGTCCTTTACAAACGCGGTACAATCTCTCGGGAAGAGCTTTACCTTATCCTCGGTCGCCTTGTTGGAGCCGAGAAGTCCGTAATTTTCGTTATATCCGCTTCCGTTTATGCTCGAGGTGAGAATATCGTCGAGACCGAGAACGGTCTCCGCGCCCGCAGCCTTGAGGATACGCTTGGTTCTTTTTCTCGAATGTATGTCGCAGGTCAGTACCTTTTTCGTGTAATTAAGGATGACTCTCGGATCGTTTGCGAAGACTACCTCGACCTCTGCGCCCTCCTCGCGGATAAGCTCGGAATAGTAGTCAACGTAGTCCACACCCGTGAACGGATGGAGATTCTTTCCGAAGAGCTCTCTGTACTTTTTGAGATCGAGAACGTCCGAGTAGGGGTTTACTCCCTTCTCGTCAAGCTGATCTATAGTTATAAGGTGATTTCCGACCTCGTCCGAGGGAAAGCTGAGCATAAGGACGATCTTCTTTGCGCCCTTGGCAATACCTCTGAGACAGATTGCGAATCTGTTTCTGCTGAGGATAGGGAATATAACTCCAATAGTTTCGCCACCGAGCTTTGCCCTTACGTCGGACGCGATGTTGTCGGTAGTTGCATAATTGTTCTGTGCTCTTGCAACGACAGCCTCGGTAACCGCGACCACGTCACGGTCATAGAGCTCAAAATTTTCGGACTTTGCCGCACTCAGAACGGACGTAGCGACGATAGACGCAAGGTCGTCTCCGCTGCGGATTATCGGCGCACGGACACCGCGAGAAACGGTTCCAACCATTCTTTCCATAAAAAATATCTCCTTTGATATATGGATTACATAGGTAACCCAACAGGTGGATTACTTATATATTTTACCACTTTTTTTGCTTATGTCAAGTGTTTTTTTGTATATATATCGCCGTTTACCGCACATTTATGCGAAATATCCAAAAACGGGCGCTCAGATGGCTTTTGTGCGAGCAAATTTTAGACACACCGCACCCGCAAAGGTCACGCGGCGTCGCACACAGAGATATGTTATTGATGATTTCCACAAACACGTGTTGCTTTTTTTGTGCTTTTTGACGAATGTACGACTTTTTCAAAATCAATCGTTGACACGTAAAATCACATGTGGTATAATTTGATAAAGAATGTTTAAAGGAGAAAAACGATGAAAAAACTTATTTGTACGGTTCTTACTCTGGTATTCGTGCTCTCTTTGGCAAGCACGAGCTTTGCGGCTTTTCCCGATGATTTCATAGACTGGAAGATAGGAAAATGGGCAATGTCCAACGGAGAGGTCATCTCTTACGGCGGATGGGATGGCAACGATGACGTTCTCGTTCTCAAGGACACAGCCGTTGCGGGAAGCTTTTCCACCACGCTTTCCGACAGAGCAAAGAGCTACTGCATCGACGGATACATCAAAAAGCCCACCCTTTCGGAGAACGGATTCTATTTCATGGCCGACATGGAGCCCGTTAAGGAGGGAGACACCGTTGTCGGAGCCAACATCAAGGATGCGTACCTTCTTGTTGTGGACAACACGCTCTTCACCGTATGCCTTTACAGAGTCGTTAATAACGAAGAGACGAGACTTGTAAGAAGCGAGAGCCTTGATGACCTGCTCGATCTCGGCACCGATCTCAGCAAGCCCTCCGCAGGTGTTTACTACGGAACGACGAGACCCGACATCACCCTTCAGGCTGATTTCAAGGTAGACGGAAGCGTATCGGTCAAGGCTAACGGCACCGACGTTTTCGAGTACCTTCCCGAAGAGGGAGAGACCGCGCCCAAGGGCAACGGGCTTGCTATCTTCTCGAGAATGATAGATCCCTATTTCGATAAATGCACGACCGGCGAGATCTTCAGATTCAAGGATTATTCGGTAAACGAGATCCTTCCTCCCGAGCCCCCCGAAACTCCGGAAACTCCCGAGACTCCGGAAACTCCCGAGACTCCCGAGACTCCCGAGACTCCCGAAGCTCCCGATAACGGAAGCTCCGACAAGGTCGACAATGTTGACGGCGCAGAGGATTCAAATAAGCAGAACGCGAGCAACGGAAGCGGAACCGTTATCATTGTCGTCGCGATCTCGGCAGCGGTAGTTGCCGTCGCGGCAGTTGTAGCACTGATCGTTAAGAAAAAGAAATAAAAAGTCGCTTGCGGATGACCGTAGACTCTGAATAACGTTAAAAAGTCCTTGAAAGGGCGGCTTATCATAAGGAAGTTTGTACCTGTTTTGTAGGGACAGGCGTAGCGAAGCGGCACGAGCGCAATGAATGACATGCCGGTGGCATGTCAGAACGCGAGTGTGACCGAGCCGCAGCGAGACCCTCGACTGTCCGCAAAGGTATAAATGCAACACAGAAAACAAATAATTAACCCCGACAGTCTGTCGGGGTTTGCTATTCGATAAATTGGCATTTATTATGCTCTGAAGATATTCAATTCTCCCAATGAAACAAGACATTCATCTACATCACCGTATAACAACTTGATTTCATCATCATTCAAAATAAGCGAATCATCATTCGAACCAAGCTTTGCATTGAACAGTTTTTTAATAAGCGAAATCTGTTTTGAATCCAAATCGTAATAATCACGCCATTCATCCATGGCATCATTGAATGAGAGTAATTGAGAACGAATTATATGACCGCCGTTTTCAACAATAGAATCAAAGGACTGCGCACTATTCAGCTTATCCCAAGTTCCCCAGAAAGCCGCTGTAACAACAGGTTTTACACTGCCTTCAACACTATCTAATACATATTGTAAGGTTTCTTTTTCGGCAATTTCTATTATTTCCTTAGGTGCTCCATCAAAAAAATCCAACGCATCTGCATTCCAATTTACTTTGTCAATAGCTTGGAAAACAGCAATAATGTATTTGTCGTGAAAAGTAATTGTTGCTCTGCAACTTTGAGAGTCATTTGTACAATAATTTATACCATCCCACGAATGTTCGTGATTTAATTCAGGATACATTCCTACAGCGATGGCATGCGTTAATGCTGCTTGAATACAACCCTCATATAGCTGTTTTGGATTTATGTTTATTTCTATCACGTTGTTAATCCTCCTCGTCAAATTTTTATCTGGACTTCTGCTTTATCGCCAGTTTCGCCTTTGTATTACAAAGGCACAGGGCAAAGCCATACCCCTTGTAGGGCGGGGGTTTACTCCCGCCGCCTTGTTGGCTTAGATCCTATGTTACGGCGGGAGCAAGCCCCCACCCTACGATGTAATCCCATTATAGCACAAATCGGCAGAGAAAACAATATCTCTGCCGAAATTTATATGCGTATCCGTGGGGGCGATTCATGAATCGCCCGTTTTTGTTTTGCGTATTTCAGCGGGCGATTCGTGAATCGCCCCTACAAAATACAAACATCCTTATGAGAAGGGGCGTAAATCAAGGACTTTTTTGTTATAGTGCAAAATTGTTGATCAAATATGAGCTCGCAGGACGAAAATGCAACTATTTAAAAATTTCAATCCTCCCGCATTCCGTTGACGGCATGCAAGCCGTAGCTCTTAAAAATATCCACCGCTGCTTCAATATCACGAGACGTTGTTTGGGTGTCGGGAAGCGTATTGAACATACCGAGTGCCTCATATCTTGATGCGGAAAAGGAATGGTACTGTAGCACCTTCACCTTTGTTATTCCCTGCAATCCGCTTAAAAATTTCGCAATATTCTCACATTCCCGGTCATTATAACCCATTACGAGCGGATACCGTATTTCTATCTCACACCCCTCGATGCAAAGATATTTCAGATTTTCAAGTATCAAATCATTCTCTTTCCCCGTGCATCTCTCGTGCACCGTGGCATCGATTGCCTTGATATCATACAAAAACTTATCGACGTAAGGAATGATTTTTTCAAAGGTCTCGCGCTTTACGCAGCCGCATGTGTCAACGTAAACGCTGATGTCTCTTTTATGCAAAAGCTTTGCAAGCTCAACGCAAAAATCGGGTTGTGCAAGACATTCTCCGCCCGAAAGCGTAACACCTCCACCGCTGTTTTTGAAAAAAGCTTCATCCTGCAATAGGATCTCGACAAGAGCCTCCGCCTCGTATTCCATGCCATATACCTCCATGGCACCCGCAGGACAGCCCTCTGACGTTTTTTCGTTTCTTTCGTTTTTGCAAATACCGCAGGATATGCACTTGCTTTTGAAAAAGGCAGTCTGCTTTTCAAAAGAAAGGCTCTCCGGGTTATGGCACCATATACACCTAAGGGGACACCCCTTGAAAAAAACCGTGGTGCGCAGACCGTCCCCGTCGTGGATCTCCATTCTTTTGATTCCCGAAATCATCCCCTTCATTTCATCGACCTCACAATAAATTCGTCCTTTTCTTTTTCGCTCAATGTAGAAAAAAGCACATTCCAACCGCAAAGTCTGACCTGCAACGAAGGATATTTTTCGGGATTCTTCTTTGCATCCATCAGAATATCCGTGTCGAGAACGTTATAATGAACCGCAAAACCGCCCAGTTCAAAATAGGTCTTCAGACTTGAGACAAGCGCGGTGATTCCGTTTTCACCTCGAACAGCCGAGGAGTGAAGATCAATGTCAACGATTGCTCCGTTAGGAGTTTTTGACATATCAATTCTTGTGGCGGAGATCAGGTGTGCCGTTGCTCCCTCTTTATCCGCGCCAAAGCTTGCGCTCGTGTTTTGAGAAAGCGTTTCGCCTGAGCATCTTCCGTCGGCAGATGCGGCGGACTTTTGTCCAAAGTCCCATCGCCAATCTATTGAAAACAATCCAAGTCTCCAGCCTCCGCCCTTTGCGTTTGGCTTGTTGCTTACCGCACTTGACAGCGCATCTACCGTCATTTTGGCAATCTCGTCGGTTCTGATATCGCCCTGACCGTATTTGGGATATTTGTTTTTGATCAACAGTCGGAAAGGCTCTTGTCCCTTCCAATCGGATCTCAGGATTTCTGTAAATTCGTCAAGAGTGAGCGTTTTATCCTCGAAGACTGCCTTTCTTATTGCCGCAAGGGAATCGGTGGCAGTAGCAAGACCGATCGCATTCAAGGAAGAGCTATTATATTTGGCGGAATAATCCAGGTATAGATCTCCGCCCTTTTGGAGAGCTGATGTGTACGTACCCGAAAGGATCGGTGCGGAATGAATTTCAGCATAACGTGATTCATACAGATCGGTAACCGTCATAGCGCATTTGCACAAATACGTCAGCTGTCTTTCAAATTCCTTATACAGCGCGTCAAAGGTTTCAAAATGCCCGTCATTCGCAAGTCCGATTTGCTTTCCGGTAAGCATATCTCTACCGCCGTTCAAAGCAAGCTCCAATGCCTTCGGGATATTCACCCGCGCGTTACAGGAGCAGGTAAGCTCACCTGCGCCGCCGCACTCATAGCAACCAACAACGTGATAATTCACCGCATCCTTATGTGCCACCCCTTGCTTTTCCAGAGCTTCGGTCACGCGCCTGTCAGACATAAACACAATACTGTTATTTCCACCTCGGATATACCGAAAGGCATTCCTTATAATGTCCTGCGGAGTATGCTCCGAGCATAAAAGATGCAGCTTTGTATTGGTGGTGCCGGCCTTTTCGTACATATCAAGCCAGATATATGAGAGATCGTTGATCAAGCATTCCCCATTTTCATCCGTTCCGCCGAGAGCAAACGGAATGTTGGAAAGTGCTTTCAATCGATCGATCTCTTTGATATAATCCAAAAGCAATTTATCGGCTTCATTTTTATTTTCGTGCGCGTAGTACGGATAATACAAGCTGTCGAGTCTTCCGAGCGTTCTTAAAAAAGTGCCGTCAAAGAACTGCTGAAGATGATAATATATGATTGAGGTCTGCAAAGCCTCAAATAAATTTGACGGCTCATGATCAGTCAATCGCAGCAACGCCTCCGCCATTTCCGTTTTTTTGCAGAGTGCTGCTGCGTCGGATACACGCTTCATAAATCTTAAGGCAGCATTATACACTTTCAATATCTGCTCATAGAATCCTTTTGCGCCCTCAGCTGCGAAGTTGCTCATAGCGTATTCGGACACACGCTTTCTCAATCCGTAAATTCCGAGCTTTATTACACTTTCCCACTCCGCGGTGGTATGCGAGTAATCGCAAGCGCCGGTGTATGCCAAGGCTTCAATTCCTTCACTAAGTCTCGACGGGGCAAGCTCGCCAAGGCTCTTCATGCGTTTTCTCGTTACAAAACACGGTATATCCGCGTAACTTACATTTATAAAAAATCTGTTTTGCTCGGGAATATCAATCTCGCAGTGGTCAAGAGCAAATTCAATAATTTCACAATCGTTCTTTAGTATATCAAGTCCCTTACCAAACACAATATGATTTTCAACCCAATTCAATAATTCTTCTCTCGATAAAGACATATAAATCACATCCTTTCATAGAAAGGATATCACTTTTCTTATCTTCTGTAAAGATGACTTATCGATATTTTTGCACATTTCGAAACAATAACGGCATTTTTGTTGATTTTTATAAAAAATTATGATATTATAAAAGCAGGAGGTGAGAAGCAATACAATGGAAAAAGCAGATATTATAGAAGAAAGTCTCTGTATCCGAAAAATTATAACCGTTATCCAAGGTAAAAATCAAAATCACCATAAATTGCTTAGCGTCAAAAGCAGACACAGTGATGCCTTCGTTTATGTCATCTCCGGAAGCTGCACTTACCGTTTCGATGACAAAACGGAATTTAAGGCCACAGCGGGCGACGTGTTTTACCTACCGTATCAATCGGTATATACAATGTATATACATACAAGCGACTACAAATTTATTTTTTGCGATTTTCAGTTTGTACAAACCGAAGCTAGGTACGGTGTTCTGTTTCAAAATCAAAAGCAAAAAAACATTGAAAATCTTTTTTTGAAGCTGTTAAACAAATACCATTCCCCCTCCGTCAATGCAAAAACGGAGTGTATGGCGATTTTATATGGCATTTACAGTATTCTTCAACAAGACGCTCAAAAAATCTATCTTGGCAAAAACAAAGAGGACAAAGCATCCGCAGCACTGCGATACATCGAAGAAAGCTTCAATCTTCCCGAATTCAGTATTTCCTTGCTTGCCGATAAGATCGGCGTAAGTGAGGTCTATATCAGAAAGCTTTTTAAAGCTAAGTACGGAATATCCCCGCTAAAGCACCTGATGTCACTTCGATTGGATCACGCAAAAAAGCTGATGAAGTACCCGTTTATGACCTTGGAGGAATGCGCGATGCAAAGCGGCTTCTCTTCTCTGCAATATTTCTGCCGACTGTTCAAAAAAGAAACCGGGATCTCTCCCGGGAAATACAGAAAAAATCTGTAATATTGTTATTCCGCCCCAAAAATGCAAAAAGTCCTTGAAAATTCCGTTTGCGCAAAGCGCAACATCATTGGGCGTGAGCCCACATCATTGATGCGAAGCATCACATCATTTGCACGTTAGTGCAACCTCGTTCATTTGTGCCGTGAGCGGCAATAATGTTGACCTGACGGTCAAATGATGTTGCGTGTGCCACGCAAACGATGTTGTGCCTTGCGGCACAAATGAAAAATCCTCGTTCCGATGCTCGTCGTTCGGAAGGACAGTTTTGCAAGAATACGGTATGTTTCGCAAGAGATATGCCGTATTCTTGCTTTTTTAGTTTTTACGCGGTTCTACGGATTTCTTCCATCAATTCAATCAATTCCTTTTCATCGGGAATGTCAATCAGTCCGACGGCGGTAAAGTAAACATCAAGCTTTACGCGCTTTCTTCCGTCTATCTTCGCGCTCTTGTGAACTTCAATTCGTCTTATAAGTCGATTAACGATTTCGGGAGTTAGCTCCTTAATA
>JAFTUC010000041.1 GCA_017466445.1 Clostridia bacterium
GACCACATCTTTGACCATCTACGGCTTCGGACTACGTGGAAACAGTGCGAACGAGAGCATCGGAAAGCATCGTTTTCGGACTAAAAAGCACCAAAAAGTCAACAAAAGTAGTCAAAAAACGATGGTGTATTTGTTCGGGACCAAGAGGCCGGAAGTTCAAATCTTCTCACTCCGATAAAATAACGGGCAGGTGTATCCTGCCCGTTATTTTTTCTGCGTTATATATTTGGACTTCGCAAATGCATGTGCATTTGCCGATTTTGCGCAGGGCAAAAGAGAAGGGACTTGAAAACGCAGGCGCAAAATTAAGTTCGTAAATCTTCTCACTCCGATAAAAGAAAAGCAGAGCTGATGAATTGAACTATTTGGGGTTCACTTCAAAATGGGACGTTTTTATATCCGATCTACTTTCCTACGTGGAATTTGTCGCTTTCCTCAAGACCGAGGAGATCGACGATAAGCTCAAAATCCTTCTTCTTTCCGATAAATCCGTCGGGCGTGTGTGCGTCACTTCCGAAATAGAACTTGCAGCCCTCCTGCTTTGCGATGCGGTAAGGCTTCAGCTGGATCTCAAGATCCTCGCCCGTAAATTCGCGGGGATTAAAATTAAGCTCGATTCCGATGCCGCATTCTGCCGCTTTTTTGAATACTCTACGGTATTCGCTCTCGTCAATAAGAGAAAGGGTCTCGATAAGATGCCCTCTGTTGATAAGACCGCAGGTCATGTGAGCAAGTCCGATCTTGTGAAAGGGAAGATCCATTGCAAGGAGCGTGTCTATGTGCTTTACCCAAAGTCTTGCGCGCTCCTCGGTAGTTTCGTCCCCTCTTACAACGTAGCCGTCCATATGCATGTGAGTTGTTGATATTATTACGAAATCGAGCTCGTCGATGGTTTCACGCGAAACACCGATGTCACCCTTCATGTCAAGATCGGTCTCCGCACCGAACAGAAAATCCACCCTGTCCGACTTCGGCAGGGGAAGAGATCTTTTTGTGTACTCATAAGACTGAGTCTCGTACCAGGGAGATGCCCATCCCGTGGAAAGCTTCGGCACCTTTGGGTCCCACATGTGGTCGGTGAGACATATTGTCTTGTAATCGTTTTTTTCGCCGTAAGCAAGGATGTTTTCAGGCGTCTGACCGGGATGGTCGCCCGAGCAGAGCGAGAGCTTTGAATGTATGTGAAGATCGTTGTCGACTATGTAACGCATAAAATATCTCCTTTTGAGTTTGTCGGGTTCATTATATCACCTCGTACTTTTTTTGTCAAGTGTGCGGATTTTTGAAAAAATTGCGAATTTATTAAAATAATATGATTGTTTTTTCAAAATTCTATTGACAAACGGTTAAATAGATGGTAAAATAATAAAAAGTGACACAAAAAGTCACAAAAACAAAAAAACGAGGAGAAAACACTATGAAAAAACTTTTAGCTTTGGTACTCGCAGCAGTATGTCTTATGTCCTTTGCGTCCTGTTCGTTGTTTGATATGTTCAAGCCCGATGAGGAACGCATTATAGGTAAGTGGAAGGCTGAGGTCGATATGACCGAGGCAATGTCCGAGATGACCGATATGATGCTTGGAAGCATGATGCTCGGTGATGATGCCGATAAGTATTTTGAATTTGATTCGCTGAAGTTTGATATGATAATCGAGTTCAAGGAAGACGGCAAGATGACCTCCAAGCTTGACAAGAAGTCTGTCGAGAAGGCAGTTGACGGTCTTATCGAGGATATGAAAACCGGTCTTAAGGCTTATTATGAGGATCCCGCGAACGAGGGACTTCTCGGAGATACGGATGTGTCTATTGACGAGACTCTTGATGCTATATTTACCGAAGAATACGCTTCCGCTATGGTAGACAGTATGACAGCAGAAGATCATAATGGTAAATATAAGCTCGAAGGCGGAAAACTCTATATGGCCGAAGAAGACGAGGAGTTTGAAGACGATGATTACATTGAGTACGAGTTTGGAGTTGATACCCTCGTGTTCAAGAAAGCTGTAGGCGAAGATATTGAAGATGCTGAGGAAGAAGGTTTCTTGCCCGAAAAGATATTCCCCATCACCTTCAAAAAGCAGTAAATCACTTTAAAATGAAATTAAATGGTCCTTGCGTTTGTACGCAAGGACCATTTAATTATGCTTTGTCGGAAGAAGCCTTTCGCGTAAACCTCAACGTAAATACCCTTGCGCGAGCACTTGGGAGAGAGCGGACGGAGAAGCTTCATTCATTATTTGCAGTCGTACCACGATCTTCCGATCGAAGCCTCGACAGAAAGGGGAATGGAAAGCTTTACTGCTCCCTCCATCTCGCGTATGAGAACCTCCTTTGCCGCCTCTGCATCTTTTTTCGATGCCTCTACGATAAGCTCGTCATGTATCTGCAGTATAAGACGGGCATCGAGTCCGCTTTCGTTAAGCGCCTTTTCGACGTTTATCATGGCGAGCTTTATAATGTCTGCGGCAGAGCCCTGAATGGGACTGTTCATTGCTACACGCTCTCCGAATTTTTTCATCATAGCCTTCGGAGATGAAAGCTCGGGAATGTATCTTCTCCTTCCGAACATCGTGACTACGTAGCCGTCTCTGTACGCGTTTTCGATGGCAGAATCAAGATATGCGGCGACGCCCTTGTAGGTCTCCTTATAGCTTTTGATGTATTCTCCCGCTTCCTTTTTTGACACCTTTATGTCGTTCGCAAGCGAAAAATCACCTATTCCGTAAACTATTCCGAAGTTTACCGCCTTCGCTCTCTTGCGAAGCTCTGAGGTGACCTCATTCTCGGATACACCGAATACCTGAGAGGCGGTAACTGTGTGGATATCGACTCCGCGTCTGAAGGCCTCACACATGTTTTCGTCGTTTGATATTGCGGCAAGAAGCCTTAGTTCTATTTGGGAATAGTCAGCGTCTACGAGAGTGTATCCGTCGCGAGCGACAAAGCATCTTCTCATCTCGCGACCGAGCTCGGTGCGAACGGGAATGTTCTGCAGATTGGGCTCGATCGATGAAAGACGTCCCGTTGCGGCTACTGTCTGCTTGAATTTGGTACGAACCCGTCCGTCGGCCCCGACTACCGCAAGAAGTCCGTCTGCGTAAGTCGATTTGAGCTTCGATACCTGACGGTAGTTGAGTATCATGTCTATTATCGGATGATACGGACGGAGCTTTTCAAGCACCTCCGCGCTTGTCGAATATCCGCTCTGCGTTTTCTTGAAGGAGGGAAGTGCAAGCTCCTCAAAAAGGGCGACTCCGAGCTGCTTGGGGGAGTTTATATTGAACTCGTGCCCGACGGTTTCGTATATCATGGCACTGAGAGATCTTACCGCCTCGTCGAGAGCAGTCGAAAAGTCCCTGAGACTTGGTATGTCGAGTGCAAATCCGCGACGCTCCATCTCAAAAAGCACGAGCGCAAGAGGTATTTCGATGTCGCGGTAAAGACCGAGCATGTCGGTCTCCTCGAGCTTCGTTTGCATCTCTCCTGCAAGCGGAGCGAAGGCGTCGAGATCGCTCGATAGCGTCTTGCCGAGATAAAGACTTGAAAGCCTTTGTATTTCGTACGATCCGTCGGACGAGCTCAGAACGTATGCGGCGAGAAGCAGATCGAAATGACAGTTTATTCTTATCGGAATATTCTCGTTTGTCGGGTAGAGTGTATGCAGAAGCTCTTTTATATCATAAATAATAAATGATCGCTCGGACTCCTCGAAAAAGGGAAGTATTTCGGATACGTCACCGAACTCGCAGGAATACGCTTCGTCTCCGTCGAGAAGATAGAGCGTGCTTTCCTTGATGATAACAGGAATCTCCTTTTTTGGAGGAAGAAGTATGAGATTAAGTGCGGAAATAGGCGTGAATTCACGCTCTGCCCGGTCCTCGGGAAATTCGGATGCAAGCTTTTTTGCAAACGCGGTGAACTCAAGCTCGGTGTAAAGCTCGCTGAGCACTTTAACGTCCTTTGGACCCTGAACGATGTCACCGAGAGTCAGTCCGAGAGGAGCGTTTCTTTCGATTGTCGCAAGCGCCTGCGACATAAACGCGCTTTCCTTGCCGCAAAGAAGCTTTTCTTCCATTTTTGCCGAAACGCCCGCAGAAGATATGTCTGCATAAAGATTTTCGAGACTTTGGCAGGTGGAAATAAGCTTTATCGCCGTTTTTTCTCCGATTCCGGGAACACCCGGGATGTTGTCCGAGCTGTCTCCCATAAGCGCCTTGAGATCGATAAACTGACTCGGCTTTATCGTGTATTTTTCGCAAAATTCCTTCTCGGTGAAGGGAACAGTGCTCTGATTTGAGGCGTAAAGGACGGTCGTTTTGTCACTTATCAGCTGATAACTGTCTCGGTCTCCGGTGAGAAGATAGGACTCGACTCCCTCTCTTTCGGCCATTGCGGAAAGAGTTCCGAGAATATCGTCCGCCTCGTATCCCTCAAGCTCGATCACCTTTATTCCGAGCGCCGATATGCATTTTTTGGCATAAGGAAACTGCATTGCAAGCTCGGGCGGCATCGCGTGACGTCCTGCCTTGTATTCTGGATATATCTTGTGCCTGAAGGTGGGAGCCTTCAGATCGAAGGCGACTGCAACGTAATCGGGTCTGAGCGCGTCAAGCTGAGAAAAAAGTACGTTTAAAAATCCGTAGACCGCCTGAGTGAAAAGTCCCGAGGAGGTGGTAAGAGGGCGTATTCCGTAAAATTGACGGTTGAGAATACTGTTTCCGTCAACTGCGAGAAGCTTTGGCATATGTGATCTGATCCTTTCGGAGAGTATTTTCTTTATTATACATCATTTTTGGTCCAATGTCACTCCTTTTTTGAAAAAAATTAAAAATTATATTGATAAAATCAAGTCTTTGTGCTAAAATATAGACGCAAATCCGCAAAATATAAAATTTTTCGTTGCGGACGTGAGGAGGAATGTTATGTTCGGTAAAAATTGTGTGATAAAAGTAATGACACTTAATCTTCTGACCGACTGCGGAGCATCGGGTGCCAATAGCTTTGATAAGAGGATCCTGCGCGTTGTAGATATGATAAACACCGAAATGCCCGATATAATCGGATTTCAGGAGGTTACCGACAGAATGCGTAAAAAGCTTTGCGAGGTGCTTGTCGGATATACCCTGCAGGGATGCGGACGCGATGCCGATTGCCACGGAGAGGCTATGACCGTCGCATACCGTACCGATGTGTTCGAGCTTCTCGCACTTGAGAATATCTGGCTTTCTCCCACACCCGGTATTCCGGGATCGAGATTCAAAGGGGATCAGAGCCTCTGCCCGCGTATGCTGACGAGCCTTAGACTTAAGCATAGATTTATCGATAGACCCTTCCGCTTTATAAATACCCATTTTGACCACGTCGGATCGAGCGCAAGATGCCTTGAAGCCGCCGAGCTTTCGCAGGTCATCTCACTCTATAAGGATAAATTTATACTTACAGGCGATTTTAACGCGACCCCCGATACGCCCGAGATCGATCTTATCCTTTCCTCGCTCGAGCAGAGAAATATTATCGATTGCACAAAGGATATAAAGGCGTCCTTCCACGGACTCGGAAAGATCGAAAACCATAAGATCGATTACATATTTACAGACGGAAGCTGTAAAAAAGCATATGCCGTCGAGGATGTTCCCGTGGACGGAACCTACTTTTCGGATCATAATCCGCTCTGCGCCGAGATCACGCTGTGAGATTGTGAAATAAAAACGGCTCCTCACTCGTACCGTAAAATTTTTACTTGACATTTGCCAAATACTGTGCTATAATCCAATATGCGACACAAGTAAATAGTTTTTATGTACAACACAAGTATAGGGTACATTTTTTCGTTATGGAAAAAATGCACTCTCCGTTTTCGTACTCTTTCTTGTGATGGTACTATGAAAACTTGTGTCGCAGCAACTGGAGTCGTGCATTTTTCGGTGCGTGGCTTCGGTCGCGCACTTTTTATTTTTGCTTTGGAGGAAAACAAAATGAAAAAACTAAAATACCTGATCCCAATAATCCTATCACTTGCGGTGTTTGCCACCGTATTTATCGTTTCAAGTATTCCGGTGTCGGCAGCTACGTCGGGTCATTATACCTACACTGTATCAAACGGCGAGGCGACTATAACCGATGTTGATACCTCAATAAGCGGAGATATTACCATTCCGTCAACTCTCGGCGGTTATCCTGTAACGAGCATACGCGGTAGTGCGTTCTACAATTGCAGTAGCCTCACTAGCGTAAAGATACCCGACAGCGTAACGAGCATAGACTATGGTGCGTTCTCCGGTTGCAGCAATCTCACAAGTATAACGGTAGAGAGCGGAAATACCACGTATCACAGCGATGGGAACTGCCTTATTAACACTTTTACCAAAACCCTGATCGCGGGCTGTAAAAACAGTGTTATTCCCACGGATGACAGCGTAACGAGCATAGGCGATTATGCGTTCTACAATTGCTACAGCCTCACGAGCATAACAATCCCCGACAGCGTAACGAGCATAGGCGATGATGCGTTCTACAATTGCTACAGCCTCACGAGCATAACAATCCCCGACAGCGTAACGAGCATAGGCGATGATGCGTTCTACGGTTGCAGTAGTCTTCACTACAACGAAAAGAGTAATGCATACTATCTTGGTAATGAAAGCAACTTATATATTGTACTAATTAAAGCAAAATCCGAAAATATTACGACGTGTGATATTAATCCCCATACCAAATTCATTCATAGTAGTGCGTTCTACGGTTGCAGCAACCTCACGAGCATAACTATCCCCGACAGCGTAACTAGCATAGGCGCTTATGCGTTCTACGGTTGCAGCAGCCTCACGAGCATAACTATCCCCGATAGCGTAACGAGCATAGGTGTTAGTGTTTTTGAGTATTGCACAAGTCTCACAAGCGTAACTATTGGGGATAGCGTAACGAGCATAGGCGATTCTGCGTTCGAGAATTGCAGTAGTCTCACGAGCGTGACAATCCCGGACAGTGTAACTAAAATAGGCCATGAGGCATTCTCTTATTGCAGTAGCCTCACGAGCGTAACTATCCCCGACAGCGTAACGAGCATAGGCGATGAGGCATTCTCTTATTGCAGTAGCCTCACGAGCGTTTATATAACCGATATTGCGGCATGGTGTAATATAAAATTTAACAGCCCTAGAGCCAACCCTATGCATTGTGCGGATGATATGTATCTGAACGGAAATCTTATCTCGAGTGATTTCGTAATTCCCGATGGCTTAACTACGATACCAAATTACACATTTAAAAATTTAAAGATAACAAGCATAACTATCCCCGATAGCGTAACGAGCATAGGTGTTAGTGTTTTTGAGGATTGCACAAGTCTCACAAGCGTAACTATTGGGGATAGCGTAACGAGCATAGGCGATTCTGCGTTCAAGAATTGCAGTAGTCTCACGAGCGTGACAATCCCGGACAGTGTAACTAAAATAGGCCATGAGGCGTTCTACAATTGCAGCAGCCTCACAAGCATAACTATCCCCGATAGCGTAACGAGCATAGGGGTTAGTGTTTTTGAGTATTGCACAAGTCTCACAAGCGTAACTATTGGGGACAGCGTAACGAGCATAGGCTATTATGCGTTCTACGGTTGCAGTAGCCTCACGAGTATAACTATCCCCGACAGCGTAACGAGCATATACAAGAATGCGTTCGACGATTGCAGCAGCCTCATGAGCGTAAAAATGGGAAAAGGAACGACTGATTTAGTGGGCGGCGGAGCTGATAGCGTAAAAACAGTTTATCTTTCTTCGCCCGGTGCGGTGAAAAAGATAACGTCATCGGATGTGTATCCGTTTTGCGAAGATTTTTACATTGAAAGCTCTGTTACGGATATTCCCACTTATATCAAAACCAATTATCCCTATACGTCGACCGTGGTTGAAGACGGCGTTACTTATATAAGATACATATAAGATACAGTATAAACGAGATCGTAAATCCTCCCGATGCTCCCGAACAGGGAAGCGGAGATACCTCTGACACAGCGAAGGAAGAAAAGGAAGGTTCAAATACCGCGGTAATAATCATTTCGGTAGTCGCAGTCCTCGGCTGCGGCGGTCTGACGACGGCACTTGTCATGATACTCAAAAAAAGAAAAATATAAAAGCTAAAGAGCAGTTCTGATGAACTGCTCTTTAATTTGCTTTTGAACTCTAAATTCCGGCTTATTTAAGAAATCCCTCGATGATCTTCCTTTCGGCTTCCTCCTCGGTGAGTCCGAGAGAGCAGAGCTTGATTATCTGCTCGCCCGCGATCTTTCCGATAGCCGCCTCGTGAATGAGAGACGCGTCGTTTGACTCGGCACTCAGCGTCGGCGTAGCGTCCACTCTGCCGTTGTCGGCAAGGATGGCGTCGCACTCGGAATGTCCCGTGCAGCGTGTTTTTCCGATTATCTTAGATGCGTATGCCTGATAGGAATTGCCCTTTGCTACCGAACGGGAGATAAGATCGACTCCGCAGTCCTCGCCGTCAAGCGTTACCTCAAAATCGGTAATAGCCTTCTCGTCTCGGTCTGTCATGATCCTCTCGCGGATAAGAAGCTTGGCTTTTGCGGCAAGCCTTGCGACCGTTTTTCTGTTTGAATAATCAACTCCGCTTATCTGAAGCGTGTCGATGGTGAAGGATGCACCCTCCTCGAGGCTGATATCGGTCACGGGATCGATCTTTCTTTCTCCGCTGCCTTCTCCCTCACCTATGTGCTTTTCAATGTATGTGACCTTGGAATTTTTGCCTATAAAGAATCTGTGGATGCCGTTGTGGAGTGACTCCTTGTCCGAGTCGGTATGAACGGCGCATCCGGCAACGATGGTGATGTCGGAATCCTCACCGATGTAGAAATCGTTGTAAACGATATCGTTCACACCCGATTTTGTGAGACATGCGGGAATGTAAACCGTCTCTCCGAGCGTGCCCGGCTTTACCTTGATCTCGATACCCGAGCGGTCGAAAAGCGGCTCTATCGATACGTTTTTCGTCGAGCGTCTGCCCACGCACTCTCCGTCCTCACGGATGTTGTAGGATGCCTTTCCGAGATTGTCGTAATCGGTTATTATTTTGAGCATTTTTTCCGTAATATTATTCATTTACCTTAACCCTCCTTCCTCTCGGGCAGTCGCATCCTTCTCGGTTTTCCATTCTGAGAAGGGGGAGTATCTCGTCGGGAGTGCCGATCGCCTCGATCCTTCCGCCTGCCACGAGGATTATCTCGTCTGCGGTCTCAAGAAGTCTTTCCTGATGTGAAATTATTATCTGTGAGCGCTTTTTGTCGCTTCTCATCGAGTCGAGCACGCCGATGAGCTCTCTGAAGCTCCAAAGGTCGATTCCCGCCTCGGGCTCGTCGAATATGCTGAGCAAGGTCTTGTCGCCTCTTGCGAGAACGCTCGCGATCTCGATACGCTTCATCTCGCCACCCGAAAGACTCTTGTTGAGCTCTCTGTTTATATAGTCGTGCATGCAGAGTCCTACGGTGCCGAGAAGCTCCTTGCATTCGTCGTTTGTAAGAGTGCGTCCTGCGGCAAGATCAAGGATATCTCTGACCGTAAAGCCCTTGAAGGTTACGGGGATCTGAAATCCGTAGCTTATGCCGCGCCTTGCACGCTCTGTGATCGACATATCGGTGATGTTTTCACCGTTAAATATTATCTCGCCCGAGCTTGCGCTCTGTATTCCTGCGATAAGCTTCGCAAGCGTTGTCTTTCCGCCGCCGTTTGGTCCTGTTATGGCTATCATTTTTCCGTCGGGAATCGTAAGACTTATGTTGTCGGTTATGTTCTTTCCGTCGGGAAGTGTGAACGTTACGTTTTTAAGTTCAAGCATGGTCTACACCTTCTTTTCTTTATTTGATTTAAGAGTACGCATCGCGTTGAGCGTTGCGATTATAAGTATGCCCACGTCGGCAAAGAGAGCAAGATACATATTAGCGTATCCGAGCGCCCCGAGAATAAGGACGGCTGCCTTCGTGCCGAGAGCGAGTATTATGTTCTGTTTTACTATCGCCATGGTCTTTTTTGAGATCTTTATGGCTTTTGTAACCGAAGAGATATTGTCGTTCATTAAAACGATGTCGGACGCTTCGAGCGCAATGTCGGTTCCCGAGCCTCCCATGGCTATCGAAACGTCGGCTACCGACATTACGGGAGCATCGTTTATTCCGTCACCAACGAAGGCGACGTATCTGCCGCTTTTTTTGTTTCGTATGAGCTCTCCCATAGCCGATACCTTGCCCTCGGGAAGGAGGGAAGCGTGAAGCTCGTCTATTTCAAGAGTATCCTTTACCTTTTCGGCGGAGCCTTTAGTGTCTCCCGTGAGAATTACCGTCTTTTTTATTCCAAGCTCCCTTGCTTCGGAGATCGCGTCCGCGGCGTCTTTTTTTATGCTGTCGCAAAGAAGCAGATATCCGAGATATTCTCGGTCTCTTGCAATGTGGACCGCCGTTGACTCTGTTTCATCGCATTGGATCGCATTTTCTCTCATCAGCTTGGCGTTCCCCGCAAGCACCGTCTTTTTGTCAATTATAGCCGATATTCCCATCCCGGGAATCTCTTTTACCTCGGAAACTCTCGCAGTATCGGCTGATATGTCGACCGACGCTGCTATTGACCGCGCTATCGGGTGAGTTGAATAGGACTGTGCAAGAGCGGCGATCTCCAAAAGCTCACTTTCGGGAAGAGATAAAGAGTGCACCTCGCTTACAGTAAATCTTCCCTCGGTAAGCGTTCCCGTCTTGTCAAAAACGAGTGTGTCTGTCTTTGAAAGTATTTCAAGATAGCTTGCGCCCTTTATAAGTATGCCGTTTCTCGATGCTCCTCCTATCCCTCCGAAAAAAGAGAGGGGAACAGAGATCACGAGCGCACACGGGCAGGAAACCACGAGAAATATGAGAGCACGCTCTATCCATAGAGAAAATCCCTTTCCGATAATAAGTCCGGGGATAAAAGCGAGCATCAAAGCGCATATAACCACACACGGAGTGTAGTATTTTGCAAATCTCGAAATGAAATTTTCAACCCGCGCCTTTTTTGTGGCCGAATCTCCGACGAGCGTTATTATTTTTGATAACGTGCTTTCCGAGTAGCCACCGCTTGCCTTTACCGTTATTACTCCGTTGAGGCTCAAAAATCCGCTGATCACCTCATCACCCTCGGCAAGCGATCTTGGAATCGGTTCGCCCGTGATCGCAGAGGTGTCAAGATCGGCGCTTCCGCTTACGATAGTTCCGTCGATCGGGATGCGCTCTCCCGGGCGCACGATCACATTCTCTCCCGATACTATCTCGCTCGGAGATACGTGTACCTCTTCACCGTTTCGGATAACGCAGGCCATTGTGGGGCAAAGCTTTGTGAGCGCCTTTATGGATCTTCGGCTCTTTCCGACCGCGATCCCCTGAAAAAGCTCGCCGACCTGATAGAGTATAATTACAAGCACCGCTTCGGGATATTCGTTTATAAAAAATGCACCGATCGAGGCTATAGTCATAAGGAAATTTTCGTCAAAGATCTCGCCGTGAAAGATGTTTTTTAAGGATTTGAGTATTATGTCATATCCTATTATCAAATAGGGAATAAGAAACGCTGCGAGCTTCCATATTCCCGAAACGGGAATGATAAAAGCGATAAGTAGAAGAAGTGCGGAAATTATTATCCGAAGCAGAGTTTTTTTGTGCCTTGAAGTCATATGTACACCTTCAAAGTATTATGCGACAATCAGGCTCGACCTTGCGACAGACCTTTACTGCCTGCTTCATTATTTTGTCAAGCTCGGATTCCTCGGCTTCGACGGTAAGATTTTGCATTATGAAGCTTACGCTCGCCGAAACGACTCCGTCTATCTTTTTGATCCTTTCTTCCATCTTTGCCGCACAGTTGGCGCAGTCAAGATCCTCAAGCTCGTATGTTTTTTTGATTATCATTTCAATCAGCTCCTTGTTTTATTTTAAATCCGAATTGTTTATGATACACGGACATGCGTCCTCGTTTTCGCGTATGTGCTCGTAGCCTTGATCGATTATCGCACGTACGTGCGCATCGGCTAAGAAATATACGTTGGTCTTTCCGTCGCGCCTGCTGTCCACAAGACGGGCGTTTTTGAGGATCTTAAGCTGATGCGATACGGCAGACTGCTCCATACCGAGAAGCTCTGAGATCGCAAAAACGCAAAGCTCTGACTCGAACAGCGCGGAGAGTATCCTTATTCTTGAACGCTCTCCGAATACCTTGAAAAGCTCTCCGAGACATGCGAGCTCCTCGTCTGTGTGCAGATGCCCCTCGACCTTTCTTATCTCGTTTTCGTGATCGTGTATGCGCTCTGTCATATATGAATTTCCTTTCATATGAATTTACATTCATATGATAACACGTTCATGCATTCTTGTCAAGGGGATAAACGAAAATTTTTTAATTTTTTTTATTGTTTTGCTCAAGCTTTTCGCGGATTATCTGACGCTTGAGCGCGCGCCACGAAAACGGCTTCATTGGATAGAGGTAACTCGTTTTGCGCGTTACGGTGTGGTTTCTTGCGATCAGGAGAATAACTACCGTGATACCGCAAATAAATCCGATGCTGTCGAAGAAATGGATGAGTATAATAGTTACCGTGCGGCAGAACTTGAATGCATATCCGAGCTCGAATGAGGGCTGAGTAAAGTTCGATATGGCGACCACCGCCATGTAGAGAACGACCTCGGGTGATAGCCAACCGACGTTTACCGAGAAATCTCCGATTATAAGACCGGCAACGATGCCGATGGACCCGTTCATCATGCTCGGAGTGTTTACAGATGCAAGCTTTATGGCGTCAAGGATAAGCTCAATAAATATAAGCTGCGCGAGGATCGGAAGCCCCTGCTTCGACGGTAGTATAAATTCGAGATATTTTGGTACGATATCCGGATTTCTTACACATAAATACCATAATGGCGCCAAAAAAAGGGAGGTGAAGAAAATAGAAAGCCTTAGCAGACGGAAATAGCTTCCGATCGACGGAGGAAAATAAAAATCATCGCATTCCTGTAAAAAATCAACGAGAGAGGAGGGAAGGATCATGGCCATCGGAGAGTTGTCGCAAAGTATTATGATGCTTCCCTCAAGTAACATAGCACACGCGGCATCGGGACGCTCTGTAAAGCGGAATCTCGGAAACGGGTTGTACCATTTGGAGCCGGTAAGACATTCTGCGAGCGATTCCTGACCCATAGATAACGCGTCTACCGATATCTCGCCTATCTTTTTTTCGAGATCGCTGATAAGCTTCTCATTTGCGCGACCTCTGATATAGCATAACTGAATAGCGCTCGGCGCAAAATCCCCCACGCTGAATCGCTTCATCACAAGCTCCTTTGTTTTGAGACGCTTCCTTAAGAGCGCTGTGTTTTCCTTGAGATTTTCAAGAAAGCCTTCACGCGGACCGCGGAGAACGTGATCGTTTTCGGGCTCTGTAAGGCTTCTTGAGGGAATATTTTTGGTGTCACTTATAATAACATCCCCAAATCCCTCTATAAGAAGGACCGAATCGCCCGAAAATATGCTTTCCGCTATGAATTTAACGTCGTTTGATACCCTTACCGATGCGATATTTGCAATATGACTTGTAAGAGACTGAGGACTTTCTGCGGATTTCGCGTTAAGATATGCCTCGATAAGCTGCTGTGCGAGCAGATCGTTTGTAATGCAGAATACGTAATAAAAAAACGCTCTTTTTCCTCCGATCTCGATCTCACGCTTTATAACGTCGTATGCGCGGGCGTATCCGATCGAGTCTTCTATTATCGTAGCGTCCTTTGAAAAATTTCCGCTGAGTGTTTCCATATGAGCCTGCCTTTGAGATTTTTTCATATTATTGCCCGTTTTTTATCGAAGTTTACAAAATATATATTTAAAAAGATCGTTTTTGTGATATACTTAAGGCAAGTATTTTGTACGGAGATCGATCGTGAAGACAAATTTCAGAAAAATAGCAGAAAAAGTAGGAATCATTGTAGCACTTGCCGCGGTCGCGGTTCTTGTGTTCTTGCTGACTCATAAAGAAAAATACGTTCCGGGTGAGTTTGTTTATACCGAGACCTCGGACGGATATATAACCGTTGACGGCTATACCGGAGAAAGCGCCACCCTGATCGTCCCCTCTGAGATAGATGGCTTTACAGTCAACTGTATTGGCAGTAATGCGTTTGCGTATAAAAATACACTTGAAAAGATAATACTTCCCGAAACCGTGAAAAAAATAGATAAAAACGCCTTCTACGGGTCAAAGAAGCTTGAAACTGTCGTTTTTCCCGAGTCGCTCGAGGAGATAGGCGAGGAGGCGTTTGCCGATTGCCGTAAGCTTAGATCGGCGGAGCTTCCGAAATCTCTTTTGAAAATAGGTGATGCGGCGTTCGAAAACTGCACAAATCTTAAGAATCTCTATATACCTAAGGGATGTAAGTCTATCGGTGCAGATGCCTTTATGGGATGCGAAAATCTCGTCCTCGACTGTAAGGATAACGATGTCGCAAGGGAAGTGGCGGAGAAATATAATATTCCCACTGATTTTTCCGAAAGCTCGGATGCCGTTATGATAAAGGTGGTAATTTTTACCGTCGTGCTTGCTTTGGTCGTTTTTTTGGTATATGTTTTTATCAAAAGAAGATCGCTTAGGAGAAAGAAGTCCGAATAGAGAGCCTTTAAATAGGAAAAACTTTTTAATTTTCTCAAATTTCACTTGACAAAAAGCATAAAATGTGCTATCATTCTAAGGTACCTTAGGTTGAAAATAAATCTGCGGGCGTGTGCGGAAAAATTCCGCCACTTCCGCTCAATTACATTCGCGGGCGTGTGCAGAAAAATTCCGCCACTCCGCAAAATAAATTCGCGGGCGTGGCGGAATTGGCAGACGCGTAAGATTCAGGTACTAACGCGCCATAGAGTCTTTCAGGATTCACTTCAATTTCACAAATACCGCGTAGCTTCAAGGTTTTTATTGGATTTTATCCTTGAATTCGATTTGTTTTAAAAATTCCAAAAACACTTATTTCTAACAGATCTCTAACAAAACCGATTGGTAACTTCGAGATTTTAACGAAATTAAGTCATATTTGCGGGCGTGGCGGAATTGGCAGACGCGTAAGATTCAGGTTCTTATGATCGCAAGGTTGTGCAGGTTCAAGTCCTGTCGCCCGCATACACAAAAAGCACGGCATACGCCGTGCTTTTTGTGTATCCAAGTAAACCGAGTTGAACCTCGCAAATCCGTAGGATTTGCTGATCGGCGCAAGGGGAAGTAAGCGAAAAAGTGAAGCGTCGGCGCCGATTTTGGTTCGTAAGTCCTGTCGCCCGCATAATACTCTCAAAATCCCGTATTTACGCGGTTTTGAGAGATTTTCTTTATCAAAACAAGTTTGCTTTGACGGCTCAAATAATGCTTGAAAATGGCTATTTTAACCTCGAATTTTGTTAGAAATCTGTTAGAAGAAAAACTTTCAAAAAACTTTCTGTAATATGTATCGGACGGGGTTTACCCGTCCTTTTTGTGTTCTCCAAGGCTTAAATTTTCCGCTATTTTGTTTGCGGATTTCACCTTGGCTCCGTACTCCAAATGGCTATAAATATTGGCTGTTGTCGAAAAATCCGAATGACCTAAATAGTCTTGTATCTCCTTGAGAGATACTCCATTTGCAAGCAGTAGCGATGCACAGGAATGTCTCAGATCGTGATAACGAATGTGCTTCAGATTATGTCTTTTTAATATTACTTGTAGATGCTGGGATAAAAAATCCGGCTTTAATAAATTTCCCATATCATCTACGCAAACGTAATCAAGATATTCCTTATTGTACGAGCCCTTACATTTTCTACGATTGCTTGCCTGCTTCTTTTTTACCTCAAGCAAAAGCTTCTCGACATCGGGAATCAATGGCAGAGTTCTGAGACTTGCTTTGTTTTTCGTGGTATCCTTGCAGACGATAATATCTTTGTCATCAACGTTGGTGCGGCAAACCGTGTGCTCTATACATAATGTCTTCTGCTCGAAATCTATGGCACTCCATCTGAGTCCCAAAGCCTCGCTCCTTCGTAAACCATAGAAAGATGAGAGTATTACAGCCGTTTCAATAAGATCGCCCTGAATGGCTTCAAACAACGCTTGGAGCTCCTCTCGGTTATAGTGCTCCGCTACGTACTTTTGCCTTTTCGGTATCTCGATTTTATGTGCGGGATTTACGAGAATATAGTCCATCTTTACCGCATAATCGAGAGCTTTTCTGATAACCGCGTGATGCTTTGAAACCGAGTTCCATTTCGTACCCTTGGATAATATCGAATTATAGTACTCTTGGATATCCCTCGTTTTCACCGTCTGCAAAGTCAGCTTCTTTTTATCAAAATACGGATTGATCCTCTTTTCGATAAAATATTGATAGCTTCCATAGGTCGTGATAAGAACTGTGCTTTTGATCATAGCAAGCCAGCTTGACATGAACTCAGAGAAGGGCATATCGGGTTTGCAATCGGTCTCTTGCTCAAGCGTAATTTCCAATTCCTTTATTCGTTCCTTCAACAACTCTTGAGCTTTTCGTTTGTTGCCCTTTGATACAAGTCCCGTGGATTGCCACTTTTGCTTTCTTTTTTCGTCCTTATCAGTATAACTGATTACGGTGTGCCAATAGCCACCTTTTTCTTGTACGGTTCCTTTTACCATACGTGCCTTCCTTTCACATATTTTAGATTCGGGATGGCAAAGTTAACATTTGAATTTCTCCTTCTTCTTGCCGTATGAAATGAATTTACGGCATTTCTAAAATATGTATCTCCGCATAAAGCGGAGTTTTTTTATGCGAAGCTTATACCTTCACATTCGAGTACATAGGATATAATCGAGCTTTTGGTAATCAAAAATCCTTTACCGTGATCAAGCTTTTCAAGCCGTCTTTCACTTAGCAATTTATATATCTGCTTGCGGTCTAAGCAAAGCATTTCGCAGGCGTCTTTTACCTTAACGATATCCTTATACTCAGAAAACATTACTCGATATGCTTCGTTATATGAAGAAAAAGAGTACAAGTGTATTCCTCCTTTTTAAGAACTACCTCCATTTCTGCCGGAGGCGGGCAATCTGAAATACATCATAATTTTCTCCTTACGGGCGGTGACGGATGCCACCGCCCTGTGTTAATCTGTCCCTGTTTCCATATATATCAGTCCCGCATATTAGGGGACATTGTGTTCAATTTGAAAAATTCCTTCTTAAATATAAAAATTGGTTGTTACTGTGATTGTTATTGGGCTTTTTTCTTGGGATTCTCTTCTGCTAAATAGATTCTTGTTACCTTGTAACGATGATGACCGAGATTTTCGCTAACGATCTTTTGGGCTTGTCTGGGGTTTTCTATCAATGCGTCTGCGTGGGTCTTTTGTGCATAGCCGTGGCGAAGTCCGTGCCAGGATATGGTTGCGTGTCTTTTCTTTTTGCCTTCTTCTACGATCTTGTCACGATCCTTGACCATAAACTTCTCTCTGTTGTAGCTCATCCAGTTCTGTAGAGATCGTTTTGCGTCCAAAACGCCATGTTTTTCTCTGCTTGAGATCAGATAATTTCCGGGGCGTAATCCTCTGGCTTGAAAATATTCAACATATCTGACGATCAACGCTCTTTGTGCCGGATTAAGTGTAATATTGCGCTTTTGACCGCCTTTACCCTTGGGGATTACAAGCTGACCGTTTTTCAGCGCCGACATCAAATATTCAAGCTTCGCTCTGCACATTTCTTCGATTCTTAGTCCGAAAGCATCAATGAAATCAAAAGCGATCACCACATCCGTTCTGTCCATTTCCTCTGCAAGCGCTCTTGCTTTTTCTTTTTCTTCGGGGAGCCATGCGCGATTCTCTACACCAACAGCTCTCTTGGGAAGATCCAGACAGTTGTTTTCGGACAGCTTGTTCTTGCTGCCGGACAGTCTGTGGAAAAAGCGAATGCCGGATAGATCCGATTGGATGGTGGCAGGTGCTGCGCCCGATTTTATCAGATACTCAACGTAGGCTCGGAAATGTCTGTCTTCCACATTCTTAAACTTTTGCAGACGAAAATTATCTGCTAAAAAGCCGCAGAACCGTTTGGTTGCTTCATAGTGCCTCTTTCTTGTTCCATAGCTCAACTCATTGCAGTGCTTGTATATGGACGTGACTTGTTCGCACAGGTTCTTGTAGAGCCCCGGGTTCATTACCTTAATCGGCGGAAGATTTTCGGGTACCACGAGCTCTGTGTCGGGTGGTGCATTTGCCTGTTCCAAGGGGTTTGTTTTATTAACGTCTGACATAGGAATTGTTCTCCTTTCTTTAAGATTTATATTTTCACGTAGCTAAGGGACAGTCGCTGCGAAAAATCTGTGTACGAAAATATGGGGGTGGGGGCATTTTCGTCACGAGAATACAAGGCGTATTTATTGACGAAAATAATCCTCTGTACGAAAATTTTTGCGCCGTCATTTCGAAAAGACAGTCATATATCATA
>JAFTUC010000007.1 GCA_017466445.1 Clostridia bacterium
ATAAATCAACAGTAGAGAGATATGTGATTATGCCGAATCATATTCACCTAATCATTATAATAACCGATGACGAAGAATTGCGGGCGATTCGTGAATCGCCCCTACGAGGTCGGTCCGTTATTTCAAAGGTAATTGGATACGTTAAAATGAATGCGTCTAAAGAGATACATGGTAAATATGATGATGCTGTGATATGGCAGAGAGGTTTTCACGATCACATCATTCGTGATCGGCGAGACTACGAAAAAATTGCTAAATATATTTATGAGAATCCGATAAGATGGCAATATGATTGTTTTTTTGCAGAAGAATAGGGGTATGGGCTTTGCCCGATGCATTTGTAATACAAAGGCGAAACTGGCGATAAAACAGAACGATAAATAAGAATTTTGTAGAGGAGAAAATGAAATGAGCGCAATAATAAGATATGTGATAAATATGATACCGTATATGATGCTTGCGGTTCCTGTATATCTGGTGGGAAGGTTAGTGTTTTGTAAAACAAAAAAAGTAAAAATAAACTGGTATCGAGAAGTGACGTTGTTCGCATTTGTTATTTTCTTAGTCGGATTAGCATCCCAAACCATTATCCCTAAATTTGAGACAGGTGTGAATGGTTTTAATATTGTACGTAGTGGTATTCATGAAACAAATCTAATTCCTTTTAAGGTATTGTTCGAAACCTATCAAGAAGTGTTTGTTAATGGCTATATAAATTATTTCTTGATTAATTTTTTAGGCAACATTATTTTGTTTATTCCTTTTGGATTGATAGTTCCACTGTTGTGGAAGACTTCGACCGTAAAAACAATACTTATTGGATTTTGTTCCTCTCTGTTCATTGAAATCTGCCAATTGTTTTTAACGAGAGGAACTGATATAGATGACTTGATGCTAAATACAACAGGAGTCTTATTAGGAATACTTGTATTAAAGTTTTTGCAGAAGAATTGCAAAAGTTTGGTTGAGAAATTTAACTCATAAATTCCAATTTATCAAACAGTACAACAAGCCCCGACAGAAATCTGTCGGGGTTAATTATTTGTTTTCTGCGGATCAATTTTTTCTTATCCGTAGGGGCGTTCTTTGAACGCCCGCGGGCGAACACAGTTCGCCCCTACCGTGGGTATGTCAATATTTTATGATTTCTCCGCTAAGAACATCTTCCGTTTTCGGTATTGCATTTTTTACGGTCTTACTGCTTTTTTCTGCATCCGTCGATCTGTATGTTCTGACCCGAGATGTAGCTTGCCGCATCGCTTGCAAGGAAGCAGATGAGCTCGGCATTCTCTCTGTCAGAGCCTGTCCTTCCCATAAAGGAAAGATCGCTCTCGATAGTGTGGTCAATATCGAGGCAGTCGGACGGACTTACGCTTCCGGGCGAAACGCTGTTTACAAGCACGCCCTTGGAGGATACCTCCTTGGCAAGAGCCTTGGTCATCGAGATAAGAGCGCCCTTGGTCGCCGAATAATGCACCATATTGGCATTTCCGTATACGCCTGCGACCGAAGCGACGTTTATGATGCGTCCGTAAGAATTTTCCAACATTTTGGGAAGAACCGCCTTCGTGAAATAAACGACTCCCATAATGTTTATATCAAGATATTTGCGCCAATCGTCGGTAGACGTTTCTGTGAACGAAGACCAAAGTCTCCAGATAGCGGCGTTGTTTACAAGAATGTCTATTCCTCCGAAGATCTTTTCCGCCTCGCTTACCACCTCGTATACGCGAGGCTCGTCAGTTACGTTGCACTCAAAGCTGAGCACCTTGTCAGTGTACTGTCTTATTTCCGCCTCGGTAGCGGCGAGCTTTTCTTTGTCAAGGTCGATGAGCACGACGTTTGCGCCTTCCCTGGCAAAAAGTATTGCGCAGGCGCGTCCTATTCCCACTGCCGCACCCGTGATGAGTGCTGTTTTTTCACTGAATCTCATTTGTTACATTCCTTTCTTATTTGCAGCATTCGGTTATTACTTTGAACAGCTCAAGCTCGTAGTCGTACGAATACGGGTTTTCCTTCTCTCCTCTTACCATCTCGGCAAACGAGAAAAGCATTGCCTCGTATCTGTCGTGGATTTCCGATCTCTTCCATACACCGGTATCTCCCCAATCGGTGGATAGGCATTCGTTATATTCGGTGTACTGTGAAGGATAGTCGGTAGTTACCTCAAGAGGACATACGGTAAAGCGTCCCTTGGTTCCGGAAACTACGAGCTGACGCCGCGAAAATCCTCCGCATTCGGCGGCACTCGTCTTTACAAACGATGCACCCGTGGGATATTCGAAAAGGGCAAAGGAGGAATCGTTTGAGGTGACTCCCTCAAATCGACCGCTTGACCTGTTTACGGGAACTATTCTATCGGGCCGCCCCTTTATCTGAAGCACGAGATCCACAAGATGACATCCGAGATAGAACATCATTCCGCCCTCGAATCCGGAGAGCCACTCGGTGCACTCGACAGGATGATAGCAGCTCATATGAGCCTCTACACTGAGTATCTCGCCGATCTCGCCCGATCTTGCTCTTTTGATGATGTCGCTTATTACGGGGTTGTATCTGTACATGTATCCCGTGTGGAAGACAGTCTTCTTTTCCTTAAGAATGGCGATCAGCTCTTCAAACTCCTCAAGAGATACTCCTCCCGGCTTTTCCATATGCACGTGCTTTCCGCTTTTTGCGGCAAGAATGGCATATTTGGTGAGATATATCTCCTCTGTCTCGACAAATACCGCCTCTATAGAGCTGTCGCTAAGGATCTCGTCGAGAGACATCTCGCGATAATTTTCGAACCTTTCCATATGATCGGGAAATTTCGTTCTTTCGTTTTCGGGAAGAGCGTATCCGACTATCTCAAAGATATCGGGATTTTTGGCAAGAGTATCGAAGATGATGCTTCCGTGACCGTATCTGCTCGTTCCTATCTGCGCAACCTTTATTTTTTTCATTTTTTTCTCCGTACCAACATAGTGTACCCTTATTATAGCTGATATTTACCCGGATTAAAATACACAATTCTATCGATGATAATATACAATCCTACAGAGAAGGAGACTGCGCCTTTATTTCGTAAGGAGAAATAAGGTCGGCAGTCCTTAAAAAATTCAAGCACCGATTTAGTTTTTGACGAAATTCAATCAATCGTTGCTTGATTTTTTTAAGATTTTTGATATAATATCCTTATGCAGTATTGTTGGAGGAGTTTGGTATGCTGGATGCAAAAATACTTGGCGAGCGTATAAAGGAGCTCAGAAAGCAGAGGGGGCTTACGCAGAGTGCGTTTGCCGACGATATGTCGGTCAGCTTTCAGGCGGTCTCGAATTGGGAAAGAGGAATAGCGCCGCCCGATCTTGATAATCTTATCCGAATAGCCGACTATTTTAATCTGCTTATAGACGATCTTGTGAGACACTCTCCGACTCCGCTAGTCCTTGCGGTCGACGCGGGAGGCACGAAGACCGAGCTTGCGGTCACCGATCTTGACGGACACGTTCTCGGAACTGCGCTCAAAAAGGGAAGCAACCCGAACGATATAGGCAGGGAAAAGGCGTTAGAACTGATATGCGAAGCTATCCATGAAATGCTCATACAGTTTCCATCGGTGCGCGCGATATTTTGCGGTGTGGCTGGCATTACCTCGGGAGATAACCGGAGATATATGCTCTCTGCTCTGAAGAAAAAATATCCTTCGATCGAAATAGACGTGGAGAATGATGCCGCAAATCTTTTCCCCTTCAGCGATCGGGCGGACATGGCTCTTATCAGCGGCACGGGATCTGTCGCATTTATAAAGCGCGACGACTCTCTTTTAAGGATCGGCGGATGGGGATATCTGTTTGACAGCGCGGGAAGCGCGTACGATATCGGACGGGATGCGATTGCTGCCTCGCTTTATCTTGAGGATGCGAAAAAGCAACCATCCGTAATGGCAAAAATGCTCAGAAAAAGACTTGGGACTCCCGATATCTGGAGTGCGGTATCCGATCTTTATGCGGGTGGAAAGCCCTATATCGCGTCACTTGCCGATACCGTTTTCGAGGCGTATGCCGAAAACGATCCCGATGCCGTTAGTATAATCGAGAAAAGCGCACGCCATCTCGGAGAGCTTCTTGAGCTTGGAGTAAACACCTATAAAGCAAAGCCGTGCGCGGTCGCAAGCGGCGGAATATTCGAGCATCACTCAAAGATAATGCTTGAAAGGATCAAAGAATATACCGATACCGAGGTGATCCTTTGTGATCTTCCTCCGATATACGGAGCCTGTCGGATTGCGAGAGGACTCCTTGAAAAGGATTGTCACACGGATTTTTACAGCAATTTTAAAAACAGCTACAGAAGGGAAGTAAACTGATATGCAAAGGACAGAAATGAGAAATAAGGAAAGTATGAATCTTGACAAGATGGATACCGTCTCAATGGCGCGCCTTGTTATAAGCGCGAATCATGAGGCGGTTGCTGCGGCTGAGGCGGCAGCCGAGGATATCGCGCGCGCGGTAGATGCCGTTGCCGAGGCCTTTGAAAACGGGAAGCGCCTTTTCTACGTTGGCGCCGGTACGTCGGGACGTCTCGGTATTATCGATGCCGCGGAATGTCCTCCGACCTTCGGAGTTCCTTACGGACAGGTCGTCGGCATCATAGCGGGAGGTAACGAGCGTGTCTTTAAAGCGGGCGAAAACGATGAGGATAAGTACGAAAGCGGCTGCGACGTCATAAAGGAATACGGAGTTGAATGCGGAGACGTGGTTGTCGGAGTGTCCGCGGCAGGAAACGCCGCATTCGTCGTCGGAGCTATGGAGAGCGCCAAAAAGCTCGGATGCGTTACCGTCGGTATCAGCAGTAATGAGGATACCCTCGTGTTAAAGGCGGCAGATATTCCGATACTTACCGATACGGGAGCGGAGGTGCTTACCGGATCGACCCGACTCAAGGCGGGCACGGCACAGAAGATAGTTCTGAACACCATCACCACCTGTGCAATGGCAAAAACGGGCAAGGTCTACGAGAATATGATGATAAATCTCGAGCCTTCGAACGAAAAGCTGAAAAAGCGTGTAGTGCGTATAGTTTGCGAGATACTTTCCTGCAATGAGGACGAGGCGGTAAGTATACTCGATAAAAACGGATGGAATATAAGAAGATCTGTCGAATCGAGGATAAGACCATGCTGAATAGTAGAGTAGTGAAAAACGCTGAATAAAAAAGAGGTGTCATTCAAAAAACGAATGACACCTTGCTATTTTGTAGGTCTTACCATTCGGCAACGCTTCCGTCAGCGTGATGCCAGACAGGGTTTTTCCAGTTGTGAGGATTTTGGTTTTCCCGAATAACGAGCTCGCGATTGACATCGACGCCGATTCCCGGAATGTGAGGCAGATCGGCGTATCCGTTTGTGAATTTAAAATCGTCCTTGTTGTGTACGTAGTCCAGGACGCTCTTTCCGACGTTGTAGTGTATTCCGATGCTCTGCTCCTGAATGACAGCGTTGTAGCTCGTGGCGTCGACGCACAGGCAGGATGCAAGCGCGATAGGTCCGAGCGGACAGTGCGGAGCGATCGCTACGTCGTATGCCTCTGCCATGGACGCTATCTTTTTGACCTCGGTTATTCCTCCCGCGTGCGAAAGATCGGGCTGGATTATGTCGACTCCTCCGAGCGTCAGAAGACGCTTGAAATCATATCTTGAAAAAAGACGCTCTCCGGTCGCTATCGGGATACTGCATACCGATGCGATCTCGGAAAAGACCTCCATGCTTTCGCAAAGCACGGGCTCCTCTATGAACATCGGATCAAATTCCTCGAGTTTTTTTGCAAGCACCTTCGCCATGGGCTTGTGGACCCTTCCGTGAAAATCGATCGCGATCCCGAAATGCTTGCCGCAGCTTTCACGTATGGCGGCAACTCTCTCGAGCACTGCATCGATCTTGTCGTACGAGTCTATCATCTGAAGCTCCTCGGTGGCGTTCATCTTGATGGCACAAAAGCCCTCGTCCATCTTCTCCTTTGCCGCCCTTCCGACGTCGGACGGACGGTCTCCGCCTATCCAGGAGTAGACCTTTACACGGTCCCTGCACTTTCCGCCCATAAGCTGCCATACGGGAGCGGAAAAATGCTTGCCTTTTATGTCCCACAGAGCCTGATCTATGCCTGCAATAGCGCTCATCATGACTCCGCCGCCGCGGTAGAAGCCCGCTCGGTACATGGTCGACCACAGTCCCTCGATGTCTGCGGGATCCTTTCCTATGAGGTAGTCCTTCATTTCGTTCACGCAGGAAAGAACGGCACTTGCGTGACCCTCGAGGACCGCCTCGCCCCATCCGATAAGACCCGAATCGGTCTCTATTTCAACAAATCCCCATCTCGGCCGCACGAAATAGGTGTTAAGTCCGGTTATCTTCATTTTGTTACCTCTCTTTTTGAGTGATCCTACACTGATTTTACTACATAAAAAATTACTTGTCAATATCGTGTACGCAATATCTGTTGACAAAAACGAAAAAGTCTATTATAATGTCGGTATAACAGATATCCGGATGTTAATAACCGAAAGGAAACAAAAATGCCTAAATTTTTCTTAAACGACGAGCTTTTCGGAGAAGAATACGTTACCTTTGGCGGACAAAATGCGAGACACGTCGCCTACTCGCTCAGAATGGCTACGGGAGATGCGATAACTCTGCTCGATATGTCGGGAAATAAATATGAATGCGTGATAGATTCCTTTACAAAGGAAACTGTCACGGTAAAGGTTCTCTCAAGCGGTAAGGCAACGGGAGAGCCGCCATGCAGGATAGTGCTTTTTCAGGCGCTTGCAAAGGGCGAGAAGATGGATTATATCGTCCAAAAGGCGACCGAGCTCGGTGTGTGCGAGATAGTCCCCTTTGAGTCGCAAAACTGTATAGCAAGGAGCGATAAGAAGGGCGATGAGGCAAAGACTCAGCGCAGAAAAAAGATCGCAGCCGATGCCGCGGGACAGTGCGGACGCGGAGCGATCCCCGAAATATCAAATACTGTGACCTTTAAGGAGGCTCTTGCCCGTATGGCAGAGAGCGAGCTCTCCTTTTTCTGCTATGAGGGCGAGGGTACTCGTCCGCTGAAAGATCTGCTTCCCGAGAGCGTTTCATCTGAAATAGCCTTTATGATAGGTCCCGAGGGCGGATTTTCGGAAAAAGAGGTGGAGGCGGCAAGGGCGCTCGGTATTCCGCTTGCCGGACTCGGAAAGCGGATACTCAGAACAGAGACTGCGTCATTGTACGTTCTCTCCGCTCTCTCTTTTCTCTATGAATGATCAAAAAAATCGGCGGATTCGGATTTTTCGTTAAAATAACGGAAGGTACGATGCCCGCTATTTAAGGCGAATTGCTAAAAAATGACACCCCTAAATAGTGCGTTTTGACTATACGTATAACAAAAATGCACAATAAAAGCAAAAGATTTTTGAAAAAAATAAAAAAAATATTAAAAAGCCTATTGAAATTTCACAAAAAATAGTGTAAAATGTTGTAGCAATATACAAGAGAACGCTTGGCAGAGACACTTTAGGAGGTTTTACAAGGGCTTTTTTTATGTCTTCTTGCGCCTTGCTTCTCCTGTAGGACCCCCCAAACGGTGATTTTTTTGTCGATTTTGCTGATACCGAGGCGGGATCTAAATTTATTACGCCGTAAAAAACGGCACGGAGGTTAAAATGTCAAACAGACTGTTCCAGGGAATTATCTATCAGATGAAGGATGCGGTAGACCGAGTTATCGGTGTTATCGATGAAACGGGAGTCGTTACCTGCTGTAGCGAGCTCGTCAAGATCGGAGAAATAAGACAGGGAGTCCGTGAGGAGATATCGTACACCTCCGACGTAGTCGTTGTCGGCGGATATACTTACCGCGCGCTCAGCACGGCAGGTAAGAGTGACTATATCGTCTTTGTAGAGGGCGAGGATCGTACGGCAGAGCAGATCTCTATGATGCTCACCATCTCGCTCAGTAACATAAAGAATTTCTATGACGAGAAGCATGATAAGAGCTCGTTTATCAAAAATATCATACTCGATAATATCCTTCCGAGTGATATATATCTTAAATCCAAGGAGCTTCATTTTGCGGCTGACGTGCCGAGAGTAGTGTTCCTTGTAAAATTCGGCTCGAAAAATGAAATAATCCCGTTTGACATTATGCAGAACCTCTTCCCCGGCAAGGCAAAGGATTTCGTTATAAGCGTTGGTGAGAATGATACCGTGCTTGTAAAGGAGGTAAAGCCTTACGACGACGTAAGAGAGATAGAAAAGATCGCTTACTCTATTGCCGATACGATATCGACAGAGTTCTATACTAAGGTCTCGATAGGAATCGGAACCGTTGTTGAAAATCTCAAGGATCTCGCGCGCTCCTATAAGGAAGCGCAGGTAGCTCTTGAGGTAGGTAAGGTGTTCGATACCGAGAAGACAATAATCAGCTACGAGAATCTCGGTATAGGCCGTCTTATATATCAGCTTCCCACCACCCTTTGCGAGATGTTCCTCCAGGAGGTCTTCAAAAAGGGTCCGCTCGAGTCTCTTGACAGGGAGACCCTTATGACCATTCAGGCGTTCTTCGAAAATAACCTGAACGTCTCCGAGACATCGAGAAAGCTCTTCGTACACAGAAATACCCTTGTGTACCGCCTTGAAAAGATACGCAAGCTCACAGGTCTCGATCTTCGTGAGTTTGAGCACGCAATTACCTTCAAGGTGGCTCTTATGGTCAAGAAGTACCTTAATTCCAAGCCTAACAAATATTGAATCAAACATAAAGAAAATTTCAGCTTGTGCCGTCTGTCGGATACCGTATAAACGCTCAAGCTGAGATTTATTCTAAAACCGATGGGGATTTCAATATGATAGAATTTGTAAACGTCGTAAAAAGATTTCCGAACGGCACGCTTGCGGTAAACGGCGTCAGCTTTTCGGTAGCGGACGGCGAGATGCTCTTTATACACGGAAACAGCGATTCGGGTAAGACTACTCTTCGAAAGCTTATGCTGCTCGAGGAAAGCACCACCTCGGGAGATATCTATTTCGACGATCTTCCGCTCAGCGGTATCCGTGAACGCCACATATATAAGTACAGACGCAAGATAGGCGTAGTATTTCGCGAGGGCAGAATGTTCGCGAAAAAGACGGTAAAGGATAATTTTGCGTTCGCTCTTCGCGCACTCGAATGTCCCGAGCGCGATATAGCGCCGCGCACCGATACCCTGCTGAGACTCGTCGGTCTTGAAAATGCACTGAAAAAATATCCCGATATGCTGACTCCGCTTGAGCGTCAGAGAGCTGAGATAGCAAGAGCTATGGCAACCAACCCGCGGCTTATAATAGCGGACGAGCCGACAGCGTCGCTCGATCCCGAAAGCGCACTTGCCATAATGGAGCTTCTCGTTCGCCTCAACGCGCGAGGAAAATCGGTGGTGGTCTTTACAAAAGATGACGAGCTTGCAAGAAGCTTCGGCAAGCGAATGATAAAGCTGAGTTTCGGACAGATCGTGGAGGATATCCCGGCACCGAGAGTCGAAAGGGTCGCAGATATAAGGCTTCCCGAAACTCCTCCGATCGTCAGGACCGAGGTGTTGTCAATGCCTGAAATAAGCGGTAGCGAGGAAGCAGAAATATAAACGCAGGAGGGAAACGCTCTTTAAGATGAAAAAGATCAGTTTGAAATATTCTGTTGCGGGATTTTTCAAGGTCTTCGTGAGAAGTCCTATAATGGCACTTGCGGCGCTTTGTCTTCTGACGGGGACTATTCTCGTGTTTTCCTTCACCTTTGCCGCGACGCGTAATATAGATCATATAAGCGAAAATCACGGGAATATCTGTATCCTTCTTTCGGATGAATGTGACGAAAAGTCAAACGCCGAGATCAGAAGGATCCTTGACGGACTCAGAAAAAAAGAAATAATAGACAGTATAGACTATATGTCAAAAAGCGAGACTCTTGAGCAGCAAAAGGCGAGATATCCCGAGCATTCCAAGCTTTTTGCCTCATTTACTCCCGAAAACAGCCCGTTTAAGGCAAGCTTTACGGTTAGTGTTCTTGACGATAGCGGATATAAAAAGATACGGGAAGCGCTTTCCGAGCTCAGCTTCGATAAGCTCGATGAAAACGGTGAGGTGCTGCTCGACGAGGTCGGTGAGGCGATAAAATATAAGGCAGTCGCCGAATTCAGAGACGATGCGTCAACGATAGAAAGTATAAAAAGTGCAGGAGATAAGCTCGTCGGATTTCTCGGAGTCCTTATCCCTGTTATGATGCTCGTTTGTATAATACTTATTTCTGCGGTAGTGCGTATCGGTATATTCGATCAGCGCGAGGAGATATCTCTTATGAGAGCGATAGGCGCCACGCATACTTATATGTCCGCACAGTTCATAATAGAGGGACTTACCCTCGGTGCGGTCTCGTCTATAGCTTCGATAATAATAATCGGATCTGTCTACGGTCCGATAGCGAAAAAGCTTGCGGACAGTATGAAGTTCTTTGCTCCGCTCGCGTTTTCCGACATTGCGCTCGGCGTGATAGTCATATCGTGCGTGTCGGGTATCGTGGTCGGACTTGCAGGAAGCTTGCTTGCAAGCACAAGATATATACCGAAAAGATAAATTCAGTATAAATTCAAACGCAATTCACCTGTGATTAATAAAGAAGGCTTAAAATATAAGAAGTGAACGAATGCTAAAGGGGCAGGATATGAAAAAAGGTCTTTCAACTCAAAGAAATAACAGTATCCGACCTGTGGGAGCGCAGGGAGATCTTCGTAGCGTGGTCACTCTTGTCGCTGTCCTCGTTTCTCTTGTTGCGATCGTTTTCGGAAGTATTTATTCGTTTGCAAAGGCAATAAAGGATGGCGAAAATACCGATCCTTCAAACGGCAATGTATCTGATGCTGCAAAAATTCCTGCTGATATTACGGTGCTTTCTGAGGAAAATCTTCAGAAGATAGAGGAGTTTAATCTTCAGCTTTCTCTTCTTGATGAGCGTATCGTAGAGATAGACGGGAATATAGAAAAGAATAAAGCCACTCCCGAGGAAAAAATAGCGCATAAGTCGCTTTATGATGAAAAAGCAAGCCTTTTGCTTGAAAAGCTTGCCCTTTGCAAGACTTATAAGGATACTTGCGTTACGTGGGCGCAGGAGACCCGAGATCTGCTTGCCGAGCCGATCGGTGAATATGAAAAATATTACGAGATGTATAAAGAACGTCTCTCTCTTATGTACGAGATAGGTCTGCCGAGCTCGGGCGATGTCTTTGAAAGCTCGAAGACGGTGATGGATCTTGTTATGGGAAATTTCTATATCGGCGATATAGAAAGGTACGATGAGGAGCTTGCAAAAAAGGTCGCCGAGCTTTACGGTGTCGTTGAGGACGGACTCGGAAACGTGAAATACTACCTCGCTATGTCCGAGACCTATGCGGATCTTCACAAAAAGACAGAAGAGGATTTCTTTGATACGGTAAATAAGGGATATAAATACCTTTCCGATAAGACCCTTGACCCCGACTGCTATAATCTTCTTGTAAATATGCTTCCGGGCGAGGTCCAGAGCATGAAAAAACTCGTGTCCGAGGCACGCGATAAGGCTGATATCAAGCCGAGCGCATCGGTAAAATACGCGTTCCCCGCAAGCGAGAGCCTGTTTTACACCGATTACATAGAAACGGCGCATGGAAGCAGATACGTCTGGAGCGAGGCGCTCGGTAAATACGTAAATCTGTTCCACAGCGGAATAGATATAAGCACGTCCGATAGCCTTTCTGACGTTCTTGCCTGCGCGGACGGTACGGTTATCTATTCGGGATATTACGGACTTCGCGGATACACTGTCGTGTTGCTTCACAAAAACGGCGTCGCTACGGTCTATTCGGGCTGTAGCTCTACCGCAGTCTCTCTCGGAGACACTGTTTCTCTCGGAGATAAGATAGCCGTTTCGGGTATGAGCGGGAACGCACAGTATTTCGGATTTACGCTTGAGATGTTCGATCAATCGGGATCGGTCGATCCCGCTGAGCACATCAAAATGCCCGACGTTTCGCTTGGATAATGCGGAAGTAATTTTTAGCTTGGAGAGCTTTTGATGGAAAATAATAATCAATATTCGGAAAAAGAAACTACGGAAAATGTCGAGAAAACAGAAGTCAAAAGCGGCGATAATGTCGTTCGTGAATTTCTTTCCTTTTTAAAGGGAAAGGATTTTCCCACAAAAGATAGAAGGGTTTCGCTTTTTGTCCTTATTTTTACCCTGGTAATATCCATTCTTCTTGCAGCGCTTATCACTTTTATGTCTACGACTGCGATTCTTGACCGTCGGTACAAAGCAAAGTATAACGAATTTGTAAGCAAAAACGTGCAAAGCGACTATTATACGCTTGAAACGGTGAAGGCGTATTTCGCTAAATATTATATAGGCGATATCTCTTCGCTTACCGATGAGGAGATCACCGACGCACTCATAAGGGCTTATATTGCTAAAACGGGGGATAAATACGGATATTACTGGAACGCCAAGGAATACGAGGAGTATATTCAGCAGGTAAACGGCGACGCGGTCGGACTCGGTATCCTTATGGGATGGGACGAGGAAAACACGGCCATAAACGTTTTTTTCGTATACTCCGATTCTCCTGCCGATAAGGCGGGCGTGAAGAGTGGAGACCGTATAGTTGCCATAGGCGGCGAAAAGATTTCCGATATCGGATATGATAAGGCTATAGAAAAGGCAAAGGGAAAGAAGGGCTCGAAGGTCACTCTCGGTATTTTGAGAGACGGCGAGGAGTTTTCCCTGACGGTAACACGTGACGATTTCAAAACCATGTCGGTAATGTCAAATATGCTTTCCGATGAAAAGACGGCACTTATCCGTATACTTGAGTTTGACGCGACCACGGTCGAACAGCTCGCAACACAGTACCTTGAAATGAAAAACAGCGGGGCAGAGCACTTTGTGTTCGATCTTCGCGATAATCCGGGCGGTCAGCTCGATAGCGTCGTAGGAGTCCTCTCCTTTATGCTCGGAGACGGAGTTCCTGTTCTCGAGGCGGCCGATAAGAGCGGAGAAAAGACGGTGATCGAGACCGATAGAGCCTACTACTGCACGGATAAGGTAAGCTCGGGAGTAGATAAAGAATTTAAGCATGCCGGAAAAACGGTGATTTTGACAAACGAATTTACCGCAAGCGCGGCAGAGCTTTTCACCGCGGCTATGCACCATAATAACGCGGATGTTATAACGGTCGGAATGACGACCTACGGAAAAGGAGTTATGCAGAGCCTGTATCCTCTTCCGAACGGCGGAGTGATCAAGATCACTTACAGTACCTATACCGCGCCCGGCGTTGCCAGTTACGACGGGGTCGGACTAAGTCCCGACGTTGTCTGCGAAATGAGCGAGGAGCATCGGGATAAAAACATTCTGATACTCACTGAAGATGAGGATACTCAGATACAAAAGGCACTCGGCGTGCTCTACGGTCAAACGGTAGAATAAGAAATAAAAATAATATAATTCAATAAATATATTTGCGATAGGAGAAAACAACCATGGCACAACAGCTTACACTCACCAAAGAAGGTCTTGAAAAACTTCAGAATGAACTTGAATACCTCAAAACCGATAAACGTAAGGAGATCGTTGAAAGTATAAGGATCGCCCGCTCCTTCGGAGATCTTTCCGAGAACAGTGAATACGATGAGGCGAAAACTCAGCAGGCAAAGGTAGAGGGTCGTATCAAGGAACTCGAGGATATGCTCAGAAACGTTAAGGTAATATCCGACGATCAGATAAGCACCGATACCGTAAACGTAGGAGCAAAGGTTCTCGTCTTCAATTCGACCAAACATACAGACATCGAGTACACTATAGTCGGATCCACCGAGGCTTCTCCGCTTCAGCATAAGATATCCGACTTGTCCCCGATAGGCAAGGCTTTGATCGGACATAAGGTTGGCGAAAGCGTTACCGTTGATACTCCCGCAGGCGAGGTAGTTCTCGAAATAATGAGCATAAATAAATAAGATCGGAATAACTGAAAGGCATTTTAAAATGGAAGACAACAGAAACGAAAACGTTCAGGAAGTAAATACACAGGAAAATCTCAGCGAGATACTTCAGATAAGAAGAGATAAGCTTTCCGAGCTCAGAGATGCTGGAAAAGATCCATTTACTATCACTAAATATGACGTTACGTCTACAAGTAAGATCATAAAGGAGACCTTTGCCGACGAGTCCGAACTTAGAGTTTCTATAGCAGGTAGACTTATGAGCCGCAGAATAATGGGTAAGGCATCGTTCGGTCACCTTGACGACGGAGAGGGAAATATTCAGGTCTATTTCCGCCGCGATGACATCGGGGAGTCTGAATATGCGGATTTTAAAAAATGGGATATCGGCGATATAATCGGAGTTGAGGGATTCGTCTTCAGAACAAAGACCGGAGAAATATCGGTTCATGCGCAGAAGATCGTCCTTCTCGCAAAGTCACTTCTTCCTCTTCCCGAAAAATTCCACGGACTTACCGACAGAGATACCAGATACCGTCAGCGTTACGTTGACCTTATCGTGAATCCCGAGGTAAAGGATACCTTCGTAAAGCGTAGTCTCATACTTCGCGAGCTTCGCAGTTATCTCGACAGTAAGGGCTTTCTTGAGGTCGATACTCCTATCCTGACGCCCTTTGAGATAGGTGCGTCTGCGCGCCCCTTCTATACTCATCATAATACTCTCGATATGGATATGGTTCTTCGTATAGAGACCGAGCTTTACCTTAAGCGACTTATCGTAGGAGGTATGAATAAGGTCTATGAGGTAGGACGTATTTTCCGTAACGAGGGAATGGATACCAAACATAATCCGGAATTTACATCGATCGAGCTTTATCAGGCTTATACGGATTTTCACGGAATGATGGATCTCGTCGAGGAGATGATGAAGACGGTTGCTATGAAGGTTTGCGGAACTCTTCAGATAAACTATCAGGGTAAGGAGATAGATCTCGGACACTGGGAAAGAATGACGATGATCGAGGCTGTCAAGAAATATTCGGGTGTTGATTTCGCTGCCATAGAGACGGACGAAGAAGCTATCGCGATAGCTAAAGAAAAGCACGTAGAGCTGCCCGAGATCCCTACAAAGGGGGCTATTCTCGTCGAATTCTTTGATGCATTTGTTGAAGAAAACCTCATTCAGCCGACCTTTATTTACGATTATCCCGTAGAAAACAGCCCTCTTGCTAAGCGTAAGCCCGATGATCCGGCGTTTACCGAGAGATTCGAGTATTTCATTAATGCTACCGAGTTTGGAAACGCCTTTTCTGAGCTTAACGATCCCATAGATCAGAAGCAGAGATTCGAAAAGCAGGTCGCAGACAGACTCGCTGTTGATCCTGAGAGTAAGGCACAGGTGGATTATGACTATATTACCGCTCTCGAATACGGGCTTCCTCCCACAGGTGGACTCGGATTCGGCGTAGACAGACTCGTTATGCTCCTCACCGACTCCGCTTCAATAAGGGATGTGCTCTTGTTCCCCACAATGAAGCCACTAGACTAATACAGTTCAAAGAATCCTAGTAGTTATGCGGGCTTTCGGTGGTTTAGAACCTTAAAAAACTATGCCACTACGCCAACTGCTACGCCAATTTTCCGGGGAGATTTGCAGAGAAAAGTCACTATGATAGTCTAAAAGATCAAGCGCCGTGCATTTCGCATGGCGCTTTCTTCATTCATAACGAAAATACGTTGAAGAATTTGACTGTTAAACTGTTTGTTGATGATTCAATAAATATCAATAGCGGCAGGGAGATTAACACCTCTCTGCCGCTATTCAATTTTACATCGATTTTACACGGATATGATTACCGATTTTACACTGTCGCTGTAAAATAATCTTAAAATGCAAGTAAAATGCGTTTGAAGAATAGATTATAAAGATATGAGGTTGTGTAAATGGACATTTTTGACGTACTTACGCTCATAGGCGGGCTATGCTTATTTCTTTTCGGAATGAACCTTATGGGCGGCGCACTGGAGCGAAGCGCAGGCAGTAAGCTTGAAATTATGATCGGTAAGCTGACATCGGGTAAGCTTGCAGGTCTGCTCACCGGTCTTGGTGTAACCGCCGTTATTCAGAGTTCCTCTGCAACAACGGTTATGGTTGTCGGTTTTGTAAACTCAAAGCTGATGACCTTGAAGCAGGCAATTCATGTGATTATGGGTGCTAATATCGGTACTACCGTTACAGCGTGGATTTTGAGCCTTAGCGGTATTTCGGGCAGTAATATGTTCTTAAAACTGCTGAAGCCTTCTTCTTTTACACCTATCCTTGCACTGATCGGCATTATCCTTGTAATGTTCACCAAGAGCAACAAGAAAAAGGATATCGGTGTGGTTCTACTCGGTTTTGCAACCCTTATGTTCGGTATGGAAACAATGACCGATGCGGTTTCCGGTCTTAAAGAAATTCCTGCATTCCAAGAGATCTTCCTTATGTTCAAGAATCCTATTCTTGGTGTGCTTGTAGGTGCGGTACTTACCGCCATTATTCAGTCCAGCTCTGCCTCTGTTGGTATTTTGCAGGCACTTGCGGCAACCGGTGCTGTTTCCTACGGTGCGGCAATTCCGATTATTATGGGACAGAACATCGGCACTTGTGTAACTGCAATGATTTCTTCCGTTGGCACAACAAAGAACGCAAGACGTGCGGCACTTGTGCACTTATCCTTCAATGTAATCGGAACGATTGTATGCCTTACCGGATTTTCTGTTGTAAAGGCGGCTTTTGCTCCCGCACTTCTGAATGACTCTGCTACATATGCCGGTATTGCAACGGCTCACTCTGTTTTTAATATCGTATGCACCTTGCTCCTGCTTCCTATGTCGGGACTTCTTGAAAAACTCGCATATAAACTTATTCCCGATACTGAGCAGGTTGAAAAAGCCTCCGAGCTTGATGACAGACTTCTTTCTACTCCTGCCATTGCTTTGGAATGTGCATACAACCTCACCTGTGATATGGCAAAGGTTGCGACCGATGCATTGACAATGAGTGTAGATTGCCTTGCCGCTTATGACAAAACAAAAGCGGAAGCAATTCGTGAAGCAGAAGATAAAACCGATCATCTTGAAGATGTTATCGGCAGCTATCTTGTGAAGCTGAGTATGAAGCAGCTGGGTGAAACCGAAGGTGCAATGGCTTCTATGCTTCTTAAAGCAATCGGCGACTTTGAGCGTATATCCGACCACGCCGTAAACATACTTGAATCCGCAGAAGAAATGCGAGAAAAAGGCATCGTCTTCTCTGACAGTGCCAAAGCTGAAATAGATTCGCTATGTGCGGCAACTACTGAAATTGTAATGCTGTCGTATGGTGCATTTATAGAAAATAACGCCGAGCAAGCCAACCTTGTAGAACCCCTTGAACAGGTCATTGACAGAATGAAAGAGCTTCTCCGTACCCGTCATATCGACCGCTTGCGTGTGGGCGAATGCGGTATTGAAGCAGGCTTTGTATGGAGTGACCTTATTACCAATATGGAAAGAGTTTCTGACCATTGCTCCAATATTGCAGGTTGCGTTATGGATGCCAAAGAGCAGAATATGAATCTGCACGAGTCCTTGAAACTACTCAGAAGCGACAATGAGTTCTACAGAGAAAAATACACGGAATATACCAAAAAGTATCTTTCTTTTGTATAAGTTACCTTGATGTGAGGAACTAATAATCATATCGCCGCTTCCACGTGAGGCGGCGTTTTTCTTTTACTC
>JAFTUC010000042.1 GCA_017466445.1 Clostridia bacterium
AGAAAGTGCGGCAACAATGCCGTCATCCTCTGCGGGTTCATCGGGGATTGCAGGCTCTGTTGTTTCTTCTTGAGTTACTGTTTCCGTTGTTGTTTCTTCTGTTGTCGGAATTTCCGTTCCGATTGTTTGCTGAGCAGCAGCAGGAACGCAAACCGCAAAGCAAAGAATAACAGCAAGTAAAACTGAAATAATATTTTTCATAAGTCAAACTTACCTCCTTTTGTTTTTTGATTATACCATAATAATCCGAATAATGCTATGCAATTATAAATAATTATCATAGTATGTTGAAAAAAATAATCCAAACAAAAATCCGCTCACTTTAGGGTCGTACCCTAAAGGACAGTTATACAAGAATGCGGTATATCTCGAAAGAGATATGCCGTATTTTGCTTTTGTGTCCACAAATGCAGTGCTTGTCAGGAAAATTAGCGGATAAAATCCGTGATAGCTTAGCGGGAAAATTCTCATATATGATTCGAAGATTTAACCTTCCAATAAAGTATTTAAGGATGCTTTGATAAAAACCTTGTCCCTAATGTGTAGGTGTAAAATATCTACGATTTGTGGAGTTCTTTTGTCGAGTATACAAAAAGTAGATTGAAAAAAGCAGAAGTTTTATGGTATGATTGCTATATAGGAAGCTATATCGAGGAGTTAAGTGATGCAAGAGACAAAAAACGTTGCACAAATTATCGCAAGAAACATACGCACGAGAAGAAAAGAACTAAAAATGACTCAAAATCGATTAGCCGATCTTCTCGGATATTCAGCCAAAGCCGTAAGCAAATGGGAAAGCGGAGCTGGCGCACCGCCGACAGTGATTCTCCCAAGGCTTGCGCAAGTGCTTCAAACGAATTTGGACACCCTTATGGAAGACATCTCCGGTCAAATGTTTTATCTCGGTATTGATGGCGGCGGCACGAAAACCGAATTTGCGCTTGCCAATTCGGACGGAAATATAATAAAGTCCGTATGTCTCGGAACATCAAATCCGAGCGACATCGGAATCGAAAACGCACTCAATGTATTGAGGGCGGGCATAATTGAGGTCTGCGGAAATGTTCCAAAAAATAACATCTCCGTGTTTGCGGGTCTTGCGGGTGGCACTACCGACGGTATATATGAGCAAATATCGACCTTTTTATCAAGATTCGGCTTTGCAGAAGCCAAAAACGGAAGTGATGCTTTGAACGCGGTTTCGGCAAGCCTTGGGGATGCAGACGGCATTTCCGTTATCATGGGAACGGGTAGCGTGACGTTTGCTCAGGCAAACGGAGAAACGCACCGTGTCGGAGGCTACGGTTATCTGCTTGGCGATGCAGGAAGCGGATTTTCGCTCGGGCGCGAGGCGATACTCGCGGCGCTCTGCTTTGAGGATGGAAGCGGAGAGGAGACGGCGCTTTACGAGGCGGTACGAAAAAAATGCGGTACGGAAACCGTTCTCGATTCGCTTGGTAAATTCTACAATGGCGGCAAGCGCGAGATCGCGCAGTATGCGCCTCTTGTTCTGAATGCATATGCAGACGGTGATAATGTAGCTAAAAGGATACTATTTGACAATCTCGAAAAGGTCGCTCAGACCATTCGCGGCGCATCAAAGCATCTGCCGAACACAAAAGAGCCTATACGAGTCGTTCTCTGCGGTGGACTCTGTACAAAGGACGATATTATATATCACGCGCTTTGCGAGGCAATTGCAAAAGAAAATTATTCCATAAGCATTTGCGAGCATCCTTTGATCTTCGGCGCGCTCAGACTTGCGGGAATGAGATAACATCTACGAAAAAATTAAAATACAGGAAAAAGATCATGTTAAAAACAGAAATGAGAAATCCAAGCACCACCCATATCGACCGTATGTCTACCGCCGAAATGGTGCGCATAATTCAAGACGAAAATGTAAATGCTACTATGTCGATTGAAAAAGCTCTCAGTTCTATCGAAAGGGCTATAGATGCTATCGCCGAGCGCATGGCGAAGGGGGGCAGACTCTTTTATATAGGTTGTGGCACGTCGGGACGGCTTGGCGTCCTTGATGCCTCCGAGTGCCCACCGACCTACGGAGTTCCGTATGACCTGGTTATCGGTATTATCGCAGGTGGCGACGGCGCATTAAGAAAAGCTGTTGAGGGCGCAGAGGACAGCCATGAGGCAGGCTACGGCGACATCTCATTCTATAACATTACCGAGCTTGACAGCATCGTCGGAATATCGGTGGCGGGAGGCGCGCAGTATGTTCTTGGGGCGTTCGCAAAGGCGCGCGAGGTCGGTGCGCTGATCATCTCGCTCTCCTCTAACGAGGACACTCCAATTGAAAGAGCCGCTGATATCGGCATCATCTCCGACACAGGCGCGGAGGTCATAACGGGATCAACAAGAATGAAGGCGGGAAGTGCGCACAAAATGGTGCTTAACATGATCTCAACCGCCGTCATGGTAAGGCTCGGACACGTCTACGAAAACATGATGATAAATCTCCGTCCGTCAAACGTAAAGCTCCGCGACAGAATGATAAGAATTCTCCGCGAAATAACCGAGCTTTCCTACGACAGGTGTGAAAAGCTTCTCAATGAGAACGAATTCAGCCTTCATTTGGCTTTAAGGAGTCAGGAAAATAATTATGAAAAAGATATCTGAAATAATTAACGAAAACGGGTATCCCCAGCTTTTCATAAACGGTGAGATACAGGACGGTCTTGCATACATCACCTATCTGACCGAGAACAACCGTTATATTGATTTTGCAAAAGCAGGCTACCGTCTGTTTTCCGTTCCCGTGTTTTTTGGATCCAATCATCTCAACGAATATTCGGGACTTAACGTTTTCAAAAAAGGAATATTTGATAAGGACGAGCCTGACTTTTCAATTTTTGATGAAGATATCAAACAGATTCTCGATGCTTGTCCTGATGCATATATCTTCCCGCGCGTCAACGTTTCCATCTCTCGCGAGTGGGAGCTTCGAAATCCCGACGAGCTGTGCGACCCTTATCCCGATGGGACACTGTCAAGAACGACCTTTGCCTCGGATAAATGGGCGGAGGAGGTAAAGCGTGAACTCGGTGTATTTATCGCCCACGTCCAAGAGAGTGAATACGGTTCTCACATCGTTGGATATCAGGTAGCGGGCGGCAACACGGAGGAGTGGCTTCCCTTTGATTCAAAAAAGGGCACAAGCGGAAAGAGAGCCGAGGAGAAATTTGCGGAATATGTCCAAGAGAAAGGCATTAATGCCTCCGAATCTACATTTTTCCGCTTTTATTCCGAGCTTGTTGCGGACCGCATCATCGAGTTTTCCTCGCTGATAAAGCACTTGACCGACCGTCGTCTCGTCGTTGGAACATTTTACGGTTATACACTCAGCTGTCCTTATCGAAGCTATGGACATCACGTTCTCCTTAAAATTCTGAAAAGCGAGGACGTTGACTTTATCTGCTCTCCCGTTTGCTATTCAAAAAACCGAGCTGTCGGCAGAGGTCACCCGTATATGACCGCATTGACCTCTATAAAGCACCACGGTAAGCTTTATTTTTCGGAGAACGATACCAGAACACACCTTTCGCGGGCTGTAAACGACATGGAGTGGTACAATAAGCCCATTTGGTTCGGTCCTGACATAGAGACCTCGTGCGATATAATTAAAATGCACGCGGCAAGAGCCTTCATAAATGGACACGCGGCGTGGTGGTTTGATATGTGGGGCGGCTGGTTTGCGGACGATACGTACATGGCGCTTCTGAAGGATATTCGCAAACTCTTTGAAAAAAACTCTTCTCTTCCCATTCGCTCGGTTGCTCAAACGGCCGTGTTTGTAGACGAAGAGTCTTATGCGCTTATATCCGACACATCTGTTACACATAACGTTTGCTACGATATACGGGAGGCTCTCGGCAAAATGAGCGCCCCCTACGACATTTATCTTTCCGCCGATGCGCAGTCCGTCATAGACAGATATAAAGCGGTAATATCGCTCGTACCTATCGAAACAGAACTTTCAATGCGTGTAAAAGAGCTTGCAGAGCAAAACAACTGTGCGTTTATTGAAATAACAAACAACAATTGCGGTATTACACCCTGCGAGCTTCGATCTTTTTTGCAAAGCGCAGGAGTTTGGGTGTACTGCGCGCGCAATGCCGTGATATACGCAAACGACCGTTTTGTCTTCCTGCACACTGCCGAAGACGGAGAATACACTCTGAATGTCAAGAATGCCAAGAAGCTTGTCGACGTCCTCACAGGTAAGCCTTTTATACAAGGGCAATATCTTAAAAAAGGAAAAAGCTTTATTTTTGAGCTCTGTAATAGTGTAATATAAAGGGGAAATTTTGTATATATACAAAAAGGAAAAACGAGAACACCGAAAATGTTCTCGTTTTTTCTTTGCCTTTGCGAGGCTCGAGGTTCTTGATTTTTAAAAACTGTCCTTAAGAGTGCGCACCATTTCAGCCTCTTTTCCTGTTATTCAGATTTATTCAAGTCCTTCCATATGGTCCATATAGCTGAAGCCCTCGCCCTCAAATCTTATTTTCACATCATGATTGCCGATGCCTGTTGTGATTTTCACTACTGATGTTTCATCATCGAGCTTCACGATTTCATATTTTCCGTCTGTTTCAACGGATTCAATCGGCTTATGGGCAAAAATCTCAGTAGGCACATTGAATTTCTTATCCTGATAATAC
>JAFTUC010000043.1 GCA_017466445.1 Clostridia bacterium
CAGTTTACAAATCTTATCTCCGAATAGCTCTTATCAAGCTCTACCACGGGATCGAAGACCTCGTCCATAAAATGGTTTATAAGAAGCACCGACATTCTTTCATTATCCTTCGACGAAAGTATATAAAGATTCGGAGCCTTCCTTACAAACGCGGGAAGCTTTTTACCTCCTATCCATTCTACGGCATCTCTTATCTGCTCCTGACGGTAGTAATTTATACCGCTCTCTCCGATGCATGATTCTGCCGAGAAGGAGACACTGTTTGCGCCGTAAATATCAAAAGCGAGCACGTTAAATCGCTTTTTGTCCTTGCTTTCATAACGGTACGAGGACGGAGAACCGTCTTCGAAGAATGAAAGTATTTCGGCATTTTCGTCACATTTTATCTTTTTTGTATAATTCGGCACAGTAACGGGAACAAAATCGTTATATCCCTTAAAGGTCTCCTTGTGGAATGATACTCTCTCGCTTGATACAAGTCCGACATCAAGTCCTCTTTCACTAAGTATCTCGGCGGCACTTATATCGAGCAGAGCGCCGTCTGAAATGAGATCAAGATCGATCTGCCGTGCGCTCTCACCGCAGATACAAAGCGGATAACCGCTCGGCTTATGCGAGGTCGGTATCGAATTCTTGGAAAGTATCTCGGAGCTTGCACATTTATAGGAGAAGAACAGCTTGTCGATCCTTCCCTTTTCAAATGTCTCAGAAAAAACTGTATCGATGGCCTTATGGAGTGCATTGTAGCTATACACTCCGACCGGAGTCTTTCCCTCAAAGATCTCGCTTATCTCCTCACGCACCTTTTCATACCTTGCGTGAAGCTCGATATATCCCTTTTCGTACTCAATATCATGTGTATAGTCTATCATATATTTGAGTATTCCGTCAGCAGAGCCGTCCGCGATAAGCGCTATATCGAAATTTTCAAGTCTTTTTGCCTCTACCCTGTATCTCGGGCGGGGATATGCGTCACCCTCGGTGAATATTTCCATATCGTCGTTTTTAAACCAAGCAAGCTCCATTCTCGTGCTCTCTATAACACTTATGATATTAGGATTCCAGTACGGAGCGCCCTGTGTACGGATAAACGGCTTCGTTTTGCCCGCGAACGCCAGCGCTATTCCGTACGGATCGGGGTACTCGTCCATATTATCGTAGCATATGCAGCATCCGAGACGTATGTTTTCATTTACCGCATCGACCTTCTCACGAAGGAGCCTTGCAAATTCCTCAAGCGACTCTCCGAGCATCTCAAAATATGCCGTTCTGTATTTGTTATTTCCTCCTGTGAGCATCTTCTTCTCGATCTCTTCACGAGGTATACGCTCGCCGATCTTTTCGTAATACATTTCGAGATGCCTTCTACAGAAGCATGCCATATATATCGGACGGTTATTCATTCTGAAATCATCGTCGAGCATAATGATATCCGGACCCATCTCGGCAAGGCGGGTAACTGCAGAAACGTAGACGCTTCTGAACGCGGGATCGAGAGGGCAAAAGCCTGCGGAGCAGGTATCTCCGTTTATTCCCTCCATCGGCGTAAAATCGCCCTTAAGAGGCTTTACCTCCTGGTGCGAAAGCACACCTCCGTGACCGAGCGCATTTATCCAGATCCCCACCTCAAGACCCGCATCTCTATAAAAGTCTATCGCTTTTTTAACTGTTTCCGGATGAGTATCGAGAAGATTTCCTTCTCTGTACACCTCGTCACTGATGCAAAGAAACACTCTGTCCGCCTTTGCTTTTTTCAGCTCTGCCAAATATTTCGGCATATTATCGTCATTTAAAAGATCGATCATCATTGGAATGGAAAGCGTTCTCATTTTGTCCTCACTTTACTTTTTTCTTTAGGTCAGTATAGCTTAAATTTATTTTTTTGTCAATACAGCTACTAAAAAAAGAAAAATAATTATAAAAATCAAAAAAATATTAATATTTTTATCTTCTTAAATTTTGATATTGAACTTTTTCGAATTCATGCTATAATTACATAAAAGAACTATCCAAAGGAGAATTACAAATGAAGCTTACATATCTCGGAACTGCTGCGGCCGAGGGCTTTCCCGCAGTTTTTTGCGGCTGCCGTCACTGCACAGAAGCAAGAAGACTCGGAGGCAAAAACATACGCACACGCTCTCAGGCGCTTATAGACTCGTCTATCCTTATCGACCTTCCCGCCGACACGTACCATCATTTTCTCACAAATCAGATCGACGGAAGCAGGATATCAACCGTTTTTATAACCCATCCTCACCAAGATCACTTCTACCCAGAAGAACTCAATATGCGTCACGGAGCGTTCGCTCACGATATGCTGCATACCGATCTTGAAATCTACTGCACCGAGGCGGTGATGAAGCAGATGGCGGACGCAGGAGGATACGAGAACGTCAAGGCGCACGTTATAGCGCCGTTTGAGACGGTAAAGGCGGAAAATTACGAGTTCACCGCTTTCCCCGCACGTCACACAGACAATAATAGCGGCGTTTTCTATATGATAAAGGGTGACGGAAAAACGATTCTATACGCCCACGACACGGGATATTTTTACGACGAGGTATTTGAGTATATCGAAAAAAACAGCATTCGCTTTGATCTTATAAGCTTTGACTGCACCAACATCGACATTCCGATCCCCGATAACGGACACCATATGGGAATACCGAACATCGAGCGTCTTATAGAGAAGCTTACCTCGCTCGGTGCTATGAACTCTGATACAGTTAAGATAATAAACCATTTTTCGCACAACGCCGCCCCCATCCATCACATTCTTGAGGAAAGAGTAAAGGACAAGGGCTGGCTCGTCTCGTACGATTCTATGTCTGTTGAAATATAGACCGAATAAATATCCACCCGCATAGCGGGTGGTATTTCAGTTTCGGGCATAGCCCTAACACTACTGGCTACGCACAAGTGCGTCTTTTATTGGCCTGCCAGCCATGCAATTGTTACTTACTACCCATAAATGGGTCCCGTGGGTC
>JAFTUC010000044.1 GCA_017466445.1 Clostridia bacterium
CTTCAGTTTTCGCAAATAAAGCGTGCGGTAACGTACGCCGCCTCTGCAACGATCTCTGCGCACGGACGCGCTTTATAATATTGCTCGGTTCGCTTTTCGGGATCCGGGGAGTCCGCTCCCTGCGACTGAAGCTCGAGCAGGCTTCGGCAGATAAGATGTCCGTTTACCTTTTTAAAATCTTTTGCGAGCTGCTGTACCTTTCGGTAAAGCTCTTTCTTTTCCTCGTCTGCGTTCGGATCGTCATATCCGTAAAATGCTCCGAGCACGAAGAGCGATCCGCTGAATGCTCCGCAGACCTCGCGAAGGCGACCCATTCCTCCGCCGAACGGAGATGAGAGCCTGAGCGCAGACTCTCTGTCAAGACCGATGTCGCTTGCAAACGCAAGGCAGACCGCCTGCGCGCAGTTGAAGCCATCGGTGAAATTGTTTTTTGCGATCTCTCTGTATTCTTCGGGTGTTTTTAAAAGCTTTGACATTACTTGTCCTCCTTTTTGGAACGTGGTTTTTTTACTGAATCTACAAGCCCTCTGAGCATAATGATCAAAAGAAGTGCGAATACGGTGTAGGCGATTATTCCAAGCCACAGGAAGGCGTTATTTCCTGATCCGATCTCTTTTTCGGCTCGCTCGAGCGGCAGGATCACACCGTTTTCGGAGCTTATCTCTATAACGTAATTGTTTTTCGGATTTATTAGCAGATCGAGCCTGTCTCCCTCCTTGAGGGACCCAAGAAGGTCGGAAAGAGATGAGTGCCCCGAATAAAGCTCGGCAACTCTTCCGCCCTTGAAGGAAAGAAAATATCTGCCGTCTGATATCTCGTAGCTTAAAAACTCTCCCGAATACGGGATAGCGTCCTCTCTTTTGATCGGAGACGTACTGTCAGCGCGGATGATAAAAAAGGTTGCCGCGCAGAATATCGATGCCGCCGTGAAGAGGATCAAGACCCACGAAAGTGTGCGTTTTTTAGTTGATCTCACTTTGATTTCTCCGATATCTCAGCCCTCGTACGGAAATACGGGCATGAGCTCAAGCTTGAATTTGTTTATTTTGTTGAGATGATCGATGCGTGCCTTCTTCTCGCTGTCCTCGCACACACCCGTGCGGATATATCTGTCGAGCATATCGTAGGTGAACCCGAGATTATCCTCGTCTGTTTTTCCGCAAAGTCCGTCCGAGGGGACCTTCTTTACGATGTGCTCGGGAAGACCTGCCTCGAGTCCGAGCGCGACGACCTCTGCGACGGTAAGTCTCGCAAGAGGCGAAAAATCGCCTGCCGCGTCACCGTAGCGAGTCGAGTATCCCACGTAGTCCTCGGAAAGATTGCAGGTATTGACCACTCTTCCGTTGTTTGACTGCGATACCGCGTAAAGCACCGACATACGGATCCTCGGTGCGAGATTTATCCTGGTCTGATCTGAGATCTCACCGACGCTTGAGACGATAGTTCCCATAAGCGCGTCGTAGCCATCCTTTATGTTTATTTCGTAGCTCCTTATGCCGAGAAAATCCACGAGCTCGCGGGCAACGTCGATGTCGCTCTGCACTCCGTTTGGCATAAGTACACCGATGACACGGTCCTTTCCGAGCGCACGCACGCAGAGAGCGGCGGCGACCGAGCTGTCCTTTCCGCCCGAGATTCCGATCACGGCGTTGCAGCCCTTTCCGTTCTTTTCAAAAAAGTCCTTTATCCACTTTGTGACGTCGCAAAGCACCTTTTCAGCATTAAAATCCATTTGTTTTCTCCTTTTATTTCTTCTCTTCGTTTGCAAATCGGTTGTCGGGCGGACGGTTTTCGATCACCTTTCCGAAGAAAAGGCGATGATATCTTCCGTATGCCGAATAAAGCTCCGGGTTTTCGGGCGAATGATAGGAGATCGACGGCTCGTCGTAGAGATAGATCCTGCCGTCAAGCTTTGAAAGTCTCATCACCCTGAAGATATGTTTTGTTTTCGTCGCGCGGATGTTTTCAAAATCGAGATCGTCGAAGCGGCTCTCGTCATCTCCGCTGACCCAGAACAGACAGTCTGCATCCTCCTCATACGGGCGATAGACGAAATTTTTTATGACCGAGTTGTCAAAAACTGCGTTTGCCGCAAATTCTATGCCGATCTGATTCTTTCCGTAGGTGACTACGTTTTCAATAACGAGATCCTGTACGGGCTCCGCGATAAGAAGGGCCTTCTGAGCGCAGGTCGAGAAATTTCTTATCACGATATTTTGCATCTCGCCCATTTTTCGGGGAGATTTTTTTGCAAACGGATAGGTGTCACCGATAAATATTCCGACGCCCGAGAGCGAGATGCCCGTGTCCTTTACGTCCGTGATCGTGATGTTGTATTCCTTTGCCCCGTCGGCATTGAGAAGACGGATTATGGCGCATCCGTGGGTGGATGCCATAATGTTTCGTATAGTTATGTCGTGGATGTCGATTCCCTTTCCCTCGACTGTCGAGTTTCCGGGAAGAGCGGTGAGCGCAATAGTGTCGTCTCCTGTCGATCCGGTAATGTTTTCTATCGTTATATATTCGCATCCGACTCTCAGATCGATGCCGTCCTGGTTTTCGAGCGTTCCGTATACCTTGAAATCGCAGTCGCGAATTTTTCCGAATCTGCAGAATTCAAACGAAAATGCCCAGTATCGCGAGTTTGTGACAGTGAGACCGCTTAGCTCGAAATCACGTACGTTTCTGAAATAAACGAGCAGATTGACGCTCATAGGAGGATGCTTTCCCGGCTCATCACGGTGCAGCTGCTCGCAAAGACCGTTGGAATTGCCGCCGTCGAGGATCGCGTTTCCTATACCTATTATGCGAATGTCGTGATCCTCGCCCGCAAGCGTGTTTCCAAGCTCGCTCTTGCAGCTTTTGTTTCGGAAGATGTTTTCAAATACACCGTCTGCAAGGCGAAGATGTGCGCTGTCAAGTATTACCGTAATGCCCGAGGGGATGAGGATGGTTTTCTCTATTGTCCAGATTCTTTCACCCGTACGAGCGTTTATTTCGGGTATTGTTACACTGCTTTTGCCGCTCTTCTCGGCATGATCGATAGCGTTTTGGATGGTTTCCGAATCGGTGCTTCCGATAAATCTCTTGATATCCGCGTCAGCGTACATATGACATCACCTCGTTTTTATCTTTATAAGTGAGTATATCACAGATACCTTGAAAAGTCAATGCAGGAAATGACATTAAATATCCCTGCTTTATATAAAAGAGTGATCGCAGTCGGTATAAAATTACTCAAAATACTTGAAATTTCACCGAAATGGAGTTATAATGAATATTCAGAGCTGTAAAATGCGGCGCTGTGAAAAAGATACGGTCGTACAATTACTCGGAAGGAAACTGATATAAAATGAAAGAGATAATACTTTGTAAATACGGAGAGATAGTTTTAAAGGGACTTAATAAGCCTTACTTTGAGAGCGCTCTCACAAAGGAAATGAAATTCCGCATCGCTCCTGCGGGGGAGTTTGAATTTTTCCATTCGCAGTCGATACTTTACATAACTCCCAAAAATGACTCGTGCGATATCGAGCTCGCACTTGAGCTTGCCAAGAAGGTATTCGGTATAGCGACGGTCGCGCGTGCGGCTGAATGCGAAAAGGATATGGATAAGATAATCGAGACCGCGGTAGCTTATCTTCCCGATAAGATCAGAGGTCACAGATCCTTTAAGGTGACCGGAAAAAGAGGAGATAAGCGCTTTCCGCTCACTTCTCCCGAGATAGCGACGGCGGTCGGATCCGCTGTCGGAGATCTTCTTCCCGAGGTCGACGTCGATCTTAAAAATCCCGAGATCACGGCAGTTGTTGAAATAAGAGAGAACTGTGCTTATATCCACGCGGGAAGCGAAAGAGGAGCAGGCGGCATACCCTACGGTACCTGCGGAAAGGCGACCCTTCTGCTCTCGGGCGGTATAGATTCTCCGGTCGCGGGATATATGATGGCGAGAAGAGGCGCGCTTATCGAGGCGCTCCATTTTGAGTCCTTTCCATATACGAGCGAGCGAGCCGAGGAAAAGGTCGCTGAGCTCGCATCTCTTGTCTGCGAATATACCGGACGTATGCGAATGAAGGTCATATCTCTTACCGAAATACAGGAGGAGATGACAAAAAAGGTCAACGAGGAATATTTCACCCTTCTTCTGCGCCGCTCGATGATGCGCCTTGCCGAGCGCGCCGCCAAGGCAAGCGGATGCATGGCTCTTATTACAGGCGAGTCGCTCGGTCAGGTCGCAAGCCAGACTATGCCCGCGCTCGTTACTACCGATAACGCGGTGAATATTCCCGTGCTTCGTCCTCTTATCGGAATGGATAAGGAGGAGATCATCGAAATTTCCCGTAAGATCGGAACTTTTGAGACCTCTATCCAGCCTTATGAGGATTGCTGCACGGTCTTTACACCGAGGCATCCGAAGACCCGTCCCGAGCTCGACAGAGTTCTTGCAGAGGAAGCGAAGATGGACTTTAAGACGCTTGAGGACAGAGCCTTCGAGTCTATGAGGATCCGTGAGATCCGCAGGGCAATAGATGCCTGAGCTGTTAAAAAGCAACACGATAGATTTTACAGGGTTACGTTATGATAGGATATCTTTATATCGCTCTTGCGATGGTAGCAGGTGCCACTAAGGGCTACTGCGGAAAAAGGGTCAGCTCACATCTCGTCGGTAACAGTGACGCCGCTCTCACAAGCTTTGTGAGAATGATCATATGCACTCTTGTCGGATTTGTTCTCGCCGCATTGCAGACAGGCGAGATACTTCCTTACGCAGATACGATGGCGCTCGTTTCGGCGCTCATTTCGGGTGTCGCGACCGCATTTTTTATAATAAGCTGGATAATTTCGATAAGAAGCGGATCATTCGTTATGGTCGACGTTTTTCTGACCCTCGGTGTCGGTGTCACTCTTGTATTGTCTGCAATGCTCGGTGAGAAGGTGAGGCTGACGCAGATCCTCGGATTTGCGCTTCTCGTTATTGCGGCGTACATTATGTGCTCCTATAATAAAACGCTGAACGGCAAAATGTCGCTTAAGTCACTCCTTCTTCTTATCATTTGCGGAGCATCGAGCGGAACTGCCGATTTCGCGCAGAAGCTTTTTAATCACACCTCAAAGGGAACGGGTGTCGCGGCATTTAATTTCTATTCGTATCTTTTCTCGACGGTAGTGATTTTTATCGCGTATCTCGTACTCAGAAGGGGAGAAAAGGGATCCGTTTCCGTTTTTAAAACGGGCGCGGCGAAAAAAGTCTTCGTTTTCGTTGCGATCATGGCGATAATGCTTTTCGTCAACTCGTATTTCAAGACACTTGCCGCGGCAAAGCTCGACGCAGTGCTCCTCTATCCGCTCAATCAGGGACTTACTCTTATAAGCTCGGTCGTTATGGCATCGGTCGTCTTCAAAGAAAAAGCGACTCTGAGGTGCCTTGTCGGAGTCGCGGTGGCGTTTGTCTCTCTTTTGATAATCAATTTGATATGAATATAAAACGGTACCCCGAAGGGTAGCCCACCTTTAATGCGGACTTCCTTTCGGGGTGATTTTTTATCTTTTTGAGATCGGAACGTACGGACGTGCTTCTTTTACATTGATGTAAGCGGGGCGGATTATCTTGCCCGCGTTCTGTATCTCCTCAATGCGGTGCGCGCTCCATCCGGCGATACGAGATATCGCGAAGATCGGAGTGAAGAGCTCGCTCGGAAGGTCGAGCATGCGGTAGATAAGTCCCGAATAGAAGTCGACGTTCGGACTGACACCCTTGTACATCTTGCGCTTGTGTGCAATGATGTCGGGGGCAAGACGGGCGACCGTTTCGTAGAGGGCGAATTCCTCCTCGCAGCCCTTTTCCCTTGACAGATCCTTCGCGCACTCCTTGAGAATGTCCGATCTCGGATCGGAAAGCGAATATACCGCGTGTCCCATACCGTAGATAAGGCCGAGACGGTCGAACGCTCGCTTGTCGAGCAGGGAAACGAGATAATCCTCGATCTGAGCCTCACTCGATACGTCGATATTTGCCTTCATATCGTCGAACATCTTGACGACCTTGATGTTAGCACCGCCGTGACGGGGTCCCTTGAGCGATCCGAGAGCCGCCGATACCGCGGAATAGGTGTCGGTTCCCGACGAGGTGACGACGTGAGTCGTGAAGGTAGAATTGTTTCCGCCTCCGTGCTCGGCGTGGAGGACCATCGCAAGGTCGAGGATCTTTGCTTCAAGATCCGAATACTCGCCGCTCTTGCGAAGAGTGCTGAGAAGAACCTCCGCCTGAGAAAGCGAGGGGTCGGGATAGCGTATATAAAGGCTCTTGTCGCAGTGGTAGTGGCGGTAGGACTGATATCCGTAGACCGCGAGCATGGGAAATACCGATGCGAGTAGCAGGCACTGGCGCAGAACGTTAGGAATGGATATGTCATCAGGGTTTTCGTCGTATGCGTATAGCGCGAGGACACTGCGCGACAGTATGTTCATCATATCCTTGCCGGGTGCCTTGAGGATCATGTCTCTTACAAAGGAGGAGGGAAGGGAACGGTAGGAGGCTATCGCCTCTCTGAACTCGCAAAGCTCGCTCTCTGTGGGAAGATGAGAAAAGAGCAGGAGATACAGAGTCTCCTCAAAACCGAATCGGTTATCACTGCGAAATCCTTTTGTGAGATCGCGTACGTCGATGCCTCTGTAGTAAAGCTCTCCCTCACAGGGGACCTCGCTTCCGTCCGGCAGGATGTTTTTTGCCTTTATATTCGAGACCTCGGTGAGACCGGTGACGACGCCGTGACCCTTGAGATCGCGAAGACCTCTGTAGACGGTGTGCTCCGAATACATTTCGGGACGGATGCCGTTACTGCCGCAGGAGATATCGGCCATTTTCTGTATGTAAGGTGTTATCTCAGAATAATTTTTCATGCTTTTTTCCTTGCTTTACATATATTAAGTCACCCAATTATATCAAAATAATGTTAATCGGAAAAAGACATTGTATGAACGTTTTTGAAAATCAAACGAAAAAAACCCCGAAAAAGGTGATTTTTCACCTTTTTCGGGGTTTTTGTAACCTAACTCAGGCAAGAGTTGCAGCAATGACCGCCTTGATTGTGTGCATGCGGTTTTCCGCCTCGTCGAAGACGATAGAAGCCTCACTCTCGAACACCTCGTCGGTGACCTCCATGCAGTCGAGACCGAATTTTTCGTTGATCTGCTTGCCTATTCCCGTTCCGAGATCGTGGAAGGCGGGCAGACAATGCATAAATCTGCACTGATCTCCTGCATTTTTCATAAGAGCGGATGTTACGCGGTAGGGAGTGAGATCGTCGATACGCTCCTGCCATACGCTGTCGGGCTCGCCCATCGATACCCAGACGTCGGTGTATATGACGTCTGCACCCTTGGTCGCAAGTATCGGATCCTCGATGAACTCAAGTACAGCTCCCGTTTCGGAGGCTATTTTCTCGCACTCGGCGACAAGCGAGGCGTTGGGAAAGTATTTTTTTGGAGCGCACGCTACAAAATGCATTCCCATCTTGGCGCTTCCGACCATAAGCGAGTTGCCCATATTGTATCGCGCGTCGCCCATATATACGAGTTTTTTGCCCTTAAGCGAGCCGAAGTGCTCTTTTATGGTAAGGAAGTCGGCGAGTATCTGTGTGGGATGGAATTCGTTTGTGAGGCCGTTCCAAACGGGGCAGGAGGAATATTTTGCGAGATCCTCGACGATCTCCTGACCGAATCCTCTGTATTCGATGCCGTCGTACATACGCGAGAGGACTCTTGCGGTGTCCGCGATGCTCTCCTTTTTGCCGATCTGCGATCCGCTCGGATCGAGATATGTGACTCCCATTCCGAGATCGTGCGCGGCGACCTCAAATGCACAGCGTGTACGTGTGCTCGTCTTTTCAAAGATCAAAGCGATGTTCTTGCCCTCGCAGAGCCTGTGGGGGACTCCCGCCTTTTTCTTTGACTTGAGCTCAGCGGCGAGATCGATGAGATATGCTATTTCCTCGCTCGTATAATCAAGAAGCTTTAAAAAATCTCTGTTTTTTAAGTTCATAGTAATTATCCTTTCTCTAAAACCCTCAAAAACTTTTATTGTGACAAAAAAGTAGAAAGTAATTGAAGATTTATTTAAAACCGTAATAAAGCTTTTAAAGTCCCGCAGGCGGGGTTCGAGGCGATACCCCGATATGTCCCATCAAACGTATTATTTAAGCCAAGACCGATTTTATTATCTCTATTGATTTTTGCAAAATTTCCATCGGAATATTGAGTGCCGGAAGAAGCCTGAGCTTGTTTTTCGCCTTGATCGGCAGAACTCCGAGCTCCATACACTTTGCGATAACCTCTCCCACATCGCGTTCGGTCTCTACGCCTATCATGAGTCCGAGACCGCTTACCGATTTTACTCCCTTTGCTCCTGAAAGAGAAGAGAATATATAATCCGAGCGCTCGCGTACTCCCGCAAGACACTCCTCGTCGATACGCTTTATTATGCTGATCGCTCCTGCGCAGGCGATCGGATTTCCTCCGAAGGTAGAACCGTGAGATCCGGGCGAGAGTGTGTTTTCAACTCTGTCAAAGAGGAGGGTGGCACCGATAGGAAGACCTCCGCCGAGTCCCTTCGCCGTTGTAACAACATCGGGAGATATGCCGTACTGCATATACGCGTACAGACTTCCGGTACGTCCGTTTCCGGTCTGGACCTCGTCGATCATAAGAAGAACGCCGCGTTCCTTTGCGAGAGAAGCGATCTCGCTTACGAATTTCTTGTCAAGCGCAAGGACTCCGCCCTCGCCCTGAACGAGCTCGATAAGTATCGCCGCGCATTTGTTTTCATCAAGAAGTGATCTCACCGACGCCGTGTCATTTGCTGAGGCGTAGAGAAATCCTTCGGGGAAGGGCCCGAAATCGGTGTGAAAGATATCCTGACCGGTTGCCTTGAGGGTCGTTACTGTGCGTCCGTGAAAGGAATTTTTGAGAGTTATTATAGAGTAGTCGCCTTTTCCGTAGGTGTCTTGAGCCCACTTTCTGGCGACCTTAATAGCACATTCATTGGCTTCTGCCCCCGAATTGCCGAAAAATACCTTGCGTGCTCCCGTCCTCTGGCAGAGAAGCTCTGCAAGATCGGCGCAAGGGGAAGAATAGTATAGATTCGACGTGTGTTGGAGCTTTCCGATCTGCTCGGAAACGGCATCCTGCCAGACCTTGTCGCAAAGACCGAAGGTGTTTACCGCGATCCCGGTCGAGAGATCGATATATTCCTTGCCGTTTTCATCGTATACGAGCGATCCACTTCCCGAAACGAGCTCAAGATCGAATCTTCCGTAGGTAGAGGCAACGTATTTTTTGTCTTTAGCTTTAGAATTCATGAGAGTCCTTCTTTTCTTTTATTACCATAGTTCCGGCACCTTCATCGGTGAGAGTCTCTATGAGCAGCGCGTGCGGAACGCGTCCGTCAAGTATGATCACTTTTTTTACACCGTGGTGGATAGCATCGATACAGCACTCGACCTTTGGGATCATTCCGCCCGAGATCACGCCCGTGTCAAAAAGCTCCTTGGCTTCGTTTATATCAATGCAAGAGATGAGCGAGGCCGGGTCGTCCTTGTCACGGAGAATTCCCGCAATGTCGGTCATGCTTATGAGACGTGCAGCATGCATACTTCCCGCGATGTGGGAAGCGGCGGTATCTGCGTTGATGTTGTAAACATTGCCCTTTTCGTCGCATCCGACGGTCGAAACTACGGGGATATAGCCCTTTTCGAGAAGATCGGTTATGGGAGTGACGTCAACACCCGTGATCCTTCCGACGTATCCGAGACGTTCATCCTTCATCTCGGCTTTTATCATATGTCCGTCAAGACCTGAAAGTCCGATGGCGTTTCCACCCTTTATCTGAAGCAGGTTTACCAAACTTTTGTTGATCTTTCCCGCAAGGACCATCTGTACGACGTCGACCGTTTCCTTGTCGGTAACGCGAAGTCCGTCGAGGAAGACCGATTCCTTACCGATCTTGTTAAGCGTTTCTGTGATCTCAGGACCGCCGCCGTGAACGAGTACGACCTTCACCCCAATGAGGTGCAGAAGGACGATGTCCTCCATGACCTGTTCCTTGAGATGCTCGTTTATCATAGCGTTTCCGCCGTATTTTATTACGACTATTTTGCCGTTGTATTTCTGAATATACGGAAGTGCCTGCGTGAGCACCTCGGCACGCTGCGCGTTACTTATTTCGAGTGACATATCTTAGTCCTTTCGATATAAACTGATTTTTGGTTTTATTTTTTGGAGTTCTTTTCAAAAAAGTTCTGATCTCTCAAAGCTTTTGTTTAAAAGTTTTTGAAGATTCTTAAGAAACTTTTTTCAAAAAGTTTCTTAAGCGGGGTTCGGGGCAGAGCCCCGACGTACCTCCCGACGTACCTCCCGACGTACCGCCCTACGTATCTCTCGACGTACCTCCCGACGTACCGCCCGACGTACAAGTCAAGTGCGATAGTCGCCGTTTATTCTTACGTATTCGTAAGTAAGATCGCATCCCCATGCGGTGGTAGAAGCATTTCCGTCACCGAGACGGATGTTTATTACGATCTCGTTTTCCAGCAGGATCTCCTTTGCCTTGTCTTCGGAAAAATCGACGCCCGCGCCGTTTTTGCACACAAGGATCTCCCCTTTTGCCGATTCGAAGGAAACTTCGACTGTGTCAACGTCCACCGATGCTCCGCTGTATCCGATCGCGCAGAGGATCCTTCCCCAGTTAGCGTCCGAGCCGAACATTGCGGTCTTTACGAGCGATGAGCAGATAACGCTTTTTGCTATGATCTTAGCGTTTTCAAGATCGAGTGCTCCGCTGACCTTGCATTCGAGGAGCTTTGAGGCACCCTCGCCGTCGCCTGCGATCTTGCGGCAGAGATCGACGGTCAAGGTGTTAAGCGCCTTCATAAATGCATTGAAATCTTCGCCCTCGGAAACGATCTCGTCATTTCCCGCCGCGCCGTTGGCGAGAACACACACCATGTCATTTGTAGAGGTGTCACCGTCGACACTGACCATATTGAAGGTGCTTGCAATGTCGCTCGAAAGAGCTCTTCCGAGCATCTCGGAGCTTATCGCACAGTCGGTGGTTATAAAAACGAGCATAGTTGCCATGTTGGGATGGATCATCCCCGATCCCTTGGCTATTCCGCCTATCCTGCACTCTTTTCCTCCTATATCAAAAGATATAGCTATTTCCTTGAGACGGGTGTCGGTCGTCATAATGCCCTCGGCTGCGTCGCGGCTTCCGTTTTTGTTCAGACCGCCTGCGAGAGAGGATACCGAATTTTTTATAGGCTCAATGTCAAGAGGTTGCCCTATAACTCCCGTGGAGGCTACTACGACATCGGAGGGAGAGATGTTAAGCTCATCTGCAATGAGAGCGCAGGTCCGGCTTGCGATCTCTATGCCGTTTGCGTTGCAGGTGTTAGCGTTTCCGCTGTTACAGATTATTGCCCGTGCAGAGCCGTCGGAGATGTTTTGCCTTGTTACGGTTAGTGGAGCTCCCTTGACCTTGTTTGTAGTGTATACTGCCGCGGCGGAAGCGGGATACTCGGAATATATTAAGGCAAGATCTTTCTTTGTCTTGTTCTTGCGGATTCCGCAGTGTACTCCGTTTGCGAGGAAACCCTTCGGAGCGCATACTCCGCCTTCGATTATTTTCATATGTAAGATCCTTTCTTGGATAAGAAACTTTAAGGCCATAAAATACCTTTCCGAGAGCTTTGAATGTCCTTAAAGCCTTTGGAAAATCATTTTATGACAGCGCAGAAACTTATGCTCCCTTTCTATAAAAAGGAGCATAAGTCCCGCTTTGATTTTGATATTAGACGTCAAGTCCCTTGGTCTTGTCGCATCCGAGCTTGACATTCAGACACTCGACAGCAGCGCCCGAGGCACCCTTGCCCAGATTGTCGTATCGCGCTACGAGCAGTATGCGATCGTCGTTTCCGTAAACCTCGATCGACATAGAGTCCTTGCAGGAAAGAGCGCCTGCGCTGATAAATCCGCCCTCGTCAGTGCCTTCTGTGTAGCGCACAAGGCCGGAAGAAGGATAAACTTCATTGAATAGTTCTCTTATGTCATCTATCGTGCGATCCTCGAGCCACGTGCCGAATATCGGGACCGTGACCTCCATTCCTGAATAAAAATCGGCAACTACGGGAGAAAAGATCGGTGGATTGGACAGACCGGTGATCTTTGTCATTTCGGGGAGATGCTTGTGAGACTGCGAGAGTGCGTACTGACGGGGCGCACCGAGAAGCGCAGAACGCTCGTCCGATTCGTAATCGGCGATCATCTTTTTACCTCCACCGCTGTAACCGGTAAGAGAATAAACACTGAGAAGAGTGTCGGGCGATATGAAACCGTTTTTGATAAGAGGATATACAAGAGCGATAAATCCGCTTGCGTGACATCCGGGAACTGCAATGCGGCGGCTATTTATGATCTTTTCCTCAAACTCTCTTCCGAGCTCGGGAAATCCGTACGCCCAGTCGGGATTTGTGCGGTGCGCGGTCGACGCATCGATAACGACAGTTGTGTCGTTTTCTATGAGTGATACCGCTTCGCGTGCTGCATCGTCAGGCAGGCAGAGAAAAACGAAATCGGATTCGTTTATTATCTGCTTTCGAGCCGCGATGTCCTTGCGAAGCTCTTCGGGAAGGGAAATTACGTTCACATCGTCGCGAGAGGACAGACGTTCCTCAATTCGCAGACCGGTAGTTCCCGCTTTTCCGTCAATAAATACTTTTTTCATATTGTTTCCGTTGTTTTTGTGTTGTTTTTATTAGAGGACTTTTGAAAGGAAGGTGCGAAGTCTCTCGCACTGAGGGTTTCCGAATATCTCTGCGGGCGTTCCCTCTTCGGCAATGAGACCTTCATCAATGAATATCACTCGGTCGGAGATCTCGCGCGCAAATCCCATCTCGTGAGTGACGACTACCATCGTCATTCCTTCGCGTGCAAGCTCCTTCATAACGTCGAGGACCTCACCTACCATTTCGGGGTCGAGCGCCGAGGTCGGCTCGTCAAAGAGTATGACCTTGGGATTCATTGCAAGCGCACGCACGATGGCAATACGCTGCTTTTGTCCGCCCGAAAGAGTGGACGGATAAGCGTCTGCCTTTTCCTCCAGACCGATACGTTTGAGAAGTGAATAGGCCTGCTTCTTGGCATTCTCCGTTATTTCGGCTTTAGTGGTCGTGATCGGCAGAAGTGCCTTTTTTTCTTTTCGGAAAATATTTTTGAGCTTTATAAAGAAATTCTTTCTCTTTGTACGGCGCAGCTCTCTTTTTGCCACATACGTCGGTGCGAGCATGATGTTCTCTATGATCGTCTTGTTGTTAAAGAGATTGAACTGCTGAAATACCATTCCGATGCGCTCGCGGTGCTTGTTGATATCGACTCGTATATCCGCAATATCAACACCGTCGAAGATTATAGCTCCCGATGTAGGATCCTCCATACAGTTGAGGCAACGCAAAAAGGTCGATTTTCCGCATCCGGAGGGTCCGATGACCGAGATCTTTTCTCCGTTTGCTATGTCAAGATCTATACCGCGCAGGACATTATTGCTTCCAAAGCTTTTTGTAAGACCTTTTACCGAAATGATAGGCGTTTCAGATGCGTTATGCTTTTCGCTCATTTCGTCTCAGCCTCCTTTCAAGCAGCTTGATAGCAAGTGTGATACCGAGCACCATAACGAGATATACAAGCGCGAGTATACAGTAGGGAATTATGTATTCGTAGTTTGCGTCTCCGATCGAACGGAATGCTTTTGTAATGTCAGCGACCGCTATAAAGCTGACCACCGATGTTTCCTTGACGAGAACGATAAATTCGTTTCCGAGCGTCGGAAGGATGTTTTTTATAGATTGCGGGATGACGATCTTCATCATCGCGACAGAGTAGGGAAGACCCACAGCTCTGCCTGCCTCAAGCTGCCCCGCGTCTACCGATTGGATACCGGCACGCATGATCTCGGATACATAAGCTCCGCTGTTAAGACCGAATACTATTATAGCGACAATAACGCCGTCGATCGCGATACCGAGCGAGGGCATGAGGACAAAGTATCCGATAAGGAGCTGTACTACCATAGGAGTACCGCGGAAAAAGGCAACGTAAACGTCGCATATCTTTTCCAGTATCTTAGGAAGAAGTCGGGTCTTGGGCGTAACTTTTACAGAAGCGATCAAAGTACCTATGACTATACCGATAATAAGTCCAAAAACAGCGATCTCAACAGTCACTAAAAGACCGTTGAGAACGCTGCGGTATCCGCCGTAGGTAATGAACTGCTTATAGAACAGATTCCAAGCCTTCATTATTTGGTTTTAAGGATCTTTTCCACGTCTTCTTTGGTGGTGCACTTGTCAAATTCGGTGTTGTCCTTTTTGACGATGAGGACCTGGTAAGCGCCCTCATAGTAAGCATCAGAGAAGTTGACCGACTGCTTACGGGTAGCGGTGACCGAAAGACCTGCCATTGCGATGTCGACGTTGTTCTTGCCTACCGATGTAACGACCGACTCAAAAGCCATGTCCTCGATAACAAGCTCGAGACCGAGCTCGTCAGCGATAAGCTTAGCGATCTCCATGTCGATTCCGACGAATTTGTCGCCCTTCTTGTATTCATAAGGAGCAAAGGCTGCGTTTGTGGAAACTACAAGCTGCTGAGCTGCTTTGGATGCGTTTTTAGAAGCACTTGCGATGCCTTCGATAGCCTCGTCACCGCCGATGACATTGCCTTCATCATCATACTCAAGAGCTGCATATTTGTCGAAAATAGCCTTGAGAGTTCCGTTTTCCTTGATCTCTGCGATGATCTCGTTTACGTCCTCGAGAAGCTCGGGCTGATTTTTGTCAACACCGTAAGCATACTGCTCGGTGGTGAGAGCGATATCAATGATCTTTATGTCATCGGGATTCTTTGCCAGAAGCTGCTTTGCGGGCTCGTTGTCGATGACGACATAATCGATCTGACCGTCGAGAAGTGCCTTTACTGCAAGACCGCCGTTGTCGAATGCCTTGCACTCGATGTTAGAATATCCGGGAAGCTCCATATCGGCGTTTCCCTTTACATAGAATTCGCCGGTGGTTCCGGACTGAACTCCGATTTTGGTCTTGCTTCCTGCGCAAGAGGTGAAGGTGAGTGTGAGCATAACTGCTGCGAGAATAAGTGCTAAGATTTTTTTCATGACATGTTTCCTTTCAGAAAAAATATTTATTTGAATTTAATTGTGCGCTTTTAGTTTTTCTTGCTGTTCTTGGCGTTTACCTGTGCCTGAACCTTGATCGGGAGTCCGAAGAGGTTGATGAATCCGGCGCTGTCAGCCTGATTGTAAACGTTGTCTTCTCCGAAGGTCGCGATCTCCTCTGAATAGAGCGAATAGTCGCTCCATACGCCTGCCTTGATGATGTTGCCCTTGTAGAGCTTGAGTCTTACCTTTCCGGTAACGTTCTCCTGAGTCTTGTCAACGAACGCCGAAAGAGCTTCTCTGAGGGGAGTGAACCACTGTCCGTTGTAGACGAGATCCGCAAAGGTGATGGCAAGCTCCTGCTTCTTGTGAGCGGTCATCTTGTCAAGAGTCATGGTCTCGAGATATTTGTGTGCATCGTAGAGGATAGCTCCGCCGGGAGTCTCGTATACGCCTCTGCACTTCATACCTACGAGTCTGTTCTCGATGATGTCGAGAAGTCCGATTCCGTTTTCTCCGCCGAGCTTGTTGAGCTCGAGGATGATATCCTTTGCGGACATCTCCTTGCCGTTCAGTGCTACGGGAGAACCCTTTACGAAGTCAAGCTCGATGTAGGTGGGAGCGTCGGGAGCCTTGATGGGAGAAACGCCCATCTCAAGGAAGCCTTCCTTGTCGTAGAGAGGCTCGTTTCCTGCGTCCTCAAGGTCGAGACCCTCATGAGAGAGGTGCCAGAGGTTCTTGTCCTTGGAGTAGTTGGTCTCTCTGTTTATCTTAAGAGGAACGTTGTGCGCCTCTGCGTAGTCGATCTCCTCTTCTCTCGATTTGATGTTCCATTCTCTCCAGGGAGCGATGATGGGCATGTCGGGAGCGAATGCCTTGATGGTGAGCTCGAATCTTACCTGGTCGTTGCCCTTGCCGGTGCATCCGTGGCAGATGGCGTCAGCGCCCTCTGCGATCGCGATCTCCGCGATCCTCTTTGCGATTACCGGTCTTGCGAACGAGGTGCCGAGCATGTAGTCCTCGTAAAGAGCGCCTGCCTTTACGGTGGGGATGATGTAGTCGTTTACGAATTCCTCGGTGAGATCCTCGATGTAGAGCTTGGAAGCGCCCGTCTTAAGTGCCTTCTCCTCAAGACCCTCGAGCTCGTCTGCCTGTCCTACGTTGCCCGATACCGCGATGACCTCGCAGTTGTTGTAGTTTTCCTTGAGCCAGGGAATTATTATCGAGGTGTCAAGTCCGCCCGAGTATGCAAGAACGACTTTTTTTATGTTTTTCTTATCCATTATTATATAGCCTCCGTGACCGCTGTGAATATTTATGCTATGATTATAACGCAAAGCGAATAAATATTCAAGTGCTTTTCGCGATTTTTTTTATTTTTGTCTCTTTTTGTAATTCTTCACAATAACAGACTGCTAATATTGTGCATATTAACAATAAAAAACGGGGTTTTGGACTCTTTGAAGTGCCTTGTGAGCGTAAAAGACGGAGGGACTGTCATTTTTTTGACGCCTCGGAACGGGGAATCGGACGTGCGAATAAAAATGCATAAAATCGTGCGAATATGCATGAATATCGAAAAATATACATTTTGCATGCGTAGATTTTCTAAGTACGCTATCCGCGGGAAATAAAAACCACCCGAAGGCGAGTTTTTGCCCTCGGGTGATCAGATTTGGATCTTAAAAGCGCTTGCCGAACTTGAAATCAGTAATTTTCAAGCAGCGACTTGTAGAACTCCGAATAATCCTTGCGGTCTTTAATATATATTATTTTTGTTTTTAACAAACCGGACATTTTCCAAAACCTTTACTGCGACGCTGTATTACTGCCTCCCACTCGTGGTCTTCCGAACATTTCCACCACACTTTTTTGTTGGAAAACACTGTCACCTTTTCAGGTGTAAGTTGACCATTTTTAGCGTAATTCCATTCAGCTGCAACATTAGGTCTTAACGTTAACAAATCGTTCTCGCCTGCCCACGCTCTTTTTCCCGAGCAGAATGGGCAATCTGTTCCAGCAGTACGCGATCCGATAGTCGCTTCCCATTCATGTCCGTTTTGACAAATCCACCATACCTTTTTGGAGCTTTTGGGAAAAACTTGCTCAGGAAACAAGAGTTCATTTTTTGTGGGGTGCCATTCTTTTGCTAAATTTGGAAACTGTGATTTCAAATCGTTGAATCCGGGAAGGATTTTTTGATTCCCGCAGTATGGGCAGCCCAAATTATCCTTTGTTCTGTTACTTACATACGATTGCCACTCATGTCCTTTACTGCAAATCCACCATGCTCGCAAACCAGAACTGCACGAGATGTCTTTAGCTGTTAGATTCCCGTTTTTTGTGGGATGCCATTGAGCAGCAATTTCCGGATATTTCTCACATAAAGGATTTTTCTCGGCAGCAACCCTACTTCTTTTTTCACCGAGCAACTTTGATTTACATTTTTTACAAAGTACATCGTCTCTATTTCCCGGACTAGTTATCCATTCGAATCCACATCCAGAGCATTTCCACCACACTCTCTTATTGGAAAACACGCTCACCTGTTCTGGAAGAAGTTCCCCGTTTTTTTCGTAATTCCATTCAGCCGCTATATCGGGACGAAGCGTTACTAAATCGTTTTCGCCTACCAGCATTCTGTTACCACTGCAGAACGGGCAACCTGTTCCGGCAGTACGCGATCCGATAGTCGTTTCCCATTCATGTCCGTTTTCACATTTCCACCATACCTTTCTGTTGCTTTTCGGCGGAAAATACTGAGGAGTCAAGGGGGCGTTTTTCTCATAATTCCACTGTGCGGCAATTGCCGGAAAAAGGGATATTAAATTGTTTTCTTTGCGATGTTGCTGACTCCTTTTCAGTATAATAGCTTTATCATCTTCCAAAGAAATGTTTGGCATTACTGTTGGTTTTAGATATCCAAAAAGTTCTTTTATAGCGTTTTCAAACTCTTCATCACGATAAGAATCCGTACAAACTATTACAGTTGCATAATCTGTTTTCGGTAATTTCGGATCTCTGAATCTAAAAAGAGTTATTCCGTTTTGCTTGCACAAATTATCTTTGTTAAAATCCTTGTTTATAACTCGAACATTTTTATGATAAAAAACTCCATCATACTCAATTGCGGTGTTTACGGAGGGAATATATATATCGAACTCAACACCTTCGAATTTATAATTGTTAATCGCATCAGGATATACTTGCTTTATATAGAAAAATATTGCTTGCTCGGGAAAAGACGTCGTTCTTTTTGCAGAACAAGCAGGACAGCCAAGGCGTTTCATTGCTGCAGTTTCCCACTCATTTCCACAAGCAGCACATTGCCACCACACCCTTAAATGACTACCTGCCACAATCATATGCGGCATCAAATCTCCATTTTTAGTAGGATGCCATTCTTTTGCAAATTCCGGATAAACCGTTTCAAAATCGTTATATCCCTTCAAAACCCTTTTATTGGAACAATATGGACAACCCCTTCCTCCCGTTCTGTGCGTTACGGTATCCTCATATTCGTGTCCTTTGTCACAAATCCACCATACCTTCTTTCCGCTTCTTGGTTTAATCTGTGACGGCAATAGCGGATGGTTTTTTTCAAAATTCCACTGTTTCGCCAGATCAGGTCTTAGTGTTGCAAGGTCATTTTCCCCTTCTATTACAAGTCTTCCACTACAATACGGACAACCTACACCACTAGCACGTCTAGCTGCAGGAGACTGATAACTATGTCCCTTGGGACAAATCCACCACATCTTTTTGTTGCTGTATTTTGCTACTGAAGTTGGCGTAAGCCCTTGATTTTTGGAATAATCCCACTCTTGCATCAGTTGCGTATTATCACTTATATATTCCTTTTCCTGTTTGTCATTTTTCATAACATTTTCCTTATTCTAAATCGTAAATCCAAAAAACAAGCCCTCAACGAAGGCTTGTTTTGAACTTGAAATCAGTAATTTTCAAGCAGCGACTTGTAGAACTCCGAATAATCCTTGCGGTCCTTCGACGTAAAATCGATGGCCTCGCGTGGGTGACGGTTAAGAAACCCGGTAAACATATACTGGAGATCGTAGCCCCACACGACGCCCTCCTCTCTGAGCATGAGCATATACTTCTCGATGAACTTGAGAAGGTGGTAAAGGTTGTATTTCGGATTCTTGAGGAAGCCGAGAAGGAGCTCCATCGGGCAGTTACCGGCACCGCGGCCCATTCCTTGAACGGTCGCGTCGAGGAAGGAAACTCCGTATGACATGGTCTCTATCGTGTTCGCAAATGCGAGGTTCAGATTGTTGTGTGCATGGAATCCTATCTTCTTGCCCGTGTTTTCGGCTGCTGCAATGTAGGTCTTTGAAAGCTCGGAGGCGTTCTCGGGGTAGAGAGAGCCGTAGCTGTCAACGAGATAGATAACGTCTACGCTCGTGCTGCATAACATGTCGAGCGCCTGGGTTATCTGATCGGTGTTTGCCTGAGATACCGCCATTATGTTGCAGGTGGTCTCGTATCCGAGCGCATGAAAATGCTCGATCATCTCGACTGCCGTGGGGATCTGGTGGATGTAGCACGCGACTCTTACCATGTCGATCACGCTCTCGCTCTTGGGAAGAAAATCGGTCTTGTAATCGCATCTTCCAACGTCTGCCATGACCGCTATCTTCATGTCCGAGGGATTGTCACCTACGATCGCGCGGATGTCCTCCTCCTTACAGAATTTCCATTTTCCGAACTCGCTCTCGTCGAACATCGCCTTGCTTGCGCGGTATCCGAACTCCATATAGTCTATTCCGCTCTTTACGTTTGTCTTGTAGAGCTCTTTTACAAATTCGTCACTGAACTCAAAATTGTTGCAAAGTCCGCCGTCTCTGATCGTAGCATCAAGAAGCTTTATATCGTCACGAACGGACATCAGATTACCTTTTCTTACTGTCATTTTACACCTCCGTGTGATGGATAAAATAAATTATAACAGAGGGTAATGGCTTTTTCAAGATGTTTTTCGGATTTTTTTGTTAAAATTCAAAAATATCTTGAAACTTCGGAATATATGGTGTATAACCCATACGTATAAAAATATTAGTGTACTGAGATTAAGCATATCGATACCGGAATTGATGTGATCGCCCGGTACTCCATGATTAAAATGGGAGTGAATATCTATGGCATAGCGATCAAATTCAGGTAGCTTCATTGATTCTCCTCTTTATTCAAACTTCATGGAATAAAGCTTTGCATCTAAGATCTTAAAACGAATTCTCACAGGCCTGCCTGCAAACGCGGAAAAATCGCTTCCGTCCTCAAAGGTAATTTTTCGGTCAATATTATCGCCGTAAATTTCAAAGCTTCTTCCTGAAATTTCATTGCCCTCTTCATCAAGTATATCGATATAGATATAGCCATAAGCCGATGTGGAGAAATTAAGGTGTAAATATTTACCGTCAAAAATCAGCGGTTTTGTTACAATTACACCTTCCTCGCCGCCCGATGTGGCGTAAGCAAAACCGTCTTTGCGAATTGCATAACGGTAAATAGATTTGGGCTCGCCGTGACTCAAATGACCTGTAACGTCATAAAAGTAATAATTTTCGTCGCCGAGATCCACTAGATTATAGGACGGATAACAGTCACCGTAAACCCAGTTCGACTCATTTTCATAGCCCGGTGTGTAAAAAGCCTCGCTGTATCTGTGCCAGTTATCGCCGCCGTCTCTGCTGAACATAAATATACAGTCGGTATTTACAAGCCCCGTTCTATCCTTATCTACCTGCAGAGCATAGCTTTCCGCAGCCTTTACTTTGGTGCCGTAGCTTGGCATTTGTTTTATATTTTCGGTCCAGCCTTTGCGCTCAAAATAGCGGGTCGGAAATCCGACGATATATTGTGACGCTCTTTCATAGGGCAAAGCGTTGTTTGTGTAAAGTGCATAATCGAGATTGTCGGAAAATTTTATCATTTTAGGGTCAGACCAATTCTTAAAGTCATCCGAATGCATCACTCTGACATCACGCGTAGCCCAGCTTATCTCGCCGCCGGGGATGATGTTATGGAAGCCTCTGAAAAAGCAAGTATATCTGCCACTCTGCCAAACAATAGTGTTAAGTGAATCAAAATGTCCCTTGTCTGTGAGAAAATGTGTAAGCTTGAAGTTGTATCCGTCTGCCGAGGTCCAGCACCAAAGTCCTTCTTTTTCTTCTCCGTTTACTTCGCCCTTGGTTTTTCCGATAGCCTTGTACTTCTCTTCTGCGGGGCAGCTGGGGTTGTTATCGTAGAAAAAGGAAGCACTGTCTGCAAGACCTTCAAGTACGACGTTATTTACTTTTAATTCGGGATGGTCGAAAATATCAAGCGAAGGCTTTGTCCAATTGATACCGTCCTTGCTTTCAATAAGGCTTATATAATTAACAGGCGGCCAAACGTTTGGATCGTCACTCGGTGTATAGTACATTTTAAAACCTTTGCTGTCTTTTACAACGCAAGGGTAGCTTATACTTGTTTTTTCCCTTTTTTCATCCAAAACAAAGCAAAGCTCTTTTTTTATCGGGTTGTTAATTCTGAAAGAAACAGTGCTTTTTTGAGTATCGATTAAATAATCGTCCCAGAACATTTCTCGATTTTGTCCAATGTTTAAATTTTTTTTCATAAAACGACTCCTTACGTAAAGAGAAATAGATCAAAACGATTATATACGATAAAATGCACATATGTAAATAGAGATTTACGACAATTACGAAATGACATGTCATAAAATAAAAGAAAAAACCTTGACGATGTCTGAAAATAAAAGTATAATATCTTATAGAGGTGGTGTACGGTGGAAATAAAGATAGCTCCGACCGAATGGAGAGAATATTCTATCGCTATAGAAAACATACAGTTCCGCATGCTGATAAGTGGATCTTCGGAAGAGTGTAAGAAGGATGAGAAATTCCCCGATCTTCATAGCCACGTTTCGGCAGAGCTGTTTGCCGTGACAAAGGGAGGAGTGCAGATTATTACCGATGAAAATACCTTGATTCTCGAGCAAGGAGATCTTGTGATAGTTCCTCCTTGGGTACGTCATTGTATGTTTTGCTCGACTCCGAAAAGCGAGATCGCGGTATGGAGCTTTATATGTGAAAAGCGTAATAGGGGCAGAGTGTGCGACGTTTACAAAAAACTGCATCGTTACGTCTCGGGTGATAGGCCATTGGTTTATCGAGATGTTCTCGATCTTTGCCAAAGCTCAATGAATGTTTTGTCAGAAGATTCAAAAGGCTCGGAGATATTGCCCGCAATAAGGGCTGTGGAGCTTCTGCTATCGATATCCGATAGAATGCGCGACACTGTGAGTGTTGAGAAATCGTTCGAGAGTGACAGATATGATATCAACAGGATGATGCGTCTGGATAGTATAATTGCCGATTTTTGTGCAGAGGATATACGTCTTGAGGGTATTGCAGCCGAACTTTATATAAGTGGCCGTCAGCTTGACCGTATAGTTCGTAGACGTTACGGCAAGTCACTTCATAGTGTTATGATGGAAAAGCGCGTTCAGGCTGCGGAAAGACTGCTTGTAACAACCGATATTACCGTGGAAGAGGTCGGTAGAGAAGTGGGATTTACCTCTCCTTCGGGATTTTACCGTGAGTTTACACGATATTACGGCACTACACCGGCAAAATACAGAAAAAATAAACTTAAACCACAAAAAAGTGATCGCTAAACACGATGATGCTAAAAAACTAAATGTAAATATAGTCTTCCGATAACGGTAAATTTGATCTCGCTTATAATAGCCGAGTCTGTGTTATCATATGCAGTAAATTAAACACGGCGGGGCGAAGGAGTTTTTGTTTATTGCCATAAGATATGCAGATTTTCTTGAAAGACTTTACTTGTCGTATGATTCGTAGCATGATACTTTTCAGGAGAAAATGCAAAAAGTCTTGAAACTTGTCTAAAAGTGTTGTATAATTAGTGGTATTTGAAAGACTTTTAAGAAAAGAGATGTTTTTAATGAATAAGATTTTCAGACCGAAGATCATTGACTCGATGAAGGGATATACCGTAAAGCAACTCGCATCCGATCTCGTAGCCGGACTTATAGTAGCAATAATCGCCCTGCCGCTCTCAATAGCGCTTGCGATAGCGTCGGGAGTCTCGCCCGAAAAGGGAATATATACCGCAATCGTTGCCGGATTTGTTATTTCTCTGCTCGGCGGAAGCAGGGTAAATATCTCGGGTCCGACCGCCGCGTTTGCAACCATAGTTGCGGGCGTTGTCGCAAGAAGCGGTATCGAGGGACTCGTTATAGCGACCCTGATGGCGGGACTTATCCTTATTATTATGGGACTTCTTCGCTTCGGCTCGCTCATAAAATATATACCCTGCACGATAACGACCGGATTTACCTCGGGTATCGCGGTCACGATAATAATAGGTCAGCTTAAGGATTTTATGGGACTCACCTTTCCTGCGGGAACTCACGCGGTGGAAACGAGCGAAAAGCTCGGCGCGGTCGTAAGATCGATAACTACCGTCTCTCCGTGGGCGCTTCTTGTCGGCGCTATCGGACTCGCTGTTCTGATAATATGGCCTTACATAAGTAAAAAGATCCCCGGCTCGCTGATCGCTGTGCTCGTAGGATCTCTCGTTGTCGCACTTTCGGGTATCCCCGTAAATACGATAGGCGATCTTTACAGTATAAACGGCTCGCTTCCGGCCTTCTCCTTCCCCGGACTCAGCCTTGATACCGTGCTCTCGCTCCTTCCCGACGCGTTCACAATAGCGATACTTGCCGCTATAGAGTCGCTCCTTTCCTGCGTCGTCTCGGACGGAATGATAAAGGATAAGCATAATTCCAATACCGAGCTTATCGCTCAGGGCGTCGGAAATATCTGCTCGGGACTTTTCGGCGGTATCCCCGCTACCGGAGCGATAGCTCGAACCGCGGCGAACGTCAAAAACGGAGGACGTACTCCGATATCGGGAATCGTTCACGCGCTCGTTCTCCTTCTCGTCCTTGTGGTGCTTATGCCGTACGCATCTCTTATCCCGATGCCGATAATAGCGGCGATACTCTTTGTCGTTGCTTATAATATGAGCGAGTGGCGCGAATTCGTTCATCTTTGTAAGACCGCACCGCTTGCCGACGTGCTCGTGCTCGTCACCACCTTCGTGCTCACCGTTGCGTTTGATCTCGTGGTCGCGATCGCGGTCGGAATGGTTCTCTCGATCGTCCTTTTCATGAAGCGTATGGCGGATAATACCAATATCCGCACGTGGACGCGCGAGGGTAAGGGTAGGCTTAAGGGATTTCCCGAAAATGTCGAGGTCATCGAGATCGACGGTCCGATGTTCTTCGCATCCTCGGATAAATTCACAAATATAACCTTCGAGGAAAATACCAGGGCGGCGGTCTTCCGTATGCATGACGTTATAGCGCTCGACGCTACCGCGATGAAAAATCTTTTTGCCGTGCTTGATAATTGTAAGGAAAAGGGAATAAGGCTCGTCGTTTCGCACGTTGAACCTCAGCCGCTCGCGGCAATGAAGAGAGCGGGATTTCTGAATGCGCTCGGTGAGGAAAATATCTTCGATAATATCGACGAGGCGATCTCCGAGCTTTCCAAAGCCGAAAAAAACGCGTAATATAATAATAAGGAAAAGATCTCCCGAAAAGGAGATCTTTTTCATCGTTTAAAGCCTCTGCGCGGGACTCTCGAGACATAGGCCCTGAGCGTGTCTGTTCTGAGAAAGAAAAAACGACGTTTTTTTCTTGCACAAAACGGGTACGACCCGACAAACTGCACAAAAAAAGATGACTAATTTGTGCATTGTTACGATTTTTTGAATTTTTGTTGACTTTTGAATTAATAAGTGTTATACTTTAGAAAGCAGAATGTCCCAAAAAATAAAAAAAGGAGAAAAACAATGAAAAAGACATTAAGCATTATTCTTGTGCTTGCTTTCGTGCTCTCTATGTGTACCTTCACATTCGTTAGCGCTGAAGAAGCAGAAAAAGAGATCCTTCCTGGACTTATCAACCAGGTTGGCGATTGGTCGGCTGTTGAGGGCGGCTACGAGGCAAAGTCCAACGGTATGATCCTTCTCGACCAGCAGATGAACGCAGGTGTTTTTGAGGTTACCGTTACTCCCGGCTCTACCTTCAAGACCGATATCAACATTTTCGTCAAGGCTTCCGGCTTTGATACTCTCACTGCTGCAAACCTTGCTCAGCAGAGAAATCTTACCGCAGGCTACCAGGTATGTCTGTACGGTTCTCAGGCATCTCCCAAGAACTGCATCGGCTTCTACAACCACTACAGCAACGGCTGGAAGGGCGGACCTAATATTG
>JAFTUC010000045.1 GCA_017466445.1 Clostridia bacterium
CGATATACTGATAGTGAGCGGTAGGCTTTCCGTTAAATCCAGCGGCCTTATAGTATTTTTGGTGAGGATCTATCTCACAGCTTGCAAGTCCCACATCGTTTTTCATATTCACGAGCTCGGTTCCGTCGGGAGTGATAACCGAGCTGCATCCGCACACCTCGCTGTCTGCGCCGAGAGATATTGACGCACGGATAAGATAAGCGTTCGTATTGTAGCAAAGGAACTTATTTATTATCGAAAGTGCCGAATGCGTATCGGTGCGCTGATAGGAGCAGCCGATTATAACGTCGATATCCTTTCTCGCAAGACGCGCGAAATTTTCATAAAAATAGAAATCGTAGCAGGTCATAAAGCCGAATCTGATGCCCTCGAGCTCAAGAACGTAAGGCTCGGAAAATTCGTAGCTGTACTTAACGTCGAGTCCGTATCCGCCATCACTCGCGGGTCTTACCTCGCTCGGTGCCGGATGAGCCTTGAAATATTTACCGACAAGCTCTCCCAGTCTGTTCAGTGCGTATGTGGTATTTATGTAACCGCTTCCGCTATCGTAAGCGGCATTGAAAAAGAGGATGGAATTGCATCTTTTCGCGGTATACGCCGCCTTTTCCTTTAAGATCGCGTTATTTTTTTCAATTGCGGCGTAAAATTGCTCCGATCCCGACACGTTTGCAGGAACGTCGGAATATTCGGGAAGAACGATAATATCGCTCGTCTCATCACATTTATCGAGAAGCTCGATAACGCCGTCAAAGCATTTTTGCATATCCTTTTCATTCATTGAATATGCCGGCTGCAGAACAGTAACCTTCATAATTATCTCCTTAAGCATTTTAATTACATAATAGCATAATTTTCATCCGTCATCGCGCCACGCGCGTAAAGTATCCATTTTGCACGGTCAAGAGGATTCGGTCCCCGCCTCTCGGCAGTTTTTCCGAGCTCGAGCGGACATTCTCTGTATCCGTCGAACGAGGAGAAGAAAAGTCCCTTTCCGTGCGTCAGAGTGGCAAGACGCACAGGATAATCGAGAGAGGTTGCGACCGGAAGGGATGCCTCTATAGTGAAGCTGTCGCCGTTTATTACTGGGGTATCGAATTCTCCGCGCATAGAGGTTATATCTCCTATCACCTTACCGAGAAGATCGGCGCCGGCGCTTATTCTTACCCTTATGAAGGGCTCGAGAAGAGCGGTCCCGATAGCCGTAAGACCGTTCATTATCGCCATAGGGGTGGCAACAAAGAAATCGAGAGGATGCGTATGTATGGTATGATGCTCGGCGTATTCAAGGGTGGCCTTAAAATCGGTGACCTCCCATCCGAGCGGTCCCTGCGCAAGGTTTGCGAAAAATGATCTCTTTATATGCTCCTGATACTTATAAAAGCAGGTGTTGTTCGGCACCTTTCCGGGATCGTATACAACACCGGAGCCGATCGGAAGCCTTTCGAACTTAAGCTTAAGTATAGCCCAGCACGGCTTAGGCATCGTATAATGAGCGTGACCGATTCCACTTCCCTTAGGCGTCTCCTTGTATATTACTGACGGCTCGGAAAAGCTTGCGGAAAGTCCGTATCGGGACATTAGTAGTGAGGCGATTATCTCCATTTGCATATGTCCGGTTATTGATATAACTATTTCACGCTCGGATTTTTCCCATTTGCAGTCAAGAAGAGGATCCTCGTCCGAAAGCTCCTTAAGAGCGGTGAGAAGAGGCATAAGCTCTGCCTCGGTCTTAGGCGCGACCTTTACCGAAAGAAATGGATTTGCGAGTCTGTATGAGTTTGAGAGCGACGATTCGCCTATAACGTCCATGACGCGCAGGGACGAAAGTCCGCACAGAGCGGCAATGTCGCCTGCGGATACCTTTCCCACGTCAAAATATTTTTGACCGTTGAATTTTCTTATCTGCGTTATCTTTTCGGGATTTCCTCTGCCGACATCTACGGTATCTCTTGCCGAAAATTCTCCGCCGTACATTCTTACGTGCGCTATCTTTCCCATAGTCTTATCGTGCTCTATCTTAAAGACGGTAGCACCAAGCTCGGGCAGAAGCCTTTTATCCGCGCTCGGAAGAAGAGTTACTACTGCGTCGAGAAGAGCCTCAACGCCTATATTCTTCTGAGCGCAGCCGCAGAAGATCGGAATAATATTTCTGTTTTCGACCGCTTTTTGAAGAGATGATAACAAAAGTCCTCTATCGAGCGTCTCTTCCATGAGGAATGCCTGCGCCACGGTATCGTCGTAATCGGCAAGCGTTTCGAAAGTTTTTTCTCCGAGCATATCAATGCCTTTTATCTCAAAATCTCCGAGTCCCTCGTTAGTTACGTCTGTAAGCGGCAAAAGCGAGCAGCCCTCACATCCGAGAATTTTCGGAAATTCCTCACAGATCTCGTAGAACCTGCTTCCCGCTCTGTCGACCTTGTTTATAAATATAACAGTCGGTATTTTAAGCTTTACAAGCGCTCTCCAAAGACTCTCGGTATATGACTGAACACCCTCGACGGCGGACAGAAGAAGCACCGCTCCGTCAAGAACGCCGAGTATACGCTCGACCTCGCCTGCAAAATCGATATGACCGGGTGTATCTATGAGATTTATTTGGGTATCCTTCCAAAAAAACGTAGTCTGAGCGGATCTTACCGAGATCCCTCGCTCACGTTCGATAGGAAGAAAATCGGTGTGCGTGTCTCCGTCATCGACGCTTCCCGCCTTGCGAAGCGCACCCGAAAGGTAAAGTATCTGTTCACTGAGCGTGGTCTTTCCCGCGTCAACGTGAGCAAGTATTCCTATATTACGTATTTTATCTGGAGTCATATACATTTCTCCATTCATAAAGATAGTTTTTATTATTATAAACTATTTTACCCAAATAGTCAAGTCATATTATGACCTATATTTTTTTCGGACATATTATGTAGAGTAGGTATCTGCCTACGGATAAACATCCGACGAAGTAAAAAAGAAAGGCGGTAAATTACCCTTGAAAAAAATAAAAAAGATAGCGGTGCTTGGCGGTGACATGCGGCAGATCCACATTGCAAGGTATTACAAAGAAAAAGGATATGAGGTCATCACGGCAGCAAACTCTCTTTCGGATGACGAGTACCCATTTAACAAGGAATCATTATCATATCTTTTATCGGAGCTTGATATGATGATCCTACCTTTACCGATGACGCGCGACGGCATAACTCTGAATGCCCCGCATAGCAAGGATATTATCTCACTTGATGATATCTTCAGCGTCACGTACGGCGTAGCGGTAATTGCTTTACCCGAAACGAATGATGACATCAAAAAAATGATATCCGACGATACTTTTCTTATCGAATATGCCAAAAGCGAGGAATTTATCCTGAAAAACGCTCTTGCAAGTGCCGAAGGAGCCCTTGCTGTTTCGATATGTGAGAGCGATAAAACTATTTTCGGATCGGTATATGCTATATGCGGCTACGGAAGGATAGGAAGGATTCTTACGCATATGCTCGTAGCTCTCGGTGCCGATGTTAAGGTATTCGCACGAAAGAGCCGAGACCGTACACTTGCCATTCTTGACGGTGCAAACGGATTTGATATATCGGAGATATCCGATAATATCTACGATGTGGACGTTATAATAAACACTGTACCTGCGGTGATAATGGGAGAAAAGGAGCTTTCCCATCGCAAAAAGGAGCTTATTATAATAGAGCTCGCATCCTTGCCGGGAGGCGTTTGTGAGAATGTTTGCGAGTCACTTGGAGTACGGCTTATAAGCGCACACTCTCTTCCGGGAAGATTTTCTGCGTATTCATCGGCTCATTATATAATTGAGTGCATTTGCGATATCTTAAAGGAAAACGAGGTGATCTTATGATAGGCTGGTGCTTCTGCGGTTCCTTCTGTACTTTGTCAAAATGCATCGACGAGCTCGGGCTTTTATCTGAAAAAGAAGAGATACTTCCCATAATCAGCGATTCGGTAAGCAGTATATCGAGCAGATTCGGAACGCCCGATGAATTTATATCCCGCATATCTGCTATAACAAAAAAAGATCCTCTTAAAACGATCGGGAGCTGTGAGGTGATAGGTCCGAAAAATTTCCTCTCCGCACTTATAGTTGCTCCATGCACGGGAAACACACTTGCCAAGATCGCAAACGGAGTAACAGACACAGCCGTAACAATGGCTGTAAAGGCCCATTTGCGAAATAGCAAGCCTCTTGTGATCGCGCTTGCATCAAACGATGCGATGTCGGCAAATTTTAAAAATCTTGCATCTCTTGCCGAGCGTAAGAACGTGTATTTCGTTCCGCTTGCGCAGGATGATCCGAGAGGGAAGCCGACATCTCTCGTTGCTGATTTCACTAAAATAAGAGAAACGCTCGATATGGCGATGCAGGGCGTACAGATACGCCCGTTATTTTTATAATTATTACTCGGCAGCGGTACAAAGCGTACTGCTGCCGTTTTTTGATAAATCCGATAATTACCGATAATTTAAAGCCTTTACAAGAATTTCAAGGCATAATATCACGCTATTATGAGAAAATCTTAGTTGAGACCATCTAAAAGGAGGCAATTATGAAAAAGAGCTTATTAAAAGCGATAAGCGCGTTTTTTGCGTTTATTTTTATGATAAATATTTTTTGTCTTCCGCTTCGTGTTTATGCGGGACGCTCTTACAACTGGTACTGCAAAAACAACGACACGCACAGTGTTCCGAAACTTGATCCCGATTTTGATTTTATCGGGAAATACGGCGGATATTACGCAAATCTAAACGTAAAAAAGGGAGACAAGGTAATATATCTCACCTTTGACGCGGGATATGAAAACGGAAACGTGGCAAAGATACTCGATACACTTAAGGAGCATAACGCTCACGGATCCTTCTTCATACTTGAAAATCTGATAAGAAGAAATCCCGATCTTGTAATGAGAATGAAAAACGAGGGGCATCTCGTCTGCAATCACACGGCAAAGCACCCTGATATGACAAAAATAGCAAGCATCGATCTTTTTGAAAAGCAGCTCACACGTCTCGAGGATGCCTACTTTGAGCTGACCGGAGACAGTATGGCAAAGGTATACCGTCCGCCCGAGGGTCGTTTTTCAGAGGAAAATCTGAGATTTGCGCACGAGCTCGGATATAAAACTATATTCTGGTCGTTTGCGTACGCAGATTGGGACAACCAAAAGCAGCCCGAATGCTCAAGATCGCTTGAAAAGCTGATCTCACACGTTCACAACGGCGAGATCCTTTTGCTCCACCCAACGTCCGAAACAAATACCAAAATACTCGGAGAGTTTCTTACAAGACTTGAGAGCGAGGGATACAGATTCGGAGATCTGAGTGAATTATGGGCAAGATAGGACGTATTTTAAGGTGTGCGGCATCCGTTCTGACGCTCCTCTCTATCAGTGTTTCCTCATTTCCGATATTTGCAAAAGCAAAGATCGAGAGCGACACCAAAAGAATGATCGCCCTCACCTTTGACGACGGACCTCACGGAAAATACACCGATGAAATACTTGATATTCTCGGTGAATACGGGATAAAAGCAACATTCTTCGTAGTTGGCGTATGTGCCGAAAAATATCCGCAGATAATCGCCCGCGAGATCGCAGAGGGACACGAAATAGGAAATCACACCTATTCGCACATTCATATAAACGGAGCGAGCGACAGTGTGATCGCCGGAGAAATAGACAAGACAGAGCAGCTGATTTTTGAGAGCAGCGGATATTCGACTACTCTCTTCAGACCGCCCGAGGGAGTATGCAACGACACTGTGCGCTCGGTGGCAAAAAATATGAACTATTCTCTTGTTTTATGGACGGTAGACACAAGAGACTGGATACCGAGCTCTAAGGAAAGCATAATAAACACGGTAATGAGTGAGGTAGACGGCGGTGAGATAATACTGATGCACGATTACGTTGCAAAAAACAGTAATACTCCGGACGCGCTACGCGTCATCATACCGAAACTGCTTGATATGGGATACACCTTTGTCACAGTATCCGAGCTGATAAAATAAAACACCCGAATCCATTAATGAGGGCATGTATTTTGAAAAATTATCAAACCGCCGAGAGTAACCGTTTGGTGCTCTCGGCGGTGTTTGTTATATGGACTTGCTAATTATCGTGCAAATATTAAGCATCATAAAGAACTTTCTCGATTTCCTTAACTGCATTTTTATATTGTTCCGACTTTGTAAAATCGTTATCCTCACTTGAATACAAACCGCTAAAGCTAAATGCCCAATGAGGTGTTTTTTCAGCAAAGAACTTGTAATCCGCCAATACTTCCTCATCCTTTGTCTTTCCTTTTACCCATGCAAACATTTCACACGCTGTTTTTGCCGCTTTGTCAAGTGCTGTATATGCAGCATCGTAATCGCTATTCAACAAATGCATTTTGCACATCATAGTGTATGCCGTGATCAGATAGCAATAGGGCATCTTTTCATAAGAATTAACGTCAAGAGTTGTTACATCCAAATACAAAGATACTGCCGTTTTGGCAATACTTTCGGCGTGCTCCAATACCAAAATGGATTTGTCTTTCCCATACATACCGGAAATTGCGCTTTCATACAATGCCCTCAAATAATCCAAGCATTTTTCTTTATCTGCAATCAATTTCACTTGGTTCGCTTTGTCAATTGCTTTTTGAGCATACAATACCTTGCTTTGTGCCGTGCATTTGATTCCGCAGGTTCCCGGAAGCATTTCAACGAAGTGCAGAGCTTTGTCAAAGTTATCGTCCAAGAGCAAAAGCTCGATCATCAACTGATTGGCATTTATCTGAAGCTCTATAACCAAGGTGTTGTTACAAATCGAAGAAAGCATTAATTTGCACCGAGTGTAGATTGATTCATAGGTATCTGCTTCAATATGGAATTTTCCTCTTACCTTGCCTACCAAAAGATAATCGTATAAAGCCAACGCGCACTTGTATTTTACCTCGTAATCGGTAGGATACTTGCGTAGATACTCCTTATAAAGATTGGCGACCAACAAATCGGCATTGTTTTCTTTGGTGTTGACAGAATAATTTGCCCAAACGGTATTTACGTTGCGGATGAGTGTTTCGTGATCGGCTTTCTCATCAAATCCGACTCCGAGCAAATAATCGGTTGAAACACAAAGGATACTTGCAAGCGGAACGATTTGAGAGATATCCGGCATTGTGTTATTGCATTCCCAATTGGAGATAGATTGAACCGAAACACCAATGTGTTCTGCAAGCATCGCTTGCGACAAGCCTGCATCCGTGCGCAGCTTTTTAATTTTCTGACCAAAATTCAACATATTCATTCCTTCTTTCATGTTTTGATTGAAAGATCGTAGCTACTCTTTCTGGTGACATTATAGCAGTAAATATTCAAAAATAAAATATAGCAAATCGTTAAGCCAATTACAAACGCGTTTATACACCGCATTAGTTGTATTCATTATACCATGTTTTTGTAAAAAACTGAAGATGGAAATAAAATTTTGGACTTTTAATACGGGTTATCAAAAGGAACGCCGCATTCGCTTAATAACACACCGCCGAGAGTAACCGTTGGGGCACTCTCGGCGGTGTTGTTATAGACTAATTCATAATTTTATGATATAATATTTCCAATAATCTTGTCAGCAATTCGAGAAATGCCACACTATATGAGTGAAAGGAGGCGAGGAAATGCAAGAAACGAACGAAATGCGTGATCGGCTTATCAATGAATTTACCGAAAACTATATGGAAAAGTTGTTTTATTTCTGCCTAAAGAAGACAGGAAACACTGTTGAAGCTAAAGATCTGACGCAAGATATAGCACTTCAGATCATCACAGCTTTGAATAAAGGCACGATACCAACGAGCTTTTCGGCGTGGGTATGGCGGATCGCGCGAAACCGATACTGCGTATGGGCGAATGAAAAGCATAATCGAAACAAGTCGGTAACCGGTTCCGATATCGGCGATTATGAAATTGAGGATGAAAGCGAAAATATCCTTGATGAAATGATACATACAGAGCAGATGGCTATGCTTCGGCGGGAGCTGGCGTTCATCAAAAGTGATTATCGCAACATCGTCGTTGCCTACTACATAGAGAACAAGAGCGTTCGTGATATTGCATCGTCACTTTCTATTTCGATTAGCGCGGTTCAGCAAAGGCTTCACCGTGCAAGAATCATATTGAAGGAAGGTATGAATATGGCAAGAGAATTTGGTGTAAGAAGCTATAAGCCGGAGGAGATTGATTTCAGCTGTAGCTGTGATTCCTTTGGAGAATTTGGCCAACCGTGGACAATTCTCAACCACAAAATCTACAAAAACATTTTCCTTGAAGCCTATGGTAATCCCTCCACCGCAGAGGAGTTGTCCCTCGAACTCGGGGTGGCACTTCCTTATATGGAGGACGAGTTAAGGTATCTGGTAGAGCAGACAATGCTTGTTCGTAATGGAAACAAATATGAGACTGCTTTTCCCATCCTGAGTAGTCAGGCGCAGGAAAAAACATGGGCTTACAATGACCGCATGATACCGCAGCTTACGGGGTTGTTTACCAAGCTTATCGATAATTTTATTCAGATCTGTGAAGCTCATGGCATCAGCTGCTTTGGAAAGTATCATACATACGAGGATGCCAAGTGGACGCTCTTGATGCGTGCATTTGATATGCTCGCGTTCACTGCTTCTCCCGAGGGTTATTACCAAAAAGGCTACACCAAGCGTCCCAACGGAGGATGTTGGGACATCGTGGGCTATCAAAAAGCGGACATTCCCGATATTCCTTGGGTAGGCCTTCACGGTTGCCCAAAGGAGCGAATGGATCAGCCCGCTGTGTATTTCCAACAATTCAAATACAAGCATGAGGATATTTGGATGAAGACCCCCGAGTATCTGACTCACGACGAGGCATTGACCCTAAAAGCGGTTGTCGAAGGAAAGTGGGAAGCATGTGAGGCATATTGGATGGATCGTCTGCTTTCATACGGCTATATCAAAAAGACCGAGACGGGATACGAACCTACCATCGTCGTGTTTGAACAGGGTGCAAAGGAAAGATATCTTGAATCGTTCACCGATGAAGAAAAGAAGTTGCTGATGGATACAGCAACGGAAATCAAGAAAATGCTCCGAGAAGCTAAGGACTTCTCCTGTAAGATCATTGTGGAGGATCTTCCCGATAGCATTGCAAGCAATGAAAACTTAAGGTTCATTGCTTTTCAGGAGAACGGAGCCGATCGGCGCTATGTGCTTGAGCAGGCGTTGAAGGATGGTTGGCTCGTTTACGACGATAATACCTCCCCTGTCATTGGTGCGTATATGTATCTGTAAATAACGCCGCCGAGAGTAACCGTTTGGTCACTCTCGGCGGTCTTTTATACATTTCGGGATTTCAACTACTATTTTGCTGTTTCTCCAATAAATCTCCGTTTCGGAGAAATAATAAAACGTTGCTCTGTTGACTCTACCGTTAGTTTCATGTATAATATAGTCACAAGCTCCGGAACTTGAATTTTTTCGAGAGGTGAAAAACATGTACGAATGTAAGATCGCAGAAAAATTGGTGGAGCTCCGCAATTCAAAGGGAGTAACACAAGAAGATGTGGCACAAAGCCTATCTATTTCAAATAAAACGGTTTCCAAATGGGAGAATGGTGCCTCGGCACCCGATCTTCCCATGGTTGTAGAACTCGCAAAATATTACGGTGTTACTACTGACACGCTTCTCGGACTTTCCGAGAACAAAAAGCAAAGCACAGCGGAAGAAATCCGCTCTTTGTTTGAGGGGCTTGATCGCCGTGAGTCTGTGCTCAAAGCCTTTGAAACAATAAGAGCTCTTGTTCCTTCAATGTATGGAACCATATCCAAATATTATGATGACGCTTATGATAAAGAAAACGTTTTTCCGACAGGTATGTCACATGGATACCGTTCCGCAATTTCACTCCATGAGTTCTTTGAGTTTACCGCAAGCTCGGAAGATGTGAATGTAGCCGTGATGATGCTGCGGAACAAGGCTAACTTTGCGTGGATGAGCGATCCGAACAAACAAAAAGAAATCGTGAAAATATTCAAATTTTTATCGAATGAAGATACGCTTGCCGTTCTTTATTACGTCCATTCTACAAACTGCTCCGAAAGCTTCACAGCGGACTATGTTGCGCGTAATACGGGACTTAAAGAAGAACGCATTACAGAAATCCTCGATGAATTCTGTTCCGTTGGCGCATGCCATTGGGTAACAGCGCACCTTTCCGAAGGAGAGATAAGAGTTTATGAGTGCCATGGAGACGGTATTATTTTGTCCCTAATTTGCTTGGCATTTGAGATAATGTGTGGCAGACAGTCCTACGACTACTGCTTTAACGGAAGATGCAAAATGATCGGAGGTAAGTAATATGAGTTTATCGGCTAATATTAAAAGATTGCGTCTTGAAAAGAATTTGACACAAGAGCAGCTTGCCACAAAGCTTGGCGTATCGGCGCAAGCAGTATCAAAATGGGAAACGAGCGAAACATACCCCGATGGTGCGCTTCTTGTTCCTCTTGCGAACGAGCTGGATGTTTCTCTTGACGAGCTTTTCGGAAACGATTCTGTCACGATGGCAGATATTTCGGGAAAAATTATGAAATTGATCCATAACACCGAGGCAAAAGAGCGTTTCAACGTTTCGCGTGATATTACTTGGCAGATCGAGCGCGGTTTGTTTAACTGCCGTATGGAGATAGAAAAGAAGTACGATCCAAACGAAATCAAGAATCAGAAAAACGCATCCTACATTCTTGACGATAACGGATTTACAATCGTTTCTAATGGAAAAGAGCCTTTCTTCTCGGTGTTTCCAGAGCCGGCAGAGGGATACGGACATTTTTTGAACGACAAGGACGACATGCAAAAGATCTTTGCGGCGCTGTCACATACGGATACAATGAATGCTTTGATCTATTTGTATCATAAAACGGAGAATTATGTTTTTGAGAGTTCTGTTCTTGAGAAGGACTGCAATATCCCGGGTGATAAAATAGAATCGGTGTTGGCGGATCTGCTACTGCTAAAGGTAATGTGGAAGCAAAATCTTATCATTAACGGCGAGGAGCGTACTCTGTTCGGGGAGCTGTTTTTATATTCTGATTTAAAATGTCACATTTCTCTGATTATGACATTTGCACAATTATTTTATTATTTGTTTGTGAATTATGAATGAATTTTTGCTTTTTTGTTTTTTTCTATTGACATAATAATTAAAATACGATATAATTCAATCGGCAAAACTGATTCAAAATAAATTTAAGGAGGGTTTTAAAATGAAAAAAATTATCAGTTTAGCACTCGTACTCACATTTGTGTTTGCAATGTTCACATCAAGCTTTGCTACAAGCGACATTCCGGGAGTTACACATTCCACCGGAGCTTGGGAGGTTATTGAGGACGGAAAGGGCGTAAAGGCAACATCCGCAGGTATCCTTCTTCTTGACGTTACCATGACAGCGGGATCTATCGAGTTCACTGTAGATATGGCTACCATTCTTTCGGGTGGAAAGCCTGCCGTTTATCTTCAGGGCACCGGATTTGAAAACGTGACCGGTACCATGAGCAACGAGATCGAGGCTGTCACCACCGATAGCTATTACATTTGGTTCCATCAGTATCCCTGCCTCGCGCTTGTTGATATGCAGGCGGGCAAATACGATGCAAGCTATCAGAACAGCGCTAACGACTTCGATATGTATGTAGAGAATCCCAAGGAGCTCACAGAGATCACATTCAAATTTGAGTTCGGAAACGGATCCTGCCAGGCTTACATCGCAGGCAAAAAGTGCGACAAGAGTATGCCGATCAGCTATAGCGCAACGGGAAACCAGGTAACTCTTTACGGTGCGACCGGAACTCAGTTCACAGATGTCAAGATAAACGGAGAGGACTACCTCTTCAAGGCACCCGTAGTAGACGATAACGCAGAGACAGGCGACGCAACCGTTATTGCAATCGCAGTTGTATCTTTCGCAACTCTCGCTGCAGGCGCAGTTCTCACTATTGCAAAGAAGAAGATCGCCAAGTAAGTAAAAAGATCAGTTTTAACCTTAAATTCGGGCGATTTATGAAAGACTTGTCGCATTTATCGGCAGGTCTTTTGCCTTAAATATGCCATAAATATTTTAAAACAGATATTTTTAGGAGGATATCAAAATGAAAAAACTAATAACCCTTGTGCTTATACTCACATTTGTACTTTCCATATGCACGGTATCATTGGCCGATGAATATGTTATGTCCGGAGTAACTCATTCTACAGGCGAATGGGAAGTGATTGACGACGGAAGCGGTGTAATGTCATTTAGTCCCTTCGGAATCCTTGTTCTTGAAAAGACCGCAAAGCTCGGATCCATTGAATTTACCATAGATATGGCTTCCATTCTAGCCGGTGGACACCCGGCCGTCTATCTCCAGGGAACGGGATTTGAAAATGTGACCGAGCTCGATGCTGCGGCAATTGAGGCGGCTACTACCGACAGTCTTTACATTTGGTTTCACGAATATCCCTGCATAGCGATCACCAATATGAATAAAGGTCAGTGGTCTGCCGACCGTCAGGACAGTGCAAATGACTTCGATATGTATGTTGAAAATCCCAATGAGCTGACTGAGCTCACCTTTAAATTCGAGTTTGGAGACGGCAAGTGTCAGGGATATATCAACGGAATAAAATGCGACAAAAACATGCCGTTCAGTTATGATGCAATCGGCGAGCAGATCGTTCTTCGCGGATCGGTAGCGACCGAATTCAGGAATGTTAAGATCAACGGCGAAGCAGTTGATTTCTCTTACAAGCTCGTAGAGGAGACTCCCGGTGAGCAACCCGCTGAAAATACAGGTAATGATACTACCGACGATACGCAGACAGAGAATACCGACAACCAAAAGAACGAGAACGACGAAAGTAACAAGGATGCTGTCAAGATAGTTCCGATAGTTATAGCTATCGTAGCTGCGGTCGCAGTTATTGCAGTAGTTGCAGTTATCGTTATCAAGAAGAAAAAAGCTTAAATCAACCCATAGGATCAGGAGGAAAATAAAAGCATGAAACATTTTTTACGTATACTGTATTTTGCTCTCGCGCTTGTAATGTTAATGCAAGCTATGGTTGCGTGCACCGCCCAAGGAGGCTCGACAGCAACGGACAAAAAAAGCGATTCAAAGGATCCGTCCGACGGTGAAAAAGACGAGGCTGAACCTATAGTTTTACAGCTCACAGGAAAAAGAGAGGTCTTTTGGGACGATTATCTCCTTGATACCGAAAATACCACAGCTACCCATGTGCTTCACCAGCCGACCGAGGCAGGTGTTGCCATTACACACGATCTTCCTTGGGAAGGAAATGCTACCGATTATCACTGCATTGTACAAGAGCCGGACGGGCTTTTAAGAATGTATTATCTCGGTTGGAATTTGAGCTTCTCAGGCGGTGTACGCTCAACTCCCATCAATGTTTGCTACGCAGAAAGCCGTGACGGTATAGTTTGGGAAAAGCCCGAACTGGATATAGCTACTTGGGACGGACAAAAGACGAATATTATCATAGACGGACGCACATCCGATGCGGTTAATGACGGCTTTTTCGTTTTCAGGGATGAAAATCCCAACTGCCCTGCTGAGGAGTTATACAAGGGTCTTGTCAGACGTGACAAGGCAAACGGAAGCGGACAGGAGCTCTGGTGCTATACCTCGGCAGATGCCATACACTTTAAAAAGGGCTGGTGTATGACCGACAAGGGATGGTTTGACTCGCTCAATACGGTAATATGGGACGCAGAGTCGGAAACTTATATTTGCTATATCCGCGATTTTCACGGAGATGAAGACAAGGAAAAGGCTACAAGAGATGTTCGGTATATGTACTCCAGTGATTTCCGTACTTGGAGTGATCCGGTGCAGCTCGACTTTATGGGAAAAGAGGATTACCCTCTTTATACCAACTGTATTTCGCAGTATCAGCGTGCTTCTCAAATCTATGTCGGATTTCCCACAAGATATTATGACCGCGGAGAATGGTCTCGTAATTACAGCAGACTTTGCGGCGCTGAGGCACGTCTGAAAAGATATCTTCTCGTTAAAAGATACGGTACAACTATCACAGACTGTGTGTTCATGTTCTCCAGAGACGGCGAAAAGTGGACTCGCTATGACGAGGCGTTTATGAGACCGGGACCCGAATATTCGGACAACTGGATATACGGCGACTGCTATCCCGCAAACGGAACACTTGTTGAAACTGCAGGAAAGCATGGAACCGAGAGCGAAATCTCACTTTATTCCATGATAGGCGTTTGGAGCGAAAAGAATCCTGCCCAGCTCATGCGCTACACGATTCGCAAGGACGGCTTTGTTTCGCTGAACGCTCCGTATAGCGGCGCTAAAATCACGACCAAGCAGTTCGTGTTCGGCGGCGAGGGTATCTCAATAAACTTTTCGACTTCGGCAAGAGGTTATGTTCGTATAACTCTTACCGCAGAAGACGGAACCGTTGTAAAGAGTGAAGAGATCTTTGGAGATTCGTGCGACCGCATAGTTGATTTTGACAAAAAGCTATCTTCATTAGCAGGAAAGAAGGTAGTTATGGAGATAGAAATGAGAGATGCCGATATATATTCGGTTAAATTTGATTGATATCGCTTGTAAAACCAAAGACTCTCTGTCCCACACAACAGAGAGTCTTGTTTTTATTTCTTCTTGTCTGTTCGAGCACCTTTTTTTGCACCGTTCGGATGATTTTGGCGATTTGTGGAGGCAGAAGCTCGTTTTTGGTTACCTTTTTTGCTCTTTGGCTGATCATAGCGCTTCGGGTCGCCTTTAGGCGCATATTTTGCGCGCACGAGGCAGTTTGGTGTGCTTCCTATGAGATCTTCCCTTCCGCATTTTATCAGTGCCTCGCGCACTATATCTGCGTTCTCGGGACGGTTATATTGGAGCAGTGCTCTCTGCATCATTTTGCTATGATAGTCGGACTCGCAGTAGACCTCTTTCATTGTAAGCGGATCAATTCCCGTATAGAACATAACGGTAGACGCAGTTCCCGGGGTAGGATAATAATCCTGAACCTGCTCGGGAGAGCATCCCGTACGCTTTAAGTATTCGGCAAGCTCGACAGCGTCGGAAAGACGGCTTCCCGGATGGCTCGACATAAGGTACGGAACAAGGTACTGCTCCTTTCCGAACTCCTTGGTTATTTCGAAAAAGCGTTTTTTGAATCTATCGTAAACCTCGATGGACGGCTTACCCATACATTTTAAAACGTGGTCACTGCAGTGCTCGGGCGCCACCTTCAGCTGTCCGCTGACGTGATCTCTGACAAGCTTTTTGAAAAATGTCTCATCCTTATCGTAAACGAGATAATCAAATCGTATCCCCGATCTAACGAAGACCTTTTTCACCTTGGGAAGACTTTCGATCTGCGAAAGAAGCTCTGTATACTCGCTATGGTCAACCTTCAGATTTTTACACGGCGTAGGCGTAAGGCACTTTCTTTGTGCGCACACTCCGTCCTTTAGCTGCTTATCGCACGCGGGATATCTGAAGTTTGCGGTAGGGCCTCCGACATCGTGAATATATCCCTTAAATCCGGGCATTTCTGTGATGAGCTTCGCTTCTGCCACTACGCTTTCCATGCTTCTCGAGCGAACGCTTCGTCCTTGATGGAAGGCAAGCGCGCAGAAATTACACGCTCCGAAGCATCCCCTATTGTGCGTTATGGAGAACTCAACCTCCTGTATCCCGGGAACTCCTCCGTCCTTTTGATACATGGGATGCCATTTCCTCGTATACGGAAGAGAATACACCTTATCAAGCTCTTCCCTTTCAAGCGGAGGCATCGGAGGGTTCTGCACGAGTATCTTATCTCCGTAAGATTCTACTACCGCACGTCCCCTTATCGCGTCCTGCTCCATATACTGAATACCGAACGCCCTCGCGTAAGCCTTTTTATCATTCTTGATCTCTTCAAAGGAAGGACATTCGACCGATTCAAAATGCAGCGCATCTCCCGGTCTTGCGAGATATACAGTTCCTCTTACGTCGCGTATCTTTTTTATCGGAACGCCTTTATCGAGAAGCTTGGCTATACGTACAAGTATATTCTCGCCCATTCCGTAAGTAAGGATATCGGCGCGAGAATCGACAAGAACCGAGCGTCTTATCCGATTTTCCCAGTAATCGTAATGAGAAAAGCGACGAAGCGATGCCTCAAGTCCGCCGAGAATGATCGGAACGTCTCCGTAAGCCTCTCTTATGCGGTTAGAATAAACGATAGTCGCTCTATCAGGTCTGAGACCTATCCTACCGCCGGGCGAGTAATAATCGTACGAGCGCTTCTTTTTTGCGGCGGTATAGTGTGCCACCATAGAGTCGATATTTCCCGCACTTACGAGAAATCCGAGCCTTGGTCTGCCAAATCGCTTAAAATCCTCGCAGCTCTTATAGTCGGGCTGCGAAAGGATCGCTATTCTGAATCCTGCGTTCTCAAGCACGCGAGAGATTATAGCCGTTCCGAACGAAGGATGATCGACGTACGCGTCGCCCGTAACGTAAACAAAATCGGGCACATCCCATCCGAGAAGCGTACACTCATCACGAGTTACGGGGAGAAATGAATCTCCCATACGCGGTAAAAATTTACATTCTGACATTTTATTTTCCTTTTAACTCAAAACCGCCGTAGCGAGGCTTATTTTAAGCTCCGACACAGCGGTTTTTCAAGA
>JAFTUC010000046.1 GCA_017466445.1 Clostridia bacterium
TGTCGCCGATTATGAATATTATCTCCTTGAGGACAAGGCGTCGTTCTCTTGTAATCGCAGAAACATCAAGAAAATATGGGATATATGCGCTTACACGCTCCACCTTAATTCCCGCGAATTTTTCTTGGATGGCATCAAGCGCGACCGTTGGTGCTGGTCCGGCGATGCATATCAATCTTACATGGCAAACAACTATCTCTTCTTTGACCCCGAGATAACCAAGCGAACCATTGTCGCGCTTCTCGGAAAGCCTCCCTACGAGCAACACATCAATACGATAAATGATTACTCCATGTATCTTATCATCGGTGCATATGACTACTATTTCTCGACGGGGGACAAAAAGTTTATAGAGATATATTATCCTCGTATTAAGGCGCTTTATGACTTTATTGAGAGCCGTCTTAACGAGGAGGGCTACGTTTGCGAACGTGACGGGGACTGGATATTCATTGACTGGTCGGATATCGACAAGGGCGGTGACCTTTGTGCCGAGCAGATCCTTCTATGGCAATGCCGAAACGCAATGGCATCTCTCTCCGAGCTTGTAGGTCTTGATAGCACTCCCTTCTGCAGAGCAGCTGATAAACTAAAACGCAATATTATGAGAGACTTCTGGCGCGAGGATCGCGGTGGCTTTGTTGACTGCTATACGACAGGCCGTGAAAACATCACGCGTCATGCCAACATCTTTGCCATCCTGTACGGCTTTGTTTCAGAAAAGCGCGCAAGAAAGATCACCCGAATGGTGCTTGAAAACGACGACATTACGCAGATAACCACTCCTTATTTTGCATTTTTTGAGCTTTGCGCTCTCTGTAAGATGGGCAGACTTTCTGCTACACAGAAAAAGATAGAATCCTACTGGGGCGGTATGGTCAAGCTCGGTGCAACCTCTATCTGGGAGCAATATATCCCCGAGCACGAGGGAATTGAGCATTACGGAATGTATGGAATGAAGTACGGTTGTTCTCTCTGCCACGCATGGGGCGGCGGTCCTATCTACCTTTTGGGACGCTATTGTCTCGGTGTATATCCTACCTCTGTAGGATATAAGACCTTTGCAGTAGAGCCAAGCCGCGGCATGTACAAGCACATCGACGGCAAGGTTCCCCTTCCCGAGGGCGGTGAGGTGTCGGTAAAAATGGATGCCCACTCCTGTACGGTAGAAACAAACCGTGATGGCGGAACTCTTATCCTAAAAGGAAAGTCTTATGCCATTCCTGTAGGAAAGCCTCTTTCCATTGCATTTTAAGAACAAAACGGATGGGGTAACCACTTTCGACCTGCGTGATTTTGAACTTTAATTGGACTTTACAGCGACGCGCTCTCCCTCAGTCGCCTACGGCGCCAGCTCCCTCCCGGAGGGAGCCTTTGCAAGAATCGCTTGCGGAACGGTTGAAAAATTTACAAATTTGTGGTATAATAAGGCAAAGAAAGGCGGTGGAGCTCATGAATAGTGCAAAAGATTTTTTTGATTCGATTATAAACGAAAACGATACCTCGCTTTTTACATATGGGCTTAAGCCTATAGAGATGCCAAATCTCGAAAAAGCTCAGCTTATTCAAAATAATGCACCAGATGCTTTTTTGAAGGAATACTACAATGCTATTTCCGCGGTGAACAAAATCATTGGTAATGATAGTGGTACAAACGCGTTAAATAGTTCCGCAATTCTACTGAGGTTAATACATATCAATGCGGAGTTTAAAATAGATTCCAAATCGTTGGCAGTGTTGTTAATTGCTTTGTCCAATCAAATTAAAGAGTTAAGTACCACTTATGAACACCATAAATATGATGAATATTTATGGGGCTCTACGGTTGCTTATAAATTGACAATAAAAGTTTACGATATATTAACCAAGCATAATCTCAATGCAGAACATTCGTTATCACGTGAATACATAATTGACGCCATTTCCCAAATTCCAATTACAAACACGGTTCTTGCAGGTTGGAAACATTCTGTTTTCAAAAAGTGTGGTTTGCACGTTGAAAGAAAAGTGACGCAAGCAGTCAAAGCCATGTACTTATATGATCACTTGGTGGAAAGCGGAACGAAAGATCTCTTACTTAACAACACCAAAGAAAAGACAGAGAAAAAGTTAAAACCGTTCTTTGATGTAAAATTGCAATATGTTGCAGATAATATTCTTGAGTTTTATACATGTAAAACAGGAAATGAAAAGAAACGCTTTTTGACAGATATCGAGAAATTTGTTAATGAAATACCGATAACTGAATTGGTAAATAATTTTCTAATCAATAGTTGAGAATAAACAAAAAGGTATATTACATAGGTTGTCGTTGCAAGCATGGCGCTCTACCCCGGAAGATAGCGGTCAATTGCAACTCCCATCATCGCCAAGGATTTATTCTACCCTCGCATAAAAATCCGTGCATCTAAATCGGACACACATCACAAATCCCCGAGGACTTGTCCTTGGGGATTTACTTTTTCACTTTTCACTCTTCACTTTTCACTAACTCGGGGATTTGGCAAGGTTAGAGGTAATAGTGAATAGTGAAGAAGTAAGGTAGCTTTTCGCTGAAGCGAAAAGCATTTTTATTATAAATTTTTTTGAAATTTTGTAGATGCATTTCGGGCATTTCGGGGCTGTAGACAGATTCGAACCGGCGAAAGCCTTCCTCCGGGAGGAAGGGGGACCACGAAGTGGTGGAAGGAGCCTGCGCAACATTGGAATTCAATTAAACTTTACGGTAACGCGCTCTCCCTCAGTCGCCTACGGCGCCAGCTCCCCCCCGGAGGGAGCCTTTGCAAGAATCGCTTGCGGAACGGTTGAAATGTTTACAAAATTGTGGTATAATATAGTCAAGAAAGGCGGTGGTTTTATGGCTATTCCGATCCCAAGATATATAAGACACATAGCAAAACTTCAAAAGCAACAGAAAACGTGGACGCATTTCGGGATTTGCTGCACTTGTGGTTGCGAAAAATTTTTGGTATATCAAAATTATATGAACAAAGAGGAAATGCTACTCGAAAAGCCTTATTATGATGCTTTGCATGAAATGTTTTCAGGCGGGTTGTCAACATGTACACGGGATGAAGATGGCACCCTCCACCATTGGAAATTATATGAACAATATGAACCTGGCAAAGGATTTGTACGCAGACGCGAAGAGGTGTTTCTTCCCGATCGTCCGTATTTTTCCGGAATTGTTGTCATAAAATCCAAGTGTATTAAGTGTGAAAAAGAGTATTTGCTTTTTGATAGCAGAATGCACGGTTATGATGGTATGACCAACGAAAAAGATCAAGCTACCATAGAATACGAACCGCATTTCAAGCTAAAATGTAAAGAAGCAGTATCTTTGGAAGTTAAAGTTGAAAATGATGAATCCTTAGAGAAATTTCAAGATAATACTGACCTTGGTTTTACCGAAGAACAGTTTTCAGATGCATTCTCTTGGATTATTATTTATCGAATAAACAACAATGGTAAAAAAGCAAAAATCTTTGACTGGGAAACCGCATAGTATATTTACATAGCGTTTGTTGCAAGCATGGCGCTCTGCCACGAAAGATAGCGGTCAAGTGCAGCTCCCATCATCGCCAAGGGGGTAGTCTACCCTCTGCAAAATCGGCGTGCATCTAAATCAGCCACACACGGTTTTGCATCTAAATCGGCGAATGCATTTTTGGATATAGATTCTCCACAGAAGCAAAACCGTGGACAGATTCGAACCGGCGAAACGCTTGAAATGTTTACAAAACCATGCTATAATGATAATAATAAAAAAGAAAGACGGTGTGGATATGGATAAAAAAAAGCAAATTGCAATCAATACACATCTATGGCTTCCTATCGGACTGTTTGTGACTTTTATAGCCTTAGCCGTATCCTGCATACATGAAAAAGAAATCGGCCTGACTGTCGGATTTTTTGTTGCGGCATTACTTCCGGTATTTGGTTTCCTTATATTTCCCGTATACTATGTTTTTTCCGAAGAAAGCGTTAAGATAATATATCTTTGGGGGCAAATAGAAGAAATCGAATGGAGCTCGATCAGAAGCATTGCGTTGTATGGAAGCTGGAGCGGCGGCGGTGGACCTCCGCACTACGAGATTGCGTATCCGACAAATAAAAAAAGAGCCTTTTTCGTCAATGGTGAAATTTCTAAAACAAGAAAAACCAAAAGATTAATCAAGAAATATTACAAGAAAAATATCGTTTGATTATATGAATTTCGTTTTTGGACTCGGCGCTCTGCCCCGGTGTATATCGATCGAGCGAAGCTTCCATAAAATCGCCTGCGGTAAATAAAAAACGCAGAGTCGATTCTTGAAAAATTCATAAATTTGCGATATAATGCCTATGAGCGATCAAGAATATTTTTATGCGCCGATATAGGCGCACGTATGAAAGGAAAATAATACTATGATGAATGCAAAAGTACACGAGCTGTTAAATCAGCAGATCAACAAGGAATTCTATTCCGCATATCTCTACCTCGATTTCTCAAATTATTTCGAGGATGCCGGACTTGACGGATTTGCAAACTGGTATAAGGTCCAGGCTCAGGAGGAGCGCGACCACGCAATGCTTTTCTATCAGTACCTTCAGAATGAGAATCAGAAGGTAACGCTTGAGGCTATTCCGAAGCCCGATAAGACCTTTGAGTGCCATATGGACGTGCTCAAGGCAGGTCTTGAGCACGAGGAGTACGTTACCTCGCTTATCAACGATATCTATGCGGCGGCGTATGAGGTAAAGGATTTCCGCACCATGCAGTTCCTTGACTGGTTCGTAAAGGAGCAGGGTGAGGAGGAGACCAACGCAAACGATATGATCACTAAGATGGAGCTCTTCGGAAGTGATCCCAAGAGCCTCTATATGCTCAATCAGGAGCTTGCCGCAAGAGTGTATACCGCTCCCTCGCTCGTTCTGTGATTTTAAAAGTCAAAAAGTCGGGATGATAACATCATCCCGACTTTTTTTGATTTAAAGATCCTTTATCTTTTCGTACGCTTCAAGATTCGTTCGCGCCGCGGATATCGGAGTGATCGAAATGTAGCCGTTTCGTACCGCGTCGATATCGACTGACAGATCGCATCCGATAAGCGGTATCGGATCGCCCTCCTGCATGTACATGTCGTTTCCGAGAGGGGTGAAATTGTCGTCAAAATACATGCCGCCCTGCCGCGTGACCTTTATTTCCTTTGCCGCAAGCGGAATGTTGACATTGTATATGCAGCTGTGCTTCAGCAGACCGTTTTTGAAAATAAAATCGAATACTCTGTCTATATTTTCAAATGCGACGTCATAGGTCGACGTGTCGGTCGAAAGAGCGATGCCGCTGATGTTCAGCCTTGCACCCTCGAATACCGCTCCCGCTGTTCCCGAATATACGAGATCGTCCCCAATGTTGTAGCCGTGATTTATTCCCGAAAGTATCAGATCGAACTTTGTCTTCAGTGAGGCGGTCGCGAAACGAACGCAGTCCGCAGGAGTGGAATCGACATAGTACGCCTCTATTTCGGGATCGAGATCTATCTTTTTTATCTCGATCGGCTTGTGAAATTCTATCGCCTGACTTCGACCGCTTTGCTCTGTCTTGGGTGATACTACAGTCACGCTTCCGAGCTTTTTTGCCCAGCGCGCAAGTCGTATAAGAGCCTCCGAGCGGTATCCGTCGTCGTTAGTTATAAGTATGTTCATAGCCAACCCTCGTTTTCTTCTTTGTATTTTTTTAGAAGCAGATCGGCCTCCTTTACAAGCTTTTCTGCCTCGTCTCTGCTGTAAACGGTAGCACCGCAGGCGCAGGCGTGACCGCCGCCACGGTATTTTTCCGCAAGAGTATTAACGGTAACAAATCGCGAGCGCAGACGAACACGGACGGAAGAATCTCGGTTTTCTATAAACGCTATCCATATCAGCGAATTTTTGATCGATTCCATATAAATGACCGCATTTCCCGCATCCTCGTAAGAGAGAGAAAATTCATCCTGCATCTCGCGGTCTATATAAAGATATGCGACCCCGTTTTCGCTGATCTGCATTTTTTTGTAGACGGAAGCCTGAAACTTGAAGGTGTGGAACTCTCTCATGTACAGATTAGCGTGAATTACGTCGAGATCGATTCCCGTGTCAAGAAGCATGGCGGTGAGACGGTGCGTGTCACCCGATACCGAGCTGAAGCGGAAGCGTCCCGAATCGGTCACGATGCCCGTGTAGATCGCCCGTGCGGCGTCTCTGCCAAGACTTAACTCGGACGGGAAGGCGGAGTAAAGATCGGCTATCATTTCGGAGCAGGAGGATCTGTGTCCCTCCACCCAAGAAATGTCTCCGTATGCCTCGCTGTCCGCGTGATGATCTATCTTGATGACCCTCTCGCATAGAGTGTACTTCGGATTCGATATGCGCTCTACGGTTGACGTGTCGACTATAACGGCGAGCGCACCGCTATAGAAGGAGTCGTCGGCAGAAGGATCCTCATCTCCGAGAAAATCAAGGCTCTCCGCACGGTCAGAGTTTATGACGCGCACGTCCTTTTCGGGAAAGGAAGAGCGAAGTATCTCCTTTAGTCCGAGCGATGCTCCGACCGCATCTCCGTCAGGCTTCTTGTGTCTGATTATCACGATTTTTTCATATTTTTTTACCGAGTCAAGAATGTCGTGCTTTATAGATTTGTTCATTGCAGTTTACCGCCGTTATCCCTTTGTTTATGATATGCCGAAAAATAGGATTTGATCCGATCTTCGTAAAATCTCCTCTTTAATTATATCACAAAATCTTGCCGAATGGAAGATATTTTTGTGAAAAGTTAAAGCAAAAAGCACGGTTTTGCCGATTTTTTTAATGAATCGGTAAACCGTGCTTTGTAAAAAAATATCAGAATATGGGATATCCCGCCGCCTCGTGAGCGCTTCTGAGCTCATCGCACATAGCTACGATCTCGTCCGTGGAGAGCTGGCTTCCCGTGTGAGGATCGAGAATAGCTGCATGGTAAACATGCTCCATAGACATTTCGTGAGCTGCCGCGATAGTGAGGAGCTGAACGTTTATGTTCGTCATGTTCATTGCCGCACACTGAGGAGGAAGCTCGCCTATGTATGTCGGGTGTATTCCTGCGTTGTCAACAAGGCAGGGAACCTCTACGCAGGCGTTCGACGGCAGGTTGGAGATAAGACCGCTATTGAGTACGTTTCCGCCGATCTTGTACGGAACGCCTGTTACTATAGCTTCCATAATGTAGGACGCATATTCTCTTGATCTTGTGTGCGTCACGTTGCCGCCTGCCATGATCTCTTCCTTTTGACTCTGCCATTTTGCGATCTGATCAATGCAGCGCCTCGGATATTCGTCGAGCGGAATGTTGAATTTTTCAATAAGCTCCGGACGGTTTTCCTTTATGTAAAGGTAGTTGTACTCCGCGTTGTGCTCACTCGACTCGGTGCAGTAGTATCCGAGCTTGTCAATATAGTCGAATCTGACCATGTCCCAGTGCTTGGCGGTCGCATTTTTTTCCTTCGCGCGACGCTTGATCTCGGGATAAAGATCGTTTCCGTCCTTGTCTCGGATGTCGAGAAGCCACGCCATGTGGTTGATTCCCGCAATAGTCTCGATCCTGCCGTCAAGCTTGTCCTCAAGTCCGAGATGCTTCATAATACCCTCGGAGCAGACCTGAACGCTGTGACAGAGACCGACGGTCTTGACCTTGGTGTATCTCTGCATGTATCCCGCAAGGATAGCCATGGGATTTGTGTAATTGAGGAACCATGCATTAGGACATACCTCCTCCATGTCGGCGGCAAAGCCCTTGAGTACGTGGATAGTGCGAAGACCTCTGAAAATTCCTCCGATCCCAAGGGTGTCACCTATCGTCTGACGAAGACCGTACTTCTTGGGAATCTCAAAATCTATTATCGTACACGGATCGTAAAGACCGACCTGGATCGCGTTTACAACGAAAGTAGCATCTCTTAGAGCGTCCTTGCGGTTTTCGACTCCGAGATATTTCTTTATGACCGCGCGACTCTCGTTTACGTTTTTGTTGAGAGTGGAGATGAGAAGATATGATTCCTCAAGACGGTCGCTGTCAATGTCGTAGAGAGCGATCTCGCACTCGCGCAGTGCGGGAGTGAGCATCGAGTCTCCGAGAACGTTTTTGCAGAAAACAGTGCTTCCTGCGCCCATAAAAGTGATCTTTAACATAAATGTATGCTTCCTTTCAAATACGGAAATAATTCCTTTTAATATTATTTTATGTATTTTTTTTGTAAACACCATTGTATTATGTAACCCTAATATGTTATAATGTAACTATATACGGCAAAAATATAACATATGAAAGGTTTTTTGTCACCTTGAAGAAAAAAAGCACGGGATTTTGGGAAATAGCGTTTCTCGACAGATCCTTCCATGAATTTTCCCCTGTTCATTGCGGATACGAATTTTGTAAAAGCGAACATGTTGCCTACGGACACAGACCGTATTGGATGATCCATTATGTCGTTTCGGGCAAAGGGACCCTTTACAGCGAGGACGGAACCTATAATGTGTCACGAGGGCAGATATTTATTATAAAAGAATATGAAAACGCCAGATACGTTTCGGATAAGGACGATCCTTGGGAATATATATGGATAGCCTTTACGGGGACGCTTTCTCGAAAATTTGAGACTCTTCCCGGAAGAGTGTTTGATTTTTCTTACGAGCCTTTTTCGATCGTAAGAACACTTAAAGATCGAACGGACACGAGAGAGGAAATGGCAAGCGCGGCGCTTTTTATGATATACTCGGAGCTTTTTTCGGGGCGTACAACCCATCCGCACTACGTAAGACGCGTGGTCGATACCGTAAACTCGCTGTATATGAATCATATTACGGTCGAGGAGCTTGCCGATACGCTCGGTCTTGACAGACGGTACCTTGCCCGTATATTCAAGGCGAGTATGGGTATAAGCATCCGAGATTATCTTATAAAGGTCAGAATGCAGCACGCGCAAAGGCTCCTTCGCGAGGGAATATCGGTCACTCTTACGGCAGAGCTGGTAGGATATAACGATCCGTTTAATTTTTCAAAAATGTTTAAAAAATATTTCGGAGAAAGTCCGAGTAAATATAGGTAAAGCAGAAAAAGGAAGCACGTCCTATTTAAGGATGTGCTTCCTTTTCCTGATTGTTATGACAGCGATTTATTTGCGCTCTTAGTGACAGTACGGTCGTTACGGACAGTATGACGATACTGATCCATTGCGATGTAGAAAGATTCCATAAGCTTCCGCGTTCTACGTCTCCTCTGAAGAATTCAAGTATAAACCGTATCACCGAGTACGAAAGAAGATATAACGTGGCATACAGGAGTTTGCGTTCGGGATGATGAATAAATACGGAAATTAAAACAGAGAACAATACAAAAAGTAAAAATGCTTCTATAAGCTGTATGGGAAGTAAGGGAACGCCAATAGGTGTGCTTCCCGCAGTAATTGTATAAGTATAGCTTAACGGACCGTGATATTCGATACCGTAACAACAACCGGCAAAAAAACAGCCGATTCTGCCAAAAGCGTGACCGAGAGGAAGGACTATCGAGAACAGATCAAGAAAGTCGACCGCTTTCATTTTGAACGAAAAACAATATATGAGAAGACCTGCAAGTCCGCCAATCACCCCTCCGTAAAAAACAAATCCTCCGCGTATTATTGCAATTATCGGAATGTTGTATCTTATTATATCCTTAAGCGTAACGATAACAAAAAGAAGCTTTGCACCTATGCCGGCGCCGATCATAGTAAATATTCCGCAGCCCACTACGTCAAATTTGGCAATGCTTCTTTTGTGTGATATAAAAGATGCAACGGTGGCGGATATAAAGATGCCTATGTAAAAGAAAAGACCGTATAATGGGATTGTTTTGCCTAAAATAGAAAAATACATATAAAACACCCGGAATTTAAAGATTATCAGGGAAAGGTCGTTTGTGAACCTTTCCCTGATTTTTTTACGTTATCTGCTATATCAGATAGAACCAAACATCGAGTTTACAGTATCGTTTGCCTCGTCAATTGCTCCCGTTAACAGGATAGTGCAAATTCCGCATGTGAAGAACATTATCGCAGAGAACACAACCGCAATTATTCCGAGCACGAGACCGGCGGTTGCAAGACCGGACGGAGTGTTGTTTGCACGAAGCTGCTTTCCGCCGACTACCGACAGGCAAAGTCCTACGATCGAAACGGGAAGCGACGCTATTGAAAAATATGTTCCCAAGAAGGCGAGAACGATACCTACAATTCCAAGTACAAGTCCGGCTATCGCCTTTCCTTTTCCTATTTCCATGATGATACTCCTTTCTGATTTTATTACAAAAGTACGGTCGTACTTGTTGTTTCTTTCGGATAAATTTTTTTAAAATTCTCAAAGTCGAAAATAAAAGTAATAAGATGATTGCTAAAAATAAAAATCTGCGCATTTTCGACTCCTACCCTCATGAAAAACCCATATGTAACAAACTGTTACATAAATAGTGTAACACAATGTTACACTATTGTCAATAGCATATTAATAAAAAAGAGGACAAATAATAGAAAAATATTTGTTTTTTTAAACAAATTTATTGAGATAAGGAGAATTCTTATGCAAAAGATGGAAGGACTCAGGCAAATACGCAGAAAAAAGGGATAC
>JAFTUC010000047.1 GCA_017466445.1 Clostridia bacterium
TCGCGATTTCCGAAACGGTTGTTTGAGCGCTCCGTTTGTAAAAGATAACCGCGAGGAAAATAACATCAACGCCTTTGATTGGCAAGGAAGCCATTTATGGAATATCGGTGAATTGGTCGGTGATATAAAAATGGCTTTTGATGGAATCACACATATTACATCGGACGAAGCGAATCGTGAGTTTGGAATCATCGCCGAACCAATGAGCAACTTGTATAAGTGTATTTCCGGCGGTTTTATATTTATTATCGACGTAAATAGTAGAAAACTGTTACTTAAAGAACCCGGACGTGCAAAGTGATACCCTGAACAATGTGTGTTCCCCCAACCGCCGTTTGGCGGTCGGGGGAATAAAGAAAATAATGACGATACAAAGAATTACTATGATGTATGTATAGCAACGAACAATATACTTAAAGATCATAAAAATTACCAATATTTTGACGATAGCGAAGATGACAAAGACGGTTCCAAGGGTAAGTTGATATCGCTACGTAATTACGTTATTGCCGGCGAAGAAAGCCTTCCCTAAATCTGAAAGGAGATACTAATATGAAAAGAACACTCACTTTATTCTTATCGATAATATTACTTTCAAGTACATTTATGTATGGCTGTCAGCCAAATAAAGAGTTAAAAACATTTATTTACGGAGAATCTGACAACGGCACTATATTCCACGCAAGCAAGTCAGAATATAAAAAATTTGACGTGCACGAATACAAAGAAAATATTTCTAAAAAACAAATAACCATTGATATTCTCGGAACAAAATATACGGGAGTATATACCCACTCAGCAAAACTCCCGCAATCCGATTGGAACGTTCATGTTTACGAGCTTCAAGGAACAGACGGCGGAAAGGTTTTGATAGATGCTAAAACCAACACCATCGTAGAATACGTTAGTATTCCGTATCCTGAAAATCCGGTAACCGAAAGTGATTATAATGAATTCATTAAACGGATGCTGGGCGATGAATATGATCTGACAAAATATGATTATACGTGCAAAACGCACTATTTTAGTGAGAGTTCAAGAGGATTCCGTAGCCAAGAGGTTGACGGATTCCGAATTTTGAAAGAAAACGAAAGACTTGTCTCGCGTTCTTTTTACTACAACAGATCTGAAGACGGCGTTACACTCGAGGATCATATTTCTGCCATATTTTACGACGATACGTTTTTTTTTGAAGTATACGAACACATCCACGACCTTAAAGATTACTCTCCCATTTTGAATAGGATGGACGAGGTAGAAAAAAACATAGAAAATCTTTTGAGAGAGAACGTAAAAGACGGATATACCTTTGTAAGCATCGAGCACAACAGCAAGAACGCATTTATTCAAGACGGTGTTCCTTACGTTATGGTAACTTCTACCGTGACATATATATATCACGGTCAAACTTTTAGCACACTTATCCAAACGATAACGGGATAGTTTTCCCGGCGAGCTTATCAAAATGCTCGTTATGCAGTAAGTAATACTCCCCCGACCGCCGCTATTTGGCGGTCGGGGAAATAAAGAAAATTCTGTATCGAAATTTGTCGAAGTCCTAGCCGACCGGTGTAATCATACTGCCAATTCACCCTGTACAAATGAATGTGCTTCAAGTTGTAACACAGAACATCACAAATTTGCAATTCGTGTTTGGAAACTATGCAAGAGCTTGTTCCTAACAAAATACCCCGGAAATTAAGGAGAAAGTTTATGAAGAAACACATTTTTTTAACGATCATATTTACTATACTTATATCCATAGTCGGATGTAATAATATCCGCAACAACGAGCAAGAAGATAATCACATTAAATCATTATCTGATATCGGTATCGTAGACCCTGATGCGACTTACAGTATCGCAACCGACGGTAAAAAATATTTTCTTATATTCAAAAACGAAGATGAATATGCAAGCGACGATAACGCCTGTGAAGAAGCACCCTCCATCAGCTTTGCTTCTGTAGACGAAATGAAGGAAAAGGTTCTTGGTGGCAAGCTTTCGGAAAATGAGATCTTAACTATGAGCCAATTCAAAAAGAACGAGATCGGAAGGATAGAAATCATAGATTTCAGTAGCATCCGTACCCCTTCTCTTCCCACAAACTCGGATATCAACGGAGTGAACTGGACGGGGGATTCGTACAGTGTCTCATTCAAGTCCGAAATTTGCTCTTACGGCATTATTCACGTACTGGACAAGGATGCGTTCGATACCGCATTCAAGCGTAATTACGAGGACGTTCTGCACAACAACAAATTAGTCAATATTCACAAGACCGAAAAGGTTACAGATCGCAACGCCACAGTATATCATTACACGACGCATGCGGGCGAGCTTAAAGAGATAAGGTACAGCATCAAGCTAAAAGACGGAGAGCTTTTCATCCGTGAAACATACCGCATAAGCATGAAAGATAACTCTGTACAGGTTTCGGATACTATTCCCTCCGGTATAGACATTTTGGGGGATTTTGACGGTTATTATTTTGACGTTTTCATATCAGTTCTGAATGAGCGTCCTTCTGCAGAGTGGTTATCATCATTTGGAACTACGGAAAATGATAATATGCTTAAATCTGAAAATTAGCCTCACAAAACACCACAAACGGTTTGATATAACACGCAAATTAACGAAAGGAAACTTTAGCAACGTGATTATATTAACTCATTTACAATAGAGATCACGGATCCTTGAAAATAGTATCTTATGTTCTAAATTGCCGAAGTCCTACCATAGCCGACGGAACGACCATCCACCAATGGAAATTCAACGGAAACAACTCACAAAAAGGAGATTATATCATGAAAAATCACGCAATAAAATTTTTATTAGTAGGAATCATAATATTTTCTATGGTTTTACCCGTATCTGCCGATGAAAATCTCGTATCGGAAAACGGAGCGACAATTTTGGAGCAGATAAAGATCAATAGCGGTATAAAACCAACGGACAACATATTTAACACCGAATTATACACCGATTCACTTAAAGGCTACAATTTTCAAAATGACACTATACTAAAAGTATATCCATCATATAATTGGGAAGATGCCGGAAAAGACATTGATGTTATTATTGACAATCATATGACCAAAACCAAAAACGCTCTTCTATATGCTATTTTCCGCGATAATACTTTTATCTGTAGAGTAAATGAATTCCACAAAGATGGAAAAATCTCTTATAATTTGTATGATCTGTATCCGGACGAAAATTCTGTTCTATGGGATGATATAGAAAACTCATCGTTTATGAAATCATCGTTATTTGATGTTGATTCGAGTTTCACTAAAGTTATATGCTTTGACGCACATTGGAATTATGACGGAATTGTAGTTTACTACATTCAAGAAAACAGCACTGTTGTATGGGTCTACCAAGATCACTATACTCCACACGTAGAATTTACTTTGGAAGAATTTAACGCCTATGCGAAGGCTTTTGTGGAGTCGTGGGTACACACCGATCTAGATGGTAACAGACACTTTCTTGAATTTGTAAAGCTATATGACGAGGGTAAGATCCCCGAAAAGGAAAGCGTTGACAAAGAAGCTTACAGCGACAAAGTTATCGATAAAACCAAACACGAAAAAGACAGCAAAATCTCTCACGCCCGGTACGTTGCCGTTCCGTGCGTACTTGCAGTAATTGCCGTATCGGTTGTTTCTGTTTTGATTTACCATAAGAAAAAGGCGAATTAAGATATTTCCCCCGACAGCTAAATAACGGCGGTCGGGGAAATAAAGAAAATTCTGTATAGAAATTTGTCGAAGTCCTAGCCGACCAGTATAATCATACTGCCAATTCACCTTGTACATAGGAGGTTTACTATGAAATACATTAAATCAATTTTAGCACTATTTCTTTGCTTATCACTATTTACGGCTTGCAACACAAACAAGTCTGAAGCTCCCGATACGGTCAAAATCAAGCCTTCCTCGGTATCCGGCACTTATGTCTGCGATGTAACAAATGACGGAATACCTGTAGTTCTGGAAAAAGACTGGTGGATCAGAGGTTCTACAACTACAATCAATAGCAAAGCACCCAAAACTCTTTCTATCGAATTTGAAAATAATTTGTATAATTGCGAATATAAAGATTCAAGTCGATCTGTACTTGGGCGTACAATAGACCATTATTTCAGCGATAATGATATAGAAATCAGTGTTGATTCTATTGATCAAACTGTTCTTTCATTCCACAAAGGAGTTTTAACATACGAGTTTCTGATGAAGGATCTTACCGACCCGCACAAGGAAGCTATGGAAATCGCTAAGAAATATGCTTCCAAATATATTGATATTTCAGAATATTCGTTAGAAGAAGAAAGTACGTACAGTATTTCTAAGCTCATAGACGGAGAGGAGGTAAAAATTCCTTTATATACGTTTAGGTTTATAAAGTATGTAGACACTTATCCGACCTCAGACAAAGTAAGCGTTCATATCACCTCCAAAGGAACGCTTAGAACAATAAACGTTAATAATATCGGTGCGTTTGACAACGTTGATTTGAGCAATCTCGATTCTCGAGAAGTGGAAAATTCTATCGATAAAAAAATAAGAGAGCTTTATTCAAACAAGGTCACCACGTACAGTTACACCGTAGAAAAGAAGACTTTAAAATATTCTCCGGAAGGCGACTTGGTAATTGTATCTCAAATCATGTTAAACATCGATAATGGTCATAAAACGGGAGTACTTTTAGCAACGGTTATATCTTAAACAGTTTAATTCAATATTGAGAGTACTAAATCATTACTCCCCCCGACCGCCGCTATTTGGCGGTCGTTTTTTTGCCTCCTGCTCGGTTTACGGAAGATATTCGCTGATATACAACTATTTTTTACTATTTTTCAATATTTTCTTGACTTTATGCTTTTTTCGTGATAAAATAATTATGTATTTTATTTTGTACCTATTCGGGAGGAACGGCCAGTGAAAGGCAGAATTTTGACGATCGGCAATTCATATATAGAGATGCACATGCAGACCGCACGTCTGCCTATTGCAAATCAGACGGTACTTGAGGATGATTATGAGCTCCGTCCGGGCGGAAAGGGCGGAAACGCGGCAGTCGCAGTTGCGCGCATGGGTCTTGAAAGCGTATTCTGTACCTCTGTCGGTCAGGACAACGACGGAACGAGACTTCGTAATTTTTACAACTTCAATGCCATAAACACCTCCGCTCTCTACGTGGATCCCGCGCATCCCACCGGTCTTTCGGTATATCTTTACGAAAAGCAGTACGATTCACGCCGAAGGATAATCTATCCCGGCGCGAACAAGAGCTTTTCCATAAGTCAGATCGAGACAGCGCTCGGCACCTATCCCGATGCCATATTCATGACCCTTGAGATCCCATTCCAGATCGCCATAGCGGTAACCTCTCTTGCAAAATCTCACGGTATTCCCGTTTTCCTTGACGCTTCTCCCGCTCAGCTCGGACTTCATCTCGAGCAGCTTGAAAACATCGAAATTTTCTTTGCCAACAAGCAGGAGGTCCACATTCACACGGGAATAAACCCCACCTCGCTTGAGAACTGTCTCAAGGCGTGCATAGCGCTCGGTCAGACTGTCAAGGCAAAATATTACGTTCTTCGTCTCGGAGAAAGCGGATTTTTCGTATATGACGGAAAATTCCACAACGTTCTCGGACCTTACAATCTCGATGCATCACCCTCGCCGACCTTCGTTGACGTGGAATCTGCCATAGTTTCATCCGAATATCTCATAACGCAGGATATCAAGCGCTCCTGCCTCGTCGGATCGGCGGCAAGCAAGCTTGCAAAGGAAAATCATGACATAAAGATCCCGACACGGGAGCAGCTCCGTGAATTCTGCACGGAAAACGAGTACGACATAAAGATCGCGCGCGTCTGATCGGAGGATAAAATGTCAGTCAGCTTCAAAAAGGATCACGGATATTTTGAATCGTCAAACGGCACGAGCAGGATTCACTACTGCATATGGACTCCCGATTCCCCACCCCGCGCTATCGTTCAGATAGTTCACGGAATGTGCGAGTACATTGAAAGATACGATACCTTTGCGCGTTTTCTCGTATCCAAGGGGATCGTCGTATGCGGTCACGATCACATCGGTCACGGAAAAAGCGTCGAATCCGAAGATGATCTCGGATTTTTCGCACCCTCCGACGGAGACGTATGTATAGTTTCCGACGTTGAAAAAATGAGACTTATCATGCGTGAAAGGTACAGGCAGCTTCCCTACTTTTTACTCGGTCACAGCTTTGGATCCTTCGTAGTACGCACGTACGCGTTTGCTTATCCCGCGGACAGTGTGGACGCTGTGATCCTTTCGGGAACCTGCGGTGACGAGCTTCCCTCGGGAGCGGGACGGATACTTGCGAGCATCATTGCCGCCCTTCGAGGCAAGAGGCATCGCAGCAAGCTTCTGTTCAAGCTCGCCTTCGGGGGCTACAACAAACGTTTTAAAAGCGAGATAGAGTCTTCAAAGGGCTTTGCGTGGGTCACTACCGATCCTCAGGAACTCGAAAGATACGTTTCCGACAGTCTCTGCACCTTCAGATTCACCGCTCAGGCATACCGTGACATGTTTATGATAATAAGCCACAACAAAAAGAATCTTCCTCACCGCAGTCTCCCCATATATCTTTTTGCGGGCACGGAGGATCCCGTCGGCAATTACGGTCAAGGCGTCGCGCAGCTTTACCAAACCTATTTTGAGGCCGAGATATCCGACGTGACCTTCAAGCTTTACGAAAACGAGCGTCACGAGGTCCTCACCGGACTCAAAAAGGAAGAGGCGTTTGAGGATCTTTACATATGGATCGACCGTGTAGCAAATGACAAAGTCGAGCTCATGCGTCAGAATATGATATCCTTTTAAGATTCGGAGTCAAAAGTGAACAAGAGAATACTCGGAATAGATTACGGCAGGGTACGCACGGGATTTGCGGTCAGCGACCTACTCGGACTCACCGCAAACGGCATAGAAACATACAAAATAACGGGCGACCGATCGCTTATCGAGCGCGTATGCGAGCTCGCAAAGGAATACGACGTATGCGAGATAGTCATCGGAAATCCGATAAACATGGACGGAAGCAGCGGCGACAGCTCAAGCAAGGTCAAATATCTCGCCTCTCTCATAGAAAAGGACGCAGGGCTTCCCGTTATCCTCTTTGACGAAAGATGCACCACCATGCTCGCACACAAGATACTGAACACTACCGACACGAGAGCGCAAAAGCGCAAAAATGTCGTCGACACACTGTCTGCACAGATAATTCTGCAAAATTATCTCGACTCCAAAAAAAGAGTCTGACGTCAAAAGGAGTTCTGCTATGGAACGAAACATCGATAAAATAATCGGTATGGTCGAGGAATCGGTCAAAAAGCACGAAATATCCACCGGAAAATACTGCCGCTGGCTTTGGCAGGATGCTAAAGGATCCCGAAATCTCGGATCGTCCGAATACGGATGCGCCGACGCGGCAAACATCCTCTACACGATAGGAAAATTCCCAAAGGATCCCGAGATCCGTGCTGAATTTGTAAAGGAGCTTCGCTCTTTCCAGAAAGAGGACGGATGCTTCTCCGAGCCTACGCACCACTTTCTTCATTCGACCGCGCACTGCACTGCGGCTCTCGAGCTTTTTGATGCATCTCCGAAATATCCTCTTACTTATCATATGGAGAACTTCGGAACACCCGAAAAAATGATCTCCTATCTTGAAAGTCTCGGTTGGGTGGACAATCCGTGGGGTCAGTCACACAGAGGTGCCGGACTTTTTGCGGCTATGATCCTTACGTGTAATATGCCGCTTACCTGGCAGGACGCATATTTCACATGGCTCTCGGAAAACAACGATCCCGTAACCGGTATCGGCAGAAAAAATCACGGCAACGTGTGTTCCCTTCAGGAGCATCTCAACGGTTGGTTCCATTATCTCTTCAATCACGTTTTCGCGCACAGACCCTTCCCGAGTTCCGAAAATCTTATCGACTCCTGCATAGACATGTACAAGGATTTTACCTTTGTAACTCGCTTCGGTAAGGAGATCGGTTTTTCCGAGATCGACTGGGTATTTGTAATAAACAGAGCCTCGCGCGACAGCGGATACCGCAGGCAGGAGGTACTTGAGCTTCTGCGTGATTTTGCCGAGAAATACTTCGATTATTTCGAGTCGATCGACGTTGAGACCGATGAAAGGTTCAACGATCTTCACATGCTTTTCGGAGCGGTATGCGCGATATCCGAGCTTCAGATCGCACTTCCGGGCGAGATAAAGAGCTCCTTCCCTCTTAAAAACGTACTCGACAGACGTCCGTTTATTTAATCTATTCAAAGCAAAAAACGAGACCGACGGTTTTCCGTCGGTCTTAATAGGTAATGATAAAACAACAAAAATGAAAGCCTTCTCACCTGTTTTTGCAATTCTCGCGGGTCTTTTTTGGGGGATCTCGGGAGTTTTTTCAAATATTCTTCACGCATACGGTCTCACGTCCTTCCAGATAAGCGGCGCGCGCGGAATAGTCGCATCTGTCTTTCTTATCATGACCGTGCTTATCTTCAAAAGGCGCGCGCTCTTCACCGACCTCAAAACGCTACTGCTTTTTATTTTCGGAGGACTTGCGATATTCGGGACCTCGACCTGTTATTTCACCTCCATGAGATACGTGGGCGTATCTACTGCCGTCGTGCTTATGTACACGGCTCCCGTTCTCGTGATGGCCTTTTCTGTAATATTCCTGAAGGAAAAGCTTACCCCGAAAAAGCTAATGTGCCTTATATCGATGCTCCTCGGATGTGTTCTCGTTTCGGGTATATTCTCAAGCGGAAGATTTGATCCGATAGGGATCATCTGGGGAACAGCCTCGGGCATATGCTATGCGGCGTACAACATAATTGCCAAGATAGAGGCAAGCAGAGGCAAGGATTCTTTAAACGCGAGCGTTTATCATTTTTCGGTAATGGGTATTGCAGGGATCTTCCTGCTCGACCCTCCGAGCTTTTCAAAAATACTTAGCGTCTCGCCCCTCAAGATATCCCTTCTTCTTATAGCAGTCGGTCTCTTCACCTGCGTGATCCCATATATGCTCTTCTCGCTCGCGTTAAAATATCTTCCCGTGGGCACCGCATCCGCCCTGAGCATCACAGAACCGCTCTCGGCTACCGTTATTGCGATCGTCTTTCTCGGAGAAAAAGCGACCCTTATTTCGGCAAGCGGAATACTTATGATACTTATTCCCTGCATACTTTTAAGCCTTTCAAAGGAAGAAACGAAATAAAAAAACGACCACAAGGGCGTGCAAAATTAGCGGAGAGTTTATAGTCAGTTGGTTCATATGGCGCAGGTTTGATTCGCAGTAAACAAATAATTAACGCCGACAGTTTTTTTAGAAATCTGTCGGCGTTTGCTATTCGATAAATTAATATTTATCAGACAATAACTGTCCTACACTCAAAAAACTCTTGATATTACTGGGTTTTTCGTTGATTACAAACTCAACTGTTATGTATTTT
>JAFTUC010000048.1 GCA_017466445.1 Clostridia bacterium
TATTTATTATTTCGGCAGACCCGAAAAGATCGAGCTTTTACCCTATCACGCAATGGGAGAGCATAAATATGCAGCTCTCGGAAGAGAAGCGCAGACCTTCTCCGTGCCCGGCGAGGAGAAGATGTCAGAGCTGAAAAAGATCTTTTTATAAAAACGTTGTCCCTGTCCGACCCGTTCTTTTACGGGTCGGACAGGGACAATCTGTATTCTAAAAACAGTTATGATATGATTATATCACAAATCTGAGGTAACGCCCCTTTTTAGTCTTCAATCATTGGAACATAATCCCGCAGTATATAAGCAAGGTTTTCAGATCTTTCTTCATCGGAGAAAACCTTTTGATTTCTCCTTTTTACAAAGGTGTTATTTTTGAGAGTTATATGTTGTGTCGGTACAGTGCGTTCAAAAAGGATATTTCCGCACTCTATAAAAGTGTTGTCGGTAATACAGTTACGAAGAGGTTGGAAGAATTCATCGCTATCAACATCATCGTTGTAAAGTTCGGGATATGCCTTTTTCCAGGCATCATTTCTATACGGAGATCTTTTCAAACAGTCTCTCATAACCCTTGCAGTGGAAGTCATATCACAATTCATCCAGTGTCCGACCATTCCTCTTGCATCAACGATTATAAAGTCACAGTTATAGAAAACATTATTATAGATTTTATGATCGTGCCCGCCTCCGAGTTGGATCGCGTGAAGCATATTTGCAAAAACATTTCCGTAGACCTCTGCCGATGATCCACAGTCGTCAAAGTAAAGACCGGTACAGCCTTTGCCGTCAAGTCCTGCAAGGTCATGAAAGTAATTGTATCTGAAAATATTCCCGTAACACGAATAGTTTCTACCGGTATATATAGCTCCGGCATCATTTGATTCGTTGCACACGCGATAGATTTCGTTTCTCTCAATAGTATGGTTATTTCCCATGTAGATTATTGCGATATGTGGCAGATCGTGTATTTTATTTCCTGAAACTGTTACGCCCACGCCATATAGTTGGATTCCCGGTTTACAGCGGTACCATTTTGCGCCATATGAAATATCGCAGTTCAGAATGGAATTACCGCTGGATATGAGATTTACCCTATCGCCTCCGGACAGGTACACACCGCCCGATCCTGTATGAGCGATGTTGCAGTCACTTACCGTCATATTTGAACAAAGTTCACCTATAACACCCCATTCTCCCACATTTCGAACGGAAACATTTGAAATCAGGATATCAGACGAATTTTTGAAGAAAAATCCACAATGACGACATTGTTCGATCTGAAAATTATCAAAACGTAAATTTTGGACATTCTGTGCAAAAAAAGCATTTCCGCAAACCGAAACCTCAACCTCACGCTGATTAGGATAGGGGTGAACATAAAGCTCTCCGGTCTCAACGTCTATAAAGTAACTACCCTCCACGTCAAGCGCCTCAAAAACATTTATTGCATAAAATCTTGCGTGAGTACCGTGCTCTCCTCTTCCGTCCCAATATCCCCAATTATCATAGGGAGGCAAAACTTCGATTATATTTTTTTCGGTATCCACGGATTTAATCAAATGATGATGCGGTGCCCACTCAAAGGACCACATTCCAAACAAAACTGCTTGCTCTGCCTTATTAAATGAAGTAAAAGTCGTGTCATTAGGAATGAACTCTCCTTTAGCACCTCCATTTTTTGTGGGATTATTGTCTCCCGGTAAATAGGGCACGGATTCATCCAAGGTCTTTTCAATTTCCATATATCCTTTTCTGGGATACCGAGAAATCGGCATCGGATTTCCTTGGTAAAAGAGCTCCATACCCGGACCATTATTTATGTTATTGGTCGGGTGATCTGAATTAAGCGGACCTAATAATCCAACACCAAAATCATCATGCGGTTCTTTATGTTCTTTCAAATCTCTCCATCCGCACCAAGCAAAAGGTGCTTTGCCGTACGTTATATAGTTATATATTCCGTAATTCTTTAAATTGATCTTAACTATTTCGTCTGTTTTGGGAAGAGTGGAGACATCTATGACCTTGCTACCTTTTATCGTAGACCCGTTTCCGTTTACAGTAACGTTATTTCTCCTCACCTCTATGGTTTCATACAGCTCATAAACATTTTTTTCAAGATTTATGACTGTTTCCTCACCGTCATCCGTTGCAAGAATTTTTCTCAAATCGTCCAAATTATTTATACTCAATATTTTCATTTTAGTACCTCCCTGTGCGTTACAATCTATCTTAATTATGCATTATAGCGGGAAGAATTCCAAGACGATTTTAGTGTAAATAAAGACAATATTCTACTGTTTGCTAAAGGAAAGAACGATCTTTCCTAAAGTCACGAGGTGAGCATCGCATTTTTGAGGCAAAAATACGATTAAAATTGCGGGTACTTCCAAATCCGCAGGAAAGAGCTATATCTGTAACTGTCATATTTGTCTCCTCAAGCAGGGCGACCGCGCGACTCAGTCGCGTAGCATTAAGACATTCGGTAAATGACATCCCCTGATATTTTTTAAACATTCGACTCAAATAAGAATAATTAACGTTCAGATGATTTGATACGTCTTGCAGAGTTATCGGATCAGAAAAATTTTCTGTTATAAACCTTATTGCACCCGAAATGATGTCATCCATTTGCAAAGAATATCTTTTTATAATTTCCTTATCCATCATTGAAAGTATGCGATATACGGTCGCTTTGCAAGCTATGACACCGTCCGAGCTCTCTGTATGATAGAAAAATTCGGACGTATCTTCGGGAATAGGAAACATAACAACTTCACTTGGTAATTTTTCGAAAACAAGCCTTGAAGAAAACTCCCAAATATGACATAGGGAATGTTTTTGAGTTTCAAAGGAATGAATATAGTATGACGGTAAAAACAAAGCATTGCCGCTTTCAACGAAAATTTTAGTCTGATTAACGCATACAGTAAGGCAACCGTCTGTAACTGCTATAATCTCAAATTCGGCGTGTGCATGAGCGTAAAAAGAGAGATCCGCTCTTTTATGTTGAACACGAAAAAAATAACTGTTTACATCCATAAAAACTCCGGAAAGGTAAAATATTGTCTGTAATCATATCATTAATTTCTCGACATGTCAATACATATGTGCTAAAATTTTAAAAAAATCCTTTGGGGTGGTAAAAATGATTTTTTTACTTATAACTATCTCTTTTATACTATCTGTGATATCCACTTTCGGACAAAAAAAGCTACAAACGATTTTCCCGGAAAACAAGTTGTCTTACGATCTATATACATTCTTAACAGGAGTGCTTTGCACGATCGAATATCTGATCCTGGCCGGTTTCCGACCCACGGTAAATTGGCGGATATTACTGATTTCGTTTATTTATGCCGTGATCTGCAGATTTGGCTACGTTGTAACTTTTAGGTCTCTAAAATATCATGGTATCATTCTAAATTCTGCCATAGTCAAAATAGGATCTATCGTTCTACCGATCATTATATCCGCCGTTTTTTTTAGTGAAGTATATGGTATGGGAACAATAATCGGAGCGATCTGCGTTATGCTTGCGGCACTTCTACCGGGAATACATATGCTAAAAGAAAAAAGTAAAATCAGAGCTAAAATTCTATGGGCTGTACCTGTTATTTTAATCGGACTGTGTTCGATCATGTTTCAGGAAATTGTTGTTTCATTTGACGGTACGGACGGTTATCTCTCACTTCTTCTGTTTACCAATGTTTTTCTGATATTAATAGGAGTTTTTCCTATTATGAGGAGGCTATCATCCGAGCGTGGTAAAGGGACAAGTGCAATTCTTACATTCAAAAAAGCTCATTATTTGTTAACGATCATTATAACAGCGGCAGGATGCGTAAGCGGATATGTGAGCAAATCTATTATAGGTCTTGTCGGGGTCATCCCATCTACGGTTATAGTATCAGCTTTGGGTCCGATCGTTCTGATTACGGCGTCACTTTATTTTAGGGAAAAACTCACGCTAATGCATATTATAAGTGCAGTTCTTTCGATCCCGGCGGCAATATTACCTGTAATACTCATATAAATTAAAATATTTTACATTTTATTTTCTATTGACAACTTCAACTATAGCGTGGTTTTCGGTTCCAAAAAGAGCTGGATAACGGCAACACCACCTTTGTCCCCACCGCATCCTGTTTTCAGGACCCCTCTCCCAGATATTCTGAGCGTTGGAACGCACTTGGCTACCGCTTCCGAGATTACGGAAACATCTGGTATTTGTCTCCCATAAAATTCCGAGATGTCCTACGCAGAATGAAGGAGATGTCCGATGCTCTTCCCGAAAACGCCTGGGCGAGAAAAATGATTATGATCGACAACTGGAATGAATGGGACGAAGGACATTTTGTTGCCCCCAGTCATAAATTCGGATATCAGTATTTGCAGGCCATCCGGGAAGCGCTGACCAAGTGCAACAATCTTCCGGACTACCGCACGCCACACGACCAAGGCTTTAATGGGTACAACACCTCATGGAAAATACCGGATTTCAAAGAATTTTGCAAAAATAATCTAAAGTAAGTCTGTTGCTCCTATATTGACACACACGTGAACGGCTTACTTTACCGTTAAAACGGTAAGATCGGTGATAGTTAGTGACAAAAGGCAATATCTCCCGTGCTTTGGGAAATATTGCCTTTTTGTGTATAAAACTTTGATGCTGTTAAGAGAAATTAAACCGTTTCCACTTGTTTTTTTATAACAACGGTGTTATAATGACTTAAAGGATTTTGTTTTATGGAGCGCTTATACCGTATGCGGAGCGCAAAATCAAATAAAACGATTGCTTTGAGGAGGATAAAATGAATACTGTATCACTTAACGGCACATGGAATTTAAAAGGGCGCAGACAGTATCCTGCGAGTGAGGATTTTATTTATCTTAGCGCAAGCGTGCCCGGATGCGTTCAGCTTGATCTTTCAAAAGAGGGAATACTTCCCGAGGATCTCTTCATGGGAGAAAACATAAAAGAAGCGGAAAAGTACGAGGACTACGAGTGGTGGTATGAAACAAGCTTTTCGGCACCGGAAAAGAAAAGTAATCTTTTTCTTGTTTTTGAGGGCGTCGATTGCCTTGCTGAGTATTTTATAAACGGCGTGAAGATAGGAGAAAGCGAAAATTCCTTTATCGCACATGAGTTCAGGATCGATAATCATATAAATGACGGAGAAAATCTGCTCAGCGTGCATATAAAATCGGCTACTCTCTACGCAAGATCGGAGGATTATTCTATAAGAGTTTTGGCAAGACCCAACGAGGGAACTTATCTCCGTAAGCCGCCGCACTCGTTCGGGTGGGATATTATGCCTCGTGCCGTTACTGCCGGTCTTTGGCGTGACGTGAGGATCGAGGAACGCGACGAAATCTATTTTACTCAGACCTTTATGCGTACCGAGGGAAGTCACTGCATTTTTTACTACAGCCTTTCTCCCGAAAATTACAGACCTGGATCTGTGGAGATCGAGATCGAGGGATCCTGCAAGAACAGTACCTTTAAGGAAAGAAGAAAATGCCCCCTTAATTTCGGGCAGATCGATTTTTGGATCAAGGATCCGAAATTCTGGTTCCCGTACGGTTACGGTGACGCAAACGTTTACGACTGCGTGCTGAGAATATACGATGGCGGAAATCTCGTTCACGAGGAAGCACTGAGCTTCGGTCTGCGTGACGTTCTCCTTGACCGAAAGGATCCCGACGAAAATGACAAGGGACACTTCAGGATCCTTATAAACGGCGTTGAGATCATGTGTAAGGGCTCTAACTGGGTGCCGCTTGATGCCTTTCACTGTCGCGATGCAGAAAGATATGACCGTGCGCTCGAGCTTGTGCGTGATATTGGTTGCAATATCCTTCGCTGCTGGGGCGGAAACGTGTACGAGGATCATAAATTCTTCGATTTCTGCGACCGCAACGGTATAATGGTGTGGCAGGATTTCGCTATGGCGTGCGCTCAGTATCCGGATCGCGAGGATTTCAAGCGTAATATGGAAAAAGAAGCGGTATCGGTGATAAGAAAACTTCGAAATCACCCGTCGATCGTTCTGTGGGCAGGCGATAACGAGGTGGATGCTTGCTTTGCGCAGTACGATCCGAACGAGAACGTGATAACGCGTAAGCTCCTTGCGCGGTGTGTGCGCGAAAACGATCTCGGACGTCCGTATCTGCCGAGCTCACCGTATATATCCCCTAAGATGTATGCCCGCGGCGAGAGATCGCAGGTGATAGGCTCAAATCTCGTAGAGGATCACCTGTGGGGTCCGCGTGATTATTTCAAGAGCGATTTCTATAAAAATAATCAAGCCTGCTTTGTAAGTGAGACGGGATATCACGGATGTCCCTCGCTCGAATCTATCAAAAAATTCATTACACCCGAAAGGGTATGGCCGTATCATAATAATCCCGAATGGATCCTTCATTCGAGCGATCAGAAGGGAAATGACCGCCGAGTAATGCTTATGGAAAAGCAGGTGTGTCAGCTATTCGGAGAGGTTCCTGAGGATCCCGAGGAATATATCCTTGCGTCGCAGATCTCTCAAGCGGAGGCAAAGAAATATTTTATTGAGCGTATGCGTGTGGGACGCCCGCAAAAGAAGGGCATCATATGGTGGAATCTGCTTGACGGATGGCCTCAAATGTCCGATGCGGTGGTCGATTATTATTTTAATAAAAAGCTTGCGTACAGATATATAAAACGCTCACAGGCTCCGTTTACCGTTGCGGCGGATGAGATCGATTCCTGGAGAATATCTATATACGCCTGCAACGATACGCTGAAGGAAAAACGCGGGCATTTGAAGGTCAGGGACGCTTTGACAGATGAGATCGTTAAGGAATGCGACTTTACAGCGGCGGTAAATACGAGCACTGCGATACTTGCGATGCCCCTCTTCTATTCCGAGCAGAAGGTTCTTATATTTGAGTGGGATTGCGACGGTGAAAAGGGATTTAACCATTATCTCTGCGGTTACGTGCCGATCTCGTTTGAAATGTATAAAGCAGTGATGAAGAAATACGGTCTCTGAGTCGGAGAAGTTACCGCC
>JAFTUC010000049.1 GCA_017466445.1 Clostridia bacterium
AGGGCTACCATTGGAACCCCTTTTTGAAAAAAGGGGTTCCAAACCTCCCCAAAAACTTTAATCAAAAGGGGAAATACTCGTAAGGAACATTTATATGAATCACACTTTTCAAAAAGCAAGAGGATTTATGTATCGAAACGCAAGACCGCTTGATTTGGCTCGTTTCCAATATCATTTTGAAAATGGCAGTAAAGAAGCCGTTATAAATGCTTTGTCATATTATCAGAACGAGGATGGTGGATTTGGACATGCTGTTGAGGCTGACTGTTGGAATCCAAATTCTATCCCTCTGCACTCGAATACAGCAAGTGATATAATCCGAGAAATAGATTTTGAAGATGCAAATCATCCCGTAATAAAAGGATTATTGAAATGGTACGGAAGTGGCGAACACTTCAACGGCAAAACTTGGGCAATTACCGTACTGAGTAACAACGACTATCCTCATGCTCCGTGGTGGCATACCGATAGCGTAAGTAGTTGTCATACCGACTATAATGGCACATCACAAATCGCAGGTTTTATCGTCCGTTACGCTGATCGCGGTAGTGATTTGTTTAATCTTGGTATTAGGGTTGTCAATGAGGCTGTTGAGGCACTTTCTCCGAATGATATTATGGATATGCATACCTGTACATGCTACATAAGGATGAAGGAATATATAGAAAAAGCCGGCGCAACCGATCTCGTACCGTATAAGGAATTGAAACAAAAATTACATGAATCTGTAAATAAGCTAATCGTTACGGATAAAACAAAATGGAGTGCTTATATGTGTAAGCCGTCGCAATTTTTAAATTCAAGAAACAGCGAGTATTATGCGGATAACAAAGATATTTCTGAGTATGAGTGTGAGTTTATAGTTAACACGCAACTTTCTGACGGCTCTTGGGATATTCCTTGGAGATGGAAAGCTTTCCCCGACGAGTGGGCTGTCAGTAAAAATTGGTGGAAAGGTTGCAATATAGTACTTAACTTGCTCTATCTTAAAGGGTTCGGAAAAATATAGTTGATGAAAAGTTTTTGAAGAGAGCCCGAGAGAAACTTTTTTCAAAAAGTTTCTCTCGGAAAACAAAAAGTTTCTCTCGGAAAACGTATCTTCCAACAAAAAACACTTGAATAAGACAGAAAACTGTGCTATAATCAAACAGCACCGAAAAAGAAAGGAGGACCGCCGATATGGATAAAAAAGGAACTAAAACGGTTGCCGCCAACAGAAAAGCCTACCACGACTATTTTGTGGACGAAACGTACGAGGCGGGAATCGCTCTTTTCGGTACCGAGGTCAAGTCGATAAGACAGGGAGCGGTGAATCTCAAGGATTCCTACTGCTTTATAAAGGACGGAGAAATATTTGTTCGCGGAATGCACGTAAGCCCTTACGAGAAGGGAAATATCTTCAACAGAGATCCTTTGCGAGAGCGGAAGCTCCTTATGCACAAGCGTGAAATAATGAAGCTTTTTGGACTTGTCGGACGTCAGGGCGTCTCGCTGATTCCGCTTTCACTCTATTTTTCGGGTAAGAATTTAAAGCTCTCTCTCGGGGTTTGCCGCGGTAAAAAGCTTTACGATAAGCGCGAGACCGAGGCGAAAAAGCAGATGGCGCGGGACGTCGATCGCGCAACAAGGGAAAAATATTAAAGATGCTTTCAAGGGCCCGTAAAGGTTTCGACGGGGATTTTGAGGTATGATAAGCGAGTAGAGCGGGGTAAACTCTTAAATCTGCCCAACATTTAAAATTAAACGCTAACAATAGAGTAGCTCAGGCCGCGTAAGCGGTGCCGCTGCCAAAGGCAGCCCGTTCCTTTCGGGAGGATCACGGCCCGAAACTGAACGTCATGCAGTGATGAACGTGAAGGGTGAGCTCGTCGTCGCAGCTCTCACGCATAAGACGGCTGCCGATTATGTGTTTTGTTTGTCCGCACATCATCGGGAGATCACAGACAAACTACACTCGTAGAAGGTCATATCAAGAGGTTTTCGGACGGGAGTTCGACTCTCCCCGGGTCCATAAATAACAAATAGCACGGTAAAGCCGTGCTATTTGTTATTTACAGAACTTCATGAGCTAACTCCCTCAAATGCGAAAGCATTTGATGATTTGCGCCGGGAAAAACAAGCGAAAACGGTGAATAAACGGCGCAAATTTGAGTTCAGACTCTCCCTAAAACAAATAGCACGGTAAAGCCGTGCTGTTTGTTATTTACAGAACTTTATGAGCTAACTCCCTCAAATGCGAAGCATTTGATGATTTGCGCCGGGAAAAACAAGCAAAAACGGTGAATAAACGGCGCAAATTTGAGTTCAGACTCTTTGCTGCTGAGATGCCAAAAAATCTAAAAGTACTTGAAAAATCAAAAATCCTGTGTTATACTGAAAAAAACAAATTGGAGGTCCGTATGAAAATTCCGGCTTTTGGAGAAGTAAATTATATCGATAATCAGATCAATGAAAATTCACACGGCGTAGTTGTTAAGAACGTGTCGCCCGAACGCTTTGAAGAGTACGTGGAGCTTTTTGTTTCCGATGGATATACTCTTTGTGAGCGCAATGATTTCGCAGGAAACCGCTTTGCGGCACTGAAAAAGGAAAGCGAGGGCGCTTTCATCAACTATTATTCTGCTATACGTGAGCTTACCGTAGTTACCGAATCTGTCTCCGAATATTTCTCGTTTTCGGACGTCGCGGGCGAAAATACTGTGCAGATGCAGATAACCCAGCTTTCACTTGAGGACTACGGAATGTCCTACGCTGTCCGACTTTCGGACGGAAGGTTTATCCTTATAGACGGCGGACAGGATTTTGAGCCTGATGCCCGTAAGCTTTACGAGCTTCTTAAAAGATCGTCGGGTAATAAAAAGCCAACGGTAGCGGCTTGGATACTGACTCATCCGCATAACGACCATCTCGGATGCTTCCTTACCTTTATGGAGCTTTTTGCAAGTGAAGTTAATATTGAAAAGGTCATGCTCAATTTCCCCGCTCTTGACGATACAGAGCATTTCCCCGATCTTATGAACAAGGATTACCGTCGCAAGAATCCGAAATCCACGAAGGAATATATGCTTCGCGCGTACGAGCTCATAAAGGAGCACGGACTTGCCGCCTATATGCCTCACACGGGGCAGACCTACGTTATCGGAGATGCGGTTTGCAGAGTCATCGCAAGCCTTGACGATACTATCTACCGTACCTTCAATATAAACTCCACCTCGCTCGTTATCCGTATGGAGATCGCCGGTCAGTCGATATTTTGGGGTGCGGACGCCGCGTTTTATACGATAGATCTCGTCGAAAGATACGGCGACAGTATAAGATCGGATATCTTGCAGATACCGCATCACGGATTCCAGTGCGGATATGCGGGTCCCGAGATCGCAGGGTACAGAGCGATCGCTCCGAAGGTCTGCCTGCTTCCTGCATCGGAAGGAGCGGCATTTATCTCCTTTTCGACCCATAAAAAAGGAACTGAGTTCCTCATGCGAGACGCCGGAGTTGAGGAAATAATTACGGGAGGCCCGGAGCGTACGCTGACTCTTCCGTACTTTGCAAAGCCGGAAGCAAAGTCTGAGCTTGAAAGAAGATTTACCGAGGGACGTGCCACGTCAGGGTCAAAGGTATGGGTGTTCACCGAGCTTTCTACTGCACTTGAGGAAGACCTCACCTTCTCGTTTGTTAATTTCACGGTTTCGAACGTCAAGGTGATTGTGGATATAAAATTTGAAAACGGAAGCCCCGCTCCTGCCGGTGCAAGCGTCATTATTCCTCCGGGAGCATTTAAAAAGATCAGATTGGATGGGGAAGAGGTGAAAGAAAGCGAGTCCTTCTATGATTTGTGGGAAATGCTTAATAAAAGCAAATTCCCCAAGGATACAGGATTTGTGGTGCGCTTTAGGGCTGATACACCTATCGTGATCTCAAATAAAAATCATTCTCCTACGTATGTTTCACCCTACGTTTGCTGAGATACAAAAGCAGACCGATCGACGATCGGTCTGCTTTTTGCTTTGTAAGATATTATTTGTCCTTGTTTTTCTTGACGCGCTTCTTGCGTGCCTTCGTTGCGGCTACAACGATAGTGGAGAGCAGGAAGAGCGCGATTACGTTGGGGATTACCATTATGTTGTTGAACATGTCGGCAAGCTCCCAAACAAGATCGTTGGGGAAGAGCGATCCGATAAAGATGAAGGCAATGGCGAGAACCGAATATACTACGGTTGCCTTCTTTCCGAAGAGATACTGAACGTTCTGCTTGCCGAAGAAGTTCCATCCGATAATCGTGGTGAACGCAAAGAAGGTAAGACAGATGGCTATGATTATGTTGCCCACGGTCATATTTCCGAATGCGGTTCCGACTGCGGTCTGCATAAGTCCTGCCTTGGAAACGATAGCGGCTTCACCCGCAGTCGCTGCGGTGTACGCGCTGCCGGTGAGTCCGGAAAGGAGTCCGCCCTCGGTGTAAACGGTGGATATGACGACGAGTGCAGTTATGGTGAGAACTACGAAGGTGTCGATAAATACGCCGATCATAGCGACAACACCCTGATCGTGGGGAGTTTCTACGTTAGCCTGAGCGTGAGCGTGAGGAGTAGAACCCATACCTGCCTCGTTAGAGAAGAGACCTCTCTTTGCACCCTGGCTGATAGCCGATTTAAGTGCGGCTCCGATTCCTCCACCTATGAGAGCCTGAGGCTGGAATGCGTATTTGAAGATCATACCAAAGGTAGCAGGGATCTGCTTGATATTGATGCAGAGAATAACTACACCTACAAGGAGATAAACGACTGCCATTATGGGAACGATCTTTTCGGCAACCGATGCGATACGCTGAATACCGCCGATGAAGATGAACGCGCAAATAGCGGCAAGCACGAGTCCGATTACCCACTGGGGAATGTGGAATGCGCTGCTTACAGATTCGGAAATCGAGTTGGACTGAACCATCGTACCCATGAATCCGAGCGCAAGAATGAGCGCTATGGCAAAGAATGCCGCGAGGAACTTACCGAATTTTCCGGTAAAAGCTTTGCGAATATAGTAAACGGGACCTCCGAGAACGGTTCCGTCCTCGCTGACTATTCTCGTTTCCTGAGCGAGAACCGCCTCGGCGTAGATGGTAGCCATACCGAAGAATGCGATTATCCACATCCAGAAGATAGCACCGGGACCTCCGATAAGGATCGCACCGCAGGCACCTACGATGTTGCCCGTACCTACCTGAGCGGCAATTGCGGTCGCAAGAGCCTGGAATGAGGAAAGACCGCTCTTGTTCTTTCCACCTCTGAGGGAAATTCCTCCGAAGACCCTTCTCATGCCCTCACCAAAGCAACGGATCTGAATGAATTTCGTCCTGATCGTGTAGAAAAGACCTACGCCGATAAGAAGGACGATGAGTATGTAGTCCGAGAGATACGCATTGATCGTCTGGACTATTGGAAGAAGAAAATCTGTGATCGCTTGCATACAAGCCTCCTTGAAATAAATAAAAAAATAAAGCTACCGATATGAGGCAGCTTTGAGAAAAAATAGACCGTTTAGGCATAAAAATATATACCGCTCTGTCCTTTTGCCTGAGAGATTCGGAGCGTATATACGCTCTTTGCACCTTCGGCACCCGATCGGTCGGGATTCTCCAAAGCTTCTCCACCTTCAGTTTCCAAAAAATCCTGAAAGCTTCATCGATTGGCATTATTTTATCACAGTATTTACACTTTGTCAACAGCTTTTTAAATTTTTGTAGTATTTACGGATATACACTCGAAAAAAGGAGCAAAATCGGTGATTTTGCTCCTTTTTAAGCTGTTTTACTCGATCGTGAGAACGAAATTGTTGAAATATACGTCGCCCGACGCGGAAATAATTCCTACCCAATGTCCGGATCTTTTAAAGATATCTGCATCAGCAGCAGACTCCTTGCACTTTTTGCCGTCTACGTAGCTTGTAAGAGTACCTTCTTTTATGTCGTATACGACCTTAAGACTGTTGTACTTTCCGTATTCGAAGTCGCTCTTTACGAAGTCTTCGCTATATAGTGAGTCGATCTCGACCCATCCGTCTCCGAGATTTGCGTAGTCCTCGGAAACGATGCCCCATTTTCCGTGATAGACCATGCTATCGTGACCGTTCATATAAATTTGGAAATACGAGGGCTTACCCGATTCGGTCTGCCAGAAAAGAGGCATTATCTCGTCGTTGTTGTATACGTTTACGATTATTCCGTATCTCTGATCGACAGAGTAATTTTCTTTTCTCCAGTCTGCGCCGTTCGCCATATCAACAGAGAAAGTTACTTTGCTTGCTCCATTTGCCGTGGCATTCGATATTATGGCAAGATTTTTCTGGTTTTTTGCGGATACACCCTCGTATCCGTTCCAAACTCCGCCGCTGTGATATTCACTGTCGGATACGGTAGTCCACTGATGTCCCATTCGTGTTTGTATGTCGAGCGCGTATCCGTCTGCCTCAAATACAAAATCCTTGAATCCCGCAAGACCTTCGTCATTTACGAGACCGAATTCTGTGCCCATTTTGGGGTCTATGTTGTTTGCCTCAAGAATAGTACCGTTTGCGTTTATGCGGATGCTGCTCTTGCCGTCAAACTCTATTACCACCTTTACCGGGTTAGCGATGTTATTATTCGGATAAGTGGCTATCATGACGGGATCTAC
>JAFTUC010000050.1 GCA_017466445.1 Clostridia bacterium
GTAGCGAAGCGGCGCGAGGGGAGTGAATGACACCACGGTGTGGTGTCAGAGCCCGAGCGTGACCGAGCCGCGGCGAGACGGTGGCGGCGTAGCCGCCGGAGAGGGCAAATTGTCGCAATGATCCCCCTCTCACCCGCTACCGCGGGAGCTCTCCCTGAGGGAGAGCCTTTGGACGCGCAACTTTAGGGGTATGGGCTTTGCCCGCAGCCTGCGCCGCTTGCAACGCTGTAATACAAATGCGAAACTGGCGATAAATGATAAATCATTGCTATAAATCATCGAAAGGAAACAAAATGGAAAACAGTAAGATAGAGCAATTAATACATGACAAAGAGTTTTCATATCTCCAACCGTATTTTTATAATAATCGATATGCACTGCGCTGTGAATTAGGCGTTGGTGAGGGCGATCAATATATGATCAATGCCAAGAATCGCGCAATGGAAATATTTAATATTTTATTTGCTGATGGCATAGACGCCATTATTTTCAATTATTGGATTTTTGATTATTCTGATAGTGGTTGCGCAGAAAAAATAGCACTTGAAGAACTTGAAATAACTGTTGAAGAAAGTATTCATAACACACTTGAAAGTGAAGCCGATAATTTACGATTCCTTTTAGAAATGCAAGCGGAATATCGGCATTTTTCAGTAAGGGATTTGGAAACATATGGCGATTTTGATGATGAATACATCGGTAAACAACGAAGAAATAGAATCATATGCTATAGTGATGGTAAAGCTTTTGATTATAGCGGACTAATCGACCAAGAGATTAGCGGGAACGGTCACAATGTTGGATTGGTATCATTTCAAAATGAATGTATCTTTTCTGTATATGATGATCGAGGTTGTGATATTGTTTTTGCAACACATGAAAAAATGAAAAAATTCTATCACTTACTTGAACCATATTTTCTTTCTTATGATGCAGAAGAAATGAAAAAACGTTTCAATCAATAAAAGATGGCCCCGATTGATTTTTTACAAATCTGTCGGGGCTAATTTATTTGTTTACTGTGGATCAAATTTGCAACATAGTAGCAATCTGATTCGTGATTTCTCCGCTAAGAATATCGCCCTTCAGTCGGATCTTTTTATCAGAACTCGATGATATCTCCATCGCTCGGCGAATGTATTTCAAAGGCGTACTTATCCTTAAGCGCCTCGATACCGTCATATTTATCGAGCGGGAAGACATGTGTGAAATAAACGGACTTTGCCTTACACGTATCGAGATAGGGCTCAAGCTCCTTCACTCCGAAATGCGCCATCTCGCAGACGAAAACGTCGATCTCCTGCTCGGAAAGTATCTTCGGAACGTCTGAAAGTGCAAGCATTCCCGAAAAATCCCCGGAAAAGAGCACTCTTTTACCGGTAGTTTTATCGGTAACGAGGATCGAATATGAATTATTCATATGTCCGTTTTTGAAATAATCGAGCTTTATATTTTCATCCTCATAAGGTGCCTCGGGATCGGTCACGTGGAAGCGGAGTCTTTCGGGATACACAAAATTTCTTTGACCTCCCGCGCTTATGACGCTCTCGTACGATGCCTTCTGCATATCGTTCGTAAGATAAAAATCCGCCGAGCTTTCTATGTAGTACCAGCTCATAAGATTTGTAAGATGAATAAGACCGACGGTATGATCAAGATGAGCGTGCGTTGTGAAGACGGCGCGCAGGTCATTTATATCCTTTCCGTCTCTGAGTATAAGGTCGACCGCAGGCGCTCCCGCGTCAACAAGATAGTAGCAATTTTCAAACTCAAGCATCGTCGAGCTGCAAAATCGGTCTTTAAGCGGAACACCGTGAGCGGTTCCGAGAAATTTTATCTTCATAAGTCCTCCAAACGTTTTATGACTTCAGTATAGCACATTTCAAAAAAAATGCAAGTAAAAAAGCAAAAAAACTTTACAAACAGCAAGCGTAGTGATATAATGACGGTACGGTTTGCTTGACAGATCAGAAGGAGACTGAAATTATGAAAGTATGTATAATCCAACCGGCATATTCGACCGATTTTTCAAAGGTCGACAAATATTTTGAGGATCAGATGAGACTGATAGACATGTGCGATGACAGTATGGATCTCATCGTCCTTCCCGAATCGTGTGACATTCCCTGCCTTGCGCCCTGCAAGGAGGACGGCGAGTGGGCAAGCGAAAGATTTAACAGGCGCCTGCTCGACAAGGTAGCAGACACCGCAAGGCGCTGCAACGCTATGGTATTCGTAAACGCTCGCTCTGACGCTCCGGGCGGTCAGCTAAACACCACCTACGCGTTTAACCGTCAGGGTGAGATAGTGGGAAAATATTACAAGCAGCATCTTACACCGGGTGAGGTCACCGAGTCGCGTCTCGACAGCGATTACACCTTCGAATTTTCCGAGCCCACGGTTATAGAAATGGAGGGCATCCGTTTCGGATTTTTGACCTGCTACGATTTCTATTTTTACGAATCGTTTGCAAACATCGCACGTCAGAATATAGATATTATGATCGGTTGCTCTCATCAGAGAAGCGACACGCATCTTGCCCTTGAGATAATGTCTCAAAATCTTGCCTACAACACGAATTCCTACGTTATAAGATCTTCGGTATCAATGGACGAATCATCCGACATCGGAGGCGCGTCCATGATAGTCGCTCCCACGGGAAAGGTGCTAATAAATATGGGCAGCAGAGTCGGTATTGAGACCGCAATTATCGACCCCGGGGACAAATATTTCAAGCCTGCGGGATTCGGAAATCCGCTTGCCGCTCATTATCAGTACATAGAAAAAGGACGACGTCCGTGGAAATACCGCCCCGGTGGAAGCGCTATCGTCCGTCACGATGATATAATGCCCTACCCGAGAGTATGCGCTCACAGAGGGTTCAACACTATCGCGCCCGAAAACAGCCTTCCCGCATTCGGAGCCGCCATCGCAATGGGCGCGCAGGAGATTGAGTTCGATCTCTGGTCTACGAAGGACGGAGAGGTAGTCTCTATGCACGACGACACCCTGGAGCGCGTATCAAACGGCAAGGGAAAAATATGGGAATATACTCTCAGCGAGCTTCTCGAGCTTGATTTCGGAGTAAAGCACGCAAAGGAATTTGAGGGAATGAGGATCCCTACCTTTGAGGACATTCTTAAAAAATTTGCCTGCCACTGTGTTATGAACATACATCTCAAGACGGGCGGGCACACTCCCGATTTTCTTGACAAAATAGTTTACCTGATAAAGAAATACGACTGCGAAAAGTACGTTTATTTTATGTCGGGAAGCGACGAGCTGCTATCAAGGCTCCAAAGGGACTATCCCGAAATAAAGCGCTGCTGCGGTGGCGGCGACGGAATGTGGGAGATCGTTGACCGTGCCATAAAATACGGTTGCAAAAAGCTCCAACTCGTAAAGGATCACTTTAATGCCGAAATGATAGAAAAAGCCCACGCAAACGGCATTATATGCAACGTTTTCTGGTCTGACGATCCCAAAGAGACTAAAGAATATCTCGATATGGGCATCGACGTTATTCTTACAAACGACTATAATCGCATTGCAAGAGTCGTTGAGGAAAAGGAAAAATACGTTACCTACTGATCTGATAAGATCGGACGGCTTGTAGATCGATCTACAGGCCGTCCGATTTTTTTACATATTAAAATCGTAAGTATATTCCGAAGGCGACACGCCCTTGACGCGCCTGAATTCGACCAGAAAATATTTATAATCGTTATATCCGCACATATACGCTATCTCCTTGAGTGAATAATATCCTGTCGCCATAAGCTCGACTGCCTTCTGAACACGCAAGCGTATGATATATTTTTTCGGAGACATACCGAATCTCTGATTAAAAAGCTTTCTGAAATAGACCTCGCTGACAAAGGACCTATCTGCTATCTCCTTCATTGTAAGATCACATCTTGTGTAATTTTCCATAAGATAATCGACAGATGCCTGTATTTTCGAGTTTTCCTTTTCCTTTGCGCTCAGTACCCGACACTCGGAAAGTATTTCGTACAGATATGCGCTTGCGCGGTATTCGTACCCAAGCGACCCGTTTTTCCAGCAAGCAAGTATCTCTCTGAAAAGCTTTTCGATCCTTTCGGTGTTTTCGGGATAGATCACCTCTATAGTATCCGAGGGATATTCGAGCGCGTTGAAATGTATAACGATCATCTCGTCAACGCTTGCAGTTCTTTTATAATCGATCCCCGCAGGAACAAACGCTACCGATCCGCTTTCCGCACGAAACTCTCCCTTATCGCAAAAAAGACTTGCGTCCGATCTTATTCTGAACGACAGAGCGTCAAATTTTCTTGCACTGTTTTTCATATTGATATTTTTTTGAGAAAGCGATATAACGTCAAGGATGCGCACGAGCATCAGTTCTTTTTCGAAAATCATATCATGATCCCCCTTTCTTAGCAAATTATATCATATTTGTTTCGAATTTTCAACCCACAATATCAGTTTACACCTATTATTTTCCTTAAGCACATGATATAATACAAAAAAAGAAAAGGAGCTCGCTTATGAACGAAAGAAGAAAGATACTTGAGCATTTTGAATCCAAGAGTGATTATTTCGAAAAAAGAGTCTCTCACGGCATTGAGACATACCGCAAGGGTGACGCCCATATTTCGGTAAAGGACAAAAACGGAAACGCTGTTAACGGGGTACATATCAGAGCAGTTCAGAAATCTCACGAGTTCAGATTCGGAGCAAACCTGTTCATGCTCGACGAGCTTGAAACTCCCGAAAAGAACGAGATCTACAAGAAAAATTTTGTCGATCTTTTCAATATGGCGACCCTTCCCTTCTATTGGAACACGCTTGAACCTGAAAGGGGAAAGCCTCGTTACGCAAAGGACAGTAAAAAGGTATACAGAAGGCCCGCTCCCGATCTTTGCACCGAGTTCTGCAAGGAGCATTCGATAGAGCCGAGAGAGCACGCTCTTGCTTACGATGCCTTCTTTCCCGATTGGCTGAAGGACGCAAGCGTAGACGAGATCAAAAAAGAGCTCGAAAGACGTTTTTCCGAGGTGGCCGAAAGATATGCCGACAAGATCCCGACTATCGAAATTACGAACGAGATGGAATGGGTCGTCGGAAAAACAAAATTTTACGACGAGCCCGATTTTATCGAGTGGTGCTTCAAAACGGCAGAAAAATATTTTCCGAACAACCGGCTCGGAATCAACGAGCATACCGGTCTTGCGTGGGAGGATCGCTGCCGCACAAGTGACAAATATTACTCCTACATCGAATCAAATATGCTCAAGGGCGCCCGAATAGATGCCATAGGCATGCAGTATCACCTGTTTTTCAAAAGAGAGGAAGAATATGCACGCACGAGAAAATTACTCGATCCCGAAAATCTGTACAGACATATGGACATGTATTCCCTGCTCGGAAAGCCGCTTCAGGTAACCGAGATCACCGTGCCCGCGTATTCGTGGGAAAAGGATGACGAGGAGCTTCAGGCAGACGTTATAGAAAATCTGTACACCGTCTGGTTCTCGCATCCGAACGTCGAGCAGATAATATACTGGAATCTCGTTGACGGCTACGCTCACGTCTGGGATGCGAATCCGGAAAGCATCCGCTCATCTCAGGGCAACATGTCGCTTGGAGAGAACTACTATCACGGCGGACTTATGCGCTTTGACATGTCGAAAAAGCCGGCATACGAAAGACTTAATGAACTCATAAACAGAAGATGGCACACAGATATCGAGCTTATCACCGACGAAAACGGACATGCCGATTTCAGAGGATTTTACGGAAATTACGATATTGAGATCGAGCACGGCGGCAAAAGATCCATCTACTCCCTCGATCTGCTGAAAAACTCGGATCGGTCTGCAGACATTATAATATAAAACTCAAAAGATCGGATAGCATCAGCTATCCGATCTTTTTTGTGCCATTTTTCTCTGATTTCTCGCTTTTATTACTCTGAGAGATATTTTTCTGATAATATCGGCGGGAATTACCGTAAACGCGAGCGTAACGACAAAGGAAAATTCATTAAAGCT
>JAFTUC010000051.1 GCA_017466445.1 Clostridia bacterium
GATCCCTTCCGTGCGCTCAAAATGCATCTAACAAACAGGTTATTCAAATCATTAAATGCCACTTTGGCTATTTTCGGGATCCGCCTTCTCCGTTTCCCTTCTGTTTACAGTATATCATATATGGCATATCTAGTCAATGTGTGATAGTGCACAAAGATGGGAGGCAGTTTTTGTACATAGTATATAGCACAGTAATGCTTTCAAAGGGTATTTTGAAGTTTTATATTGACAAATCCGAGGTAATCGATATAATTGAGATATAACACATCTTAAAATAGAATGTGTCCATTACAACTTCAAAGGAGCTTTTTATGAACATTACCGTCAATCCTTCACACGTAGCAGCAACAATCAAGCCTCTTCACGCATGCGGCGGAGGTCCCAAAACCGGAGGTCACCGTCTCTCAAACGATGCTACCGAGATCTTCAGGGAAATAGGTATTCCCTACTGCAGACTTCACGACATAGAATATCCGTACGGATCAAGTCAGTTCGTTGACGTTCACTGCATCTTCCCAGATTTTGATGCAGACGAGAATGCAGAGTCGAGCTACAATTTCAAGGCTACAGACCGATATCTCCTTGCCATTAAGGAAAGCGGCGCAGAAGTTTTTTACAGACTCGGAGAAAGCATAGATCATTACGAAAACAAACTTTATATACATGCTCCCAAGGATTTCGCAAAGTGGGCACGCATATGTGAGCACATAATCCGTCACTACAATCAAGGCTGGGCTGACGGTCACTATATGGACATCAAATACTGGGAAATATGGAACGAGCCGGTCGGCGACTGCATGTGGCGCGGAACGTATACGGAATTTTACGAATTCTACACCGTAGTCAGCAAGCATTTAAAGTCCTGCTTCCCTAATCTCAAGATCGGCGGATATTCCTGCGTCGGAGTTTATGAAAAGGTAAGAGACCGAAACAATTCTTACGTTCTTCCTCTTTTCGATACAGTACTCCCCTTCATGGACGGTTTCTTCGATTACATTGAAGGAAAGAACGTTCCGCTCGACTTCTTCAGCTGGCATTCTTACACGCTCTCTCCCGAGGAAACGGTCGCTTCGGCAGATTACGTAAGAAAATATCTTGACGAGCGAGGCTACAAGGACACCGAGAGCCTGCTCACCGAGTTCAACATGTTCTATTCATTTGACAGTCGTACTCTCTACCAGCACACCGAATTCCCCGCTGATCTTCTTGCAAACTACATCGAAGCTCAGAATTCCAGCATAGACATGCTCTTCTATTACGATCTGCAGCTTTTATTATTCAACGCCATGTTCTACAAGGATCCGCTTGACAGACAGATAAAGAAGCTTCCCGCTTTCAACTCCATGAAGTTCTTCGGAGATCTTTACAGACTCCAAAAACAGATAGAGGTCGAATACGAGACAGGAAAAGGCATCTACGCCCTCGGAGCAAGTAACGGAGAAAAGGCAGGAGTCGCCATCGCATCAAGATTTTTTGAAGGCAAGCTCACGCTGAGCATTCCCTCGGAAAGGGTCACGGTATCTCTTATGCATGGATGCGGTGAGCTTGAAAGATTCGAAGCAGACGTAACGAACGGATCACTTGAGCTTGACGTTCAAAAAGAAACGATTGTATACATAGAATTTTGAAGGAGTAAAAATTATGAGGGCTAAAATAACCGTAAACAAGGATTTTGCTATCGGCGAGATAGACAAAAGACTCTACGGCTCGTTTATCGAGCAGCTCGGCAGAGCGGTATACGGCGGAATATACGAGCCGTCTCACGAGAGCGCCGACGAGTGCGGATTCAGAAAAGACGTTATCGATCTTGTAAGCAAGCTGAACGTGCCTATCGTACGTTATCCGGGCGGAAACTTCGTATCGGGCTACGATTGGGAGGACGGAACGGGAGACAAGGCGCTTCGTCCCAAGAGGCTCGAGCTTGCGTGGGGCGTTACAGAAACCAACGAGGTCGGGATCGACGAGTTTCAGGAGTGGGCAAAGAGAGTCGACACAGAGGTCATGATGGCGGTAAATCTCGGAACGAGAGGTGCGGATGACGCGAAAAATCTCGTCGAATACTGCAATCTCGACACCGACACGAAATACGCAAACAAAAGAAGAGCAAACGGCCTTGAAAAGCCGTTCGGCATAAAGACCTGGTGTCTTGGAAACGAGATGGACGGTCCCTGGCAGATCGGTCACAAGACCGCATCCGAATACGCGCGCATCGCTCACGAGGCAGGCAAGATGATGAAATGGGTCGATCCCTCGATAGAGCTCGTCGCCTGCGGAAGCTCGAGCTTCTACATGCCGACATTTGGAGAATGGGAGTGGACCGTTCTTGACGAGGCGTACGACGTAGTCGATTACATATCGCTCCACACTTATTACGGAAACGCGGCAAAGAACACTCCCGAATTTCTTGCAAACTCGGTCGCTATGGACGAATTTATCAAGGGAGTTGCCAACATCTGCGATGCGGTCAAGGCAAAGAAGCATTCGAGCAAGACTGTAAATCTTTCCTTTGACGAATGGAACGTCTGGTATCACAGTAACGGCGCGCCGTTTGAAAAATGGTCGGTCGCTCCGCATCAGATAGAAGACATCTACAATTTTGAGGATGCGCTTCTCGTGGGATGCATGCTCTCTACACTTCAGAACAACTGCGACAGAGTAAAGATTGCTTGTCTTGCCCAGCTCGTCAACGTGATCGCTCCGATCATGACAGAAAACAGCGGAAGGGCGTGGGCACAGACGATATTCTACCCATTCATGTACGCGTCGAATTACGGAAGAGGAACGACGCTGAGGTCGATAGTTACCTGCGACACCTACAAGGCGCTCGGACGGGACATTCCATATCTTGAAAGCTCGGTAATATATAACGGCGAGTCAGGAGAGATCACCGTATTTGCCACTAACCGCTCGCTTGATGAGGACATGCTTCTTTCTCTTGACCTGCAGGGCTTTGAAAACGCAAAAGTGATCGAGCACATCGAGCTTTACTGTGACGATCTTCTTGCAATAAATGACAGTAATTGCGAAAGAGTTTCGCCCAAAAGCGTGGATATCGCAAGCGGCATGGATATAAATCTCAGAAAGCATTCTTGGAATATGATCAGATTCAAAACAGAAAAAAACAAATAAATCTCATCTTAATCAAGGAGAACGTTATGTACATTTGTGCGGACATGGGGTCTTCAAACACCAGACTTGCTCTTTGCGACAGCAAAGGCATCATTTTCTCAGAGCGTGCAGCATTCGGCGCGTTAAACGGAAAGCGCGACGGAAAAGAGTTTCTTTTTTCGCAAATGAGGTCTCTGACAAGCAAGCTGCTTTCACATCTTCCAAAGGATTCTCCCATGCCGGACTGCATAATGATCTCGGGCATGGCAGGCAGCGAGATAGGACTTTGCGAGATCCCTCACATCTCGCTTCCCGCAAACGCGAGCATTCTTACAGCCTCACTTTCCGAAAAAACAATACCCGAAATATGCGACATTCCGTTCGTTTTCGTACCCGGACTCAAGGCTCTTGACGGTCAAGATCTCCGAGATATCATGAGGGGTGAGGAGGTCGAAGCAATAGGAACATTTCTATCTCTCGGTCTTACCGAGGATGCAGTTTTGATCCTGCCCGGTACACACAACAAGGCCGTTAAAATATCGGCAGACGGAATGATATCCGATTTCATAACCACGCTCAGCGGAGAGATGCTTTCTATGGTAATCTCACATTCCATACTTTCGGGAAGCGTAGCTCACGATTTCACTCTCAATGAGGAGCTCCTTTTCAAGGGTGCGGAATACGCCGATGAATACGGTATAAATGCGGCGCTCTTTCACATACGGGTGATGTCAAAAAATTCTATTGACCGTGACAGTATGTCATCGTTTTTATACGGAGCCGTTCTCGGCGAGGATGTCGAGGCGATAAAAAAATTTGCCGACGGAGTAAGGATATTCGTAGGAGGAAAGGAAAATCTGAGGCGCGCGTATTCCCTTCTTCTCGGAGAAAACGCGCTCGAAACCGATCCGGAATTATCTCAGAATTCGGTATTCATCGGACTTTCACACCTATACAATCTGCACAAAGCGATGCATTAATCAAAATCAAAGGCTGTAAAGGATCCTCGGAAAATTCCGTGGATCCTTGCTTTTTTGCGCGTTTTTATATTCAGATCCTATGAAACCGGTATCGGCAAGTCGTCTTTTGTATATTTTCAACATATTTCACTCCTAATTTTCTACACTATCGACACATCGTTTTTTGTTGACTTTTTACGTTTTTTATAGTATAATTTCTTTATATATTTATCATTATGGAGGTAGCGCGATGATCCACACGCTATACGGTGACGGAATACACGATGACTATCCCGCCATACAAGAGATGATAGACTCGGGCGTATGTGAGGTATCTCTCCCTGCGCCAAAGAAAAATTATCTGATCTCAAGCACCCTGGTGCTTCCGTCAAATTTCAGACTTGTTCTTCCGAGATTTGCCGAAATAAGGCTTGCGGACGGCGCAAGCTGTCTCATGGTCAGAAATCTAATGAAGCCCTTCTATGCCGAGAGGCTTTTGGCGGAGCACTCCCCCCTTTGCAAGCATCTTTGGTATTACGTTGACGAGTGCGATCCCGACTTCACCGTCGAAAACGTAGAGATCTGCGGCGGAATATGGAATTTCAACAACAAAAATCAGATGCCGAACGTTGAGCAGACGAAGGATCTCTCTCAGCACGGGTACACCGGTGACGGAATGCTCTTTTACGGCGTTAAGAATTTAAAGCTCACCCATATGACCTGCAAGGATCCCGTTCACTGGGGCATATCTCTTGACAGAGTATCCTACTTCACGGTAGAGGACATTACCTTCGACTACAATCTCGGAAATCCCGTAGCGCTCAACATGGACGGCGTGCATCTCAACGGAAACTGTCATTTCGGTGTTCTGAAAAATCTCAAGGGCGCTTGCTATGACGATCTCGTTGCGATCAACGCTCACGAGGGATCTAAGGGTCCTATAACAAACATCCATATCGACGGTATTTTTGCTGAGGTCTGTCACAGCGCGGTAAGACTTCTAACCGTAAGCGACGACATACGTAACATAAAAATATCAAACGTATACGGAACATACTATCAGTACTGCATCGGCTTCACAAAATATTATCCCGGAGAAACGACCGGTGTTTTCGATGCGATAGTACTCGACGGCATACACGCATCCAAGGCTTCCCGCGAAGGAATATATCCGTATCCGAACAGCTTTGTTTTCCCCTTTATTTTCATTCAAAGCGATACTTCCGTAAAAAATCTGAGAATATCCAATATGCATCGTGACGAAAGCGTTATACCGATCTGCACGGTAGGCATTCAAAAAAAGGCAAGCATCGAAAGCCTTTATATCGACGGTGCCTCGACGGCAAACCGAACGAACTCGTCAATGCCCTTTATCCATAACGAGGGAAAGATCGGCAGTCTTACACTTTCGTGTGTAGATACCGACAAGGATCCTCTTATAAGCGGAGACGGTATTATTGAAAATCTGAAGCATTTCTGACAAAACAACCGATAAAATAGATAAAAAAAGGAGATAATCTATGAGCACAGCAAAACCGAAAAGATTAATATCGTTTATCGCCATCTTGCTTGTCCTGACCTTCTTGATCTCCGCTTGCGCCCCCGCGGCAAGCGTCAGTGACAAAGATGATGATAAAAAAGGTGATGTCACGAACGACGACAACACCGGCGATGACAACATCGGTGACGACAATACCGGTGATAACAACACCGGCGATGACAACACCGGCGATGACAATACCGGCGATGACAATACCGGTGACGACAATACCGGTGACGACAATACCGGCGACGACAACACCGGCGATGACAATACCGGTGACGACAATACCGGCGATGACAATACCGGCGACGACAATACCGGCGACGACAATACCGGCGATGACAATACCGGCGATGACAACACCGGTGACGACAATACCGGCGAC
>JAFTUC010000052.1 GCA_017466445.1 Clostridia bacterium
AGCGGGTTCCAAGGGCAGAGCCCTTGGCAGAGTCCCGAGCAAGAAAAAAAGCTATGCCGGAAAAAGGCATAGCTATAGTGTCAGCTTGGTTGTTCCTTTTTCCTTCTCGTCAGAGTCCCGGTGCGAGGCTCTTGTTTTCGGGCGCAAGGTGTTGCTTTTATTCTACTTTGTTATTATTTTATCATACTATTGCACGCTTGTCAATAGAAGAACTTTATTTTTTGCATTTCAAATTAAAAAATATTGACAAAAACACAGATATGTGGCATAATTACGGTAAAAGTTCAAATGCCGCGGGCAGGAGGAAATTTTATGGATCAGAACGAGAAAATGGAGCTTGAAATGCTCAGAAAAAGCAATGTGCTTTGGGGAAAGACCCTCGTCGCCTGCGGTGATAGCTTCACCGAGGGGGATTTTACCTCGTGGAAGGACGAGAACGGCAAATCGGGACGCGAGTCGCCTGTCATCTACGACAGCGAGCGCAAGACCTACAAGACCTATCCGTGGTGGATCGCGGAGCGCAATAATATGAAGCTGAAGAACCTCGCGAAATGCGGCGGCACGATCGCGCTCACAAGGGACTATCTTGAGTCGCCCGATACGGTCGATAAAAATTTCAGATGCCCCTTTGCAAACGAGCTTTATCTTGAGATAGGCGACGATCCCGATTACATTCTCATAATGTACGGACTTAACGATATGTATAAATGCGAGCTCGGATGCATCGACGATACCACTCCCGAGACCTTTTACGGTGCGTTTAACTTCATTTACCGCTATCTTATAGAAAAATATCCGCGCGCCAAGATCGGTTCTCTCGTCTGTAACGCCTATCTCGCACCCGATTTCCGGGAAGCCGTACGCGAAACGGCAATAAAATGGGGTATTCCTTATCTCGATCTCTTCGAGGACACGGGAATTTCAACGACTCTCAGCAAAAAAGGACTCTGCGACGAGGCGAGAGAGATCCGTAACAGACAGTTTTTCGTCAGTAAGACCAACGGCCACCCGAACCTGCTCGCTCACGAGCTTATGAGTAGCTGCGTCGAGGAATTTTTAAGAAGAATATAAAGAAAAAGGAGACAAACGAAATGGAATTTATGCTTGGAGTAAATTATTGGGGCAGAGACTACGGCACGGAAATGTGGCTTCATTACGATCCTCAGGCGATCCGCAACGAGATGAAGCAGCTTTATGACTGCGGAGTTCGTTGCATGAGAGTTTTCCCGAACTGGAGGGACTTTCAGCCGATCGAAAAGGCGTACGGACACCTCGGAAGATTTGTTGAATACGTTAACAGCCACGACGGAAGACCCGTCTACGGAGACGGAGTCGATATGGACAGAATAGAAGAGTTCCACGATTTCTGTCAGGCGGCGCAGGAGGTCGGAATGACCCTCGTCGTTTCGATCGTTACCGGATGGATGAGCGGAAGACTTTTCGTTCCGCCTGCGATAAGCGGAAAAAATCCGATACTTGATCCCGAGGCGCTCGTTCTTACGAGACGCTACGTTCACCGCTTCGTAAAAGAGCTTAAGAATGAAAAAAGCATAATTATGTGGGATCTCGGAAACGAGAGCAACTGCATGGGACCGGTCGGAAATCCCTTCGACGCGTATAAGTGGGCGTCAACGGTAGTCGATTCGATACGAGCCGAGGACAACACCCGCCCGATCTCGAGCGGAATGCACGCGCTTGACTTCTACGTAAACTGGAAGATAGTGCATCAGGGCGAGCTTTGTGACGTTCTTACGACGCACCCGTATCCGTCTCCGACGATAGGCGGAAACAAGGAGCCGTACACGAGACTCAGAACTACCTTCATCCCCACCGCGCAGACGATATATTACTCCGGACTCAGTAAGCGCCCCGCGTACATTCAGGAGAGCGGAACCTTTACTGAAACTATCGGAAGTCTCGAGATGTCTGCCGATTTTATGAGGATACAGATCCTCTCCTCCCTTTCCAACGGACTTCTCGGATATCAGTGGTGGTGTGCGTGGGATCAGAGTCATCTTGATTTCTCACCGTATACCTGGTCTATCATGGAGGAAAAGCTCGGACTTTTCGACGCAAACGGAGACCCGAAGCCGGTCGCGCACGTCATGAAATCGATGAGCAAGACCATCGAAGGTCTTCCTTCGCCCTTCCCGAAGCGCAAATCGGACGGATTTTGCATCCTTTCGTATGAAATGAATCAGCAGAACAACGCAATGGCCTCTCTTACGTTCGGAAAGCAGGCGGGGATCGATCTCGACGTCGTGTTCAGCGAGGGCGAGAGGCTTCCCGACTCCGATCTCTATTTCCTGCCCTCGATCACCGGCTGGAGCATCCTGCGTAAGGGAACGTGGGAGGAGCTTCTCGACCGTGTGGATAAGGGAGCGACCCTTTGTATCTCATATGACGGCGGACATATGATCGATCTTCCGAAGGTCCTCGGCGCCGAGTCTATGGGAGTAATGATGGGTGTCAGCCATAGCATTGAGCTTGACGGAAAACGAGTTCCTTACCGCGGAAACGAGATCCTTATGAAGCCGCTTAGTGCCGAGGTGCTTCTCGAAAACGGGGAGGGAAATCCGGTATTTCTTAAGAATAAGTACGGCAACGGATATATATATTTCATCAATTTCTCGCCCGAGAACCTTTCCTTCGACACTCCCGACGGATTCAATAAATTCCCCTTCTACCTCATGTACAAGGAGGTCGCGAGAGAGTGGATCGAGAAAAAGCCGATCCTGGTCGACGACAGAAATATCGGTATTACTGTAAATCCCGAAAGTGAGAGCGAGTCTCTCGTTACTCTGCTCAACTATTCGGATAAGGATATAGTGCCCGAGATCAGAGTGAACGGGGAGTACGAGATAAAGGAGATCCTTTACGGAAACACCGACCTTATTCCGAAGTGCGACGGCGTCATACTGCGCGTTAAAAAGAAGTAACGTATCGAAACGGTCCATCCGTGAATAAGAGCTAAAAAAAGCCTGATTTGTCTACCGACAAATCAGGCTTTTTGTTTGCGCCGATATCAATCAACTGTATCATAATCGTCCGTAATTATATTTTGATGTTCTGTCTTTTGACTTTCAAAATACTCATCATATCCACTGACCTGTATCGCGGCAACGTAAGTCTTGGCATAGATCAAGTTTCCGTTTTCTGCCGTTCCGATCTTTTTGTAAAACGCGTAAAAGGGTATTTCGACGGTTTTTTTGCTTGTTTTATCATCATAGCCGAACACGTACTCTATATCAACGAAATCGTAACCGTCAAAGCTTATCTTCTCCTGCTCTGCCATACACAGCGAGCACGAGTGCCCTCCGAATACGTAACCTTTGTACAGTAAAGCTTCTGCTTCCTTAAGAGAGATCCTTTTAGCGTTACCTATAAGGGTACACTTTTTGGCAATGTCTGTCCTGTTCTTATAATAGTCGATGTCACTCACCGTTAAAATATCGTCGCTTACGATATCTCCCGAATAATTGTAAGAATTATTGAAACTTATACATATATAATCGGACACGGGTTTTCCTCGAAACTTATTCAGAGGATGCGCCGATTCATCGTAAAAATAAATATATATCGAACTTGCTCCGTGATCTGAATAATCGTTAAAATGCCGTATTATTTTTACATCGGAGAATGATACGTTAAAAATATCAAACAGCTTGTTTTTTATTGACTTGATCGACTTTATGATCTCTTCATCCGATAGCCGTTGATCGATCTGTACTGTTTCTCCGTCTATAATGATCTTTTTGTCTGCGTCTCTCCACGAATAAAAGGAGAGCGAACAGTATGCTTCACTCTGCGATGCCCTTATTCGGTAATGCCCGACAGAAGCACCGACAGAAAGGAATTTACCAAAGCTGTAATTATCTTCGTTTATGTCATATTCGGGTACTGTAACACCGATCGATTCGGACAATTTCGGGAGGATCCCGTTAATAAAGTCCCTAAACTCATTTTTGTCCAGCTCTTTAGTTTTTCCGGTATATTCATAAACACCCAGATATTTGTCATCGGGTATTTCGTCAATATGCAAGTATTTTTCGTGCGGAACATAGATTTTTGTATAAGCGTTTGTTGATACAGAATTATCTTTATTTGAGCTGAACAACTTAGAGATGTCCTTTGCGGAATACTGTGCCGTATCCCAAGTCGGAACTTTTAACATCGGCACAATGATGCCTACACAGATGATCAGGGCAAAGCACGCCGCGACCGCTCCGATGTGAAGCCATATGGTTTTTGATCTCTTCTTTTGCCTGAGCTGATCCTTCTGCTCAACGTATTTTTCAACAAGGTCGGCATCGAGACGGTCCAGACCTTCATTCCATTCTTTCTTTTTCATATCAAATAGCCCTCACTTTCAAGCTTTTCCTTTAAATCGCTCCTGATGGCGGCAAGCTCCTTGTTCACCGTGGAGCGGCTCAGACCGAGATCGCTTGCGATCGTATCGATCGGGTCGGCTACGTAGTACCGACTCATAAATATGAACCTTCTGCGCTCGGAGAGCGAGCGAAGAAAATCGCTGATAACACTTCCGAGTCTTTCGGCGTCGAAATCTGAGCACACGTCCTCATCGCCCGACACGAAAGCCTCGAGCTCGGACAGGGACACCGTCAGCTCGGACGGTATTGTCCTTTTGCGCAAACCGGCATGATAGCGTTTGATCGCAACTCTTCGTGCGATAGTCGTCAGAAACGCCTTTAGCACGTTCGGTCTTGACGGCGGTATCGCATTCCACGCGCCAAGGTATGTATCACTTAGACATTCCTCGCAGTCAAGTCGGTCGTGAAGCAGGTTATAAGCAACAGAAAACAGATACTTTTTGTATTTAAAGTCGGTTTCCTCAATTGCTTTTTCATCTCTCCTAAAGTACAGCTCGACGATCTTTGCGTCGTCCATAGGCATTTTTTCGTTCTGTTTGCTTTTAAGCTCCATAGCTTGCCTCCTTCCTCACGCTTTTGAAAGAGCCCTTCATAAATAACAGTACCAAAAATTTTGAAAATGTGTAACTGTTTTTGATTTTTGCATTATATTTATAGTTCTCTTTGATAAAATCAATTGCCTTTTAACCGTTATACCGTATGCTTGTACTGTATTATAGCACAAAATTTAATTTTTTCAATATAACAAAAGCGGCTTCGCCTCTTTTCGCGGGATCCTGCGTCTTTTTTTCTCACGCAAAACAGAAACCCGATGCTCTGCATCGGGTTTCTGTTTGTGATACCACTACAAAATAGATCCATACAATGCTATCGTACAAAAACAGGCCGTGATTTTTACCGTAAGGGTGGACTTACCCCTTGGCGATGATGGAGCAAAAAGTTGTCCGAGGTCTTTCGGGCTTTCGCTCCATGCTTGTAAACGAATCTATGTAGTTACCACTCTCGCCATTCTTCTGTGATGTCATCTTCAGGATTGGTCAAGCCACATTCAACAGCACTGTTTTGAATAATTTCCCAAATCG
>JAFTUC010000001.1 GCA_017466445.1 Clostridia bacterium
GAGTGATTACACGAATAACCAATTAAGTAAAGTTTTTGGAGGTCAAGGAACCTTTTTTCAAAAAGGTTCCTTGCGGGATCCAAGGGCAGAGCCCTTGGCGGGATCCAAGGGGCAGAGCCCTTGGCGGGATCCAAGGGGCAGAGCCCTTGGCGGGATCCAAGGGGCAGAGCCCTTGGCGGGATCCAAAGGCAGAGCCCTTGGCGGGATCCAAGGGGCAGAGCCCTTGGCGGATCCAAGTCAGAGTCCTTGGAAAGGAGAATAAAATGAAGTTTCAAAAAAGACCGCTGGCAGATATGATGCGCCCAAAAAGCTTCGACGATATGGTAGGACAGACCCACCTGTTCGGAAAAAACGGCGTTGTAAGAAAAATGACCGCAGGCGGATATCTTCCCAATATGATATTTTTCGGACCTCCCGGAACCGGTAAAACCACTGCGGCGGGAATAATAGCCGAGTCTACCGATATGACGATACATCGACTCAACGCAACGACCGCTTCGCTGTCTGACGTAAAGGATGTTTGCGCGCAGACATCATCTGTGTTTGCATCCAACGGAATACTGCTCTACCTCGATGAGATACAGTATTTCAATAAAAAGCAGCAGCAGTCTCTCCTTGAGTATATAGAGGACGGAAGGATAACGCTTGTAGCGTCAACTACCGAGAATCCGTATATGTACGTTTATAACGCGATAATATCTCGCTCTGCCGTGTTTGAGTTCAAGCCTGTCTCTGCAAGGGAGATCGTGCCTGCACTGAAAAAAGCACTTTTGAAGCTCTGCGAGGAGTATGAAATAAAAAAAGAGGCCTCAGACGATGCCTTGCTTGCCGTTGCGTCCGCAGCGGCAGGGGACGTTCGCAGATCGCTTAACCTGCTCGAGAATTGCTTCTTTGCTGCGGAAAATGAGATAAATAAAGAGACCCTTTCGGTGGTAAACAGTAATACCGTCGGAGATTTCGATAAGGACGGAACGGTTCATTACGATCTGCTTTCGGCACTTCAGAAGTCGATAAGGGGCTCTGATCCCGACGCCGCGCTATTCTATCTCGCACGCCTGCTGAACGGTGGAGATCTTTTGGGAGCGTGCAGGAGACTTCAGGTTATAGCATCAGAGGATATAGGACTTGCATATCCGATCGCGGCGGCAGTTACCGATTCTTGCGTGAACAGTGCTCTTAGACTCGGTCTTCCCGAGGCGGCAATACCGCTTTCTCATGCGACCGCCCTCCTTGCGACCGCACCTAAATCTAACAGCGCGCATATAGCATATGAAAAGGCACTCGCCGACGTGCGTGCCGGAAAGGGAAGAGAATTCCCTAAATCGCTCAGACAGGTCAATAATTTTGACGGATACGTGTATCCTCATGACTGTCCCGATCACTATGTAAAACAGCAGTATCTGCCCGATGACGTTAAGAGTTGCCGCTACTTCGAGTACGGAACGAGCAAAAACGAGATCGCTGCAAGAGACTACTGGAATATAGTAAAAAAGAAGAATGGAGAAACCTGAGATGGAAGAAAAGATCCATGCGCCGGAGCAGAAGCCCGAGACTAACGTAGACGAGAAAGCTTGCGGCACCACCAATCAGTCCCCCGAACCCAAACCCGAGCCCACACCCGAACCCAAACCCGAACCCACACCCGAACCTAAACCCAAACCCAAACCCGAAAAGAAAAAGCGCTTCAAGGAAGGAAGAAGAATAAAAACACTTCCTCCAATGAGCGTGTTTATGCCCTACGTAATGAAGGACAGAAACGATGCGTGTAACTATATAAGCGACTCGATAGATATAAGCGCTATCGAGGATTACGTTTTCAAAAAACGCGCCGAGGGATGTAAGAATTTCGGTATTATGCACGTCATAATAGCGGCGTACGTAAGGACGATCGCCGAGAAGCCCGGAGTAAATCGCTTTATACGTGGACAGAGAGTTTGGTCGAGAAACAATATCGAGGTAATGCTTACTATCAAAAAAGAAATGAAGCTTAATTCACCCGATACCGTTATTAAAATTTTTCCCGAGGCGACCGATACCGCTACCGACGTTTATAACCGTATAAACGAGCTCGTTCTTGAAAACAAACAGGAGGGAGAAAGCGATTTCGATAAGACCGCAAAGGCGCTTACCTCGATCCCGGGACTTGTTATCAGAGGACTCGTCGGACTGCTTTATTTCTTTGACTATTTCGGATTACTTCCGAGATTCCTCACAAAGGTCAGTCCATTCCACGGCTCTATGTTTATAACCTCGATGGGATCGCTCGGAATTCCGCCGATCTATCACCATATATATAATTTCGGAAACGTGCCGATCTTCATTTCCTTCGGAGCAAAGCGAACCGAATATTATATAGATAAGGACGGAAGCACAAAGGAAAGAAAAATGGTAGATCTGAAGATCGTTACCGATGAGCGTATCTGCGACGGTTATTACTACGCTACATTTCTTAAGGCTATGAGATTCTACCTCAAGAATCCCGATAAGCTTGATAATCCTCCTAAAGAGGTAATTCCCGATATCGACTGAAAACAGAAATAAAAAGCACCTTTTGTAAGGGGTGAGGTCCTTAGCGGAGAAATCACAATTTAGTTTGATTATACTGCGCAAAATTGCCCCGCAGGAAACAAATAATTAACCCCAACAGATTTTCATGGTCTGTTGGGGTTCTTTTTTCTTGATAAATCGACTTTTACAATTCAATAGTTTTAGCGTATTTTTCTAACAATTCATTAAGTACTGCTTCATTTTCATAAAAAACATTGTCACACTGCTCCAAAGTTTCTTCAGCGTGTTCATCTTCTTTTTCTTTTAACACTAAATATGCTTTATACGCTTTCTGAAGATTATCTTTATGTATTGCAGGGAGAATATTTTCTAAAGTCGACATCTCATTTTGTACATCTGCAGCATTTTCAGCATTTGTGAAATACTGATCATGTCCTCCGTTATTGATCTCGCTTTGATATGTCATCAGTTGAGCATACGGAGCATCAGCTTGTTCCTCAGCCCATAATTCCCACATTTTATTCCACTTGCGTTGATCTTCGGTCAAGTCCACTTTCTTTTTTCTAAAAAAATTAAACAATGACATTCTATCGCCCCTTTACTAAAATTATATTTACCGTTCTGTTTTATCGCCGGTTTCGCCTTTGTATTACAAAGGTATAGGGCAAAGCCCATACCCCTAAAGATGAACGAGCGCGTCCAAAGGCTCTCCCTCAGGGAGAGCTCCCGCGGTAGCGGGTGAGAGGGAAGTCGTTGCAACAATTTGCCCTCTCCGGCGGCTACGCCGCCACCTCTCCCAAAGGGAGAGGGCTTTTCGTTAGTTCCATTATATCACAAATCGGCAGAGAAAACAAGTTCTCTGCCGACTTTCTGTGCCTTCAATTTCTCCGTTAAGGACAACCGAGAAAACCAAAAGGTGCTTTTTTATTGCGATGATTACTTTTTGATGGTTACAAGATCAACTACCTTGTCAAGAAGGATCTCGTGCTTGAAGTCGATCATGAGAGATTCCTTGCCAAAGTACTTTTCAAGCTTGGAGGGCTTGGTGATTCCGAGATAGGACTCGTAATATACCTTGTTAGCGTTGAATTCTTCCTTAAGCTTTGCCTTGTATTCCTTGCCGGAAATCTCGATGTCAAGCTCGTCGAAGAGAAGCTCGTAAACGAGTCTGGACTTTATGCTGGTAACTGCATCCTTTGCAGCCTGCTCGCGGAGTGCGGCATATACGTCATCGGTAATGTACTTGTCAAATTCCTTCTGAGTGAAGTCGCCGATAGCAACCGATGCGGAGGTGGAGGAAACAGAACCGTAGCTTGGGTTGACGGACTGGTTGAGCGCGCTGATAACAGAATTCTTGAGAGCGATCTTGTATGCGCTCTTTGCTTCCTTCCACGGAACATCCTTGAGTACCGCTGCATCTATGATGGCACTGATAACGATGCTCTTTGCGTTGGTGTCGTAAGCGTCCTCTTCGTAGTCCTTTACCTTCTCAAACTGACCGGAGGTGCTGGTCTTAACGTACTCGTCGTTCCACTCGGGAAGGGTTGTGATTCCGTTAAGGGTGAAGGTTACGGTGATCTCTCTGCCTGCGTAAGGAACGAATTTGTCGTTTCCGTCCTTGTCGCCTTCGTCAGCCTTGAGCTCTTCCTCGGTGGGAACGGTGAATACGAGAACGATCTCTTCATAGAGAACCTTTTCGTTGAGTGCCTCAAAAACAGTCTTTACGTCGAAGAGAGTGTTGAACTTTCCGAGCTCGTCCTTGTCGGAGAAGTCGATCTTGAGAGTGCCGTTCTTGAAGAGGTCGGTGAACTTGACGGTGTCGTCGTCCTTGTCCTCGGACTCTTCCTTGCTGTCCTCAGCCTCCTCGTTAGCCTCCTCGTCAGCCTCATCGGGAGTAGCCGCGTTGTCATCGTCAGCGTCTTCCTTGGCGTCGGGATCGGTGAAGGTGTATGCAAGAGAAGCGATAAGCTCCTCGTTGGATATGTCTGCTATAGAACGGGAAATGGAATTTACGGTTACCTTAAAGGTTACGATGACCTTCTGAAGGGTAGCGTCCTTGTATACGTCGGGGAAGGTTACAGTGACCTCGACAGTGTCGTCCTTGGTCTTGTCATCGGTCTCGTTGGTGTTGACTTTTGCGCCGATGAGCTGATCCTCAAAGCCCTTGTTGTTGCGTACGTTGTCCTCGTCGTCCTTTACGGTGTACTCACCGATGAAGGAGTTCGAGCCGAGAATGAGAGAGTACGCCTCAGCCTTCATGTTCTTGAGAGTATCGTCGGAAAGCTTGAGATCTGCGTTGTCGGGATCGCTGTAGCTCTTTACGTCATAGTCGATATCAAGCTTGTCGCCCTTCTGAGCAACTGCGGTCTTGGCATCGAGCTCGACCCAAAGATCCTTACGTCCGCTCTCACGGAGCTCAAGTATCTGGTCTGCTACCTTCTTGAGTATTTTTGCTTCCTCAACGGTGATCTTTTTGAGATCGCCGAGCTCAATGTATTTTTCGTAGTCATCGTAAGCGCTGCTGCACGCAACTACCGAAAAAAGCATTATGGCGGAAAGGATAAATGCAAGAATTTTTTTCATGTTTGTTTTCTCCTTATATTTAAACAAATAATTAACTAAAGTCAACCAAGCAATTGTACCACAACATTTGCGATATTTAAAGGGGTAATTGTAAAAAGAAGCTGATTTTACAATTGATACACAATCAGTTCACACAAAGTTCATTTAATTCAACTCGCTTACGCTCATTCTTCGTCGTCTGAGTCATCATATTCCCCGTATTCGTCCTCCTGCTCGTAAGCATCGATCATGATCTCCTTGATCTTAGGCCAAGCGGCATAGGTAGCCATGAACATGCAGAGACCGATCGAGATGATGAGAGGCAGAACGATTCCTATCGGCAGATATATGACCATCAGGTAGAAGTTGATGAATATAACGGCGATTATTCCGAGTGTGGCGAGGAAGTTTCGCTTGAATCCGAGGAAGGCGAAGATCAGCGCATTTTTGAAGATGTGTATTATCTTCAGATCAAAAGTGACCGTAAGCAGATAGATGTAGAAGCGCATGGTGAAATATATAAGGATCATAAACACCGTAGCCCAGAACATCATTGCGTTTGCAAACGAGGAGCCGAGTCTCGCGTAAAAGAAGATAAGATCGTAAACGAGCAGAGCGCAGAGAAGAAGATCGACGATGCCGATAATGATGCCCTGACGTATGTTTTTCTTTATTGCGTACCAGAAGTCACGCAGGAAAAATACGGGCTCGCCTCTTACTATGTTACGAAGATTGTAAACTATTCCGACCGATACGGGACCGAAGGTAAAGAGCAAAAGCAGGACTCCGATTATCAGTATCACCCATGAAAGAGTGGTCGGGATAAAAACGTGCGAAAGGTTTCCGAATACTCCCGTGATAGACGCGAGCGCGGGAGATGTCACCCCGAACTCGGCGACTCCGAGAAAGGGAAGCGCGAGCGGACTTGACGGAGACAAGGCCTGAGTGTGAAAAACTCTCGCAGGGAAAAGCGCTATCAGTATTATCGGAAAATTGGCGAGCAGGAAGAGGATGTTTGCATAAAACAGACGGGTGAAATTGCGCCATGCCAGCTTGAAGAAAAAGGTGAAATTCCTCGGAGCCTTTCGGTCGTCCTCGGTGATCTCCTTTCCGCTGTTCATATTATAAAGGATGTCGAACAGATTTTTCCGTTTCTTCTTTTTTACTTCAATTTCCTCCGAGTCCTCATGAGAGCTTGCGGACATATTCGGATATTTCTTTTTCAAAAATTATCACTTCCTTGAAATTCGTTTGTGATCGGACGGCTCAGACAAAGGCAAGCGCGACCTGTCTTGCAAATATCGCAAAGAAGGTGAGTCCGATAAAATAGAGTGAATGCCGTATAAGCTCGGAAACTGTGCTGAGCGGCTCTTCTTTTTGCGAAAATAAAAATGAGCACCGCGCACACGCCCATAAAAGATATACCGCGCATATTCCCGATAAGGTATGCAGTACGTAAAGGAAAACGGGAGCGTCGGATAGGCAAAGCAGCGTGCACGAAAGAGAAGCAAGTGCCGATCGGATAAAGACCGTTAGTGCTGTCGGTATCGATGAATAGGGGATAAACGACAGTATCAGCACAATAGCAAAGGGGAACGCTTGGATGCACGCCGATGAGATAAGACGTTGTATCGGATCTTTTTCCAAAAGAAGAGAGGTCATATCGGGAATTACCGTAAGGTCAAAGTGCATGATAGCCGGGATAAAGAGCCCGAAAAGATATCCCGAAATGACCGATGCTGCGGAAAGATCCGACCGAGCAAGTAAGGATAAGCGCCTGAACATAAATAAATCACCCGTATATTCTATGTCAAGGCGATCTTCACTTATTACCTTAAACGGCATAGCGTACTTAATATAATACCACATACTTTTGCGCTTTTCAATAATTTTTTATAAACTTTTTTTATTATTGTTGATTTACAGAAGAAAACGAGTATAATGTAAGTGTGCGATCAGCGCAAATAAACAAGGTCGGAGCGAAAATGATAAACGATTACACTAAATTTTTCAAAAGCGATCTTGCGACGTTAGAGACGCCGAGGCTTCGCCTCAGGCGTATGGCGCTCTCCGATAGGGACGATATGTACGAGTATGCGAGCAGGGACGAGGTCACGCGATACCTTTTGTGGAAGACCCATAAGACCTCTGATCATACGAAAAGATATCTTTCCTACGTCGTAGGTCTTTATAAAAGCGGAGGATTTTTCGATTTCGCAATAGAATATAAGGAAAACGGCAAAATGATCGGCACCTGCGGATTTGCCTCTCTCGATCCCGCAAATGACAGAGGAGAGGTCGGATACGTGCTTTCTCCCGATTACTGGGGAAGATCGATAGCGACCGAGGCACTTGCCGCGATGCTGAAATTCGGATTTTGCGATCTTGAGCTGAACCGTATAGAGGCGAGATATATGTCCGGAAATATCGCGAGCAGACGGGTAATGGAAAAATGCGCGATGACTTATGAAGGGATGCAGAGACAGAGGCTTTTTGTAAAGGGAGAGTACCGTGATATCGGTATATGCTCGATCCTTGCATCCGAATATTTCGCGAAAAATAAAAGAGAAAGCGCTGTCTCGCAAAGAAAAGCACGTTTTCTCGGCTTTTTCGGATGATCGATACGATCGACATGATAAAGAAAGCAAAAATTAACAAATTTGTAACTAACTCGGGCACCGTTTGGTGTATAATCGTTTCGGTGTACATATAAGGTACGTAATATAATCAACTTAGAATGGAGAAAAACAATGAATTATCTTAACGCTATTCTCGCCGCACAGAATCAGGGTGGCGGCGGTGGAGGACTAATGCTCATTATGATGGTCGCAGTTATCGTTATCATGTATTTTGTAATGATACGTCCTCAGAAAAAGCAGCAGAAGCAGATCGACGATATGAGAAACAATCTTCAGGTCGGTGACGAGATCACCACTATCGGCGGTATCATAGGAAAGATCGTAAGCATCAAGGAAGAGACCTGTATCATCGAGACCGGCAGAGACGGAACCAGAATGAGAATACTCCGTACCGCGGTAAGATGCGTTGACGTTCCCGCGAACGTTTCGGGATATACTATCAATGCCGATCAGGAGCCCGCAGAGGAGGAGACCTTTGAGGAGCCGGAGATGATCGAGGAACCCATCGAGGAAGCTCCCGCCGCTGAGGAAGATACCAAGAAGAAAAAGAAAAAAGAGAAGAAAGAAAAGAAATAAGATGAGATTTACGGATCCGTGTGTCGGATCCGTATCTTTTTGAAAAAAATCAAGTACGGAGTTTTATTTCGAGCGTTTTCGGAATATCATTTATCAAGAAAATAAAATGTTAAACGGAGATGCTTTGATATGACCAAAAACGATAAGAAAAACGAAAAGCTTACCATAATAAAGAAAAGCCTGCTTGCCGCTGCCATAGGTCACGCCGTGGCTTTTGTTCTCATACTTCTGTCAAGCGCCCTTCTTATGAAAAATGAGGATCCGTCCGCTCTTTTTGAGGCGGTATCGCTCGTTGCGCTCTTTGTGGGAAGTGCGACCTGCGGCACCGTTGCGGGCAAGAGCGTTCCGACACCGTTCGGAGGTGCGTTTGCGGGCGGAGCTTATTCACTCGCCGTTCTGATTTTGTCGATAGTAGGTAGAGCATTTTTCTCTGCAAGTGAGAATAGAGCGACCGCCTTTTTTATGATGGCGATGCTCGCGGCAGCGGCACTTCTCTCTGCGGTGCTCGGATTCTGGATCAGTACCCGAAAGAGCAACGCCGCCATGCTCGCCTCAAGAAAAAAGAAGATGCTGAGGAGATGAAAATAAATATTTTAAAACGGATCTAAAAAATCCGTTTTTTTGTTTACAAAAAGGAATTTTTGTGATAAAATACATTTAGTAATAAAATAGGTCTTTTTGCGGACAATAAACGTAAGCAAAAAATACGGAGAAAAATATGTATGACTTACGTTAGAAGCTTTCTTTACGGAATGTCGGTCACGTATATAGTGCTGTTTGTTCTGGCTGTCGTGCTGCTGAGATATTTTTCGCTCATGTGATGCGTGTGGCCTTAATATATAAATATAATGTAACCGAAACCGTTCGGCACAGAAAAGAGGTGGGCAAAATGCCTGACGTGAAAAAAATAAGACTCGATAAGCTTCTCAGCTCTACCGGAAGCTTTTCAAGAAGCGAGGCGGGAAAGCTCTGCAGGGCATCCAAGGTCACCGTAAACGGTCTGACTGTAAAGGATCCCGATACGAAGGTCGATCCTGAAAGGGATGAGGTGTCGGTGCTCGGCAAAATACTTGAGTACAGACGCTACACCTATATAATGATGAATAAGCCCGACGGAGTGGTCTCCGCGACCGAGGACGGAGATCTTACCGTGATAGATCTTCTTCCCGAGGAGCTCCGCCGTATCGGACTTTTCCCGTGCGGACGGCTCGACAAAAATACTCACGGACTCGTTATACTCACAAATCACGGAGATCTTGCCCACTTTCTTCTTTCGCCGAAGCATCACGTTGAAAAGCTCTATTACGCAGAGACTAAATTTCCGGTGTCCGATGCCGATATTTCCTTGCTCGAATCGGGAATAGATATCGGAGGATATATAAGCGCACCGTGCAAGGTCGTGCGTGCAGAGGAGAAAAAGCTGTATATCACGCTCACTGAAGGGAAGTACCACCAGATCAAGCTGATGCTCGGAGGCGTACATAATCAGGTCACCTACCTTAAGAGGGTGTCTTTTGCGGGAATAGAACTCGACAAGGAGCTTTCTGAGTCGTCGTGGCGATATCTGACGGCGAAAGAAGTCGAAATTTTGACACAAAGTTTTAATTTATTAAAAATAAAATGAGGTCTCGGAACCTTGGAAAGTCGCTTAACGAAAATTTATTGTGCATATGTTACAAATTATGACAAGAAATTTTGTAGGATCGGCATCTTTAAAAATTCACATTTATGATGTATAATAGATGCTGTAATAGGTTTGCATATTTTAAATAAATGCGGATCTGATAATATTTAGGAGGCTATTTACATGGCAAGCATATCTTTCAGACATCTGTATAAGAAGTATCCCGGCGGAGTTACCGCGGTTTCCGACTTTACTCTCGAAGTAAAGGATAAAGAGTTCCTCATTTTCGTAGGACCCTCCGGATGCGGAAAAACCACTACTCTCCGTATGATCGCCGGACTCGAAGAGATCACCGAGGGTGAGCTTTATATCGGCGACAGACTCGTAAACGATATTGCCCCCAAGGACAGAGACATCGCGATGGTGTTCCAGAACTACGCGCTCTATCCTCATATGACCGTATTTGAGAACATGGCATTCGGTCTTCGTCTTCGCAAGACTCCCAAGGAGGAGATCAAGCGTAAGGTAGAAGAGGCGGCAAGAATCCTCGACATCACCCACCTTCTCGACAGACGTCCGAAGCAGCTTTCCGGAGGTCAGAAGCAGCGTGTTGCACTCGGACGTGCGATCGTTCGTAGCCCGAAGGTATTCCTTCTTGACGAGCCGCTTTCCAACCTCGACGCAAAGCTTCGTGCAGCCATGAGAACCGAGCTTACAAAGCTCCATAAGAGACTCGGAACCACCTTCGTATACGTTACCCACGACCAGGTCGAGGCTATGACCATGGCGACCCGTATCGTTGTTATGAAGGACGGTATCATTCAGCAGGTTGATACTCCTCAGAACCTCTACGATTTCCCCGTAAATATGTTCGTTGCAGGATTCATGGGAACTCCTCAGATGAACTTCATCGAGGTCATGGTAATGGATAAGAACGGCGAGATCTACCTCAGATGGGGAGAGAACAACATCATGCTTCCCGAAAACAAGGCAAAGAGCGAGGAACTCAAGGACTACGTTGGCAAGGAAGTTATCATGGGTATCCGTCCCGAGTGCATCCGTGACGAGGCAGGATTCCTCGAGGCACACAAGGATTCGACCATCGAGGCTATGGTAGACGTTACCGAGCTTATGGGTGCCGAGATATATCTCTACCTCACCGCTGAAGAGACCAGCTTTATCGCAAGAGTTGCTCCTACCTCTATCGCAAGAAGCGGAGATATGATCAAGGTTGCGCTTGACGCATCCAAGATCCACATTTTCGATAAAGATACCGAAAGATGCATTCTTCACTAAAGAAGTAAACCGCGAAGGGATACGCTATGTCTCGTATCCCTTCGTTTTTTGATAAATTGAAAGTGATTTTATGATGAATATAAAAAAACTGACATCGGCACTTCTGGTCGCCGTCATAATCTTGACGAGCCTTTTTTCTTCCTTTGCAAAGGAAAATGAGGAAAAGGCGAAAATAAAGCTTCTTTCCGTTTTCGGAGACACCCTTCTCACGATTGCTCCTGCGGACGTAGAGGAAAATGAAAAAGGGCAGAGCAGTATCGATAAGCTTGCGGAATATTACGCACTTGAGAGAGATGTCTCTCTTGTTGACCTTTCTGTAAGCGGCGGGACCGCAAAATCGGTCTTGAAGGCACTCTCTGATAAGAAAAACGCAAATGAAGAAATGAAATCCGTACTGAAGGCGTCGGATACACTTCTCCTGAGCGTTGGTAGTGTGGATGCTCTTGACTTCCTTCTTCCTTTGGTTTCCGAAATGCTCGGACTTGATCCCGTAAAAACAACGGTAAAGGAGATCACCGACACGCTCACCGGTATGAAGGATAAGGAGCTTGATGCGTTTGTGAAAAAGACGAAATCCTTCGCCAAAGATAATAAGGAAGCGATCGATGATTTCTGCGAGAGCTTTTCAAAGGATTATGCCGACCTTCTTAATGTGATGAAGGAAAATGGAAAGAATGCTCAGATATACCTTTTCACCATCTGCGATCCGATATCCGAGATGCCCGACTACCTCTCGCTTGCGTCGCTTGACTCTAACGTCGTTTATCCGATACTCGAAAAGCTTAACGGAGTGATAAAAAAACAAACAGATGCCCTAAACGTGCATCTCGTTGACACTTATACCGAATTTTCGCTGAAGAGAAGGGCGTGTACGTTTGTTTCGGATGACTCGCTTGCTCTCAGCGAGTACGGGCATACCGTTATCGCATCCGCTATTACGTATGAGATAGACGAGGTCTACCGTACGATGAAAAACGGAGATTCGGAACCCCTGTTTGAAAACGGGAAAAATATTTGGATTTGGTTTGCGGCGGCTGTCGAGATGTTGGTGATCGTCGTTTTCGTTACCGTGATTTGCGTAAAAAAGATGAATTCGATCACAGATAAGAAAAAGACCGTGGAAGAACCGAAAAAATAAAAAGATAGCGTCCCACGCTTTGGTGTGGGACGCTTTTTTGTCCGTCAGTTCTTTTTGGGCTTGTATATTCTCGTTCCCTCAAGAGCGTAGATAGGATCCGAGAAGGACGCTTCGTCGATCTTTGAGAGATTTTCCTCGAAAATGTACATGCGTGCGTCGATCAGATCGATGCAGTGTACTGCGTACGCCTCGGCAGTTGCGGGTGCTGCGATGGCTCCGAAATCACGCGTTCCGTGATGAGCGGCGATTATGTGAGTCAGACAGCGTACTGTCTCGTCGGAGGTGCCGAGTTCCTTTGCGTACTTGCGTACCTTCTCTATGCCGAGAAGCGCGTGACCGAAAAGACATCCGTCACTCGTGTATTCCGTAATGCCCATCTCATCCGTGCTGAGCTCGTCGAGCTTTCCGATGTCGTGTAGCAGAACTCCCGATGCGAGCATATCGCGATCAAGAAAAGAATATGTGTCGGCGACGTATGACGCCAGCTTGAGCATGCGCGCGATGTGCCAGAGAAGCTCGCCGATCTTGTTGTGATGCACCGAGCGTGCGGCACTGTGGTGAAGAAGCTTCTCCCTGTTGTCCGAGTAGATCCGTCCGACGAGCGCTGAAAGCTCCTTGTTTTCCATCTTTGCTATTCGTGAGATGCAAAAATCGTAAAGCGTCTCGGGTGGGATCTGCGAGGTCGGAACGAAATCGGATACCGATACTCCCTCGGACGGATAGCTTGGACGTATCCTTTCTACCGTGTAGCTCATCTTTCCGTTGTACGGCTTTCCCTCGAGCGATACGAAGGCTACCTCGCGCGCAGATACTTCAAGAGAGTCGATCTGCATGTCCCACATGTTTGCGCTCAGCGTGTCTGTTCCGTCTGTAAAGGAAAATGTCAGGAAGCTGCTGCCGTTTCGTGCCGTTTTTGACTGTATGTCCTTTATAAGTAAAAATAATTCAAAGCTTCCGCCGGAAAGCTCGGATATCTTGTTTATTCTCATTTTCATATCGCCTTTCGCTTTTGTTTTTTACATTATATCATAAATTTTCGAATTTTTCAAAAAAAAATAAAAAAATTTGAAAAAAAGCGATTTTTTTCTTCTCAAAAGGTGTCTTATATAGTGAAGAAATAAAAGGGAGGTGGTTCCGTTGGGAATCTGAATGCAAAAATATAACTCGACGGGCCTTGCACTTGTACGTCGACCGATTTTGGACAGAATGAACAAAATCAACACATTTTTAAAGTGCAAATTGCTGAAAATTGATTTCTGAAATGGAAATCAATTGACATTTGAACGCTTGAATGATATAATATAAAGCGTATAGATATAGGTACCATATTCACCTGTATCGAAAGTTCACATTTTTCTTCAGGAGGAACAAAAATGAAGAGTTTACTTACCAGAATTCTTGCATGTCTCCTCGTTCTCACCATGGTATTCGCATTCGTAGCATGCGGATCGGGCGATAAGAAGGACGACAACA
>JAFTUC010000035.1 GCA_017466445.1 Clostridia bacterium
AGAAGACCTCACTTTTCTGTTTATGACCCGTACGGGAATCAGAACCCAACGCGCGCGGTGAAATATTCCACCACCGTTGGTGTTCTTTATCGCGCGCGATAGCGATCCTTCGGATCACGGGGTTCAATTCCTTCTTGTGTAAGAAACAGAAAAGCAGAGGTCTTTGACCTCTGCTTTTTTGTTTATGACCCGTACGGGAATCGAACCCATGTTACTGCCGTGAAAGGGCGGTGTCTTAACCTCTTGACCAACGGGCCGGGAATAGCGGAGATTGGACTTGAACCCATGACCTACCGGGTATGAACCGGTTGCTCTAGCCAACTGAGCTACTCCGCCATTTTGTGTTTCGGACGGGACTCGCCCGACCGCCTTGATATTATACTATACGGAACGTGATTTGTCAATACCTTTTTTGAAAAAAATCTAAAAAATATCGCCTTTTTTGTCAGTACAGTGTCATTTTATCCGTGTGACCGCTCCGAATATTAAAGCGCTCAGCATTATAAGCAGATAAACGTTCAGTCCCGCGTATACGGTAAGGTAGACCGCGCCTATCCACAGAACACAAAGAACGCTCAGCGACACACACGTGCATATCCTTTGGGCTTTCTCCGGCTGAAGGAAAATGAGTGTAAGCGCCTTTAACGCCGAATATCCGTCGAGCGGCTCTGCCGGAATGAGATTTAATGTGGCAAGTATAAGACTTGCCGCAGCAAAATACCCGAGCCTTCCTATGGCGGCGCAGACACCAAACGATACTATATTTAAAAAAGGACCCGCAAAAGAAATAACGAGATCGTTTTTATATGAGATGCTTGTCGATTCCTTTCTTATAACGGCACCGAACGGAATGAGCTCAAATTCCGAAATGCTTCCTTTGGACATATATATCGCTGCTACGTGACCGAGCTCGTGCAAAAGAGTTGCGCTGAATACTGCTGTCAGATATGTCGTGCCGTAGATTAGTCCGAATGCAAGCATACATATCGGGACAGAAAGTGATATTTTGATTTTTGGAAATTTCATATTGCTCTCCGTTTGCGTGTGTTACAGAAAACAATATATTCATCCTCACGATTTATTTTGCCAACTTTTCTGTCAAAATAATCCCTTACGGTAAAAAACGTGCCCGACAAGTGTCGGGCACGTGCTTTTTTAGTATGTAAGACGATTATTCAGCATCCTCTGCGAGATCTGCGGGAAGGGTAGAAGGATCGTCGGAGGAATATACGACGGGAACATCGTCAGCGTCGCTTTCCTCTGCGGCATCGTCAGCTACTTCGGTCTCGGGAACGAGAAGAGCACGGATAGAAAGGCTGACCTTCTGCTTCTCATCGTCAATTGCGATGATCTTGGCGTCTACCTGCTGACCAACCTCAAGAACCTCGGCGGGAGTGCCGATGCGCTTGTCAGCGATCTGCGAAATATGGATAAGACCGTCAACCTCGGGAACGATCTCGGCGAAAGCTCCGAAGGGAGTGAGTCCTACTACGGTTACGTTTGCAACGTCACCTACAGCGTACTTGGAGTTGAATACCTTCCAAGGATTGGTATCCTCTGTCTTGCAACCGAGAGAGATACGCTTCTTTTCAATGTCAAAGGACTTTACGAATACGTCAAGAGTATCGCCGACCTTAACGATCTCGGAGGGATCCTTGACTCTCGACCAGGAAAGCTCGGAAACGTGAACCATTCCGTCAACTCCGCCGAGATCAACGAATACACCGTAAGAGGTCATGGACTTAACGGTACCGGTGAACTTCTTGCCCTCTTCCATCTCTGCCCAGAACTTTTCAAGGAGAGCCTTGCGCTCGCGGCGAAGGATAGCACGGATCGAACCGACTGCGCGATTCTTCTGATCGTTAGCCTCGATGATGGTGAACTTCTGAGTGGTTCCGATAAGGGTGTTGAGATCGCCCGAAGCGGGAACACCCGACTGCGAAGCGGGGATGAACACCTTGGTGCTTCCAACGGTAGCGATAACACCGCCCTTGGTGACCTCGGTGATCTTGCCTTCAACAACTGCGCCTTCTTCTGCAGCGGCCTTGATCTTTTTCCAATCGGTGATGCGATCGATGCGGCGTCTGGAAAGACCTACGACACCCTCAACGTCGCTTACTCTTACGACGAATGCTTCGATCTCGTCGCCTACCTTGTACAGGGAATGAACGTCGGTGCTGGGATCGGGTCTTACTTCATCAACGGAAAGGATGCCGGTTCCCTTGCAGGAAAGGTCGACATGGATCTCGGTGTTCGAAATGGATGTGATCGTGCCCGTTACGATATCTCCTGTATTTAAAGTCTTGAGAGAGCTCTCAAGCATAGATGCAAAACTTTCATTTGCCTGCTCGTTTGCGTTTACAAATTCGCTCATAGTTTTAATTACCTCCTCTATTATATGGCGAGGTGTCGATGCACCTGCCGTAATAGCAATTTTTTTTATTCCCGAAAGGGGGATCCCGCCGATGTCCGATACGTTTTCGATAAGGTGTGAATTAGCGCATACGCTTTTGGCTATGGCAAGCAGGCTCATCGAGTTCGAACTGCTTTTGTCACCGATAACGAGTACGAGATCGGCAGATCCGGCAAGAGACAAAATGTCATTTTGCCTTTTTTCAGTAACACCACATATTGTATCAAAAAAAATCGGATTTGTACAGAAGTTTTTGAGATTTTTTTTACATTTCTCCCATTCGTACAATTTTTTTGTGGTTTGAGCTACCATTATGGTCATTTTGTTGGTGAAATTATACAAACTAAGCTCATCCGATGACGAAACAACAAGGGTTTCTCCGTGCGACCTTCCTACTATACCGCGTACCTCGGGATGCTCCTCGTCTCCGTATATGACGAGAAGAGAGTCTAAGGTCGTATTCTCGTCTACTATGCGATGTATCTTTCCGACGAGAGGGCAGGTAAGATCGACAAATGAAAAGAAGGGGTTTTGCTGCGATAACCTTTTCAGATTGTCCTCAAGTGCTTTTTCAACACCGTGAGCCCGTACAGTGACAATGCATGGAGAATCTTCGGATGCCGATTTGGCAACCGAGGCAAGATCCTCCTCGGTTATGACGGTAAGTCCGAGCGATGAAAGCTCGCTCATCACACCCGAATTGTGCACAACGCTTCCGAGGGAAAAGATTCTTTCGTTCGCTTTGTTTTCAAGAAGCCGCTTGACCGTGCTGACCGCGCGATCGACGCCAAAGCAAAATCCGGCATATTTTGATACGTTTATTTCCATATAATTCAGTTTCCGTCCTTTTTAGATACGGGATCCTCTATCATGCTCGTAATACTGTCAAAAACGGTATGGGCAACACGGCTGTACTCTGCCTGATTTCCCTCGCCGACAATGAGCTGATCGGCGCTTATCGGTTTTCCGATGCGTACGTAGGTGCGCCTGAAAAGAGAAGCCTTCCATTTCTTTGTCTGTATGCATACGGGTAAAACGGTGACACCCGAGCGGTATACGATCTGTCCGACTCCGTTTTTGATGTCGGTCTCTCTCGGATCCACCTTCGAGCATCTCGTTCCTTGCGGAAATATTCCGACCATCTCGCCCTCAGTGACAAGATTTACCGTGTAGCGTACGGCAAGAGCCGCAGAGGCAGGTGACTTTCTGTCAACGGGAAAGGCTCCCATCGCCTTGGCAAAATGACGCAGGATCGGAGTGTGGAAGACCTCCTTCTTTGCGAAAAATCTCACCTGACGGTTGAGGACTGCACCGATTATGGCAACGTCCCAGAAGGATATGTGGTTTGAGCAGACTAAAACTCCGCCCTCCGCAGGCTCGTTCTCAAGCCCCTCGACCTTTACCTTGAAAAGAAATTTGACCAGCGAAGAGCAGGTCGCCGAAATAAAGCTGTAAAATTTATTCACCTTGATAGCTCCTAATGTGTCATATATTTATGCGGCTCTTTATTATCTCAAGCGCATGAGAAAAGGTCTGCTCGGGAGTGAACTCGGAGTTGTCGATAAAAATAGCATCGTGTGCCGGAATAAGGGGTGCGACCGATCTTGACGAGTCGTTTTTGTCGCGCTTTTCAAGATCCGAAAGAACGCTTTCATAGGTCGTTTCCACACCCTTTGCGAGAAGCTCCTCATATCTGCGCGCGGCACGCGCCTCGTTGTTCGATATAAGGAAGAGCTTTACGTCGGCATCGGGCATTATGACAGTTCCGATGTCGCGTCCGTCCATGATCACGTTGCTTTTCGCGATTATATCCTTTTGAGCGGAGAGAAGAAATTCTCTCACCTCCGGGATGGCTGAAACGGCAGATGCGTACATCGATATCTCGGGAAGCCTGATGTCACGGGAAACGTCCTCGTCACCAAGGAAGGTGCGTTGCTCGGAATTTATATACCTTATCGAGACCGATATGTCAGTAAGACTTGAGATTACCTCGTGTGCCGAGTGAGGGTCGATGCCCTTGCGGTATACGTAAAGTCCAACGGTGCGGTAGAGCGCTCCCGTGTCAACGTAAACGAATCCGAGCTTTGCGGCAAGGTTCTTTGCGAGAGTGGATTTTCCGGAGCCCGAGGGTCCGTCGATTGCGATCTTGAACATAATATTTATATCCTTTCAAAAGCCGTGTTATTTTGCTGCCGATAGTCCTGCGAGCCTGCCCGTTGACCAGGCGATCTGCAGATTGAATCCGCCCGTGTATGCGTCGACGTCGATTATCTCACCGGCAAAGAAAAGTCCGGGAATGAGCTTCGATTCCATTGTCTTGGGATTTATCTCGCGAACGTCGATGCCTCCCGAGGTTATTATCGCCTCGTCTATCGATCTGGGAGCCTTTACGGTAAGCTCGAATGATTTTAAAAGCGAGAGTAAGCGCAGACGCTCCTCCTTTGTTATCGAGTTTACCTTTCGTTCGGGAAGAATGCCCGAAAGCCTGACGAAGACGGGTATCATCTTGGATGGAAGAAGCTCAGTAAGAGCGTTTATGAAGTTTTTGTTCTTGCCCTTCTCGAAATCGGAGATAAGACGTCTGTCGAGCGTCTTTTCGTCAAGAGCGGGCTTAAGATCTATAAGTATTTTGTATTTTGACGGAGCTATGTCTCTAAGATGAGCCGACATCGAAAGGATGATAGGACCGCTCACTCCGAAATGGGTAAAGAGCATCTCACCGAAATCCTCGTAGACGACCTTGCCGCTCGATACCTCGATAGCGCGTACCGAAACGTTTTTGAGCGCGAGCCCCTGCATGTCGCGGCAGACACGCTCGCATATCTCAAGCGGAACGAGCGAGGGCTTGGGAGGTATCACGTTTATCCCGAGCCTTTCGGCAAAGGTGTAGCCGTCTCCGTCCGATCCCGTGCGCGGATATGACATTCCTCCCGTGGCAAGAATGACTCTGTCAAAGGATAGCGTGTCCTTTGAGGACGCCACCCTGATACCCGAAACACGCGATATTCCGTCCGAAATGTCCACGGCAAGATCGGTGACCCTATCAAAAACGACACGCACGCCGCTTTCGCGGAGCTTTTTTCTGAGTGCGTCTACTATATCTGACGCTTTGTCCGAAATTGGGAAGACTCTGTTTCCTCTTTCGGTCTTTAAAGGCACGCCCGCATCCTCAAAGAAATCCATGACATCCCTCGGAGAAAATCCCGAAAGGGGGGTGTACATAAAGCGGGGATTTGTCGGAATGTTTGCTATCACGTCGGGAATAGGGCAGTCGTTTGTGAGATTGCACCGTCCTTTTCCGGTTATTCTCAGCTTTGTGCCCGTGAACTTCATTTTTTCAAACAGAGTGACGGAGGCACCTGCGTTTGCGGCAAATATCGCGGACATCATTCCTGCGGCGCCCGCACCTATAACGGCTATTTTTTTCAAAAGCGAGACCTCCTACCTTCTTTGAGTACAGATATACTATTATATTTCATTTTTTTCGGATTGTCAAGTTTTTTGTGATAAATAAGCACTTTTGTCTCTGCGTAAAGATATATATGTCAGAATACGCGAATAAAAAAGAGCGTATAATATGAAAAGTACGGTCTGTCAAGGAGTTGAGTTAAGTGAAGCTTCCCGAAAAAGGATATAAAAGAGATTTTGTTGTTTTCGGATATTTTATTATAATTTTCAGTATAGTCCTGCTCGCCTTCGGAGCTGTCATAAAGCTTCTTTTGCCCTTCGTTTCCGCGTGGTTTGTCGCTCTCCTCCTTCAGCCGATAGTAAAAAGAGCGAGGTCAAAGACGGGATGGTCCGAAAAAGCGTCGGGAATACTTGCTTTTTCGCTCGTGATGACCCTTCTCGGCATCGTGATATTTCTTGTCTGTAAGCGTATATACGTTGAACTGAGATCGCTAAGTCTTTATGTTGGAGAAAATTATGAGGATATCGCCTCAAGGGTGACCTCGTTTGTTAAGGGAATCTCGGAAAAGCTTCACGGAGGCACCGGGGAGGACAGTGCTTATATTTACGATATGCTGAGCCGCACGCTGAAAAGCTCTCTATCCGAGCTTGCCGTAAGAAGCACGGACGCAATCGGAGGATTTCTCGGCGCTCTTCCGTATTTCTTTTTTGCCGCCGTGATATTCATAATGTCCTGCTTTTATTTCTGCGCCGATTTTGATAAAATAAATAAGGCTCTCGTTTCGATTCTCCCCAAGCGCTTTGCTAAAAGACGCAAGGAATTTCAGGAGAAGGTGCTTTCGGGTGCTTTGAAATATATAAAGGCGTACGTCATACTCTTTCTCATAACCTTTGTCGCACTTATGATCGGATTTGTCATAATAGGCGAAAAATATGCGACGTTGCTTGCCGCCGTCGTTGCACTTCTCGACGTGCTTCCCGTAATAGGAGTCGGTACCGTGCTTATTCCGTGGGTTATAGTTCTTTTTGCGCTCGGTCAGGTAAAAAAGGCTGTGATACTTCTCGTTGTTTGCGTAATAGTCATGATAGGCAGGCAGATAATCGAGCCTCATATAGTCGGCAGTCAACTCGGCGTGCATCCTCTGCTCACCCTTGTTTCGGTCTTTGCCGGATATAAGCTTTTTGGACTTTTCGGCTTCATAGTCGGACCTATCGCGCTCGTTATTATAAAAAATCTGTATTTTTTTGTTATAAAGATACTTGCTGACAGATAACTGTGACGGTGCTATTGACAATTCACCCTTCTTTGTGATAAAATAAAAAACGTACATCGGGAAGGAGTGAAGTATATGAAAACAAAGAAGTATATCCGTAATACAGTTATATCGGCTATGCTTTTTTCTCTTGCATTAGTGTTGCCCTTCTTTACCGGACAGATACCGAAGATAGGAAATATGCTTCTCCCGATGCATCTTCCTATCATGTTTTGCGGAATATTTTGCGGACCGTGGTACGGGCTTGCGATCGGAGCGGCGGCGCCTCTCGTGAGAAGCCTTTTCTTCGGACTGCCGGTATTTTATCCGTCAGCGATCGCAATGGCACTCGAATGCGCTACGTACGGATTTTTTATAGGACTTCTTTATCGGGCGTTTGCTAAGGTCGGAGATTTTTCGGCTCTGCTCGCCCTTATATGCTCGATGCTGATCGGACGCGCGGTCTGGGGATGTGCAATGCTTACGCTTCTCGGTCTTTCGTCAAGGACATTCACCGCGGCGGCATTTCTTTCGGGAGCGTTCGTTACCGCGCTTCCGGGTATAATAATACAGATCGTTCTTATCCCGGTCCTTACACCTGTTTTTAAAAGATTGTCTGAGAAAAAAGGAAAATAAAATTTTAAAGGAGATCGATATGGAAAAATCCAAGGTATATTTTTCAAGAGAGATAACTCCCGAAAACGTGCTGAAGCTTTATAAGCTTCTCGGCAAGGAGCTGAAAGGAAATGTGGCGGTCAAGCTTCATTCGGGAGAAAAGGGAAATCAGAATTTCATCGGTCCCGAGCTTTGGAGGCCTGTGATCGATCATGTCGGCGGAACGGTAGTAGAATGCAATACCGCCTACGACGGAGCAAGAAATACCACCGAGCGACATAGAAAACTCCTTGCCGAGCATGGATGGAGCAAATATTTCAAGGTCGATCTGCTCGATGCACAGGGTCCCGATAAGATTCTTGAGATACCAAACGGTAAGAAGATAAAGAAAAATTACGTCGGTAAGGATATAGATAACTACGATTCGATGCTCGTGCTTTCTCACTTCAAGGGACATCCTATGGGTGGCTTCGGAGGAGCTATAAAGCAGCTTTCTATCGGAGTGGCTTCCTCGTACGGAAAGAAATATATCCACGGAGTCGGAAACACCGAGGGTAATTTCTGGGGCGCCGATCACGATAGCTTTCTTGAGGCTATGGCAGATGCCGCGGGCTCGGTCATAGATCTTTTTGACGGGAACATACTTTATATAAACGTCATGAAAAATATGTCGGTCGATTGCGATTGCTGCGCGGTCGCCGAGGATCCCTGCATAAAGGATATAGGTATCCTCGCCTCCGACGATCCCGTGGCGATCGACCGCGCGTGCGTCGATCTCGTTATCTCCTCGGGCGACCCGGGACGCGACCACCTTCTTGAGAGGATAAACTCGAGAAACGGTGTTCATACGATAGATACCGCGTATGAGATCGGATACGGAAATACAGATTATGAGCTTATAGAAATATGATTTTAAAAGAAAATCGCAGTACGTCGGCTTGACTTCGAAATGGAAGTCTTTGCAAGCGTACTGCGATTTTTTGCGCTTTGTGCGATCCTATGTCTGCTTAGATGTAAGCGTTGCCTGTCGGTCCCTTTTCGGCAGAGCAAAGAGCTCTTATCTCATTTGTTTTTTCACGGTAAAGATCGTAAAGAAAGCTTTTTTCGGGAGCAAGCATAAATGCGACGAAATATGATGCCGACGGAATGAATATGTTATCGTAAGCAAAATCGTTTTCCGCATGTATGCTGCTTTGGAAAGCGGACTCGTATTTGTTTTGAGTGTCACAGTAGAGTGTATGGAGCTTCTCCTCTGAGCGGACCCAAAGCTTGAATACCTCAAGCGCGAGACCGAGCATCCTTTCATAACCCTCGTCCGATCTGTCGGTTCCGGCAGACGCTATCGCAAAATCAAGAATTTCTCCTATCTTCATATCCGTTATGCAAGCTTTACGTTGAGAAGGGTAAGCTCCTTGGGGTATATTATCGACGCACCGTAAACGTAAAGACCCTTTACAGCGTCGGAGAATGAATCCTCGGGGCGGTATGCTATGATAGATTTGATCTGCTCCGCAAATGCGATCGCGCGGGTTGTACGTGCATAACACTTGTAATATCCGGAGCTGTCAGTTGCTACGTTGTTTGTAACGTATATGTCAAAGCCGATACAGGATCCGACGTATCCGTTGTGAAGGACCTCGTCGTTGTTCGAGCGCTGAGCGATGTTTGCTTTGAGAATAAGAGAGGCAACCTTGGGCGATACCTCAAGAACTGTTCTCGTGTTGCTGTTGACGTTGTTTTCGAGCATTGCCTCGCGCGTGCGGATGATGGTGTCGATAATGTTGTCGGCACTCAGATCGTTAACGGTTATCGTGTTTTCGGATGCTACCGTATCGTGAAGGCTGAAAATATATCCGTCCGCATCGTTTGCAAGCGCTCTTGCGGCCTGCATCATTGCCGATTTCATGATGCTCGGCTTGCTTTGTGCCTTGTCAATGTCCTCGATCTTGAAGTTGAATGCACGGCAACGGTTGAGGTTGATGGTAACGCTTTCGTCCGTTAGGTTCTGAGGAGCACCGATGCTCGTTTCTTTTATGTAGTTAAAGAGGAAAACGGGCTTTACTGCACACGCCTTTACGACAGAGCCGGGAAGCTTTGCGTCGGCGTCGAAATCTCTGTTGCTGTTTTTAACGCCTACGTATTCCTTTTCGAGCGATTCAAGAAGAGTTTCGCTCCATACTGTTCCGATAAAATTTGTAAGACTCATAATGTAAATTCCTTTCTGTTTTTTGATTTGTTGATTTACTGGTTAGACAGGGTCTTCAGTATCTGCTTGTAGTGCCTTCGTACCTGAGTGGGAGTCATGGCACGGATCTGCTCAATCGATAAAGCCTCTCCGAAATTGTCCGATCTGCCAAGAGGTCCGCTCGATTTTCCTGAGTTGCTTTGATTGCGTATCTCGGCCACCTCCGCGGCAATAGTACGCCTTCTTTCATAGAGTGCGTATGCCGCGACGAGAGGCATCTTTTTTTCATTTGCCTCGGCAGTAACGCAGTCGGGGATGCTTTCTCGGTCAACATCGGGAAAGAGCTCGCGGAACATAGAATCCTCTGCGTCCGCACGCTCACGCTCCGCAAGAAGAGCGGACAAACGGTTTATCTCGTCAACGTACTGCTGCACTGTCTTTTCTTTTTCGTTCATATGCTGACATCATCCTTTCTGCCCGACGGAGCATCCTTTTCACCGGAATTCTCCGATCTCTCTACCCGAGCGATAAGAGACTCTCTGTCACTTACCATACCCTCGGGAACCCTTTCAAGATACTCCTTGAGCGTTATGTGTCCGCTGGCGAGCAGACTGTTTAGGGTGTTTATGAGAAGACTCTGCGAGAAGCGTCTGCTTGCACCCGTATCGACTGCGACATCGATAAGGTCTCCGTCAAATATCGAGAAGTCGATGGTTTTGCATATGTCCTCTCCGCTTTCCGCAAATATTACGGGACGCTCGGGCGCCCAGTATTCCTTCATAATGGCAAAGCGGACGAGAGCGAGATCCTTTACCGCTCTTGTGAAGCTTGAGCGTATTCCGTCAAGTGAGACCTCTGACATTTCTCTTAATGCAAGTATGGCGCTCGTGTTGGTGGGCTCTGTTTCTCCGAGTACGGTGTCGTTCGCTCCCGTGAGACGCTTTGTGTAATCGATCACAGACTCGATTATCTCGAGAAAATTATCCTGCATCTCACCGACTCCGACAGTCGTTACCGCGTTTGAAACGTCTCCGCCGCTCATAACTCCTATAGCCTCTCCTACCTCGTTTGACCACTCGGGAATGAGACGCTTGTCGTATATCACCTTTGAGAATGCGGTGTCCATCATGTGCTTCATCATCATAGCGTACGCCTTGTTTACGTATTTCTGATTCTGTATGAGCTCGCTGATCGGAGAAGAGCCGTAAAAGCTGTTCTTCACTCTGTCCCATGCAAAGGAGATCAGAGGATATAATTTCATGCCTGTGCGGCAGGAGGAGATCACCGTGTTTTTTACGGATTTTTCCCAACATACAAAGCCTTCGCTATCGCGAGTAAACTTGATAAGATATGTCGCCTTGCCGGCATCCGCATCCTGCATCTCGCGAGTGGCGAAATCGCCCGCCATCGATTCGGTGTCGTCGTCCGATACGATCTTGCGGATAAGATCGGGATCGAGCTTTGCTCTCATAGCCTCGGCACGGAGCTTCTTGACGCTCGTTCTTCCCGAAAGGATTATGTAATCCTGAGACTGGACGTCATCAAGATTTACGTCCGATACGAAAACGTTGGTCGAGTCGACCGTTTCACACTTGACGTCTCCCATAAATCCGTTTCCGCCGTCGATGCTCTCGTCCCAGTAGCAGTAGATCATGCCGTTTCCCGAAACTATCGCGTCCATAAGCGCGTCACGAAGCAGAGAATCGGTGTTTTCGATCTCCCAACGGTAGGAGCTCGTTCTGTTCATAAGATCGAGCATGCTTGCAAGCTTCTTTTTTCGCGGGGATGAGTCACTGTAGGGAAGACTTCTGTCGATGTACCTTACCGAATATCTGTAATAAAGTATCGAGCTTACCAGATAGGAGGTAATTCGCTTTATTATGTTGAATACCGGTGTCGGGAGTCCGTTTGAGGCTATCCCGCCCCACTGATCGCCGCGAAGGAAACGTTCGTTTTCGTCCACACGTGTGTACAGACCGATCGAACGCTTGTATTGCTTGCCGTTTTCGTACTGTCTCCAGGTTACGGTGTGTGTGTGATTTCTTTCTGAATTAAAAATAACTGTTCACCTCTTTTTCAGCGTTTCATCAGGTCGATGAACGCGTTAATGCTTCCGTCGCTGCCTTTTCTGCTCTTTGCTTGTTTGCGACGGTGATAAAAAACAAGATGAGCAATGATCCCGCCAATCAGAGAAGAAATGATCCCTGAAGTGAAAAGGACGAGAAAAATCGGTATGATTTCGTTTGTTGACATAAGATTTGCTTCCCTTCGATTTCGGAGATTTTGTCAGATCACTGTCTTGACCGCGCAGCCGAAAAGCGATACAAGACAGGAGCTTTTTAAAATTTTAATATCGTGTCGGCATAAGATCCTTCGCTTTTTTTAGAAAAAAACGAAGAATAAAAGCCGTCGTCCTTGAAGGCACGTGTCTCCGCCTCGGGCATGAAGGCCATTATGCCGTATCGGAGAGCTTCGGGCAGATGGGTTATCGCGTGAGGCTCGCTTGCGGCGTCCTCGGGATTTTTTCTGTCGTGCAAAAGCGCCGGCAGGCACCTTATAAGCTCGGTCGAGTTTTCAAATATCGAGAGCCTTGAGGCGTATCCGTCACCCTTTGAGGAGAGTAGCTCTCTTAAAAATCTCCACCCGATTATACGCCTGTTGTCTGCCTTTATGAGAGGGGGAAGATCTTTTGTCGCGCTCATTATCTCGACTCCGCTGAGTCCCGAATCCTGCCGCCTGTTCCATAGATCGGGAGAAGCGACTATAAAGGCGGTCTTTTCGTCGCAAAGCCGTGAGGTGAGCTCTGCCGCTCTTGAAAGGGTAAGTCCGCTTACCGCAAGCTCACGCTCCGCGAAAATGTTTCCGAGTGAATCGCATGACATCCATATTACCGCAAGCATGTCAAAGCCATAGTCCATGGCCGCCCAGTGCTTTGGATGAGACGAGGTGTCAAAGGGCTTTGTAACGTGTATTTCCCGGGAAAACTCGCTGAAAAATTGCCCTTCAAATACGTCCCACTTGCCGTCGAGCCACGCCTGTCTGAGAGTGTCGGGAAGACTTTCGAGCTGCCTGATGTAATCCGGATCGGAATTTACCAAAATTTTGTTGTCATATACCTTAGCCGGTATGAAGCTGTAATCCGCCGGATCTTCGTTAGGAAGGAAAGATCTGTCCACGAAAAGTCTCTTGACCCATGCGTGACCCACGCCGCCGGGATTGCAGGTCAGATACATTCTTCGCGGAAATTGGCTCGTGCCGCGAATGCACGCCTTGAGAGTGGCAAATTGATATTCCGTCAGCTGTGTTGCCTCGTCGATCGCAATGACGTCGTATTCCTGCCCCTGATAGCGCAGTACGTCACGCTCGCTGTCCATGTAGCCAAGCGTTATGCGGCTGCCGTTCGGAAAGAGGAAAAGCTTTTTAGACTCCGAATATTCGGCGAGAGATCCGAGCTCTGTGAGCATCGGTAGGATATGGTTTTCTCTCAACTCGCTGAGGGTGCGGCGGATTATCATTATCCTGATGCCCGGATAGTGAAGAGACATAAGTATAAGCTTGCGTCTCAGAGCCCAGGATTTTCCTCCGCCTCGCGCGCCTCCGTAAGCGGTGTAGCGTGTGCGTGACGCGAAAAATAACTGCTGACGTTCGTTTGGTCTGCCCTTTAAAACGATCTTCTCACAAGACGGGAATGACCGTGACCTTCGCGATGCTCTTTTACTCACCGTCGCAGGATGGATCGTGCTCGCAGACTATCCTTACCGTGTCCCTGGACTCGCCGCTTATGGCGTTGTTGAAGTCGGTGATAAAGGACATGTTGGCGGCGGAATTCGGGAACTTCGTGTTCAGAGCCTCGTCGATAAAGGTAGACTGAGCGATGTCGAACATAAGAGGAAAGGCTTCCTTCAAACGAGCGAAATCGTGCCTTGATATCGAGCAGAAGCGGCAGAAGCCTGCGGCGTTGGGAAGTCTGCGAGCCTTTTCGTCCGAGCAGTGCTTGATGTAGGATTTGAGCTTTCTGCGAAAGACCGCTTCGCTTTCGAAAACTGCGTTTTGTCCGATGATGTTGTTCATTTCATTGCTCCTTTCTATGAGATGTTGTAGCTTTTCGGCTGCAAGACTATAATAATACAAAAGCATGTCGCAAAACATAGCAAAAAGTAGCAAAGAGTATTGACTTTAGAACATTTGTTCGTAAATTCGTGTTGACAAATTGATGATCGTGTGTTATAATGTGAATAAATTTGGTCTTGATCGTATTTTTGAACCATTGCGTGTGAACCGAACAAGTAAAGCATTTGGAGATCAAGGAACCTTTTTTTAGGTACTTGATAGAAGCGTGATTACACGAATAACCAATTAAGTAAAGTTTTTGGGAGATCAAGGAACCTTTTTTAGGTACTTGATAGAAGAGTGATTACACGAATAACCAATTAAGTAAAGTTTTTGGAGGTCAAGGAACCTTTTTTCAAAAAGGTTCCTTGCG
>JAFTUC010000036.1 GCA_017466445.1 Clostridia bacterium
GCACCGAAGGATGTGCAGGAGCTTTTAGGTCACTCTGATGTCAGTACCACGATGAATGTCTACGCTCACTCTACAAGAGAGGCGAAGCGTACTTCCGCACGACTGCTCGATAAGGTAGTTGGCGGTTGAATATAAAAAGTTTCCCTTATTTTCGCTCATAAGGGCAAAAACAAGGGAAAATACATAACAGTTGAGTTTGTAATTAGCGAAAAACCCAGTAATATCAATGGTTTTTAGAGTGTAGGACAGTTATTGTCTGATAAATTCCAATTTATTGAACAGAATAGATCGAACGCCGACAGACCTAAAAAATCTGTCGGCGTTAATTATTTGTTTACTGCGTATCAACTAAAGAAATTTAATTCTCGATTTCTTCGCTAAGGACATCTCCCTTTCATCTCATAGCTTTTGTTATAGCTTTTATAAAAGTTTTTGAAGATCCAAGAAACTTTTTTCAAAAAGCTTCTTGGCGGGTATCAGCGCGGAGCACTGAATGACGTCCTTTTAAAGACTGTCAACGTACTTGCACGCCGCAACGGCTGCAACCGCACCGTCACCGGTTGCGGTAACTATCTGCCTTATCGTCTTTGTTCTGCAGTCACCCGCAACGAATACGCCGGGTGTTTTGGTAAGACAGCTTTCGTCAGCTGCGATGTATCCGTAATCGTTAAGCTCGGCAACGTTTTCAAAGGGCTTGTTCTCGGGCTCCTGACCGATTGCAACGAACACCCCGTCTACGTAGAGACGCGATACCGCACCGGTGGCGGATTTTTTGATCTCAAGACCCTCTAACTGCTTTCCTCCGAGGAAAGATGTAACGACAGAACCGAAGATGAACTTCACGTTGTCGCGCAGATAAAGCTTTTCGATAAGAGTCTCCTCGCCCGTGAGGAAGGGAAGATTCTGAATAAGCGTAACGCTCTCGCAGATGTCGGAGAGCATGACAGCTTCCTGGAGTGCGGTGTTTCCTCCGCCGATTATAGCGACGTTCTTTCCTGCGTAGAACGCTCCGTCGCATACCGCGCAGTAGGAGATCCCGTTTCCGACAAGCTCGTCCTCGCGCTCGACTCCGAGATGTCTATGGCGTGATCCGGCGGCGATGATGACCGCAAGAGCCTCGTATTTCGCGCCCGATTCGGTTTCTACGATCTTGAAGCCTTCGCCCTCGCTTATCGAGATGGCGCGGTCGAGATCGATTTCTGCGCCCTGGGCGAGTGCTTGGTCGATAAGACGCTCGGCAAACTGGTTTCCGCTCATTTCGAGAAATCCGGGATAGTTCTCAACCTTGGGTGAATGAGTTATCTGACCGCCGAAAGAGTCCTTTTCAAGAATGAGTACACTTTTTCCGGCGCGTCCGGCGTAGATCGCCGCGGTAAGACCCGCGGGACCTGCGCCGATTATGAGTATATCGTACATGATTTAACCCTCTGATCAGGAATTAGTCTCTGCGAACTTTCTGATGTTTGAGACGTTGGTTATGATCTCGGTGTCTCCGCCCTTGGAAACCACCATCGAAGGAGCCTGACGGATGTCAAACTCTGCGGCCATTTCCGGATTGTCGTCGGCGTATACCACCTCGTAATCGATGCCTGCCTTGTCAAGGAATATCTTTGCCATTCTGCAGTTGGGGCAGGTGTGAGTAGCGAAGAGGATGATAGCGTCAGCACTGTCCTTTGCGAAATCCGCGCTGGGAGCGAGCGTCTCGCTTGCCTTTACGGCTTCCTCGGACTTCTGAATGTTCTTCTCGCCGTATTTTGCGATGTTGTAGACCTTTCTTGCCTTGTATTCCTCGGCTTTACCGTCATTCCAGTTGAGAACGGGACGGTAGTAACCGGTGATACGGCTGTATACCTCTGCCTTTTCTCCACACTCGGGGCAAACGAACTGCTCGCCTGCGAGATAGCCGTGGTTGCGGCATACCGAATATGTGGGAGAGAGGGTGTAGTAGGGAAGTGCGTAGTTCTCGGCGATCTTGCGAACGAGATTTGCGGCGCTCTTCCAATCGGGAAGCTTTTCGCCAAGGAAGGCGTGGAATACGGTTCCCGAGGTGTAAAGGGTCTGGAGACCGTCCTGAACGTCGAGAGCAGCGAAGATGTCCTCGGTGTATCCGACGGGAAGGTGAGAGGAGTTGGTGTAGTAGGGAGTAGAATCACCCTCGGAAGCGGTGATGATGTCGGGGAAGCGCTTTCTGTCGTGCTTAGCAAAGCGGAAAGCGGTCGACTCTGCGGGAGTAGCCTCAAGGTTGTAAAGATCACCGTAAGCCTCCTGATAGTCGGAGAGACGCTCGCGCATATGGTTGAGAACGTCCTTGCTGAACTGCTGGACTGCCTCGGAGGTCATATCTGCGCGGAGCCACTTTGCGTTGAGACCTGCCTCGTTCATGCCGACAAGACCGATGGTCGAGAAGTGGTTGTTGAAGGTTCCGAGATATCTCTTGGTGTAGGGATAGAGACCCTCTTCGAGAAGCTTGGTGATGACAGTTCTCTTGGTCTTGAGTGAGCGAGCCGCTACGTCCATGAGCTTGTCAAGGCGCCTGTAGAAATCAGCCTCGTCCTCTGCGAGATATGCGATCCTCGGCATGTTGATGGTAACAACGCCGACCGAACCGGTGGATTCGCCCGAGCCGAAGAAGCCGCCCGATTTCTTTCTGAGCTCACGCAGATCGAGACGGAGTCTGCAGCACATCGAACGAACGTCCGAGGGCTCCATATCCGAGTTGATGTAGTTGGAGAAATAAGGAGTGCCGTACTTGGAGGTCATCTCGAAGAGAAGCTTGTTGTTTTCGGTCTCTGACCAATCAAAGTCTCTGGTTATAGAGTAGGTGGGGATGGGGTACTGGAAGCCTCTTCCGTTAGCGTCACCCTCGATCATGATCTCGATGAACGCCTTGTTTACCATGTCCATCTCTGCCTTGCAGTCCTTGTACTTGAAGTCTACCTCTTTGCCGCCGACGATACAGTTGAGCTCCGCAAGGTCGTTCGGAACGGTCCAGTCAAGTGTGATGTTGGTGAAGGGAGACTGAGTTCCCCAACGGCTGGGAGTGTTTACGCCGTATACGAAGGACTGGATGCACTGCTTTACTTCCTTGTAGGAAAGATTGTCGATCTTTACAAAGGGAGCAAGATACGTGTCAAAGGAGGAGAATGCCTGAGCTCCTGCCCACTCGTTCTGCATTATACCGAGGAAGTTGACCATCTGGTTGCAGAGAGTAGAGAGGTGAGCCGCGGGAGCGGAGGTGATCTTTCCGACTACGCCGCCGAGACCCTCCTGAATGAGCTGCTTAAGTGACCATCCTGCGCAGTAACCGGTAAGCATCGAGAGATCGTGGATGTGGATGTCGCCGTTTCTGTGAGCGTTTGCGATCTCGTCGTCATATACCTCGGAGAGCCAGTAGTTTGCGGTGATAGCGCCCGAGTTGGAAAGGATAAGACCTCCTACCGAATAGGTAACGGTAGAGTTTTCCTTGACTCTCCAGTCGAGAGCCTTGAGGTACTGGTTGACCGTAGCCTTGTAGTCAAGTGCGGTGTTCTGGATCTCACGGAGCTTAGCTCTCTGACGGCGGTAAAGGATGTAAGCCTTTGCGACGTCGGAATAGCCGGCCTGGACGAGAACCGATTCGACGCTGTCCTGAATGTCCTCGACCGCGACAACGTTGTTTTTGATCTTGCTTTCAAAATCAGCCGTTACCTTGAGTGCGAGAAAATCGATTATTTGAGGATGATACTGCTTTTCCTGTGCTTCGAATGCCAGCTTGATGGCGTTAGAGATCTTGTCAAGAGAAAAATCAATTATTTTTCCGTCTCTTTTTTGAACCTGATACATGTTTCGTCTCCTTTTCTTGTTTCCTTTTATGATTTAATATTTTTAACGTGATTCATATGCCTCGAAGCTCTGTTTGCGGGACGTATTTGCGAGCGACCGATAGCATTTCGTTCATTTCCGAGCCCGGGATTCCGATCACGGAGCTGTCGATAAGGTCGCCCGAATCGACGAAGCTCTGAATGAAATAGCGCTTTGCACCGCTTATCCATTTTCCGATCGACTCAAAATCGGATACCTCGTGAAATCCCGAAACGACGGTCGTGCGGAACTCGTAGTCGATATCTCCCGACAGAAGGAGAGAGACCGTTTCCTTTATGTCGTCGAGACGGTCGATGCCGCCCGAGGTCATGACGTATTTTTCGGGAGAATTCTTGATGTCTACAGCCACGTAGTCGATAAGACCGTCCGATATGACCGAGCGCAGAAGCTTCGGTGACGTGCCGTTGGTATCGAGCTTGACCGCGTATCCGAGTTCTTTAAGAGTGGAAAGGAACTCGGGAAGATCCTTTTGAAGAGTAGGCTCTCCGCCGGTGACGCATACACCGTCGAGAATACCGACCCTTTTCTTCAAAAACGAGTAAAGCTCGTCGTCGGTAACGTACCCTGCATCTTGTGGGTGAGTTACAAGAGATGCGTTGTGACAAAAGGGGCATCGGAGATTGCATCCGACGGTAAAGAGAGTGCATGCCACCTTCCCGGGAAAATCGAGAAGAGTGAGCTTTTGTATTCCTCCTATGTTCAATCGCATCAACTCCCTTAAATCAAGATATTGGGTTGCATTCACAAGTATAAACTATATATTGCGTTTTGTCAATAGCAAAAGCAATTTATTTTCAAAAATGGAAATATGCACAAATTACCCCACCCTTTATTTGTGCAATACGATTATTTCGTGACAAAAAAGGAGGTTTTTTCACCTCAAAAAATGGTAAAAGGTGGATTAAATAAAAAATCACCCGACCACAACATATTGTGGTCGGGTATTTTGCGACATCAGACCCGAACGTCGTAGTTGAAATCCTCAAAGCACTCGTTGAGAAATTTTTTCAGAGCATTCTGACATCTTTCGGGCTCTACGAGATAGCTTTCCCCGTGACACGCCTTTTCAACGAGAACGATCTCTTTTTTAGACTTGCTGCACTCAAACGTGCTCTTGCTCATGTGCGCGGGAACGAAATCGTCGTCAAGTCCGTGAAGGAATAAAACAGGCAGGGAGCTTTTTTTAACAGACTCGCAGGTGGAGATAGCGTCGAAGGAATACTTTGCGAGAATCCTTGCCCAGAAATTCATTGCAGGGAATATTATCGCGGGAGGAATATGATATGCCCATCTTATAACGTGAGATATTATATCCTTGGGAGAGGTGAAGCCGCAATCTGCGAGGATCGCGACAGTGTTTTCGGGAAGTGGCAGAGAGCTTGCCATAAGGACGGTCGAGGCACCCATTGAAACTCCCGTTATAATGATAGGAAGCTCTTTTCCGTAGAGCGTGTGTATCTCCTCTGCCCATTTTTGGCAGTCGAGACGCTCGAGTGCGCCGAATCCTATGTATTTTCCGTCGCTGCGTCCGTGAGAGCGCTGATCGACTATCAGAAGATTGAAGCCGAGTGAGTAATAAAACTCTGTTGCACACGAAAAATCGTTTGGACCGGAGGAACGGTAGCCGTGGAACATCAGTATCGTCGCCTTGGCATTCTCGTGCTCAAAAAGATCCGCGTATAGGGTCAGACCGTCGTGCGAGACGGTAGTAAGCGTCTTTTTGGGGAGTGAATTTATAAAATCGATCCCATGATGTATCTGATCCCTGAATTTGTACCATGCGGTGGATGTGTCTTTTTCGACCTCTTCAAGAGTGCGTTCCTTTTTTCTCCGTATCGCCTTGTTCATGGCCCAGAGACCGATAAGCATCCATATTATGAACAGTATGATAAGTGAAATTATAACGTATACGGGGATCATAGCGTATGATCCGACCGAAAGGCTTACTGCGAAATAGGTACCCAACTTTACTTTTTTAAACCTCCGTTTGCTATCCTTGCGACCTCGGGAGAGAGATAGGCGGAGGTGTCAAGACCGTATCTCAAAAATTCACGCGCAATGCTTGAGGAGACACGCTCAAGCTCGGGACGTGAAAAAAGGATCACCGTCTCAACGTCGGGATTTATGTCGTTTCCTGCCTGATGAAGTGTTTTTTCGTATTCAAAATCGGATGCGCCGCGTACGCCCTTGACGATCACCGAGATGGAATTTTCCTTTGCATATATCACCACGGGCTTGTCCGAGCAGTCGATCTTCACGTTCGGAATATCCGCGCAGAGAGCTTTCAGCATCTCAAGACGTACCTGCTCGTCAAACATGTATTTTTTCTCGCTGTTGCGGAATATGCATACCGTCACCCCTTCGAAGAGCGCAGCGGATCTTTTTATTATATCGAGATGCCCGAGCGTTGGAGGATCGAAGCTTCCCGTTATAAGAGCGTTTTGTACCTTCATAAATAATACCTGCGCCGAATGCTCGGCTTCCTTTATTTTTATCTGAGCTGATCTATAGCGGCCCGTCTGTCGGGATTTCCGAATACCGATGAGCCTGCCACGAGAATATCGACTCCCGCATCCTTGCAGAGAAGCGCAGTCTCACCGTTTATTCCGCCGTCGACCTCTATTTCGTAACTTAGATCTTTACGAGCGTCACGCAGATCTTTAAGTTCCTTTATCTTCTGAGTGGCGATCGGCATGAATTTTTGACCGCCGAATCCGGGCTCGACCGACATGACGAGAACGAGATCGCAAAGATCGAGATATTTTTCGATATCGCTTACAGGCGTTCCCGGCTTTATAGAAAGTCCCGACTTAAGTCCGAGTGAACGGATCTTCCTGAGAGTCGATGCGGGATCCTCGCACGCCTCTACGTGAACGGTTATAAGATCGGCACCCGCCTTGTAAAAATCGTCTATATATCTTATCGGCTCGTTTATCATGAGATGAACGTCGAAAAACATCGTGCTGACCTTGCGAAGCGATGCTATTACCGGGATGCCGAAGGAAATGTTCGGAACGAACATACCGTCCATTACGTCAAGATGGAGCATCTCCGCTCCTGCATTTTCTACCGAAAGTGCGTCCTCGCCGAGTTTTGTGAAATCGCACGCAAGGACAGAGGGTGATATTTTGATCATTTTTTTATCCTCCGAAAGTTAGTAAAGTACCCTATGTTTTGAGGGAAAAAAGTGAAATTATTTAAAAAAGCGCCGAAAACGGGATGCTTGCTCTGCCCGAGCGGCGTTGGCAAAGCCGGAGCAGATTCATATTATGTACCGAGGGCAGACGAAACAAAAAATTCGCAGCCTCCGTTGATCCCTTAAGATAAGGTAAAACCGTCCGGGCGACAGGAAGTCGAAAAACAAGGAAGTGAAGTCTGAAAAACCTTGGATTGTCTTGCCTGAAGGACCTCCTTTGAGCCGTGCGCTCAAGGGGGTCTTATTTTTTACATAAGATACAGACGGCGTGTGCCGAGATGGCGTCTCCGCTTCCCGTGAATCCGAGCCCCTCCTCGGTGGTCGCCTTTATGCTTATGTCAGAAAGGTCGCATCCGATAGACGAAGCTATCCTTTCACGCATTTCATTTATAAATGGAAGGAGCTTGGGGCGCTGAGCGATTACGGTTATGTCTGCGTTTGAAAGGAAAAATCCCTTTTCGTTTATTAAAGCGGTCACCTTTTCAAGCAGGAGAATACTGCTTATTCCCGCATATTTCGGGTCCTTGTCGGGGAAATGCTTTCCGATGTCTCCGAGCGCAAGCGCGCCGAGCATCGAATCCATAAGCGCGTGAACTGCGACGTCCGCGTCCGAATGACCGAGCAGACCCTTTTCGTAAGGTATGTCCACACCTCCGAGTATCAATTTTCGACCCTCGACGAGTCTGTGGAGATCGTATCCGTGACCTATGCGTATGTTCATTTTACGTCCTCTTTCTTTTTTCTGGAATTTATGATCGCCTCCGCAAGTAGCAGATCGCTTTCAAATGTCACCTTGAAGTTTGGTTCACGTGTCTGTACCGCATAGACCTCGAGACCGGCAAATTCGAGAAGGGAAGCATCGTCGGTTGCGATAAATTTCTGCTCACGCGCATAGTACGCGGCGGTCATATAAATATCTCTTTTGAATATCTGAGGAGTCTGCGCCATCCATAGAGCTGCTCTGTCAGGTGCTTTTTCGCTTATCCTTCCCTTACCTGATACTATTTTGGGGGTATCCACAGCAGCAGTTGCGGCAATTGCACCGCCGAACCGCGCCGCTTTTCTTATGATGCGCTCAATGTCCTCCTTTACTATAAGAGGACGTGCGGCATCGTGGATCGCGATAAGAGATGCCTTGTCCGAGGTCGCCTCAAAGCCGTTCAGAGCGGACTCTTGCCTGTTTTCTCCGCCCTTTACGATTTTTACGGGAACTTTGAGATCTACAGTATCGACAAGCTCCTTTATGTGTCCGATGTCCTGCTCTCGGGAAACGATTATTATCTCACGTACCGATCTGCACCTGGAAAAAGCCTTTACAGAATAGAGTATCATCGGTATGCCGCATATTTTTGATAACTGCTTTGGCGTGTCGCACTTGTCTGAAAAGCGCGAGCCGCTTCCTCCCGCAAGGATTATAGCGGAGCAGTCTCTTCCGATAAGCGAATCGGAAACAGAGGCGATCTTTTCGGAAAAACTCATTTAAAAATCTCCTTAAAGCACTTAATTGTTGCTCATTTTGTAGCTTTTGCCGTTTGAAAGCGAAAATTTGGTCTCGAAAAAGAGCTTTGAAAGCTTCATCATGAAGAGTGGATCATAGGTGCCCGCGGTCTCAAGACAGGAGTGCATCGCAAGCTGAGAGAGCCCTATGTCTGCGGAGCATACCGGAAGCTGGCGTACGAGAATGTTGCCAAGAGTCGATCCGCCCGCAAGATCGGCACGGTTTGCGTAGCTCTGGAATGGAACCTCCGCTCTTTTGCAAAGCATCTCCGTAAGCGAAGCGGAAACTGCATCTGTTGTATATTTTTGCGATGCGTTTGTCTTTATAACGATACCGCCGTTGAGCACAGGGACATTCTGCTGATCGAAAAGCTCGGGATGATTTGGATGCTTTGCGTGCGCATTGTCGGCAGAGATCATAAAAGAGGACTCGAGTGCGATCAGATAATCCTCCTCGTCCTTTCCGAGTGATAAAAGAGCACGGCGAAGCGTGTCGCTGAGGAAGGAGGAGGCGGCACCCTGACGGGACGAGCTGCCCGTTTCCTCGTTGTCGTAAAGCGCGAAGACCGAAAATGCGTCCGAATCCGAGGACTCGATAAGTCCCTCGAGTATGGAATATGCGCACTGAAGATCGTCGATCCTCGGGGCGCAGAAAAATTCACCGTCGGAGCCTATAATAGCGCCTTTTTGACGGTTGCAGACAAAGAGATCGCTTGATATAATGTCCTCCTTGCATATTCCCGATGCCTTTGCAAGCAGAGAACTAAGCGTGATGTCCGAATCATTTTGCGAAAATAAAGGAAGCATATCGACGCTGAGCGAGGGCTCCTTGATCGATCCGAGGTGCGGAGGCACGCTCGGTATTATTAGAAGATCGCGATCGAGAGCTACGTTTTTAGACTGTATGCATCCGTCTTTAAAAAAGGATATGCGTCCCGCTATCGAGAGCGGACGGTCGAAAAAGCTCTGAAGGATCATGCCGCCGTATTTCTCGACCGAGAGCCTTGTGTATTTTCCAAACGCGTCGGTCTCGCAGGAGGGCTTCAGCTTGAGTGCGGGAGAGTCTCCGTGAACTGCGGCGATAGAAAATGAAGGGTCGGATATATCGTGCGGAATTTTGAACGCGATAAGAGCGCTTCCGCCTCTTTCAACGTAATATTTTTCTCCGGGAACGAGGGAAAAACGCTTTGAGGGATCAAGAGGTGTGAATCCCGCGGCGGACAGTATCGCCGAAACGTTCTCCAAAGCGTGAAAGACCGTGGGTGAGCGGTCTATAAAATCTATAAGTTTTAGTGTGAGGCTTGTGCCTTCGGTATTTTCGTACATGATTTTTCCTTTCAGGCAGATGTGCTTTTGAGTACACATATCCAAATTTAAATATAACACATAAAAATCAAAATATCAAGGATATTTTAACTTTAAATTACAAAAAATGAAAGTTTTAATATTTTGTATAGGTCAATTAACAAAAAATTTTATATTTTGTGCCTTTTTTGTATTAAATAACAATTGAAAAAAACGTATTTTCTGATATAATGTAAATGTGTAGATAAATATGATCGGGATATCTTAAAAATATATATTCTTTCGGAGATGACGTATGAAGCTAAAAAGGATAATTTTGATAGCCGCCGCACTGCTTCTTTTGCTCGCAGTCTTTGTATCTTGCGCAGGCGGAAATAAAAATAAAGATGAAAAAAATAACGGAACCGACAGTAATGATGATAACCAAATTGGCAATACCGTCGGAGAAGAGGGAATCAGGATCGATTCCGAGGGCGATATCGAGATCGACGTCGGAAAGACACTTGGAGTAAAGGCAATAAATCTCTCTACCGGAATGGTGACCTCAAACGTCATATGGAAGATCGAGGATGAGTCTGTAGCCACCGTGAGCGCGTCCGGACTTCTTACCGGCGTCAAGGAGGGAAGCACGGTTGTGAGCGCTACTACGATCGACGGAAAGTATAGCGCATCCTGTACGGTCAACGTCACTCTCAGACTTTCGGGAGTAGGTATATCTTACGAGGAATATGATCTCGAAATAGGAGACAGCGTTAAGCTTGAGGCACTTCCGATCCCTTCGGAATTTGTCGGCGCAAGCTATACGTGGATGTCAAGCGTTCCCTCGGTCGCAAGCGTTGACAGTAACGGACTGGTTACCGCAAAGTCGCTCGGAAGCACAAGTATAATGGTAGAGGCAGTACCGGGCGGATTTACCGCGATATGCAGCGTAAACGTCGGTAAATATGCCGAGTCCATAAGCCTCGCATTTGAAAATATTACGGTAAATAAGGGACTTTCAATGTCGCTCGGATTTGAAATGTACCCGTCGGACGCTACGAGCAGACCGCACTGGAAATCGTCCGATGAAAGAGTCGTTATAGTAAACTCGGGCGGAGTTATAACCGCACTTGCTTGCGGAAGCTCCACTATCACGGTCTCGACCACGAACGGACTTTCCGCAAGCGTCAACGTTACCGTAATATCGGCTCTTGAAAGATTTGAATTTGTGGACAGAGAGATCTCGGGTAAAAAGAATTTCGAGGTGAAGCCCGATATAAATTTCTTCCCGTCTGACGCGAACAATAAAAATCTTATATGGACCTCGTCCGATGAAAGCATTTTGAAGGTGACCGAGGCAGGCAAACTTATGGCAGTGGCAAACGGAACGGTCACGCTTACCGCGGTCTCCGAGGACGGAGGCTATACCGATAGCTGTGTCGTCGTCATAACGAATCCTCTTTCCTCGATAAAATTCCCCGGAACACCCGATAAGAATACCGGAAAATATCCGAAGGTATCTCTGCCGTACGGTTCTGAGACCAAGATAGAGCCTATTATCACGCCAATAGATGCCGACGAGCTTCCTCTGCTCGTTTGGACGTCGAGCGATCCGAGCGTGATCAAGGTGGCGCCCGACGGAACCATTACTACGGTAGCAAGAGGTACCGCGACGGTAACCCTCGGACTTCCCAACGGGATCTCCGCTTCCTTTGACGTTGAGGTGACTAAGGAGATATTCAACGTTGAAAAGGTCGAATTTGACTCTCCCGTCTACTATATGAAGCCAAACGGAACTCTTACCGTCGGAATAAGATATTTTCCCGAGGCGTCTGAGGAGGATGCGACCTTGTATAGCCTTGTCTCCAATGATAAGTATGTCGCCTCCTACGATAAGGAAACGGGAATTATCACCGCACACGTAAAGGGTGAATGCACGATTACCGTAACCGTCGTCAGCGCAAATAATAAGCTCATAAGAGCATCGGCTACGATAATAGTGCTCGATAGCACCGACGGACTCGATGAGCAGTATAAAAACGATATCCACGCACTTCGCGACGGAGAGCTGCTCGCAGAAATAAAAGCGGGTCTTGAAAGAATTGAGGCAATAGCCGGCGAGCTTACCGAGCTTCGTAATGCGCTTGCCGCCGAAAACGAGAAGGAGATACCCGACGAGGAGCTTGTCGCACAGTATAATTCCGAAATAGAAGCACTTCTTAAGGAATCCGAGGAGCTTGAGCAGACGATAATCGAGAAGAAGAAGGAGTATGCCGCACTTGAAAAGGGAATAATGGCGAAATATTCATCACTTAAGGATAGCCTTACCTACGATCCCTCAAACGATCCGTATCCGCAGGAGCTTTCTGATAGCGCATTTGTCAAGATCTCCGATTATATAAGCGATGCCGTAGTCGATCTGAGATATTCTACCGAGAATAACGGGCTCGGAAAAGCGATCTATGGCTTCAGCGATGCGTATCTCAGATACGGAACGCTCAAAAAGCTTGCCGAGGTAGCCGATCAGCTTGCCTTCTATGACCTTAAGCTGGTCATCTGGGATGCTTATAGACCGACCTCCTGCCAGGACGCTATCTGGGCGGCACTCGATATAACCGACGGCGCGTACGGGGCAGAGTCGTGCGGAAGCGCGGTAAGTATATCCCTTGTAAAGACAGACGGATCCGATACCGAGATGCCCTCCGATTTCGGTGACTCTACCGAAAGGGCAGATAGAGAATATTCGGATACGACCGAGGTGGCGGAAGGAAATATTGCGCTTCTCGAGCTTCTTATGAGCGGCGCGGGATTCGAGCTCGGCGATAATTGGTGGCAGTTTGCAGATAGCACCGAATATCCCGTAGAAACCGAATTTTTAAATTAAAAAGTAAAAGACTCCGATAAAGGCTACTTCGCATAAGGAAGTTAACCTGATGCACGGTAGGGGAGACCTGTGTTCGCCCGCGGGCGTTCAAAGAAAGCCCCTACGGATAACAAAAATTTAACCGCAGAAAGCAAAGAGATAACCCCGACAGATTCTCAAGGTCTGCCGGGGTTAATCATTTGAATATCAATCTTCTTTATTATCCAGATCCATATTCAATAATTGAGGTATATTCTGATAAATAATTGTGAGAGGTTCCCACCAATCATTCAAGCACACATTTATCAAAAAATCATTATTCTCATAAATAAACTTGTAACCAATAAATTTATTAACTTCAAGACTTTCATTCCAGGTATGGTTCTCAACCGACTCGGTTCTTTCACTTGTAAATTTATCAACATTAATCCATGTTTCGTCCATTTGAATGGTTTCGGGATTAATGATATATTTTTCATCTACTTCTATAAGTTCTTTTTCTTGATGTCTCCAAGGAATAAAGATCAAATATAAAGGAGTATTCAATGTTTTATGTTTATAGACAGTTTTAGTTTTCCATAAAAACCTTTTATTTACAGAATATACTTCGTCGTGCGGACGTTGGTATTTACCTAACAAAATGCCGCTGATAATTCTTTCGTTATAATGAAATTGAATTATTACCACTTGTATTTCTCCTTTCTGTTATTAAATCTTATATGTTCCAATCCTTGTTACATTTTATCGCCGGTTTCGCCTTTGTATTACAATGGCATAGGGCTAAGTCCATACCCCTATTGTTGTGCGTAACCCAAGGCTCCCTCCGGGAGGGAGCTCCCGACGAAGTCGGGTGAGGGAGAGTGCGTTATAATAAAGTTTAATCTAAACTCAGAGTAACGCAGGCTCCTTCCGTCACGCTCCGCGTGCCACCTTCCTCCCGGAGGAAGGCTTTTTTGCTACTCCCATTATAACACAAATCGGCAGAGAAAGCAATCTCTCTGCCGAAAATGATGTGTCGCGGACCGTCGAGGACGCCGTTCCCTACAATTTTGTAAACATCCTTATGAGAACGCTCCTAAATCACGGTCTTTTTTTGCTTTTTTATTTCTTTCCCAAAAGTTCGCCTATAATCTCGCCAAAGGCATTCGCCATAAAATGATATCCCAGATCGTTGGGGTGGCAACCGTCAATAGTACAATCCTCGCGGCAATATTCGGGGAACATTTTACTTCCGTCCACAAAATACACGTTTCTGTCGCCCTCTGCAAGAGCTTTGCAATACGATTCAAAAATAATTTGTCTGCGGCGCTCGTTCTCTTTAAGGTCAACGGGGCCGAGCGTATACATATTTGAATGGTAATCCGGCTTGGATGCAAAAACAACGGGGGTTTTGGGTTGTTTTTCGCGGAAAATTTTATACCCTGCATAGTGCGTTTCTTCAAGATATTCCGGTGTAGGTGCATTATGGTCGTAGTCATATACAAGCATACTCATTTTGAGCGAAGCTATATATTCCATAAGCGCAGGCTCTGCTTTTGCGCCGCCGCCAAAGCCGAGGTTCACAAAATCCGTATCAAATCTGCGCGAAATAACGGAAGAATAGGGGGAACACGGGCGTAACCCGCAACCGTGAACAATAGAAGAACCATAGAAAACAATTGGCTTTGTATATTTATAAGGAGTAGCAGGTAAAAGCTCGCTTCCCTCGCGCAAGCCTATATACAGCTCGCTTATATTTGCCGAGAGTGGGAAATCGAGCATTATATCTTTCATGTTTTTGTCGCCGTATCTCAAGCGGCTTTCAATATAGCTTTTGCCTTCGCCCTGAGATGGTATAAATACACCACGGAATTTATATTTTCCATTTTCCTTCATAAAAATATCAAATGAACTTGTAGCCACGAAGGAGCTGGTTGCCCCGCCACCGGGTTCGGTAATTTCAGCGTGTACCACAATAAAATCCGATGTAGTGCGGAAACGCACTCTGCCGCCAGCCGTTGCTTTTGAAAGCCTTGCCACCGTTTCACTCGTGGCTTCTGCCACGTCTTCGGGGACACGGCGGAAAGGCGAAGAAAAACCGTGGAGCGAAAAAGGCTCTTGCCTTACGTTTATATATACGGGAGCTTCCATTGTAGTATCGGATAACAGCGTTCCTTTTTCTCTTGTAACTATCATAATATTTCTCCTTCTATATTATTTTTCAATCAAATTCTTTATAATATCGCCGAATACATCCGCCATATAGCTGTACCCCATATCATTGGGGTGGCATCCATCTGCCGTGCATTCATCGCGTTTATCATCGGGGTAAATTTTCTTGCCGTCTACAAAATATACGTTTCTGTCGCCCGAGGCAAGCGCGCGGAAATAGCTTTCGCGCACAATATTGCGAGCTTTTTCATTATACTCAACATTTCCGCAATAGTAATCCACACGAGAAGCAAAAATAACGGGTGTTTTAGGATGTTTTGAACGGAAAATTTCATATCCTGCATAGTGTGTGTTTGCGAGATGCTCCAGTGTGGGCGCGTTATGGTCATAATCGTATACAAAGACGCTCATATCGAGGCTTGATATATATTCCATCATAGCAGGTTCCGCAAGAGCTGCCCCGCGAAAACCGAGGTTTATAAAATCTGTATCAAGCTTGCGTGAGATTATAGCGGGGTAAGTGTTGCCGGGGCGCATAGCACCCTCGCCATGAACTATGGAAGAACCGTAGAACACCACAGGCTTTTTATGCTTATATTCGCTTCCGGGCAAAAGCTCGCTTCCCTCACGCACGCCTATGTACACATTTTCGAGGTTTGTCGTAAGCGGAAAATTAAGCACAATATCTTTCATAATTTTATCAAATCTTACACGTGATTCCGTAATATTCCAATCTTCGGGCACAGAAGATGAAAAAATCGTTGTAAAATACGGTTTTCCTCTTCTTACTATGTACATATCGAAATCTTTAGAGGCAATAAGTGCCTTGCTTGCGGGAATATCGGCAGATTTTATATCTGCGTGAACAACGATGTAATCGGAATTGGTGCGGAAACGCACGCGTACGCCCGTAGTATTTTCATAAAGTCTTTGTACGCCTTCGCCACAGTTTTCCGCAACTTCTTTCGGTATACGGCGAAAACATTCCTTTACACCGTAAATTTTAAAGGGTTCTCTTTTTATATTTACATAAACGGGAGAAGACATAGAAGTTTTCGGCAAAGCCGTGCCTATTTCTTTTGTTACTATCATAAAATCTACCTCTTTCGATAAATTATTCTTTAATTATATAATACCAAATTGCACTATATTTTTCAAGTATAAAATAAGAGGGATATTTTGTGATATTTTTCACATAATATGAATAATAATATATCATAAAATTTTTTGCGGATGGTATAACTATGAAAATCAGATGGAAACCTTTAATTGTTTGTATAGCAATACCGCTTCTTGTGGGCGGAATTTCGGCTTTTGCCACCATGGGGGCTATGAAAGATTTTGCCGCTCTCAAGCAGCCTCCGCTTTCGCCGCCCGGCTGGCTATTTCCGGTGGTGTGGTCTATACTTTATACACTTATGGGTATAGCCTCTTATCTTGTAATAACCTCGGAAGGCTTGCAAAAGCATATTAACAGCGCCATAACTCTATACGCCGTACAGCTTATTGTCAATTTCTTCTTGTCATATTTCTTTTTCAACCTTAAGCTTTATTTCTTTTCATTCGGTTGGATAATAGTTTTGTGGCTTTTGATAATAGCGACACTTGTGCTCTTTTCGCGCCTTTCCAAAACGGCAGGATATTTGCTTATACCCTATCTTTTGTGGGTAAGCTTTGCCTCATACCTCAATTTAGGGGTAGCATTGCTGAATTAAAAATGCCGCCATGAAAAGCGAGTGATATGCCATATGACATATCACTCTTTCTTTTTCATTTGAATACAAAGGAAAATAGATGTGCATCCTTCATTTGTATTTTTAGACGTATTTTTTTCCCTTTAAGCGCAGAAAGCGGTTTTGCAAACTCCACAGGGCGCTCTGTGCTGTCGCCAAACATAGTGTAGCTTTCGTAGCCGTCGAGCGTATTTCCGGCCTCATCCAGAACGTATATTTTTACGCCGCCCGCCGCAGATGTAGCAAAGTTTATAAACATATTGCTTTCCATCATAGTCAGCGGCTTTGTAAGAACCTCTCCACCCTTATACGGCGCAAACCAAGAGAAAAAGCCATCCAGACGCAACGTATATCTGCGGAAATTCACATTCTTTATGCGGTAATTTTCCCCCATATAAAAGGAAATTTCGCGCGGTGCGCCTTCTTCCTGCGCCTCGGTTTCCAAAAGCCCGTATACGGTGTAGCAGTTTCCGTACCACCAGTTGTTGCGGTTTTCCACGCCCGGTGTCATAAAAGCTTCGTCGCGGCGGTCAAACGTAAAACCATCCCGAGATGTCATAACCACGCAGTCGGTAAGCGCTGTTCCCTCTCGACCGAAAAATTCCGTAATTTTCGCTCGTCTGTCCGCAAGGGGCATAAAACCGAAATTTTCTCTTTCCTCGCATCTGTCAAAATAGCGCACGGGAAAGCCTATAAATGTGTTTTTGGCGCGCGGATATTTCGTTATTTGGTTGGTATAAAGAGGGTAATCTTCTTGCCCCTCCTCAAACGCTATGCGCCCGTGAATGTCCCAGTTAACAAAATCTTTGCTCGTCGCCACGCGAATATCGCGTATATCATCTTTTTTTATGCCACGCCAAGAAAGCTTGTCTTCGCCATCTTTACTGTGAAATGCTCGGTAGTATAGAAAATACTGCTCTGTTTCCTCGTCCCAAAAGGTTACGTTGTACGAATCAAATGTTCCGTCAACGCCGAGGTAACGCATTTCGCGAAAATCATAGCCGTCTGCGCTTGCATAGTAAATAAGCTTCGTGCCGCCGTTCGCACTTCCAAAATTTATTTCTGAAAGCGCTTTGAATCGTTCATTTTCGGGGCACTCGGGATTGGTATCATAGAACACAGAAAAATTATCTATTTCCTTTTCCCTGTCAAACACGATATTATTGTTTTTTGTGCCGTTATATTCGTATTTACCTATATTGGGCTTAAGGTACGTTTTGCCGCCGTCGCGGCTTTCCGCAACGCAAATAACACCCCTTGCATGCTGAGTACTGCCATCGGTCTTCTGGCGCATAGCACAGGCACGGTAATATATACGGTATGTTTCCCCTACCTTAACCACGCTGCCGTAACCGTTGTGGGAGCCTTCCCATTCACTGTCGCAAATAAGTGCGATTTCTTTTTTTTCGGGCTTGTGTGCAAGAACACATATACCATCGCTTTTTTCTATAATTTTTTTATCCCAGCAAAGAATTCTTTCTTCTTTCATATCATTCCTCTGTCAAAATTCTCGGTGCTGTTAAAATGCCAAATCGGGTAAGCTGGTATTCATCCGTCCACAGTCTGCCTTTCGTGCGCCAAGAGTCCGGGCCGAGCCATTCGAGGTGCTCGTCTACCTTATGGAGCTGACCAAATGTGTTCATTCTGTTACCGTAAAGCACAAGCTCTACCGTATGCTCACCATCCGCAAGCTCGCCGAGCGAAAGTCTGTGCGGCGGAAAATCTACGTATCCCTTTTCTTCGCCGTCTACAAATACTTTTATAACAGCGCCGCGGTATTTTGAAATTTCTATCGTTTTCTTTCCGCCTCCGTTTATTTTGAAGCTGTAGTGGACGTTGCCGCCGTAGAAACTCATTTTCTGACCTGTAAGGCTTTCGAAATATATTTTTTCGGGCAAATTTGTTACCGTAGCGTAATATCCATGTGTTTCCACGCCGAAATCGCCGAGAATATAGTATGCTTCCACAGAATCCGCGTTGCTGTAACGCAAGCGTATTTCGAGCGTGTTTTCGCCTTTTCTTATCTTAGGCAAAGGAATCGTTACAATGGCATCGTCAACGTAGTGGCCGTTTATATTCATCGGCACAGCCTCGCCGTTAAAAGTAACCGTGGAAAATTCTGGGTATTCAAGCGCAAGGCGCGCGCCATAGTACTCTGTTTCGGAATCAAAATCGAAAACAAGCGTTACAACGTCTTTCGGGTTTTTATCAAGCGGCACTTGCCACGGCTGCATTCTTCCACGTCTGGTATATGGCTTTCCTGTGAGCTTGAAATGGAGCGCTTCATCTATTTTCAGCACGTCCATCGGCTCGCTGAACGCTTCGCCGTTAAGAGAATATTTTGCACGGTCCAAAAGAAGAACATTGGGCTCTTCCAATCTATATTCCGCTTTGTGCACGGGATATTCGGCTTTGATATATTCTTTATATTTATAAACAAAACCGCCTTCTTCTGTATCTTTTCCGGAAGAAAGCTCCAGCAAAAGCGAATCGTTTACAGCGCAAACCCAAGTAAATTCAGTATTTCCGCCATTATATTTAACTGCAAGGCGGCGTTTTTCGCCTTTCATCGTATCGTATTCGCTTACAGTCCATTCGCCCTTTAGAATTACCGTGTTAGCAGTAACGGGGGCGGTATCATAATCCTCTGAGTGAACGTGGCTCACAAAAAGATGCTTAACGTTACCGTCATCACGAAGCTGATGTATCATATTTTCGGCGCGATAGCCATCTTGCTTTCGTATATCTACAAAACGCTTGCTTTCCAAAGCTCCGAGAACAGCTGTCTGCGACCAAGATATCTTTTCGCATTCTTCGGCAAAAATCTTTGCTTTATCAGAAACTGCAGCATCTACAAATTTAGGTACTTCTCCCATGAAAATAACCTTGCCGCCGTGCGCACGGAATTTTTTCAGCGCTTCGAGCGTTGTAGAACGTATTGTTTCAAGGTAGGGCACGATTACAGTATCATATCTCATTTCACCAACAGCAAAACCGCTTTCTGTTTCCTTATACTGCTCGGGCAAAAGCGATTCGCAAACAAAATCGAAATCCTGGAAACCAAATAGCATCCAATTTGTAAATTCGTTAAACCTATCGCCAATGGCAGAGCGATATTCGCCAGTTTGGTCAGCAGGGCCGAAATTCAGCCAATACGATTCGATGGGATGTACAACAGCAACCTTAACATTGGCTTTGCCACGCGTCATAACTGTGCCTAAACGCGCAAAATGGTCCTCTATATGCTTGTACTCCTTATACCAAGGCGATTGATGACCAATCGATGCAGGATAATCTCGTTTTGCTTCCCCACCCATAGAAACCCAGTAGAGGTGAGGTACACGGTGTGTAACACCCAAAGCCGCTTGCCAGTCGCCAAGCAGCTTATGACCATGGAAGTCAAAATCCCAGTTTGTAACACCGTAAAGCTCGCTCATAACGCCCTCTTTGCCATATTGATGAGCCACACTTTGCGCCTGTTTTGCAGTATTAAGATATCTCCAATGGCACAGCATATCTATACCGGGAAGCTGAAAGCCTTTATAATGGCGCATCGCCTCGCCTATCGAACAGGTTTGGGAATAA